>CAUHAO010000014.1 GCA_959604355.1 uncultured Eubacteriales bacterium
GTACTCCCGTGTAACATGGTTCTGCTTCATCACCTTCATGGTGTAGGTGCCGGGGAGGACGCCTGCGATGGAGTAGCCTGCGGCGTCGCCCTTGACGATGGCCTCATAGGCAGCCTCGGACTCGCCGCTCTTGATAAGCTGAATGGTCATATCGTCCGTTTGGCTGCCGAAGCGGGTAGCCGTGCCTAAAACCGTCACGCCGCCGCTCTGACCGTCACTGTCGAAGAAGTAGATGGCGTTGGCTGCCGCAGCCGAGCTGGAACCCGAGTAGAAATGGACTTCGCGTGTCAAGGAATTACCGGGGTCTGCAACTTCCAGGCTCTTTGCAGAGTCAAAATAACCGGAAGACGTCTGATCGCGGAAATAGATCTCGTACTCCACGCCCTTTTGAATGGTCAGCAGCTCATCCAAGGTCTTTGTGCCTGTATAGTCAATCCACCCGCCGGAGTAAGTATAGGCTTTCCACTCACCATTGCTTACATCATACTTCACCATCGTGGTGTCGTCGTCAAAGATGATGCTCACAGTTCCGATGCTGCTGACTGCACCGTCAACGGTGAAAATACTGTTGTAATCGTACTTGGCATCGCTGAACTTATCGCCGGGAGTGAAGGTAGGCAGCGCCACGCTGACTGTATGGGCGACACCGACGGAAGACGCCGAATAATAGCCCGTTGCGGTCACGTACCGATTGTCGGCTGAAACTTCGGTATTATAGTTGTATGTATTCAGTATATCGATACCCTTTTCGTACCAGGCGCCGGAACCATCTCCTGTCATTGAATCCTTAAAGGAGTAGCCGTCCTTTGCCTTGAACTGTACGGTGACCTTGTAGCTCTCGCCGGACCGGAAGATGTAGCCCACAGGCAGCGGCGTGGTTTCGTCATTTTTATACCATTTGATGGAACCGGGGACGATCTCCGCCACCTCGGCCCACCAGGACTTCAGGTATACGGAATTTTCCATCAAAGCCGTATTGACGCTGGGCCTTACCGCAACAGCGTAAAACTCGCTGACGCTCGTACCGGGCATCGTGTGATCCTCGCTGTAACCGCAATGGCAGGTAAAGGTAACCGTCGTACCCGGTGCGGGACCGGCACCTGTGGAATAATACTTTAAGGAATGGCTTTCAAAGTCCTTTTTCTCACCGCAGAGAGAGCACTCATACCAGTGGTTAGAGCTGTTATAATTCATAGCCCAGCCATAATCATGCTCATGTTCTGTGGCTGTGGCCTTCACGGAAACGGTCATGGTCTTGCCGTCTTCGGAGATGTTATTGTAATTCAGCTTACCGCCGCCGGTCACATTGACTGCGGTGGCTACATTAAACTTATAGTCGCCGGTGGCGGTCAAAGTGATGGTCTTGTAGTAGCTCATTCCGGCCACGCTCTTGTTCGTGTCGGAAAGATCCTTGTCATTCCATGTGTGCCACAAGCCGGAGAGATCGGAGCTGAAATTGCTTCCGCTGACAGTCACATCGGGACCTGCGGTCATGTAGTCGGTGAAATGATCGTCGACAGAGATATCAACTGTCTTTACGGCAGCTCCCGCTGCGACGGCTTCAAAGATATAGCCAATATACGCGTATTTGCCGTTATTCAGCACCTTCCACACAAAGGCGTCGTCATCGCCGTTGACCGTCAGGGTTTCATACACTGCGGCCTTTTTGGAGAACGAAAAGCCTTCATCGGCCACCAGGCGGATAGTTACCATATAGAGCCTGCCTGCCTCAAAGGTATCCACGGGGTTCATGGTGTTGACATCATACCACTCAACGGTGTTTTCACCAACGTGTTCACCGCCTATATACTTGTCGATGCTGCAATGCTCCAGCACGGTGTCACTACCCACACTGTTGCTGGGAGTTTCACCGGCAACCGGCGCAACTACACCTGTGATTGCCACGTTTGAAATCTTTGGACTGCCTGTTATCACTACAAGTCCGGAACTGTCCGTCACAATTTGACCTTGATAGATACTACTATTTGTCGTTGAGCCCTCCGCAAGATTCTCTCTAATATCTACATTCTCGCCGCCCTTTGTGACTTTGCCCTCCGCTGTCAGGCTCACAAGCATTACATTAGCCGCCGGATGGAAATAGATTGCTGTATCACCGCCCGGAATGTAATAGCCGCCGTTGAGAGTCACTGTACCGGAGTCGAACCATGCTACCCAACCTTTTTCAGATTCAAATGTGCCGCCGTTAATAACGGTTGTGCCTCCCTGTGTAAAAATAGCAGTTCCATTGTTGCCGGATGCTTTAAATGTGCCGCCGTCAACTGTCAGGTGGCCTGCGCTGCTGACATGGAGTGCATTCACATATTGAGGTCCGGAGTGACCGGCGATAATTGCTCCGCCTCCCGCGCTGTCCCGTATGGTGAGACTGCCAATTGAAAGCTCAACTACGCCCCAGTCCGTGGACATGCCCGAGCTGGTGATAGTATGACCGTTCAAATCCAGAACGACCTTTTGGTAAGGATGTTTTAAATCCAGATACCAGCCGTTTCCTTCGGTCTTCTTTATATCCGCCGCAAGCTTAATATAGCGGGTAGTACCGTCTGTTGGTGCTTCCCTCACCCACTTCAAAAGCTCTGGTTGATAATAGTTGCCGTCTACCACAAGGGGGTACTTCTCACTGCCGTCAGCCCGTGAAACAACTATCGCCTTTTCGCCGTTAATTGTATCGGTATATTTAACATATCCATCGGAAATGCTGCTTCCGCCCATATAGATTTTATCTCCGTAAGCAATGCAGCCATAAAGATTTACATTTGCGTTATCATGACCTATAAATATTACAGGCAAGTTACCGATTTCTGTGTAGCAGCCATAGAATATACCTCCGTTGACAGTTACCGGTCCGCGATAAAATAAAGCACAATAGTGTTCTCCAGTTGTTCTAAAGGTTCCGCCGTTAATAACGGTTTCTGCGCCGCCGTCGACTCTAATCGCTGAACCGACATTGGATTTATATGTACCTCCGTCAATGGTAAGCTTGGTAATAGAGCCGGAGACATGAACAGCGCTCTTATCATTACCTGTCATTTCACAATAAACACCGCCTGTACCGCCGGGGCTGCTGTCCTTGATAGTAAGTGAGCCCGTAGTCATATAAATAACGGCAGAATATGTTACATTCGCCTTATTGGTAATGGTATGACCGTTCAAATCCAATACAACATTCTGAGTGTCAGCTTTCAGTCCAATATAACTGTTATTGTCATTTTCGCCGCTGTTTGCTCCATATACGACATCAGCGCCCAGCTTGATGTAACTTTTCGCTCCAAAAGGAGCGCCCTGCACCAAAGTCTTCAGCTCGTCATAGGTCGTAGCAACATAGGGGTCGCCCTCCGTACCGCTGCCGCTGTCCGCCGATGCCTTAGCCGTAAAGCCCACGCGGTAGTAAACCGCGCCGGTGCTACTCTGGGAGCCGCAGAAAAAAGCATCCAAGCCGTTGATGGTCACACTTCTGTCGGAACGAATGAGGTATCCCTCTTTCGGCGTGAAGATTACTTCAACAACATAGGGATTTCCGGCAATAAATGTGTCGCTGGCGCTCATGGTATTCGGAATATTGGGGGTATCAGCTGTTCCGCCGTTATACCATTCATTGACTGTCACCGTATAGCTGTCATCTCCGGCGGTCGCGGAAAACACCGGAGAAGCGCCGTCCGCAGGCTTGGTAACCGTCGCGGAGAGGTTTCTGATGCTGGCGATATTCGAAACCTCGACGTTCTGACCTCTCAGGGCTTCAGTGCTTTCGGACGCTGCGATCACACTGCCGTTGACACTGATCTCTTTTGCTTCATTGAAGTAACCGCAGGTCTCAATGGTTTTCCCGGTTGCCTCAATGTCAATGCCCTGACTAAATGTTCCCTCTTTGATGCTGATGGTACCTGTAGAGGTGGAAGTGATGGACAAACTGTGTGCCTTTTTGCCTTCAGGAGAACTCGGGTGCAGCGAAGCGGAGAAATTGCCGCCGTTGATCGTCAAATTTGCAGAACGACTAATTGTGACAGCAGACATATCTGCATTATTGGCAATAAACGCATTATACCCGATAAAGCTACCGCCATTGATCTTGGTGGTTCCGGCTTGGGCAAAAATCGCATAGCCAAAGGATGTACCGTTAGCGCCGCCCTCAAGCGTCACATTGCCGTTAATGGCAAGTAAATTATCTGAAGCCATATTGATAACCGCACCCGTGCCGCCGGTATTTCCATGCACATATTTCAGCGTACCGGTGCCGTTAATGGTCAAATCGTTTCTCGGCCAGATCAGGCAGTCATTCATGCCATTTAAGGGAGAAGTAAAGGTATTCGTTCCCTCAATGGTCAGTACTTTGTATGTTGTATTGCTGATTGCGGCGGCAAGGGACGCCTGTGAGGGCATATCGCCATTAGAGCCACTTACACCGTTCAGCTTGACACAAATGATTTCTGTGTTTTCCATGGCCGCTTTGAACTCGGCAAATGTGTCGCAGACAACGGGATCCTCCACCGTACCTGTGCCGGTGGTACCTTCGATATCGCCCGCGGTGTACGCAGCCGCCATCATGCTCATGGCCGGGAGCATACCCAGCGCTATAGCCAACGTAAGAAACAGACTCAATAGCCGTTTCGGTTTTGCTTTTTTTGTGTTGCTCATAAAATTACCTCCTTAATATAAGTGGTATATGCCATACTCGTATATGCCTTTCCTCCGGCGTATGGCCTCCGGGGGAGTAAGGCATGCTTTCAATTTCGATCAAAAGCGGAATGTTCATCCTATCAATCAGAACCACCGCCTTTCTTACAGACTGTCCATCATGGCAGCCAGATAACTGTCTGTGACAGAGCCAAACAAAAATGCATCGATCTGACCGGTTTTCTTTGCTTTCTTAACTTTGTTTGCCAGTGCTTTGTCTGCGTTATCATCCACAAGGATAACGATTTTACAGTCCGGGTTGTTTTTCTTTACTTCATTTCTTATGGCAATGCGTTCCTCCAGCATCCATGGGGTGTAGCCGGTGGCTTCCATCAAAAGAGCGTAAGGCTCAAACATTTTGCATCGTTGTACAGTTTTGTCCGGTGATTCCGATATGATTACCTGATAATCATCCAGCTCCTGTACCAATATCCTTTGGATTGCTTTCGCGTAGAGTCCGCTCTGCATATCCAAGACAATTTTTCGCACTTATCACACCTGCCTTTCTGTATCGCGTAAATACAATCTGCCATTATGAATTTTATATATTTTATTATACTGATTCGCTTTCCGAAAGTCACTATCACATCCGATAGTAACAGAATCAAAACACAACTTTTTTTCAAGAAATCCCGTGTGATTTTCGTCATAACACAAAAAAAGACCCGGTCTTCAGTAAGACCGGGTTGCGGGAACGTATTGTTTTAATCCTCCAGAGAAGTAACGATCAGTTTGCTTTCAATGGCTGCGGCAAGCAGCTCATGCTTGTTTTTATAGCCGCAGGTTTCCACCATCTTATCCAAATTCCAACGGACACCCACGTTGGTAAGTTTCAGCTCAGCGGCGATTTCGTCATAGGTCATACCGTACACATAGCGCCGGAGTATCTCGATCTGACGGGGACTCAGCTTTGAGGACAGGGCGTCCTTCATTTCCACTTCCGGGGAAGTTTCGGGAAACCTGTGGGCGCCGGCAAGCGTTTCTTCAATCACCTGCATAATATCTTCGTCGCCGTGGTCCTTGTACCACAGGCTGTCTGCACAGCCGCGTTTTGCCTGTGCCAGTATATCCGGGTCTACCAGAGAGGTGACAACAATCACCTTGGTTTGGGGGCAGACTTCTTTGATGCGTTTTCCGGCGGCAAGTCCGGAATGGTTATGCAAAGTCTGAACATCCATCAGTACAAGGTCGATTCTTTTTTCTCTGCAAGCCTTTTCCGCCTCAAATGCGTCTCTGTAAATTCCCGCAATATGAAAACGCGGGTCTTTCTCAAACATATTGATGAAGTGCGTCTGCACATACAGATTGTCGTCTACAATAATCGTGTCGATCATAGCTCCTGCTCCTTTCTCGGCAAATTGAGTATCAGGGCAAAGACAGGGCTGTGGGATATATTCATTTCACCGCCGGCTGTTTCCACGCTCTTTCGCAGATTGGACAGCCCTCCGCCCTCAATAATCTTTCCCTTCGGCGCTTCGCCGTTATTGGTAATCGTGATATTCCATATATCCATATGCTCGGTGATTTCCACCGTTACCCGGTTGCCTTTGGCATGGTTGACGCAGTTGGTTACGCACTCTCTTGCGGCCGCAATAATAAGACTCTCGGCTGCGGTATCCTGCGGAATACTGCCTTTCAGAATAAGGCTGACCTTCATTGCCTCGGCTTTTTGCCTGACTTCCTCAAATGTGCCGTATGAAGCCGACCGGTCGTCGGACAGATAACTTACTGCGTCCTGAAGAATGGAAAGCTGCCTGTCCATATCTCCGTACGCATCGTGGTTCATCATATCGGAAATTGCAATCAGGCTTGCGCCGATATTATCGTGTATCCGCATTTTCAGGTCCAGAATTTCCTGTTCACGAATACGGTCTGCCAGTCGGTCGTACATCCGGTGCAACTTTTCGTTGACCTTCTTCAGGTTCTCATTGTCAGCATGCAAATGTTCGTTGATTTCATGAAGTGTGGTCACATCCTGTGCCGTAAGCTGGCATATTCCGTCCGGCAGCTCTGCCCGGCGGAACCTCCATACCGTTCCGTCAGAAAACCGATACAATACCGGGTCATCCGTAATCTTTCTGACCCTGCTTTTTTCCGAAGGAGAGGAAAGCTCGTTTTCCAGTTCCTCGGCTGTCTGCGGATAACTGCCCAAAAGCTCCGAGGACAGCTTGCCCATCTGCCGGTTGCAGAGAATGATCCTGCCCGAAGCATCGGCAAAGCATACGCCGGTGGGAAGGTCGTCAGTAGCTTCCTTTATCGCATAGGGCGACAAATGGTTCTTGCGGTATTTCAGACAGAATACCGTTTCGATAGGAAGGTGAATCGAAGCCGCGAAAACCGCAATTGCCGCCGGAAGAACAGGGGCAGTACAGATTCCGTCGCTGTTATATATGCAGCTCAGGATCAGCAGTGCTGCCATCATACCATATCCGAGCAGAACATGCCCGGAAAGCCCTGAACGTGAAAGTTTATACAGCATAACCAGGACAATTTCACATAGTACCGCCAAAAACAGGAGTATCAGCAGAAAGGTCTGTGCGGTAACAGAAAGCTCGCACATCTGCATCATACCGGATCACCTCCTTCCAGAGGAAGCAGAAGCTCCGTTCCGTCTGTTTCCTTGAGAACAGACACGGACGGGTACTTTTGCCGAAGTGCTGAAAAATCGCCGTCTCCGTCTGCAAGGATACTGATACGAAGTTTTCCTTTGACAGAGGTGATCCGAACATCAATGCTGCGCAAGGAATCCAAAGTTGCCTCCACCGTATCCTCAAAAAAGTCATAGGCAAGCGCAAGAGTTTCTCCCTGCTGATACTCTTTTCCCGTATTTACGAGATATCGTCCCTGCACATTCATCAGGGAAAGAGAACGGTAAGATTCTCCCAGCGCACCGCTCAGCTTGCTTTCCGGTATGATTGGCGTACTGTCAATACAAAGGATCAAATCTTTTCTGCGTTTAATAAAACTACCCAATACGGCGACCTGAGACAATAGCCGTTTTTTCTCCTCCGGATCTGTCGAATTTTGATACTGAGAAACCAGCCGGCTGATTTTATCAATCTGCGTCTGTGTGCTTCGTTGGAGCAGGTCATATAGGCGGTTCTGCTCTTCCACAACCTTGTGCTCTTTCTCACGCTCATATTCAAGCTGGAGCAGCCCGTTGCGGTCCGCCAGCTCTTCCCGCATATTCTCCAGCTTTTCCCGCAGACTCAGCAGCTCAGACATATCCTCGGTCCAGATGGCGTGTCCGCCGTGGATCGGCATATTGTGAATCCGCTTTCCGTCAGAAAGCATAACCGGCTCTTTTTCGGCAGCACGCATTTGCTCCGCAGGTATCTGCTGAGCATCCATGGAAGCGTACCGGACGAAATAATCGTTGTCTGTAATCTGGGCAGGGATATCGGCCGCTTTTGAGAACAGTTCCTCGTATCGTGTGTTCGCCTGAATGAGGCCCAGCCGGATACAAAGCTCCAGACATGAGGCGTACAACAGGCAGGTCATAACCGTCACATCTCCGAATATAACACGAAGCCATTCTGCGCCCGAATTATAGAATCCTATATATGCCGCCGTAAAAACAATCGGAATGCACGGAATAAGGATCAGACGACGGTTGCTTTCGATCCTTCGCCTGCGCCAAAAAACACAAAGCATGATCAGCGCGCACAGGAGCAGCCATCCTACAATCAAAAAATAACCGATGGTATATCCGTTGTCGCTGTCCGTCCAAACGACAGCGTCTGCGGGGAAGGTAAACACAAGTTGATGAAGATCGTTTGTGATGACCGCAAGGAATAGGAGTGTCGTCGGTATGTATAAAAGCATTGTTTTCTTCGGCAGATGATAATTCTCCGGTTTGCCTATCGACATGGATACAAACACGGCAAGCACGGGAATAAAGAGAATGCCCAAATAGTATGAATACCAGAGATACCGTGTTACCGTCGGGAAAATCTCTGATGAGATAAAATAAAATTTGAAGGTTCTGATAAGAAGCCAAAAAACCATAAGCAATGCAATAGCAGTCATATACCTGCGCACCTGGGTTTGGATAATCCGGCTTCGGATAGATAATCCCCATGCGATAAATATGGATATGTATATGAAAGACCGTATCAGTCCTGCTTGCTTCGAAAAAATACCGTTGTTACCGATAATACGGCAAAGGTATGCAATCAGGATCAGCGCCCCGATGAAAATATATTTGCATATGGTCTTTTTATTCGGTTTTTGCACGGCGGCTCATCTCTCTTCCGTTTAGCTGATAAGGGTCGCTTGTTGGTTACATAGTAACCAACAAATGGTTATCCCTTTGCAAAAATACTATATTATTCCGGTGCACTCCTGCGCCTGAACATAAATATACATAATAATTATAGCATAAATCGACGAAAGATTCAACCCCGTGATTGAATAATAAACATTTTACCTTTTAAAGTTCTGAAAATATGTTGACAAGTTTTTTTGTTTCGTGGTATAATATACGCAGAAATTACTGTTTCACAGCAATCGCGGACGCTGTCCGCCGCGCCCTGCGCGTTTCTGCTCTATTGACGGCTGCGCAAAAATGCCCTTGCAAGCAAGCATTTTTGCTTATGGTATAATATACGCAGAAATTACTGTTTCACAGCAATCGCGGACGCTGTCCGCCGCGCCCTGCGCGTTTCTGCTCTATTGACGGCTGCGCAAAAATGCCCTTGCAAGCAAGCATTTTTGCTTATGGTATAATATACGCAGAAATTACTGTTTCACAGCAATCGCGGACGCTGTCCGCCGCAAGGATTTTATCAAGAACCTCTTGACAGATGTTCCGGGTTGAAGTATCTTACCGAATATCTGTCGGAAATCAATTTTTCAAATCTCATTGCGGTCTTCAATCGGGTTGCATTTTACTAATGCCTCGGTAATATTCGTCAGGACAAGCTCGCCTCTTTGATTATATGCCTCAATGGTGATTTCAACAAGTCCGTTTCTTACATTACGCTTAACGAGCTTGGTGACGGTTGCTTTGCCCGTCAGCACATCTTCTGCAAATACGGGCTTTAACCACTCGATTTTTGTGGATTTGCCTGCAAGCAGTTCTTCACCAAAGAAATCCACTTCCAAGTATTTTGCCCATACCGACATAAAGGACATGACGCCCGGAGCAATGAGTTGCCCAAAGGGTGTCTTTTTCGCATATTCTTCATCGGTATGAAGTGGAATATTATCGTAAAGACGGGCAAAATCCAGCATCTTTTCTTTTTCGATGACTGCGGGTTCAATATCCGCAGTCATACCTATTTTAATATCATCAAAATACATCGTTTCACCGGGATAATAATCCGTCAATAAACTGCCGTGCAAGGCGTGCAGATCTGCCGCCGCGCTCTAAAGCGAAGCGTTCGGCAAGTAAGTCAAGCTCGCTGTCCGGCATATCGATACTGTTTTCCTCTGCCAAGTGATGCACAATGTGAAGGAATGTTTCTTTGTTCGGCTTGGAAAATGTCATGTGAATACCGAAACGCTCCGACAGAGAGACAATCTCCTGCATAGTATCGTTGCGGTGAACATCGTCCCCCTCACGGTCAGAGAAACTCTCTTTGATGATGTGTCTGCGGTTGCTTGTGGCATAGATTACCACATTGCTTGATTTTGCCGTTACGGAGCCTTCCAACACAGCTTTCAGAGCATTGAAATTATCGTCGTCCTTTAAGAAAGAGAGGTCATCAATAAACAACACGAATTTCAAGGGATTTGCCGACAGTTCATCAAGGATTTTCGGAATCGCACGAAGTTGATCCTTACGTACCTCAATAATGCGGAGTCCCTCGCCCCACAATGCATTGGCAACGGCTTTTACGGTAGAAGATTTGCCTGTGCCTGCATCGCCGGTCAAGAGAATGTTAGCGGCAGGCTTGCCGTCAAGCAAAGCCTTTGTGTTGTCAATAATAATCTGCCTTTCACGTTCATAGTCAACCAAATCGGAGAGCTCGGTTTTATCGGGATGAAGCACGGGAACGATGTTGTTCTGCTCGTCCACATAAAACATACGGTTTTTCGCATAAATACCGTAGCCGTATTTGCCGATGTTTTCGGCTCTGTGCAGATAGGTATCCTTCAAGTGCAGCTCCGAGGTAGTAAATTCAGGCAAAAAGCCCTTGTAGTCAAGCGTCTTGCAAAGTTTGTCCTTCGTTAACTCCGCCACTTGCTGCAATACTTCAAGCTCAGAAACAAGAGTGAGATGCATATAGTTGGGGGATTCTTTGCCGCTGCCGACCGTTTTCACATAAATATTTCCGCTGTTTTCGCAAATTTCTTTCACATATTCGCTGAGATTTCCGCCGTTTGCATCATAGAGAACCGCCACAAACTCGGCATAAGCCGAGCCTGTGGGGTTTTCAAGGTATTTGCACAAAGAGGAAATTACAGAGTCTTTCAGCAGTTCTCTGAAGATGCATAAGGTTTCCAGTTTATTTTTTAATTCTTTCATATCAGTTCAGAATCGCCCCCGAAGCGCCGCCGGAAACAAGTGCTGCATAGCGTTTCAAGTATCCCGACAGTTCTTTTTTCTTGGGAACAAAGTTTTTCATGCGTTCGTTGAGGATCGCTTCATCTACTTTCAGCTCAATGGTATTTTCGGGGATATTGATGCTGATGATGTCGCCTTCTTCCACAACACCTATCATACCGCCGGATGCGGCTTCGGGTGTAACGTGACCGATGCAAGCACCTCTCGTTGCACCGCTGAAGCGACCGTCGGTAATAAGTGCTACGCTGTTTCCGAGCCCCATTCCCATAATTGCGGAGGTGGGATTCAGCATTTCACGCATACCCGGACCGCCTTTCGGCCCTTCGTAACGTATGACTACAACATCGCCTGCGACAATTTTGCCTGCATTGATTGCGGCTTGTGCATCTTCTTCGCAATCGAATACACGGGCAGGTCCCTCGTGAACCAGCATTTCGGGAAGCACGGCGGAACGCTTAACAACACTTCCTTCAGGCGCAAGGTTGCCTTTGAGCACCGCAATACCGCCCGTTTCACTGTAAGGATGATCAATCGGACGAATTACCTCGGGATCCAGGTTGACACAGTCTGCAATGTTTTCTCCAACGGTCTTACCCGTTACGGTCATACAGTCGGTGTTGAGTAAGCCTTTCTTTGTAAGCTCCTTCATTACTGCGTATACGCCGCCTGCTTCGTCAAGGTCTTCCATATAGGTACGACCGGCAGGAGCAAGATGACAGAGATTCGGAGTCTTTGCGCTGATTTCGTTGGCAATATCCAAATTCAGTTCCACCCCGCACTCGTGAGCGATAGCAGGAAGATGCAGCATACTGTTGGTAGAACAACCGAGTGCCATATCCACGGTAAGAGCGTTCATAAGTGCTTCTTTTGTCATAATATCACGGGGACGAATATCATTCTTCACCATATTCATCACCGCCATGCCTGCGTGTTTTGCAAGCTCAATGCGCGCAGAATACACGGCGGGAATTGTACCGTTGCCTCGAAGCCCCATACCGAGCGCTTCGGTCAGGCAGTTCATCGAATTTGCTGTATACATGCCCGAGCAGGAGCCGCAAGTCGGACAGGTCTTACACTCATATTCACGAAGTTTCGCGCTGTCAATTTTGCCTGCGTTATAAGAACCTACCGCCTCGAACATACTGGAAAGGCTTGTCTTTTTGCCCTCCACTCTTCCTGCAAGCATAGGCCCGCCGCTGACAAACACGGTAGGAATATTCACTCTTGCCGCTGCCATAAGAAGTCCCGGTACATTCTTATCGCAGTTGGGTACCATAACAAGGCCGTCAAAGCCATGAGCCAGGGCCATTGCTTCGGTGGAATCGGCAATCAGGTCACGGGTAACAAGAGAATATTTCATTCCGGTGTGCCCCATAGCTATGCCGTCACAAACAGCAATTGCAGGGAAAACAATGGGAGTACCGCCTGCCATGGCAACACCGAGTTTGACCGCATCCACGATTTTATCGATATTCATATGTCCCGGCACGATTTCGTTATAGGAACTGACGATACCGATGAGCGGTCTTGACTGTTCTTCTTCGGTCAGTCCCAACGCATGAAACAAACTGCGGTGAGGTGCGTTCTGCACACCGTCCACGACATTTTCTTTCGGCATAGAAACCCCTCCTATCAGTTATTGATCAGTTTATCCTCATCGCTCCAACTGTAGAGCTTACGGATATCGGCACCGACAACCTCGGAAGGATGCTCGCTTGCCAATTTTCTCATAGCATTAAAGTGAACTTGAGCACCGGCAGAGGACATATCGAGAAGGAAGTCCTTTGCAAAAGTCCCGTCTTGTATATCTTTGAGGATCTGCCTCATTGTCTTTTTAGTGTCCTCGGTGATGATTTTAGGCCCGGTGATGTAATCGCCGTATTCTGCGGTATTGGAAATAGAATAACGCATACCTGCAAAGCCGCTCTGATAGATAAGGTCAACAATCAACTTCATTTCGTGGATACATTCAAAGTAGGCATTTCTCGGATCATAGCCTGCTTCAACAAGAGTTTCGTAGCCTGCCTGCATCAATGCGCATACGCCGCCGCAAAGAACAGCCTGTTCGCCGAACAGGTCGGTTTCGGTCTCGGTACGGAAGGTCGTTTCAAGCACACCTGCTCTGGCACCGCCGATACCGAGAGCATAAGCAAGACCTAAATCCCACGCATCTCCGGTAGCATCCTGCTCAACGGCGATAAGGCAAGGAACACCTTTGCCTGCCTGATATTCGCTACGAACGGTATGACCGGGACCTTTGGGAGCGATCATAATAACATTGACATTCTTGGGCGGCTTGATACAGCCGAAATGAATATTAAAGCCGTGAGCGAATGCGAGAGTCTTTCCTTCGGTAAGGTTGGGTTCGATGGACTCCTTATAGAGTGTCGCCTGCTTTTCGTCGTTGATAAGAATCATAATGATGTCGGCAATCTTGGCAGCCTCGGCTGCTGTCATAACTTTCAGCCCCTGCGCCTCTGCTTTTGCCCAACTTTTTGAGCCTTCATAAAGACCGACAACAACATCCACACCGCTGTCTTTAAGGTTCAGAGCATGAGCGTGCCCCTGAGAGCCGTAACCGATGATAGCGACGGTTTTGCCGCTGAGTTTCTGAAGATCGCAATCCTGCTGATAAAAAATTCTTGCCATTTTAATTACCTCTTTCTGTTATTTATAAATTTACAATTTGACGAATGGTTGTACTGCCCTTTTCAAGGGAAACACTGCCTGTACGGCAGATCTCAAGTATGGTGTATTCACGCAAAAAATTGATGAAATCATCTATCCTTCTTGTTGTGTCGGCAAGACGGAATATCATATAATCCTTTGAGTAGTCCACGGTAACGGCACCGAAAGCTTCGGCGGCGTTGCGGATATCTTCACGGGAATCTGTCTCGTTTTTCATCTTAATAAGCAGCAGCTCGCAACTTACAGAATTGTCTTCGTTGAACTCCTTGATGGAGCAGACATCAGGCAGCTTATATAACTGATTGATCAGTTGTTGTTTTGCCGTTTCTTCTCCGCCAAAGACAACAGTGATGCGCGAAAGCTCGCTCGTCTCCGTCTCACTTACGGTTAGTGCACTGATATTAAACTGACGACGGCGGAACATACTGGTAACACGGTTGAGCACACCGAACTGATTTCGTACCAATACTGCTACGGTATATCTGTTCATTGTTCCACCTCCAGTTTCGTTATAATATCATCCATGCTGCCACCCGGAGGAAGCATCGGAAGAACAAATTCATCCTTGTCTATTTTACAATCGATAACATACGGTCCGTGCGTTTGAAAAGCTTTTGTAAGAGCGGCATCCAATTCATCCTCAGCAGATACCGCTTCACCGTCAGCGCCGAAAGAACGGGCAAAGGCGGCAAAATCGGTTTTGCGGTTCAAAACGGTATTGGAATAATGCTTGTTGTAAAACAAGGTTTGCCATTGCCGAACCATTCCGAGAACACCGTTGTTCATAATAAGAATTACAATCGGTATGTTATAGGTAACCGCAGTGGCAAGTTCTTGCAAGCACATACCGAAACTGCCGTCACCCGTAACAAGAACGCTGCGTTCTTTTGTACCGAAGGCGGCACCGATTGCGGCACCGAGACCGAACCCCATTGTGCCAAGACCGCCACTGGAAATAAACCTGCGCGGAGTCTTGAAATTCAGGTTTTGCGCCGCCCACATCTGATGCTGACCGACATCGGTACAAACAGCGGTGTTCTTTCCAAGATGCTTGTTAAGGGTGAGAATAGCTCTTCTCGGTGTCAATCCTTCCCGATTATCAAGAAATTCTTCTTCTTTCTTACGGAAGGTCTCCACCGTTGACATCCAATCAGCTCTCTTCTCTTCGGTCAGCATCGGCAACAGTTTTTGGAGTGTAAGTTTCACGTCTCCTCTGAGTCCGCATACGGCATTGACCGTCTTGCAAAGCTCTGAGCCATCCACATCAATATGAATGATTTTGGCTCCTGTTGCAAATTTCTGTCGGTTGCCTGTAACTCGGTCGTTAAAGCGAACACCGAGAGAAATAATAAGATCAGAATTGTGCATAGCCATAGAGGAAGCGTAATGTCCGTGCATCCCCTGCATACCGAGGAATCTCGGATGGTCGGTGGGAATCCCCGAAATTCCCATAAGCGAGCAGCCAATCGGGGCATCGATTATCTCGGCAAGAGCAAGCATTTCCTGCTGTGCATTAGCGGTAATCACACCGCCGCCGAAATAGATATAAGGTCTTTTTGAGGCATTTATGTACTTTGCTGCCTCTTCAATACGAACCTCTTTTGCAGCCTTTGCCTCTTCCTTTTCTGCAAGGGATTGCGGGTGGTATTCGCACTTCGCAATCTGCACATCCTTGGGAACATCTATGAGTACAGGGCCGGGTCTGCCGGATTTTGCAAGAACAAATGCTTCACGAATGGTATCCGCCAAATCCTCGACCGAGCCTACAAAGTAGTTGTGTTTTGTAATCGGCAAGGTAACACCGGTAATGTCTATTTCCTGAAAACTATCAGAACCGATTTGTGTTGTCGGGACGTTGCCGCAAATGGCTAACAAGGGAATGGAATCAAGATAAGCGGTTGCAATACCGGTTACAAGGTTGGTGGCGCCGGGGCCCGAGGTGGATATGACAACGCCGACCTTGCCGGTTGTTCTTGCATATCCGTCTGCGGCGTGTGACGCACCTTGCTCGTGTGCAGTCAGAATGTGATTTATTTCATTTTGATGAGTGTAAAGGCTGTCATATACATTCAAAATCTGTCCTCCCGGGTAACCGAAAACGGTATCACAGCCTTGCTCAATTAATGTTTTTACAAGTATATCCGCACCGGAAATAAGCACAAAATCACTCCTTTCTGAGATTATTGATTATAAGCTCACCGCACTGTTTGCAGCCGACGAGGTTTTCTCCTTGGCTCATAATATCGGCCGTGCGATAGCCTGCATCAAGATAAGCGGAAACGGCGTTTTCGATAGCATCTGCTTCTTTTGGCATATTAAAACTGAAGCGCAGCATCATAGCGGCGGAAAGAATTGTGCCGATAGGGTTGGCAACATCCCTGCCTGCGATATCGGGCGCCGAGCCGTGAATCGGTTCATACAGTCCGCAGCCTGTGGCGCCAAGGCTGGAGGAAGGAATCATTCCGATGGAACCCGTAATCATAGAAGCCTCATCCGAAAGAATGTCACCAAACATGTTCTCTGTTACGATGACATCGAATTGTGCGGGGTTTTTGACAATCTGCATCGCACAGTTGTCAACCAGCATATCGGAAAGCTCTACATCGGGATATTCCACAGCGAGTCCGTGCATTACTTTTTTCCAAAGGCGGCTGGAGTCGAGAACATTGCTCTTTTCAACAGAACAGAGCTTTTTGTTTCGTTTCTGTGCAGTCTCAAAGCCGATTCTGCCGATACGGTCGATTTCCGCCTCACTGTATTTGAGCACATCGGTAGCAGTATCACCCTCGGTTTTATGCTCACCGAAATAGATACCGCCGATCAATTCGCGAACGATAATAAAGTCAATGCCTCTGTCGACGATAGCTTTCTTCAAAGGAGAAGCAGCGCTTAGCTGCGGCCAAATCTTTGCAGGACGATTATTGCTGTAAACACCCATTCCTGCACGAAGCCTGAGTAAGCCTTTTTCGGGGCGCATATGTCCCGGTACATTGTTCCACTTATCGCCGCCAACAGCACCAAGGAGAACGCTGTCGGATTGTAGGCATTTTTTAAGTTCGCTTTCAGGTAGGGGATCGCCGTATTTATCAATAGCGCATCCTCCCATATCCACATCGGTGTAGTTAAAGGTGTGTCCGTAAAGTTCGGCAACCTTATCCAGAACCTTTAATGCTTGTTCCACTATTTCGGGACCGATGCCGTCACCTCGGATAACCGCTATGTTTTTAACCATTGTTTTCGCCTTCTTTCAGGGATTTGAGTAAGCCGCCGCATTTGATAATATTCTGAATAAAAGGAGGGAAAGGCTGTGCCATATAGGTTTTGCCTGTGGTGATATCGGTAATTGCACCGGTATCGAAATCCACCTTGACCTCGTCGTTTGCACAGATTTCTTCGGCAGCCTCTTCACACTCCAGAATCGGAAGACCGATATTTATGGCGTTGCGGTAGAAAATCCTTGCAAAGCTCTTGGCAATAACGCAGCCTGTACCGCAGGTCTTTATAACAAGCGGAGCGTGTTCACGGGAAGAGCCGCAGCCGAAGTTCCAGCCTGCAACCATCACATCGCCGGCATGAACTCTCTTAACAAACTCTGCGTCTATATCTTCCATACAGTGAAGGCTGAGCTCCTTGGCATCGGGAGTATTAAGATAACGGGCAGGGATAATAACGTCTGTGTCGACATTATCGGGATATTTAAAAACCTTTCCTTGTGTATTCATCGATTTACGCCTCCTTGTATTCGGTAATATATCCTGTCAGCGCACTTGCGGCGGCAGTATGAGGAGAGGCGAGATATACTTCGCTGTCAACATGTCCCATACGACCGACAAAGTTACGGTTTGTAGTAGCAATACACTTTTCGCCTGCGGCAAGAATACCCATATATCCGCCGAGACACGGGCCGCAGGTGGGTGTGGAAACGACAGCGCCTGCATCGATAAATGCGGTGTACCATCCGCGCTCTACGCACTCACGGAGAATTTGCATTGTTCCCGGAATGATGATGCAGCGAATACCGTTAGCCACTTTTTTGCCTTTCAAAATGTTGTAGGCCGCTTCCATATCCTCCATTCTGCCGTTGGTGCAGGAACCGATAACAACTTGGTCAAGCTTAATATCATGCAATTCGCTGGCAGGGTGAGTATTTTCAGGAAGATGCGGACAAGCAACGGTGGGAACGATTTTAGACAAGTCGATATCAATGACCTTTTCGTATTCCGCATCGGAATCCGCTTCAAACACTATGGGCTTTCTTTCACTTCTGCCGTCAAGGTATTCAAGAGTTACATCGTCTACGGGGAAAATGCCGTTTTTCGCGCCTGCTTCGATTGCCATATTGCAGATGCAAAAACGGTCATCCATCGAAAGGCCGTGCGCTCCGTCACCGACAAATTCCATACTCTTATAAAGCGCACCGTCTACGCCTATCATACCGATAACAGTAAGGATAACATCCTTCCCGCTGCAGTTAGACGGCAGTTTGCCGGTCAAATTAAACTTAATAGCAGAAGGCACTTTGAACCAAGCCATACCCGTTGCCATGCCTGCCGCCATATCAGTAGAACCCACACCGGTGGAAAAAGCACCGAGAGCTCCGTAGGTACATGTGTGACTGTCCGCGCCGATGATGCAATCGCCTGCAGTTACAACACCTTGTTCGGGAAGAAGAGCGTGCTCAATTCCCATTTTACCGACATCATAAAAATGACTTACACAGTGCGAACAAGCAAATTCACGGCAGGTCTTGGACTGTTCCGCCGCTTTGATATCCTTGTTGGGAACAAAGTGGTCAAGCACGATAGCAATTCTGTCCTTGTCAAATACTTTATCAAAACCCGCCTTTTTAAATTCATTTACAGCAACGGGAGTAGTAATATCATTGCCGAGAACAATATCCAACTTTGCGTTAATAAGCTGTCCGGCAACAACTTTGTTAAGCCCTGCGTGGGCTGCAAGGATTTTTTGTGTCATAGTCATTCCCATTACTTCACATCTCCTTTGGTCATATTACAGAAAGCACTGAGCAGAGCATTTGTGCTGGCTTTAATGACGTCCGTATCGGTGCCCGCACCCCAGAACATCGTTCCGTCCTCACGTTCCAAGCCGATATACGAAGCTGCAACACTGCGAGAACCCTGTCCCTGCATACTGTGTTGCGTGAATACCTGCAGGGTATACTGTTCTCCGGTGAATTTGCAGAGAGCGTTGTTTACCGCACTAAGCGTACCGTTGCCTTCGGCTTCCATTTCTGTCTCTTTGCCGTCTCTCATAAAGGTAATGTTGATCTTCACTACATCATTTTCACGCATAAAGTCGAAGTCAGTCACTTCAATTCCGCTGTCAAGATTCAAATAATTCGTTGTGAAGATGTCCAGCACCTCGTCGGGCTTGAGCTCCTTATGTTCGTGGTCGGAAATTTCCTTGCACATATAGCTGAAATGCTCTCGCATTTTCGGGGGCAGGTTGTAGCCGAAGGTTTGCTCCAGAAGATAACCGATACCACCCTTGCCCGACTGAGAATTAACACGGATAACATCTGCATCATATGTTCTTCCGATATCTTTCGGGTCAATCGGAATATACGGAACACTCCATTCGTGGAGTTTCATTTTGTTTCTGTATTTCATACCTTTTGCGATGGCGTCCTGATGTGAGCCTGAGAAGGCCGCGAAGACAAGCGCTCCGGCATAAGGTGCTCTCTCGTAAACGTGCATACGGGTACATCTTTCATATTTTTCAACAAGATAGTTCATGTTGGAAAGATCGAGCTTCGGGTCAACACCGTGTGAGTACATATTCATCGCCAAGGTTATGATATCCACATTGCCGGTTCGCTCTCCATTACCGAACAGCGTACCTTCTACGCGGTCTGCTCCTGCGAGGAGCGCTAATTCCGTATCGGCGACCCCTGTTCCTCTGTCGTTATGCGGATGAAGGGAGAGGGTTACAAACTCGCGGTATTTGAGGTTTTCACTCATGAATTCTACCTGTGAGGCGTAAACGTGCGGCAAGCTCATTTCCACCGTGACCGGCAGATTGATAATGACATTATTATCCGCGCTCGGTTCCAACACATCAAGCACGGCGTTGCAAACTTCCAATGCATATTCGGGTTCTGTTCCCGTAAAGGATTCGGGAGAATATTCAAAACGGAAGTTGCCTTCATATTCGCTTGCTAATTTCTTTACCAGTTTGGCACCGTCAACGGCAATCTGCTTAATTTCTTCCTTGCTCTTTTTGAATACCTGCTCGCGCTGCGCCACGCTCACGGAATTGTAGAAATGAATGATCGCACTGGGGACACCTTTGCAGGCATCAAAGGTTTTTCGGATAATATGCTCTCGACACTGTGTCAGAACCTGTACGGTTACATCATCGGGAATCATATTTTTATCGATTAGAGTACGCAAGAATTCATATTCGGTTTCGCTTGCGGCAGGAAAGCCAACCTCGATTTCCTTAAAGCCAACCTCAAGCAACACCTTGTAATATTCCAACTTTTCTTCAAGGCTCATCGGGATTACAAGACTTTGGTTTCCGTCTCGCATATCCACGCTGCACCATACCGGCGGCTTTTCAACATGGTCTTTTTCCACCCAGTGGTTATATTTTTTATCTACGGGGAAATATCCCACGCGGTATTTACTTGAATCCATCATAACACGTTACTCCTTTTCCGCTACAACTTCCACCTCGACCAAGGCTCCCTTGGGAAGATCTTTGACTGCCACACAGCTTCGAGCCGGTTTTTCCGTAAAATACTGTGCATACACTTCGTTAAATGCGGCGAAATCCGCGATATCACTTAAGAAACATACGGTTTTTACGGCACTTTTAAGCGAGCCGCCTGCGGCGGATAGGACCGCTTCCAAATTTTTGCAGACTCTATGGGTCTGCTCGGTAATGCTTTCGCCCTCAATCACTCCTGTTTCAGGATTCAGAGGGATTTGTCCGGAGGTGAAGATGAGATTACCTACGCATACTGCCTGCGAATAAGGTCCGATTGCCGCCGGGGCCTGGTTTGTTTGAACTTTGCTGCTCATAACATTAACTCCTTTCAAAATTACACTATTTTAAATCCTTCATCACTCAAAGACTGTATGATCAGATTGGCGTGTTTAAAATCTCTTGTTTCCATTTCAATACGGAGGAAACACCCGTTAACACTTTCGGTGTTGCCTTTTTCATAGTGAACACCGGTTACATTACCGCCGCAATCGGCTATAATCCGGGAAATGTCTTTCAGTTGTCCCGGCTTGTCGATAAGCTCAATAAGAAGGCTGGACGAACGACCGGAATTGAGAAGCCCGCGATCGATTACACGGGACAGGCTTGTAACATCAATATTACCGCCGGATACGACTGCAACCACGCGCTTGCCTTTAAGATTAAATTTGTTAAACATAACAGCCGCAACCGCCGTTGCTCCTGCGCCTTCGGCAATCATTTTTTGCTTTTCGATGAGAGCAAGGATGGCGCTTGAAACTTCGTCATCGGTAACAAGAGCGATTTCATCAACATACTCCTTAACGAGAGCATAGGTGTTTTCGCCCGGCTTCTTGACGGCTATACCGTCTGCGATGGTGGAGACAGAGGGAAGACACTCGATTTCCCCGTCCTTTATCGAGTTATACATACTCGGTGCGCCGGCGACCTGCACACCATAGACCTTCACGGACGGCCTGATTTGCTTTGCTGTATAGGCAATGCCGGAGATGAGTCCGCCTCCGCCTATCGGGACTACGATAGCATCGATATTATCAAGGTCGTTCAAGATCTCGAGAGCAATGGTGCCTTGACCTGCGATTACATTTTCATCATCAAAGGGATGTACGAAAGTATATCCTTCACTTTCTTTCAGTTCCAACGCCTTCTGGTAGGCATCATCGTAGCAGCCTTCCACCAAGCAAACCTCGGCGCCGAAGCCCTTGGTTGCCTCCACTTTTGAAATAGGTGCAGTATCCGGTAGGCAAATCAAGGATTTGATTCCGTTCTTGGTCGCCGCAAGAGCAACCCCCTGTGCGTGATTGCCGGCCGAGCAAGCGATAACTCCCTTTTTCTTCTCTTCTTCGGAGAGCATCGCAATTTTGTACGCTGAACCTCTCACCTTAAAGGAGCCGGTGATTTGCAGGTTTTCGGGCTTTAGATATAGTTCACAGTCGGGAGCAATACCGTAGGCTCTGACGACATTCGTTTCACGAATGATGTTTTTCAGCACCGTCTGTGCATTGAATACTTTGTCGAGAGATAACATTGTTCGTTTCGCCTTTCTGAATTTTAAGTTTAAGCGTTCGGTTTTAGCTTTAAGGCAAAACAAAAACCCGCCTCAAAGCTTTTAATTGCTTTGAGACGGGTGCTATTACAAATACAACACTCGCGGTACCACTCAAATTGCGGATATAAAATATCCGCCATCTCTTCGAAGTCTATCAACCTCTATGCACTGACGTAGCATACACGGGAAGTCCCTACTGGGTGTTAAGCCTTTGGGTCTTCCGGCTCGGAAGTGATGGGAAATTCTACTGTATTTTATCGGGATCGCACCGTCCCCGACTCTCTGGGAAAATAGCTCATAGGTTCCGTCTTCGTCGTAGCCTTTGATTTTTTAATCGAAGTCTATCAACCTCTATGCACTAACGTAGCATGCACGGGTCGCCCTACACACTTTTCAGGTTCAGGCTTCCGGCTCGGAAGTGAGAGGACAAGGATATATAACACACTGATTCGCACCAACCATCAGCTCTCTGCACGGTTTTTCTCCAAGACCATTCTTCGTCATAGCCTTTAAAACTATTTAATTTATTGTCTATTTTAGCACCGAAAAGCGACTATGTCAAGAGAACTTTGAAAAGATAACATGTTTTTTTTGCGATATTTTTCTTACAATGGAATTTTTGGGAGATATATCACTTTCTTTTTCAGCTTGCTGCTCATCTTTGCGCCCATTATGCCGAATGCTCTCTAAAGCAATATTTTTGTGCAGCGCTTGCGAAACAGGCGAAAAGATTCTTACGGTGAAAATCGGGTTTTGTGAGGTCATTTGCCTTGTTTTTTCTTGTGTTAGAGCCGGCATTTGCGGCACATCGCGACATATCTGTCGTTACCGCCGAGACACACCTGTTCGCCGCCGAGAACGACGTTTCCGTCATCGTAAAGGCGCGCGTTTACGGTCGCTTTGGCGCCGCAGTCGCATATAGATTTGATTTCCGTAATTGATTCCGCGATCTCGAAGAGTCTGCGGCTGCCGGGGAACATACGCATGAGAAAGTCGGTGCGTAAACCGAAACAAAGCACCGGAATATCGTAAGCTATGACGATATTTCCGAGCTGGTCGACTTGCTCCGGTGTGAGAAACTGACATTCGCCAACGATTATGACTTTGCAGTCCGAATATCCGTCGAAATAGAGCTTATATATGTCACGTTCCGCACCAACCGCGAGTGCGTCGGCCTCAAGACATATTCTTGAGCGAACGACATATGCTCCGTCGCGTGTATCGGCTGCAGGCTTGATATTTTACAATTAAAGGCTCATTTATTTGCTCTCCAGATCTTTTGCGGAGAATGACAGGGGAAGAAGTTGATAGAGCGAATATACGGTGTAATTTTCGGGAGTTCCGAGAATAACGCGAAGATCATCGTCGCAGAATTCGCGCATGACCTGCCTGCATACACCGCACGGCGCACAAGATGAAGATAATTCGGCATTTTCCTTTCCGCCGACGATCGCAATACTTACAAAATCGCGTTCCCCGTCGCTTACAGCCTTGAATATCGCAGTGCGTTCGGCACAAACACTCGGCCCGAAAGCCGCGTTTTCAATGTTGCAGCCCGAATATATTTTGCCTGATTTTGTCAGCAGGGCGGCGCCGACTTTGAAATGGGAGTACGGCGTATATGCGTTATCTCTTGCGCGCAAGGCTTCGAGTATCAGCGACTTGTCATCTGTTGCCTGCTTTTTACACAGTCCGAGAAAGCTTTCGCCTTTCGTCTGTTCCGGTTGCAGACCGAACATGTCGAGCACTGTCGCAGAAATATCCGCAAAAGTGCTTCTTGTTCCGAGATTGACGGGGCGGATATTCTTTCCGTAAAGGAGCATGGGCGTGTATTCCCGTGAGTGATTGGTAGACTTTGTTGACGGGTCGCAGCCATGGTCTGCGGTAATAAGCAACACGTCATCATTGTTCATTTTCCTGATAAAACCGCCGAGCCAGCGGTCGAATTCCGTCATCGCTGCCGCGTATCCGGCAACATCGTTACGGTGTCCGTAGATCATGTCAAAGTCCACGAGATTGACAAAGCAGATGCCTGTGAAGTCTTTTTCAAGCATTTTTTCTGTGACCTGCATGCCGTGGACGTTGTTTTGCGTGGGTTTGCTTTCCGAAATCCCTCTTGCGGCAAAGACATCGTTTATTTTTCCGACGGAAACCGTGTCAAAGCCGTGCACGGAAAGCACGTCGAGCATTGTTTGTGCGGGCGGGGAAAGCGAAAAATCGTGTCTGTGCGGAGTTCTCGTATACGGGTGGTCTCCCGTGAACGGGCGCGCGATGACTCTGCCGACACCGTGCCTGCCGACGAGAATGCGGCGTGCTATCTCACAGTATTTATAAAGTTCTTCTACGGGTACAACGTCTTCGTGCGCAGCTATCTGAAACACGCTGTCGGCCGAAGTGTAGACGATGAGCTTGCCTGTGCGGACATGTTCTTGTCCGTAGTCGCGGATGACGTCTGTGCCCGAATAAGGCTTGTTGCAAAGTACGCCTCTGCCCGTTTGTTTTTCGAATTCATCCAGAATTTCCGCCGGGAAGCCGTCGGGATATGTCGGGAGCGGTTCGGGAGAAATGATCCCCGCGATTTCCCAGTGCCCGATAGTCGTGTCCTTGCCCATGGACGCTTCGCGCATACGAGCATACGCCGCCGCAGGCTCTCGTACGCCTCCGCCGACGCCTTCGATGTTAAAAAGTCCGAGTTTTGCGAGGTTAGGACAATCGAAATCGGGATGATTTCGTATCGCGCCGAGGGTATTGCTGCCTTCGTCGTTGTAGATGTATGCATCGGGTGCTTCACCGATACCCATACTGTCGAGAACGATGAGAAAAAGCCTTTTTACGGATCTCATTTTCAATTCCTCCGAAAGAAGATATAAAACGGGAATTTATTTTTGTTCAAGAGCCTTTACGGCTTTTACGACGCGGCTCGTGCCGAGCCTGTCCGCGCCGAGTGCGATGAAATCTTCCGCGTCATCGAGGTTCGCTATGCCTCCGGCCGCTTTGACCTTCACGTTTTTGCCGACGTTTTTGCGCATGAGCTTAATATCTTCTCTCGTTGCGCCGGCGGAGGAAAAGCCCGTGGATGTTTTTATGAAGTCCGCGCCCGCTTCGGTGACGATTTTGCACATTCTGATTTTTTCCTCTTCTGTAAGAAGGCACGTTTCGATTATGACTTTAAGGATCTTGTCGCCGCATGCTTTTTTCAGGGCGGTTATTTCGTCGCGGACATAGTCGTCCTTGCCTTCTTTGAGTGCGCCGATATTTATTACCATGTCAATTTCGTCCGCACCCGCGCGGAGGGCGTCTTCGGTCTCAAAAAGCTTGACGGCGGTTGTATTATAGCCGTTCGGAAAGCCTATGACCGTGCATATATTCAATTTGTCGCCGACGTATTTCTTTGCCTCTGAGACAAAACAGGGAGGGATACATACCGATGCCGTGCCGTATTTCATGCCGTCGTCGCATATCTCTTTTATCTGCTCCCATGTTGAGGTTTGAGCGAGAAGGGTATGATCGCATTTTGAAAGAATGTTTTTGATATTCATAAAGTATACCTCCGGATAAACGCTTTCATTTACTATACTATCATATATAGTATACCATACTGTCATTCTCTTTTCAAGTATTATTGAAAAAATTCGAACAATTCGATACGAAAAATGTTATTTTGAGTTGCCGTTTTTTTTACATATCTGCCTAAAAATAAGAGTATTATATCATTATATTATAGATATACAGATACTACTGTGCGGCTCATCTGCACAGAGAGAAGGGAAGTACTAAATGCTCAAAAGGCTTATAAAATGCATAAGAGAGTATAAGCTGCCGACAATCCTGACGTTCGTGTTTATTATATGTGAAGCGATAATAGAAACATTTATCCCGTTCATAACAGCGAATCTTATCAACGTCATCAAAGACGGAGCGGAGCTTTCACAGATCCTTACGACGGGGCTGCTGCTCATGGTTCTGGCTATTCTGTCTCTTTCCTGCGGCGGAATCGCGGGATTTACATCCGCCAAAGCATCCGCAGGTTTCGCGAAAAACCTGCGCCATGATATTTTTTATAAGATACAGACGTATTCTTTTGAAAATATCGACAAGTTTTCAGCAACGTCTCTTGTTACGCGTATGACGACCGACGTGTCCAACGTGCAGATGTCGTTCATGATGATAATAAGAATTGCTATAAGAGCGCCTCTCATGCTCATTTTCTCCATCATTATGGCTTTTTATATGGGCGGAGCTCTCGCGTTATCTTTTGTTGTCATAATCCCCGTACTCATTCTGGGACTTCTGCTTATTGCCCGCAAGGCAATGCCCGCATTCAGAGCGGTATTCAAAAAATACGATAATCTTAACGAATCCATTGAAGAGAACGTGCGTGCAATGCGCGTTGTCAAAGGCTTCTCACGCGAGGAACATGAGAAGAAAAAGTTCGCTCGCGCGGCGGAGAATATCCGAGGAGATTTTACCCGTGCGGAACGCATAGTGGCACTCAACTCGCCTCTTATGCAGATCTGCACCTATTTCAACATGGTATTCGTGCTGCTTGTCGGCTCCCGCCTCATCGTTACAAGCGGCGGCTCGATAATCGATGTCGGACAGATGTCCGCCATGCTTACATACGGTATACAGATACTCATGCAGCTTATGATGCTGTCGATGATATATGTCATGCTTACGATGTCGAGTGAATCGATGAAGCGTATAATCGAAGTGCTTGACGAGGAGTCTACGCTCACGAATCCCGAGAGCCCCGTTACGGAAGTCGCTTCGGGTGCGATAGACTTTGATAATGTAAGCTTTAAATATTCTGAAAAAGCGGAGAGATTTGCGCTTGAAAATATCAACCTTCATATCAAATCCGGTATGACAGTCGGTGTCCTCGGCGGCACGGGTTCAAGTAAATCTACGCTTGTGCAGCTCATACCCCGTCTTTATGACGTGACGGACGGATGCGTCAGAGTTGGCGGAATTGACGTAAAAGATTACGATATTGAGACGCTGCGCGGCTCAGTCGCGATGGTGCTGCAGAAAAATTTGCTTTTCTCCGGCACGATAAACGAAAATCTGCGCTGGGGCAACGAGAACGCGACCCAGGAAGAGATAATTGAGGCGTGCACCCTCGCTCAGGCAGACGGGTTTATCCGTACACTTCCCGAGGGCTATCAGACGCATATCGAGCAGGGCGGCACGAACGTCTCGGGCGGACAGAAACAGCGTCTCTGCATAGCCAGAGCGTTGCTCAAAAAGCCCAAGATACTTATTCTTGATGACTCGACGAGCGCCGTCGATACAAAGACTGACGCGCTCATCCGCGAGGGATTCAAGAAGTATATTTCCGAAACAACGAAGATCATCATTGCTCAGCGTGTCGCGTCTGTAATGGATGCAGATCTGATAATCGTCATGGAAAACGGAAGTGTTTCCGCAATGGGTAAACATGATGACCTTATGCAAAACAGCGATATTTATCGCGAGATATACAATCAGCAGATGAACGGAGGTGCAGACGATGAGTAAGAAAAATGCCTCCGTGAAGCTCGGCGAGCGCAAAATAGACAAAAACGCGCTCGGCAGATTGCTGAAAATGCTGATAAAATCGTATCCGGTACTTGTCCCGGTCACCGGTATCTGCATTGTTCTTTCTGCAATAGTTTCGGCTGCCCCCGCCTTATTCCAGCAAAAAGTCCTCGAGATAATCACGGGATATGAAGACCTCGGAAATACCGATTGGACGGCTGCGAGCAGGGAGATTGTTCCCCTGGTAATCGTGCTTATAGTTCTTTACGTGCTATCCATTGCCATGATAACGCTTTACAGTCAGTTTATGGCGTATATCACTCAAGGATTCCTATGCAAGATGCGCTGTCGGATGTTCGACGGAATGCAGAATCTCCCCGTCAAATATTTTGACACCCACAAGCACGGCGATATAATGAGTTACTATACAAACGATATCGATGCCCTGCGTCAGCTTGTAAGCCAGTCATTGCCGAGTTTGTTGCAATCTTCCATAATAGTTGTTTCCGTGCTTTGCATTATGCTTTGGTTCAGCTTCTGGATGACGATTGTTGTACTTTTGGGCGTCGTTGCGATGATATTTGTCTCCGGTAAAATCGGTGGAGGCTCTGCAAAATACTTCGTGCGTCAGCAGAAGTCTATAGCCGGCACCGAGGGCTATATTCAGGAAATGATGAACGGTCAGAGAGTGATAAAGGTATTCTGCCATGAAGAAGAGGCCGAAGAGGACTTCGATAAGATAAACAACGAATTGTTCGAAGACAGCTTCCGTGCCAACGCGTATGCCAACGCTCTCGGCCCGATAATAATGAATATCGGCAACGTGCTTTATGTGCTTTGTGCTACCGCGGGAGGTCTGTTCCTCTTGTCCGGAATACCGAATTACAGCATCCATGCTATTTTTGCGGGGATTACAACGCTTTCGATAGATATAATCGTTCCGTTCCTGAATATGACAAGGCAGTTTACGGGCAACGTCAACCAAGTATCCCAGCAGATAAACTCCATAGTCATGGGACTTGCGGGGGCTCAGAGAATTTTCGACCTTATGGATGAGGATTCCGAAGTGGACGATGGGTATGTTACGCTTGTCAATGCGAATATCGCCGAAGACGGAACAATAACCGAGACCGAAGAGCGTACGGGGCATTGGGCATGGAAGCATCCGCACAGCGACGGAACGTTGACGTATACCGAGCTTAAAGGTGACGTACGCTTGCTCAATGTCGATTTTGAATACGAACCACAGCATCCGATCTTACACGATATCTCCGTTTATGCGGAGCCCGGGCAAAAAGTCGCGTTCGTCGGCGCTACCGGTGCGGGCAAAACGACTATCACGAATCTCATCAACAGATTTTACGATATTGCCGACGGAAAGATCCGCTATGACGGCATAAACATCAATAAAATAAAGAAATCCGACCTTCGCCGCTCTCTCGGTATAGTCTTGCAGGATACAAATCTCTTTACGGGCACCGTTATGGATAATATCCGTTACGGCAGACTTGAAGCAACCGATGAGGAGTGTCGCATCGCGGCGCGTCTCGTAGGCGCGGATGACTTTATCACGAGACTTCCCGACAGCTATAACACTCTGCTTATGAACAACGGTGCAAACCTGTCTCAGGGACAGCGCCAGCTCATCGCAATAGCACGCGCGGCCGTTGCAGACCCGCCTGTTATGATACTTGACGAGGCAACGTCTTCCATAGATACTCATACTGAGGCGATAGTTCAGCGCGGCATGGATAAACTGATGGAGGGCAGAACGGTGTTCGTTATCGCCCACAGACTGTCAACGGTCATGAATTCGGACGTTATAATGGTCCTTGACCACGGCAGAATAATCGAGCGCGGAAACCATGAAAAACTGCTGGCGGAAAAAGGAACATACTACCAGCTTTATACAGGCGCTTTCGAGCTTGAATAAAAAAACATATTGAAACCCCTGTCGCGAGAGCCCCTCCCGGCAGGGGTGTGTTTTTTGGAAAAGCAAAAAAATTGCAAAAAAAATACCTAAAGTCTTGACAACATTAAGGAATTGTTATATAATTTGAACAATATTTCAATGAAAGGCTCGGTACAGCGATGTTTAACTCCTTCTTTTTCTTTATGAACGCGATGGATAGATATGTTGTACTCGGCCGGAATTGAAGCTTAATGTACAAACAGTTTATCCACCGCTTACTTTGCTGCAGGCGGTGGATATTTCTTAGAAAGAATTTTAATGATTTTATCGGAGATAGGAAATGGAGCGTTATTACAACAAAGAAATTGAAACAATGGAACGCGAAAAACTGCGTGAACTTCAAAGCGAACGTCTTGTTGCACAGGTGAAGCATGTTTACGAGAACGTCCCGTATTACCGCGAAAAGATGAAACAAAAGGGTGTTACGCCGGATGACATACACGGTGTGGAGGATCTTCCCAAATTACCGTTCCTGACAAAGAACGACCTTCGGGACGCCTATCCTTACGGTATGCTTGCTGTTCCGCTCAAGGACTGCGTGAGAATACAGTCCACCTCGGGCACGACCGGCAAAAGAGTAGTTGCGTTCTATACCCAGAAAGATGTAGATATGTGGGAAGAATGTTGTGCCCGTGCGATAACCGCTGCAGGCGGCACCGATGAGGATGTTTGTCAGGTCTGCTACGGCTACGGACTTTTTACCGGCGGTCCGGGTCTCAACGGCGGATCTCATAAGGTTGGATGTCTGACTCTGCCCATGTCCTCAGGAAATACCGAACGGCAGCTGCAATTCATGTGTGACCTTCATTCTACTATACTTTGCTGCACGCCGTCTTATGCCGCTTATCTTGCCGAAACAGCCATTGAAACGGGTGTACGCGATCAGCTTTGTCTTAAAGCCGGCATTTTCGGCGCTGAGGCGTGGACTGAGGAAATGCGCCACGATATAGAGAACAAGCTCGGGATCAAGGCATACGATATATACGGGCTGACGGAGCTCAGCGGCCCCGGCGTCTCATTTGAATGCAGTGCGCAGGCGGGTATGCATATAAACGAGGATAATTTCATTGCGGAGATTATAGATCCCGTTACGGAGGAAGTCCTGCCTTACGGCGAAAAAGGCGAACTCGTATTCACCGCCATAAATAAGGAAGCGTTCCCGATGATACGCTATCGTACGCGTGATATCTGCGTGCTCAACGCAGAGCCCTGCTCTTGCGGCAGAACGCATATACGCATGTCCAAGCCGTTGGGCAGAAGCGATGATATGCTCATAATCCGAGGCGTCAACGTGTTCCCCTCTCAGATAGAAACAGTTCTTATAAATAAAGGTTTCCCCGCAAATTACAGGATAATTGTCGACCGTGTCAATAACAGTGATACGCTCGATGTCGATGTTGAAATGACCGCAGATATGTTCAGCGACTCCGTTACGGAGATAAGCAAACGGGAAAAGGAACTTGTCGGAGACCTCAAGGCCATGCTCGGAATAATGGCAAAAGTGCATCTTGTCGCGCCGAAGACCATTGAGCGCAGTGAAGGCAAAGCCGTGCGCGTAATTGATAAACGTAAACTTTATTAACGCAGGAGGGCTTTATTATGATAGTGAATCAGATTTCGGTTTTTCTCGAGAACAAGGCGGGACAGCTCGCGGACTTTGTGCAGTTGATGGCAAAAAACAATATCGACCTCAAAGCGCTTTCCATCGCTGAGTCACAGGATTACGGAGTGTTGCGTATAATCGTCGACGATCCCGACGGTGTTGCTGCGCTTTTGCGTGAAAATTCATGGACATTTACCGTCACCCCCGTTCTTGCGATAATGGTACCCGACGAACCCGGCAGCTTGACACACATCCTCGCGATCCTTGCCGAAAACGGCATAAGCCTTGCGTACACATATGCGTTTTTCTCCCGCAAGCAGGGCAATGCGTTCATCATTCTGCGCGTTGATGACAACGCAAAAGCTTCGAAGATCCTTTTCGACGCGAACATTGCGCTGGACTGATAAAATCAAAGGTTTTCCTGATACTGAGTCCTCGCTAAGCAGTTTTTATATCAAAACAAAATCACCGGCTGAGAAGAGAAATTTCTCTCAGCCGGTTTCTGTATTCTGAAGTCGTTAATGGTTTGCAAAACCTGATACTCCGTATATATGTACGGCATATCACGTTCCCGAAAATTTCAGCTTATCCTTGTTTTTTCGTAACAGAGGTGGACTTTGCATGCCGAAAAGGCGCTGTAAATACGTTCTTATCAGGTTGTTGTAAACTGTTTGTTCAATACTTGCATGTGACGATAAATCCGTCGACATTGTTGCCCTGTACGGTGTAGCTTTCACAGGCAAGAGGAATGTAGATGAGCGTTGCGGGCTCTTCCTGCGAGACGGGAACGAAATATATCTCATATTCGGCGCCGTCAAACGCGGTGAAGAGAAGATGTTCGTCCTCAAATTTATATTGCTTTATCCAGTCGATGTATTCTTCCCAGCATAGGTCATTTTTCGTTGATATCTCAGCGTGGGGCGCGCCTGTATAACGGAAATGCCACGGCTCGTAGCCTATGCCCGTGATATCCGTCTTTGAGGTGGGATATCTTAAGATGATGCCGTATTTCCAGCAGTTTTCGTTTATCCAGGCGTATTCACCTTTACCGGTATAATCTTCTCCGTGACCGGAATCTGTGTAGATCCCAAGGTCAATGGCAAAGCCTGTGTGATGCTCACTGCGACCGGGAATTGCTACCCACTTCTTTGCCGTTTCATAGTCTGTCTGGGAAAGTTTACGGTTGAAAAGCTCGGTTTGTTTCTCAAAAGTACGGAAAGTGCTGATTATATTTACATTATGATTTCCGGTCTTTTCGTTAAAATCACAAAGGAGTCTGTCGAGATGCGCCCAGGCTTCCGCATCACAAAGCAAATCGTCGTCACGGAATTTGTATTTTCCTTTTGAGCGGTTGTCGTATGTATTTATCAAATATTTTTCAGGTGCCGCATCCGGGAAAACATACTCATATTCTTCGTTGACGAGTATCAGGTATCCTGCGTGCAGGTCATTGTTATCAACAGCCGTAATGTCGTATTCGGGATCCGTGGGCGGCTCGGTAGGAGGATCGGTAGGGGGTTGAGTGATTGGCTGTGTTGGGCCGTCCGTAGGCCTTTCGGTGGGCTGCTGCGGAGAGGCAACAAGCGTCTTTGCTATAAAATATATACCTACTGCAAGCACAGCGATTATTAAGAGCGCCAGTATGACCGTCATTATACGTTTACGGATAAGGCGCTGTTTTCTTTTTTTCTGTCTTTCTGTCATAATGCTTCCCTCGTCAGATGTTAAGGACGAAAACCATCCATTATATGTTGATTATAACATATTTTTATGTCTATTTCAATATCAAAATATGTATGGAGATGTAAAAATATGATATTTTATTGTGAAATCACGGTGCGGGGCTTGTAAAAAAGTGAAAAAGGTGATATAATTAATACGAATATACTTTTATTAATGCCGAAATGTTTCAAAGGAAGACAAATGGGAAATAAAGTTAAAGTTTTTTTGGGGGAACTTACACCCAAGCTCAAAGCCGCTGTTCCGTTGATCTCCGACCCCGCAAAGTTTTACGGGACTGAGGGCTCCGACGCGTGGCTTGCTACTCTTGCTTTGCCTGCTTTGGCATTCCTGTTTTTCTCTTTGCAGGTAGGGGCGTGCAAAGCATCGTATATCCCTACAATGAGTACAATGCGTGTACTTCTTATCGCCCTTATAGGCGTCATCGTCGGACCGGCGGAGACCGTCGTTTCGGCGTACGGGCTTAAACTTTTTGATCGCTGGGTAAGAGGCAACGAAAACGAGCTGAATTTCGCGGCCCTCGTTTCATGCGTCAATATGACGTATGTTTTTTCGTGCGCGGTCGGATTTGTCGTAATGATTTGTCAATTTATTTTCGGCGGCTCGGCGGTTCTTATCGGCGGTCTTACGGCGCTGTTTATACAGACGGCGATGTTTTCGAGGCTCACCGTTTCCATGACCCGTGAACGCAGCTGGAAAACGGCGCTGGCGGTGTTTATTCAGGGGATGCTGACAGTTATCGCCGCAAGCGTGATATTCAGCATCAACGTATAAGGAGGAAAGGTGATGAAGATAGGAAAAAATTCACTTATAGGCCTACTTTCGTTGTTTGTTTTCTTCCTTTTCGCGGCGCTTTCCGTTCGCGGGAATCCCGTAAGATGCGTTGTTTTCGTTGTAATATATCTGGTGCTGTTCGTGCTTATGTTCAAGCTTCTTGACCGTTTTCTCGGACGCATCGTTACAAAAAGCAAGGATTTCTGGCTTATGCTTGCGCCGTTCGCGCTGATGCTGATATTCTCCCGCCTTATTTTCGGGTGGGATATCCTTTTCGCGTTCTCAACGGCGGGCTTCATATCCGTTGCGGTCGATTGCGTCAGCCGTCTTATTCAGAAAAAAGCAGGGATAAAAGCCGTACTTTGCGTATCCGCCGCTGTTTTTGCCAGCGTTGCGGTCTTTACCGTCGCGGCGGTAATAGGAGGTTCGATAATATGAGCAAAAGAATTATCGACTTCCTGCTTGTGCTTGCCGCCGTATTCTCATGCTTTACATTTGCGTTTCACGCGTCCGACGATGTTGCCCCCGATACGAGATATTCGGATGCGGAACTTCAAGACGAACATGGAGACTGCTGTCTGTGCGGGCGTGATTATTATACCTCGGACGCTGAGGGGCATTATATATACGACTGTGTGAAGTGCGGCAAAAACATGTATTCGTGCACATGCAGATGCTGGTGCGGCGCTGCAACGAAGCGAGATTTCTTTTCTGTGACGGCACTTCTCTGTACCGGCTGCGGAAATCCGTGCCCTGAGTGCACATGCCGTGACGATAAGGAAGAGGTTCTTGCGCGCGAACTCGAAAATATGAACCGCAGGACATCCTCCGTCGGACTTCCTGCAGAGGTGGGCGCATTTGAGTCCGTGTTCGTACCGCTCACAGTATCGTTTGCGGTGATTGCGGTCTTTATGGCGGTATCGGTTTCAACCGCAAGGAAAAAATCTTCAGCGGGGGATTCGTTAGCCGCAAAAATCAGAAACAACAAACATATTGCCCGTTTTTCGGATTTTATATCAAAGCTTACCGATAAGGCAGAGACGTTGCTCGGTATCACCCCTGTCGGGGATGATGCATCGTACGTTGATGCAGAGGTTGAAACACACGGGGAAAATGATGAAACAAAGCCTGAAGCAAACGCTGCGGAAGAAAAGCCCGAGGTTATTACCGGAAAAGGCGGAGGGCTTGATGCTTATAGTGTCTGCATGACCTTACAGTTTAAACTCTGCGGCACGGACGCGCAGAGCGTTTATAAATCATTTGATGATATCCCATACAAAGAACCCAAGGGCAGACGCTTGCCTCAGAGGTTTTCAAATAATACCGAGATAACGGAGAACGAAGAAGATGACTAAAAAAACATATATTCTTACGGAAGAAGAAATTGCGTTTTTTCTTGCGCAGACAGATCTTGAACCGAACAGCTTTTCGCCGCAGATATTCGCGCAGATACGTCTCGACAAGACGGATTTCCCCGGTTCGCTCGTGGCGAAGGGACTCCTCGCCCCCGACGGACAGACGTTTATTTATACTCCCGACGGCAATACTCTTGTTCACGCGCTGCTTACTCCGATGAGTGCCGCAGAGATAGAAAAAAAGAGCGAAAAGACATGCTTTTATATATTCACTTACGGCGGCGATTATGTTTTGTTCAATGTTATAACAGACGGTCGCTGCATGGCTGCTATATTTTCCGATGTTTCGGAGCTTGAAGACCTTCTCGACAAATGCTTTCTTGACGGAGCGGGCGACGCGTATGTGCCTTTTTCCGCGACGCTCGAATATGATGAGTGGTTCATGTTTTTGCTTACACAGTTCTATTTCATGCAGAAGCAGGCGATGCTCAAGCGCTCGCTCACAGCCGAAGAGGCGTGGGCAGACGTGGCGGCACTCGATCTTCCCGAAATACGAGCGGCGCTCGCGAAAAGCACGCCTGACGGAGACGACACGGTTTCACGTCTTGCCGATGAAAGCGTACGCCGCGACATTTGCCGCAGACTTGAGGATAAGGGAATATTTGAAGTCGACGACACCGACGGCGCGATGCTTTTCAGATATACGCCTGATGCCGTGCGCTGGCTTGATAATGACAAGTCTTCCGAATTGCTCACGGTAACCTCCCTCAGGATCGACGGCAACCGCAGAATAATGTACACCGTGCGCGCAAAAGATATAGTTTCTCTTGAAGAAGACGGAAAAAACGTCCGCATTGCAGCAGTCGAAAATATCAGCTGGCGCGACTTTCTTTAATACGGAGGCCTGACGGGAATGTATTACTATCTCAACGGAAAACTTGCCATGGCACAGCCGTCTTTCGCGGTCGTGGATTGCGGCGGCGTGGGGTATAAATGCAGTATTTCGCAGAATACCTATAACGAGATCGCAGGAAAAAACAGCGTTATGCTGTATACTTATCTGAGTGTGCGTGAGGACGCAATGGATCTGTACGGTTTCGCAACGGAGCAGGAGCATCAATTTTTCACTTTGCTAATTTCAATAAGCGGTGTCGGCCCGAAGGTTGCTCTTGCGATACTTTCGCAGTTTCTTCCCGAAGAATTTGCGGCATGTATACTCACAAACGATTTCAAGAGATTGACAAAGGCGCCCGGAGTGGGTGCGAAGCTTGCGCAGAGACTTTGCCTTGAGCTTAAAGACAAAATAGAAAAAGTCAAAGTGGATATTGCAGACCTGCCGGACGAGGAAGCTCTTTCCGATGCCGCGTCGGACGCTGTGTCGGTGCTCGTTGCGCTCGGATATTCAAAATCGGACTCCGAAAGCGCGGTGCAGCATTGTTCTGCAGAAAACACGAACGACATAGTAAAGCAGGCATTGAGAATACTTTCGAGACATCTCGGTTAAGGGAGACGCAACGAATATGGAAATGGAATTTGACGAACGTCTTCTTTCGTCGCAGAAGATAAAATACGAAGACGACACGGAAGCCTCCCTGCGTCCGCACAGGCTTGAAGAATATGTTGGCCAGGACAACGTGAAAGACCTCCTGAAAATATACATTGAGGCGGCAAAACAGCGCTCCGACGCGCTCGACCATGTGCTGCTTTATGGCCCTCCCGGGCTCGGTAAAACGACGCTTGCCAATATAATCGCCGCCGAAATGGGAGTTTCAATTCGCGTAACGAGCGGCCCTGCGCTTGAAAAAACGGGGGATATCGTCGCTCTGCTCACGAACTTACAGGACGGCGACATCCTTTTCATTGACGAGATACACCGTTTGCCGCGTCAAGTGGAGGAGATCCTTTACCCCGCGATGGAGGATTATGAGTTTGACGTCATCCTCGGCAAAGGTCCGTCGGCCAGAAGCATACGTTTTGACCTTCCGAAATTCACGCTTATAGGCGCTACGACCCGCTCGGGACAATTGACCGCGCCGTTCCGTGACAGATTCGGCGTTTTGTTGAGACTTGAACTTTATTCTACCGCGGAGTTGATGCAGATTGTCACGCGTTCCGCGGGGATCCTCGGTATAGATATCACAGCAGACGGCGCGCGTGAGATCGCGTCACGTTCGAGGGGTACACCGCGTATAGCAAACCGACTTCTGCGCCGTATACGCGACTTCGCTCAGGTCATGGGCAACGGTACGGTGGACAGGGAAATCGCAGCAATGGCTTTGGAGAGACTTGATATAGACAACCTCGGACTTGACAGCCTCGACAGACGTATGCTTGAAACGATAATACGTTCGTTCAAGGGCGGCCCCGTCGGCCTTGATACTCTCGCGGCGGTCGTCGGTGAAGAAAGCATTACGCTCGAAGACGTTTACGAGCCGTATCTGATGCAGCTCGGATTTCTTAACCGCACGCCGCGTGGACGCTGTGCGACACAGGCGGCGTATAAGCATCTTGGCATACCGTACCCTTCGGATAATTAACGCATGAATAACAAAAGGCGCTTGCATAACAAAAAGACCGAACAAAAATGTTCGGTCTTTTTATCTTTCAGTCGGCAAGCTTGCGCAGGAAAGATTTCATTTTTTCGCTCTTCGGGCTGCCGAAAACTTCTTCCGGAGTACCTTGTTCCTCAATAACTCCGTTTGTCATGAAAATGACTTTGTCCGACACCTCGCGCGCGAATTCCATTTCATGCGTCACGACGATCATCGTTCTGTCCTTGCCTTTAAGTCCTTTGATCACTTTGAGCACTTCGCCGGTAAGCTCGGGGTCGAGCGCCGACGTGGGTTCGTCGAAACAGAGTATGTCGGGTTTGAGCGCGAGTGCACGAGCTATTGCGACACGCTGCTGCTGACCGCCCGAAAGCTGAGACGGATAGAAGTCAAGTTTTTCTCCGAGTCCGACGCTTTCAAGAAGTTCACGGGCGTTTGCCTCTATTTCTTCGAAAGCCGAATGACGTTCTTTCTTTGAGGCTTTTTTTGCTTTGAGTGATGCCGTTTTCATCAACATCGGTGCAAGAGTAACGTTTTTGAGGACACTATATTGCGGGAAAAGGTTAAATTGCTGGAAAACAAGTCCGAAACGCAGTTGCCTTTCGCTTTTTTCCTGCTGCGTCAGCTTCTTTTTGCTATCCGCATCGAAAACCGTAGTCCCTCCTACGGAAATTCTGCCGCAGTCGGCGCTTTCGAGGAAATTCAGACAGCGGAGAAGTGTCGTTTTGCCGCTTCCCGAAGATCCTATTATCGACAGCACTTCGCCTTTTTCAAGCGTAAAGCTTATATTCTTAAGGACTTCGTTATTATCGAAATTCTTTGCTATATTTTCTACTTCAAGTAAAGCCATGGCGACCTCTTATTTGATAGCGTATTTGCTGAAATGTTTTTCGAGTCTTTCCATTGCGAAAGCAACGATAAGGTTGAATATGTAATACAGGACTGCCGCCGCGACATACGGAAGCATGCTAACCTCTGACGCCGCCAGCCGTTTCGCAACGGTGAACATTTCTATCTGTCCGATGGCAAACGCAAGAGACGTGTCCTTGACAAGAGTTATCACCTCATTCGTCATCGAAGGGAGTATCCTGCGGATGACCTGCGGCAGGATAACGATAAAAAACGTCTGATTTTTGTTCATGCCCAGCACTTTTGCCGCCTCGTACTGTCCTTCGGACATTGACGCGATACCGCTGCGGTAGATCTCTGCGAAATATGCTGCGTAGTTGAGCGCAAAGCCGATTATAACGGCAATCATCAGCCAGTTGTCGCCGAGATCTTTGAGCATTATCTTGAAAATGTAGTATGGACAGAAATAAACGACGAACAACTGCAACATCAGCGGTGTGCCGCGCATTACCGATATGTAGAGGCGGAAAAACCAGGCAATTGGCTTTATCTTTGACATTCTGCACACACATATTATCATTCCCAAAGGCAGAGAAATGAGCAAGGTGAGGAAAAATATCTCCAGCGAGTAGCCTACGCCTCCGAAAAGTGTCTTGATGATTTCAAAAAAGGACATGTGTAAACTCCGTAAAACGCTGTCTGGCACCGTACTTTCGGCACGGTGCCGGACCTGTGTTTAAGATATTATTTATTTGCCGAGAGTAAATACGTTGTAGTCAACGTCATATTTCTCACAGATGCTCTTTATAAAGTCAACATCCTTTGCAACTTCTTCCATAGCATCGGAAACTTTTTTGCAGAGTTCGGTGTCCGCTTTTCTGAAGCCTACGCCGTAAGTTTCGACAGAAATGTTTTCTTCGAGGATGCTGTATGCGGCTGCATCTTCCGCGCTCATGCTTGAGATCAGATAGTTTGCAACGCCGATATCAACAACTATTGCGTCATATGCGCCTGTTGTGAGCTTTGTGAAAGCTGTGGTGTAGCTTGCGTCGGTGCTGTATTTTCCGTTTTTCAGGCTTGCGACGATGTCGGTCTTGCTTTTGAGTGCCGTTTCACCGGAGGAATCGGACTGAACGCCCACGATTTTACCTGCGAGAGATGCGAGATCGGTGATTTCTGCTTTGTTCGTGAGAACTACTATGGTGTTGTCGAGATATCTCACAGTCCACGCGTAATCATTTTCTCTTTCTTCATAGGTGAAGCCGCTCCAGATGCAGTCGATAAGACCCGATTCAAGAACTGCGTCCTTGGAGTCCCAATCTATCGCTTTGAGTTCGAGTTTATATCCGAGCTTTTCGCATACTTTTTTTGCGTATTCAATGTCGAAGCCGACATATTCGCCGTCTTTTTCATATGTATAGGGTGGATATTCCGCATCAAAACCCATTATAAGAGTGTTTTCGGAAGCCTTTTTGCAGGACGTAAGAGTGAAAGCTGCTCCGATGAGCATTGCCATCGCGAGGATTACTGTGATGATCTTTTTCATATTTATTTACCTCAAAAAATTTTAGCGCTTTAGCGCGCTACATTATTCAATGCGGTTATTATATCATAACATCAAATGTTTGTCAAGCGTGTTCTATAAAATGTCACAAAGAAAGTTTTTTTTCGTTTTTTAAGACAAAAGCCCTCCCGACCGTGCAGTCGGGAGGGCATATATGCTATTTTTGATCGGAGGTTGTCACTCTGAGAAGTATTCCTTCACCGGGATCGGTCTTGATGGTGTAGACGCCGTCTTTGAACTTAATATTCTTTCTTGTGGAGGCTTTGACCCATTCGGACGTTGCAGGGTTGAACCATTCAAGCGTTCCATTGACCTGCGGGAGGGTGAAGTTTGCAGAGCGGGTGTCGTCATGCCTTACGGACATACGCGGGTCTGTAAACATGAACGAACCGTCGTTAAAGAAACCTATGACAGCGCGTCGGTCCGATTCGATCTGTCCGAGACTGCCAAAAGAGGTGTAGGCGGAAACGGTATCGCTTTCGATGGGATTGAGTATGAATATATCGGTGCTGAAATTATCAGCAAGTTCCGAGCCTATAGCCATTGCTTCTGCGTTGATCGCCTGTACAGCGTTGTAGTGCGCGTCGTTGGGTCCGCCGCCCGCCTCGATGAGGGCTGTGTAGTCATAATCGTTTTCAAAAGATTGATATGTTGCCCACGAAATACGCTTTGCACCGAATGTGAGAGCCATGCTAACCTGCCATTCAAGCTGCATCTTGCCGAGGTTCACATACAGCATCGGATCGACACCTGTTACCATTATGTTCACGCCGAAATCCGTGTTGTTTTCCCGAGCGAGGCGTCGGAGGATATTGAGTTCGTTTATATAATTGAGGTTTTCCGGCGTTGTTTTCATTTCGCAGAATTCGTCTTTATATGCGCCGTTTTTATCAAGATATATACGTTCTTTTGTTATGGCGACATGTTTGGACATGAGGAATGTCGGGTGCACAGAGCTTACATAGAGACTTATGTACTTTGTATAGTCCTCAAGACCTTTGCAGTCGAGGTTTGTGTCAAATTCATAGTCTCCGTATGTCAAGCCGTAAACTTCGCGGTCGGGGTCTGCGGTGCGAAGGGCGTAGACAAGGCGCGCGACGGCTGAAACCCTCGGTATGGAGCGTATTTCCCCGAGGTCCCATGCGGCAATGCTGTCGCAGTCCTTATAGTCTTCAAGAAGCTTTGTTACTGCCGCTTCTATTTCTTCTCGGCTTGCATCGGAAGAAATAAGCTCCTCAAAAACGGGGGAAATTATCGCCGCCTTGAGACCGTTCTCTTTGAGTTTGGGCTCGACGTTAGTTCTGTAGAAATCCGCGTCAAGTGAAACTATCTGCGCAATGGTAAAGTTACACGCCGCGATGGTCGAAATGCAGTCTTCCAGCGTTGCGAGGTCTTCTTCGGAAGGCCCTCCTGTATAGGAAATATCAAATCCGTTTGCTTTTCCGCAGGTTGTGTCCTGTGGAATATAGTCATTTGCTATAGTCACATCGTCAAGACGGGAAAGAATGGAAAGGCCGAAGTTCGGTTCACCTAAGAGATTTCCGAAGAATCTGCCGTATTTGTAGTTTTCCTGAGTTATGCCGTCAAGAACTTCAAAGCCGTATCCGAACGAAGCCACGGGAACGTCCGCGTTGGAGTGAACACCGGGGTCTGTGTATTGCCATGATTTTTCTCCGTTTTCTCCGTCAAGGTATTTCAGGGCGCCTGTTTCATGGTCAGCAGTAATGAGTATGGCAGTGTCGGGGTGATACATTACGTATTCCATGACGTGATTGATGGTATGCTCAAAACGGTTCATGGTCTTTACGGAGCCTTCAAGGTCTGAGGAATGGCAGTATTTGTCGATATATGCTTCTTCATACATTATGAAGAAGCCTTTTTCGTTTTCGCAGGCTTTTATCGCATCCATGACGTGCTGCGTCACCTGTTCATCTGTCAGATTGTTAAGCCCGAGGTCACAGTCTATAATCGTTTCGGTCATAAGCGCTTGTGACGCAGATATCTCTGCTGAATTATGACGTGAGCTTGCATGTGCGCTGAACGTTGCGGGAGTCGCACCCGTTACGCTGTCGGTGGAAACTACCGCGGTCTTCATTCCCAATGAAACTGCAAGTTCGGTAAGAGACTTCAGATCCTGCATGTCACGGTCTTTTGCGACAAAGCTGTTATATGTTCTCTGTCCGCACGCGAGAGCCGTGCCTCCTGCCGCGCTGTCTGTCGTTCCTGAGAAAGAGTCTGTTTTTGAATATCCGTGGAAGGGAAGGCGCCGGCCGGCGAAAATATGACCCGATATCATTTCATACGACCCGATTTGGCCTTGCCCCATGCCGTCACCGATGAGCATTATGTAATTGCGCGATTTTTCGGCTGTGGGCTGTTTCGATTCTACGGTTTTTATCGTTACGTTCTGCCCGTCGGTCACGCAGGAATTGACAAACCAGTAAGCCGCGCCCGAAACGAGGAAATTTTCACCGGCAAGCGCAATGCTTTTGCCTTTGCCGGCGACGGTGAACTCAAAGTCACCTCTGTCGGCGTTGTAAGCGGTGGTTGAAAGCTTTCTGTTTGTTTTGCCAACGAGTATTTCAGCGCCGTTTGCTTTTTTCGCATCGGTTTTTGCCGTCATTTCGACACCCGTGATACGGGAAATTTCCGCGGCAATGTATTCCGCTGCGTTTTTCTCAAAATCGGAACCGTTTTCGGGATATATTATCGAAAATGTTTCCAGAAGTCTGCCGTTGAGTGCGGTTTTTCCTTCTATGTCCGGCGCGCACGCGGTACAAAGCGTCGCGAACATAAGCACGGCGAGAATAACGGATAATACTTTCATTTTCATGGTGTTTCTCCTTTTTTGTGCTTACAATATTATTATATTATAAGCAAAAATGCTTGCTTGCAAGGGCATTTTTGCGCAGCCATCA
>CAUHAO010000015.1 GCA_959604355.1 uncultured Eubacteriales bacterium
GGACAGCGTCCGCGATTGCTGTGAAACAGGAATCTCTGCGTATATTATACCATAAAAGGAAAGGTTTTGCAAGTCATAAAAGTAAAATTTTGCAGAAAAAGAGTGCCTGCACAATAAGCAGGCACTCTGAAATTTCGTTTTATCGACGATTACAGACGGACTTCTCTGCCGGTTTCCGCGGATTCGTAGATAGCTCTGAGGATTTTTATCATGTCAACGCCCTGTTCGATCTTGAAGCAAGGCTCTGCGCCGTTGAGAACGACGTCAACATAGTTGTGAAGGTTGCCCGCGTGTTCGCCGGGTTCTTTGTATGCGTCCTGATACGGAGGAATTTCTTCCATCATATCGCCCTTCTCGTCTTCGTGGATGAGTTTCAGGTGGCCGCCCTGCCAGATAGCGCCGGCGTCGACGCCTCGGAGTTCGACGAAACGGACTTCTTTTTCAATATTGGATGCCCAGCTGAATTCGAGCTGCAGGCATGCGCCGTTATCGAATTTGATAAAGCCCATCGTAAGGTCGTCAACGTCGAATTTCGGGATAACGGTACCGCCGAATTCTCTGTAACGGCTTTCTTTGTGACCGTATACGGAGTAGGTGTTAGCGCTTACGGAAACGGGATGCGGGTTGCCCATGAGCCAGATAGCAAGGTCGATCATATGTACGCCGAGGTCTATCAGCGCGCCGCCGCCTGCCTGGGATTTATCTGCGAACCATTCGGAAGCGGGTTCGCCGTTCTGACGGATCCAACCGCAGCGTGCAGCGTAGATCTTGCCCATTTTGCCGTCTTCGATATACTTTTTGAGCCAACGGGAGGAGTGGCTGAAACGGTTGTTTCTCATTACCATGAGCGTTTTGCCGCTTGCTTTTGCAGCCGCTTCCATCTTCTTGACTTCTTCGACATTTATAGCATCGGGTTTTTCGGTAAATACGTGTTTGCCTGCGTTGAGAGCCGCAACTGCGACGATGGAATGCAGATAGTTGGGGGTGCAGATGTCAACAGATTCGACGTTGGGATCCGCGATGAGGTCGTTATAGTCCTGATATACTTTCGCATTCGTGAGGTTATATTCTTTTTTCATCTCCTCGGCGCGCTCTTTGATGATATCGCAGACAGCAACGATTTCGACGTTGTCCATCTCCTGATAAGAGTCCATGTGCGCCCAGTGAGCGATGCTGCCGCATCCGACAATACCTATTCTGAGTTTACGCATAGCAATAATCTCCTTATATTTTCAATGGTTTGATTTTACTTTTTTAATTGTAACATATATTTTTGTCAATGTCAATATCTTTGACCGAAAAGTCAGAAATTTTGTCTCTGTCTCATTATTTCAAAGCCGCATACCGCGCTCGCGGTGCTTGCTGAAAGTGCGTTTCGGAAGTCTCTGCCGTAAGGAATGAATACGTTGCTGTCTGCGAGGTCGAGAACAGCCCTGGAAAGCCCTCTCATTTCGCCGCCTATCGCCATTACAAGCGGCGATGTCAGATCAAGAGCGTAAAGAGGCTTCGCGTCACGGCGTTCCGCGCAGTATACCTTCAAGCCTGCCGATTTTGCCTCTTTCACCGCGTCGGCGATATTTTTCGCGGTAACTGTGGGGATTTTTTCGCTTGCTCCGGCGGAAGCGCGGATGACGACGCCCGCCGTGTCAAGCCAGTTACGCTCGGGCACGATGAGTCCTGTCGCGCCTGCGGCGTATAGAGCCCGGACGGCGTCGCCGAAATTATACGGATCTTCGACGCCTTCAAGCAGCGCTATAAACGGTTTTTCTACTGCCAGCAGTTCCGACATTTCCGAATAATTTCTTTCCCCCGCTACAGCAAGCACGCCGCCGTATTTTTTCGCGGAAGACATCATGTCGAGTTCTTCGCGCGACTTAATTTTTACGTCAACTCCGGCGCTTTCGGCAAGTTTTATCATATAACGGATGTTTTTATCCGTCTCTTTGCTTTTCTCGATGAAGAGACTGTGTATTTTCCGACGTCTGCCTTCGAGGGCCGCCTTGACCGATATCGCGCCTTCGAGCAGGATTTCCGTGTTCTCCATTGATCAACCTCGTTTTAACTGCTGAAATCATATTATGTTAATCATTATAGCAAATTCGGAGTGATTTTGCAAGGGGTATAAAAAGAGTTTCTATCGGGCGTAATGTGGAGTGGGCTTGAACAAAACAGCAATAGTATCGGCAATCATCAAAAGGCGAGTATGCGCCAGAGTAAGCCGCAATGTGTATGACAAAAAATAAGCGGACTTCGTTCTTTCGAAGTCCGCTTTTGAGTTAGCTTTATTTATTTTCGCGGTCTCTGAGGATAAGGGTGCGTATCGCCTCGACACCCGTGCGTATCGCGGCTGTCGTGTCGTGTACCTCGGGGTTTGACAAGCCCAGACGTGCGCGCTCCTGATTCCATACGACGCTGAAAACGGCACCCGCGCGAGCTCGGAGCACGGATGACACCGTGAACAATGCCGCGCTTTCCATTTCGGAGGCGAGACAGCCCGCCCCTATCCACGCCTGCCATTTATTCATAAGCTCATATCCCACAGGCATACGTTCCGGATCATGCTGTCCGTAGAAAGAATCCTTGCTCTGGACAACGCCGGCATGGCAGGTGTATTTCAGTTTTTTCGCGGAAGATACGAGCGCATTTGCCACTTCAAGATCCGATACCGCAGGAAATTCTATAGGGACATACTCTCTGCTTGTGCCTTCCATGCGGATAGAGCCCGTTGCAACGATGATATCTCCGCCTGTTATCTGCGGCTGCATGCCTCCGCATGTTCCGACGCGGATGAAGGTATTCACGCCCGTGCGGAACAGCTCTTCCACGCCTATCGCGGTCGAAGGGCCGCCCATTCCGGTGGACATTACAAGGACTTTTTCGCCTTCGAGTTCCCCCACCCATGTGGTGTATTCACGGTTTCGGTGAAGAAATTTCGGATCATTCAGATATTTCGCGATCGTTTCCACACGCCCGGGGTCACCCGGTAAAATCGCATATTTTGCGCCGTGTTCATCATTTAATCCGATATGATACATAGGTTCCAAAGAGCTCGACCTCCTTTATTCGGCAGAGTTTTCGGCTTTTCTTTTGAAAAGTTTGTTCCACAACTTGATCGGTTTATCGAATATGCGTCCCGCGTTGCATTTAGTGCAGATGATAAAAGCGAGGACGGCAATTACGATGCCGCTGATAACGTCGATGAAATAATGTTGTTTGACGAACATGGTTGAGAGATATATCGCAACGGTGATAACAAGCGAGTATATTCTGAACCAGAGAGGAATCTCTTTTCTTCCGCAGACTCCCAGATAAGAAACGGTGCTGTTGATGCAATGAAAGCTCGGGAAGAGGTTGTACGCCATTTTTCCGCCGTCCATTGAGTACCACAGGCGCATCAGCCAATAGAAAAAGCCGCTTTTTGACGTGTCGTAAAGACCTTCCGCGACCCTGTCCATATAGGACGGTGCGAAAATGAGAATGAGCGCGCCAAACAGACACGCGAAAAAGTATGCCGCAAGATAATTCTTGAAATGCTTTACATCACATTTTGAAACCGCCATGGGTGCCATTGCCCAGTACACATACGCCCAGACATACGGGAGAATGAATACGGGGATTATCGGTATGGCGTTGTCGATAATGTCGATTTTCGGCAGGAACGCAGAGACACCGACCGCCTGCGCTATTTCATTTGCGAGCATGTATATCCCATGCTGTAAGGCCAGTGAGACAAGCCCGATAACGACTCCGTACAACTTTACGCGGTTTGCTTTCTTTTTGTTTATGTTGTGCATACTTTAGCTTCCCATTCATTTTCTGTCAACAGTATAGCACAAAATGTTCCGTTTGTAAAGAGGCGGGAAAAAGGCACGAGAGCCGAGCGGTAAAGTAATTTGATAAAAAAAACTGTTTTAGGTGCTGTAACAGTTTTGTATTACGAAAATTCGCCGTTTCGACGAGCGTTTTATGCTTCGGTGCTAAGTGCGGACTGCGGCGGATAAAAATATGGCAATGCGTGCAGGATCCGGAGACCTCTGCACGCATGTTTGTTTGTAATACAACCGTTTGCTTTCCCGTTTGTTTCGGCTGCGAGCATAAAACGCCGTAAGAGAGTGAAAACAAAACCGCTATGCCCACGGCGTTTTCCTTTTGAGAATTAAAAGCTAAGCTTTCCAAAGGCCGTGAAGGTTGCAGTAAGCGTATATCGCCTCAACTTCATCTTCCTCGCAGATAGCGAAGCAGACTTTCGGCTCATCGCCGGGTTTGAGTGCTTTTCTCTGATTACCGAACTTAGTCTGAAGAAATACCCACTCAATATTGTGCTCTTCGGTCATAGGATGTGCCGCTGCTCCGACGGTGACAAGCACCTTATTCCCTTTTGCTTCAAATACCGGAACATGCTTCTCCATGGAAGCATCTGTCGTGCCCGGAACCATTTTCTTCATAGGTTCTCCGCAGCAAGAAATCGGAGCGCCGGTCTTTTTGACAGCAGCAACAATTTGTCCGCAATGGGAACATCTATAAAATATCAATTCCATTATTGATTCCCCTGTTTGCTGGATTAACTGAGTAATTGTTTTATTTGCATATTATAGATTATGTTTTCCGCTGACCTCATCCAGTACAACTCTGAAAACTTCAACACGGGGAAGACCGTTGCAGCTTGTGACCGGAAATCCCGATTCCTTGTAATGGGCTAGCATACATTTCAGCGCATCGACCTTATCCTTTTGCTCAGTCAGTCTTTCGGCGATCCCGGTTCCGATTACACTTTCATAAACAGCGGTTATATCGCCGTTCTCGCGCTTGGCTACCTTATAGTACAGATCGGCTTCGACACAGATATGCGGATCCCTGTTCAGAATCTCCCACTTTCTTCCCGCTCCGGCGGAATGGAAGTATATTATAATTCTTCCATCCGTCAGTTCACACCCGAACGTCATCGGTATCACATACGGACAGTCTCCGCCGTTCATACCGATGCGGATCGTATCACATCTCTGCAGAATATCGAAGATGTCCTCAATGTTTATGACTTCACGCTCGTCCCGTCTCATAATCAGCCTCCGTCATGCAATCGGCTCAAAATCAGCAGCCCCGTGCTTGCAAAGCGGGCAGATAAAGTCATCCGGAAGCGTTTCACCTTCGTAAACATATCCGCAGACTTTGCAGACGTAGCCTTTCTTTCCTTCCGTTGCAGGTTTCGGCTTGACATTGTTCTGATAATAGGTATATGTCATAGTTTCTTTATCCGATAAAACCCGAGCTTCTGTCACGGAGCAAATGAACATCCCGTGCGTATCCAAATCAATATACTGTTCAACTTTCAGAGACATAAACGCATTTATGTATTTCTGGAGGAAAACAAGTCCGTTATCGGAACGGAGCTGCTGTTCAGTCCCGAATTTGTCAACAGTCCTTCCGCTCTGAAAACCGAATGTTTCAAAGATTTTAAAAGGAGCATCCACGGACAGGCAGTTTATGTTCATAATTCCGGTCTGCTTAATCACATGATGGGAATAATTTTGTTTGTTAATACAGACAGCTACGCGATTTGGCGTGTTTGTAACCTGAGTTACGGTGTTTACGATAAGCCCGTTATCCTTTTTACCGTCATTCGACGTTACAACATATAGGCCGTAACCGATGTTAAACAGCGCGGTCATGTCATTTTTGTTAGCGGTATCACCGGACTGAGCCAGATAGTCCATGCAAAGTTCATCTGCAAGTGCGTCAATCTGAGCCATGCTTTCATCGTTGAGCGCTGACATTATCTTTACGTTATTTTCGGTATAAGTAATATTCTTGCAGCCCTCAAGCATCCTCTTCATTACTTTAATTGCCTGGGGAGCCCATGATCCGTTTTCAATCATGCCGATCGTTTTATTCCTCATTCCCCGTTCCGCCAGATGCAGAATGAAATCTCTCATAAACGGGAAAATATCGGCATTATATGTGGTTGTAGCAAGGACAAGCCTTCCGTAGCGGAAAGCATCTTCTACTGCCTCGGCCATGTCCATTCGTGCCAAATCGTTTACAACGACCTTAGGGCACCCTTTTGATTTAAGCTTTTCGGCAAGGATATCCACAGCCTTTTTTGTGTTCCCGTAAACGGAGGTGTAAGCGATTACGATTCCTTCGCTTTCCGTTCTGTAAGAAGACCAGGTATCATAAAGATCCATATAATAACCCAGGTTTTCTTTAAGTACGGGACCGTGAAGCGGACATATCGTTTGAATATCCAAAGCCGCGGCTTTTTTCAGCAGGGCCTGAACCTGAGCGCCGTATTTCCCGACTATACCGAAATAATATCTTCTGGCTTCACAAGCCCATTCTTGTTCAACATCCAGCGCGCCGAATTTGCCGAAGCCGTCAGCTGAGAACAGAACCTTATCGGTACTGTCGTAAGTAACGATTACTTCAGGCCAGTGAACCATCGGTGCCGTAACAAAATTCAGCACATGCTTTCCGAGAGACAGCGTACTGCCTTCTCCGACAACGAGCCTTCTGTCCTCAAATGCGTTGCCGTAGAAATTCTTCATCATTTTGAAGGCCTTGTCAGATGATACGACAACGGCATCGGGATAGGTTTTCAGAAAATTGACGATATTTGCGGAATGATCCGGCTCCATATGCTGAATCACGAGATAATCGGGTTGCCGTCCGGCAAGTACCTTTTCAATATTATCCAGCCATTCATGCGTAAAGTTACGGTCAACCGTATCCATGACCGCTATTTTCTCATCCGTTATAAGATAAGAGTTGTATGCCATTCCGTTCGGGACAACATACTGTCCTTCAAACAGGTCAATCTTGTGATCGTTTACACCGACGTAATTGATATCGTTAGTAATTTTCATATAATTTCCTTTCTGATTGTAGTGAAAAGAGTTGGTTTCTCATCCATGCCCGTCGAGGCGAATACTCGAAACCTATGTTTTATTGACGACAGATGCGGTTTATCCGAAGCGGAAACGGTTTCGGAATGCTGTATTTGCGTTCCCGCTTATTTTTTAATTGATCAGTAATTGTCGCCGCTGTTCTCAAAGTATGACTGCGGATGATCACAGACCGGGCAGATCTCGGGGGCCTTTTCGCCGACTGCTATATGCCCGCAGTTACGGCACTCCCAAACCTTGACCTCACTCCGGGCGAATACCTGAGCCAGCTCAACATTTCTGAGAAGAGCGCGGTATCTTTCCTCATGATGCTTTTCAACGGCTGCAACAAGTCTGAACTTCTTTGCGAGTTCGGTGAAGCCCTCTTCCTCTGCAGTCTTCGCAAAGCCCTCATACATATCGGTCCATTCGTAGTTTTCACCGTCAGCGGCAGCCTTCAGGTTTTCAGCGGTATCGCCGATACCGTTCAGTTCCTTGAACCAGAGTTTGGCGTGCTCTTTTTCATTGTCGGCGGTTTTCTGAAAGAGAGCGGCAATCTGTTCAAATCCTTCCTTTTTCGCTTTGGATGCGAAATAGGTGTATTTATTCCTTGCCTGAGATTCACCCGCAAAGGCAGCCTCAAGGTTCTTTTCGGTCTTTGTGCCGGCATAAGGATTTGCTTTCTTCTCTCCCGAAAGCCGGAGCTTATCGCCTTTTGCTTTGCAAATCGGACATACCGGTTCAGCGCCGTCTCCGACCTCGAACACCTTTCCGCATACTGAACATTTGTAAGTTCCCATTTTTTACCTCTTGTCTATGATATTTTTATGGTTAATAGATTCAGCTCGAATTATTTTTTAATACAAAACTACGTATCAATTATTAATCAAGTATATTTCGGATGACGCACGAATTATATTCGGAATATACTTTTTGAATTTCATCTGCCGCGGCATGATTCTTTAAGGTTCTGACTGCTTCAAGTAGCGGTTCTTTTTGAATGGTATTTCGTATCTCTATTAAACTCTCCTTAATAGGAGTCATTCTCAATTGGAATTATATCACAAGAAGAAGTCCTTGTCAATAGTATTTCCGGGAAATATTATACGCCAGGCTGCTTAAAGAGAATCTATCAGTCACATCATTGTTCCATCGGAACCGCAAGCGTAAATGAAAAAGAAATTCCGTGTTTATATTTTGACCGGTAAGAGAAAGTTCTGTATCTCCTTATTGTAAAATATCGTTTTCTCTTGCTCTTAAAAGCAGAACGGTGTTATAAGGGTCTGACGACAGAAAAGATTATGGCATAATGCTGGAAAAATATCAATAGATTGTCTGGTGAAATATTCGCCCTGAGGCGGAGGCAAATTCTGTTGAAAAAATCCCGTTGCTTTTGCAACGGGATTCTCTCCTGCCTATGTACGCGAAACGGCACAAGCCACTTCAACAAGCCTGAGAATGGCATTTCACAAAATCAGCATTTTTTTCATCGTTTTATATCCCTTGGAATGTCGGGAAAAATACATGAAATCATTAAACGGGCAATTTCATGAACATCCTCGCGACAGTTATTTGCAAGCCACTTTTCCGTAATAGCCGTTAAGCCTCTCAGATAAAACACCATCTTGTATTCAGCCTCGCTTTCTGCTGAGCCGAACCTTTTCATGATCGGATTGAAAATATGTCGCAACAAGCTTTCGTATGCCTTATAGGTTCCGATTATATCAGGCCTCGAAAGTGCAACAGACAGAACGGCACGGTTATTTTTGATATACTCCAAATAGGGACAAAGGTATTCGGGGGAAATCAAAATCAAATCTTTTCGTTCTACCGTATTAATTTTGGAAATAAACTCTTTCGGTGTTTCCGAAAAACACTCTAACAGGCCTTTTATTATCTGCTCCGATGTTTCCGCAAGCAAATCCGACATCCCTTCATAATGGAGATAGAATGTTGAACGATTTACGCCGGCACGTTTGCACAATTCTTTTACAGTAATAAATTCATATTCTTTTTCGTTAAGCAAAGAAATGAGGGCTTTATCCATCAATTCTGCCGTATGAAAGTAGTTGCTCTCCGACTTATTCATTGATAAGCCCTCCTGAATTTATTCTTCCTCTGTTATTTCTTTTGCAAGTTCCATAATTTCAAAAGCATATTTCTTTTTACCGGATGAAAGGAGTTTTCTATATATGGGATAATTGATGCCTGCGCCGATAATTCCGAGAAGACCAATAATAATACCGAGAACCATCATGAAGGTGCTGCCGTCACCGATTATTTTCATGGAAAGGCTCATTCCTGTTCCGAGAATCAATGACATTACGATTCCGAAACTGTACGCAAAAATATTTGCCGGTAATTTTGCCTTAAGGTCTAATTTTTTCAATGCAATTACCTTCGATGTCGACGATTCTTTCGGTGCATATTCCTTTGCAATAGATTCAGCATAGATTTTGTCCGTGTTCATAGCACAAGACCTCCTTTGTTTTGGTAATTTTATTATACACCGAAAACAAAAGAAACGGAACAACACGAATTCGGAAATGTGTTGAATTAAGAATAATTTAATTGACAAATTCCGATTTGTTGATATCGTTATACCATAAGCAAAAAAGCTTGCAAGGGCATTTTGCGTAGCCGTCAACAGAGCGGAAACGCGCAAGGCGCGGGCTTACCGCTATGTGTGCCGAAGGCTCGCTTCACAGGCAAAGCTCCGCTTCTTTTTCATGCACCGCAGACGTGCTTCATTAAAAAAGTCCATTTTGCAAAGCAAGATGGACTTTTTTGACAGGGTTGGACAGTTTAGATATTATAGTTTTTGACTTTGTTATGCCGAACATACAGAGAAGCTTTTCTTAAGATCTGAATAGTACACCTTGAAAAACACTCAGTAACTTATAACGATACAGCATACATCGTTGCAAACCGGAATACTGTCAACATATCCGACAAATGAAAGAATGTACGTCTCACCCGAAACAGCATCAAATCCATTGCCAAAGTCAACAGTGAAGGGATTGTTGTCGGCCGGCAAAGTGATGTTTAAGTCACCGACCACAACACTATAACTTCCGTCACTGTCTTTTCTGCTTACTGTCAGGCGAACACCGTTAATTGCCTCATACTTAAGCGTGATTTCCGTCCCGTAGATATATCCGGGGGTGAGAACCTTATCTGAAGTATCAGCGTCAATTGCACATTCCTGAACATCAATGCAGTTTAATCGGACCGTAGTGCTCTTTTCATCGGATCTCGGAACGGAGGATGAAACCGCCGGCAACAGGGTCGCCGTAAGTGTTACTTTGCCATCGGTAAGCGCAATCGGCAACGGAGAATAAAGATCTAACGTGAATTCACCTCTTGTTAATGGGGAAACCGTAATATATCCGCTATTGCTGTAATACCGGATTCCGTCAACCTCAGCATATGAGCCGTCAGGAAATCCGCCGTCAAACGACAGCTTTATTGCGTACATGTCATTTTCATATGCCGTATTGACAGTAGGTGTACTGCTGTTGACAGTAATATCCAGCGTAAACGGTTCGATATTTGTCAAACGTCCTGCGTACACTGCCGTAGCAGTCAGCTGCGTAGCGTCTGCCCCTATATTTACAATTTTCTTTACAGGCTTTATGGCTTTTCCGAGCTCATTATTTGCGTCATCATAAACGAGTGATATTATTCCGCTTTCGGCTGTATTTTCCGTTCCCACGTAATCGACCAGAAATACCAGTCTTTCGAGAATTGTGCCATTTCCGGATTCATTTCGCTCGTAAAGATTTGATGAGCCAAGCTCTGTGAACTGTTCGTCGAGCCTGATCGTGTCTATGGGATGGGAAGAATCAGGAACAACATATGAATAATATCTCGGGTTGTTTGCATCCGTGAGATCAATCATAAGAATTCTCGTGCCGGCGGCAAACTCCTTTGCCGTACCTGCTGAATCAAAGAAGCAAAGCGAGGCGTTCGATCCGGTATATATTTGGGGATTATATTGAGTTGTAACGTCAACGGTATAGCTGCTGTTACGTGTAATGGATATCGCATCCGGGGTTATATCCGAAACGATACCTTCGTAGTGCTTTCCTGCTTCAATAAATACAGACTGCTTTAGGTGATAATATATCAGATTAACTGTTGATTCCTCTGACAGAACATGAAAATAAGCTTCACCGCGGACATTGTATCCGTAATCACTGTAATCATCGGAACATACGGAATAAACACAGTTTTCGGGTAAAAATACAAATTCGGCAGAATCGCCATGCTTCATATATATAGTAACAGTTGCGTTTCCAGATTCGTCAGCCTTGATTCTGCTTGGGTTTGTGACTTCTTCTCCGTTTACGGATATGTTATCGTCAGACAAACCCGTTATAGTATATACTTTGTTTTCACGGAGATTTGAAAAAGTACAGTTTATTGCAAAATATCTTGCGGAATCGGTATCGCCTTCCACTCTGCAGTTAATTGAAATATTATATCCAACGGGCTCAAAGTAAGCATACAATTCCACAACTTTGCCGGTATCAACTTTATATGTATAACTTATACTGTTTGAAAGCAGATTGCCGGATTCATCATACCAGCCATTAAAAGTATAGCCTAAATTTTTATGGGCAGTTACGTTGATATATGTGCCGGCAGAAGCATACAGCTCTTCGCCTACTGCCGCCGAATCAACGATATAATCGGTTTTGTCGGATGCCTCACCCGTGATTACCGATATTTCGGCATAACCGCCTTCGGTGCTTATATCGTATTCCGACGATGTGTTGTTAAAGGTTTTGGAAATGACTCTTTGACGGTATTTCCATTCTGCAGCAAAAGTAATACCTTCGTCATATGGTATATCAGCAACAAACAACTCAGTTTCGTCATCAGACAGTATACGATATATTGAAAAAGAAGACAAAGAAATATCTGTTGAATTTTTTACAAATACAACTTTATGTGCGGCATCTAACATATAGACTTTGTTATCAGCGGTACTTATATACTTCCAGCCTATAAATTCCCAACCGTCATCAAATTCAGGGGCATGTGAAATATATTCCGGAAAAGAAGGCCCCAATGTAAACTCGCAACCGCCGTCAATACCGTCGTATTGATATTCATAATTATTACGAGAATCATAAACAACGGTATTTGCCACATATATCATGTCTACTGGAATTGATGAAGAAATATTTTCGATATCATAAATATACTCTCCTGTTTCTGCATCATAAACCCAGTCATCAATTGAAACAAAATTATTGCCTATATATGCCCCGACAATCTTTCTGTCGCCCGGCTTCAGGTGAACGGATATATCGCTGCCTGCCAAAGCCCAACCCGAGCTTCCGCTATCAAAAATAAATGTGCCGTCGTCATTAGTAATGTACAAATGACTGCCGCCATTATTGACAGAATTATCTATGTTGACGTAATAATATTCCTTGAAACAAATATTATCCAATAAGTTGCCGTAGGTATGGTCTTTTTTTCCGTCTGCTTTGGTTGAGTCGATAGATACGAAACCGAATATCGATTGATGCTGTACTTCCGGGACAATATATTCATAATTATAAGCAGCTCCGCTATCCAGCTCGCCATAATCGTGCCATTGATCATTAAGTGAAGAAATTATCCATACAGACCATTCTTCAGTATGAGCAGAATCTTTTTGCCAGCTGAATATATTGCTGCTTAATTCCCACCCTCCGGTAGAATTGAATTTCGGAGTATATAGTGTTATTTTATTACTGCAACCTTGTTCCGGAATGTCCCATGCCATATCCGTTTGTGAATGAAGCCAGTCAACAATTTGCATAAGCTGATCTCTTGATTGGCGGGTTGCTTTTGTGGGGGCATAATCCTGGTTCGGTCCGATTATCAGAGCCATGGTGTCAAGACCCTGACGGCCTCTGTGAGACAGGCTCCATCGATACATTTTGCCCGGCTCGGTGTTTACAATTTGGTATAAAGAGCTCTCTTCATCAGCATTTAACTCAACAAATTGATTACCCTCTCTTATTGAAGGCGCATTCAATACTGTTACATTTCTTATGACATCTATATTATATGCATTACCCTGTTCCAAATTACCTATTTCAACACGATAATCTGAAGAAGTAGTACACCAACCAATCCCGGCTTTAGGATTGGAAGAGTTTGCGGCATTTAGATACTGATAAGGCTGCGTTATTTTAACATCATCAAAACCGGGATTTACAAGCAGGTTGTTACCCTGAGTGTCGGTGAAGCTGAAATTATCAATCAAATTTCCTGCTGTTACAGGATCCTTGGTATATGAAGAATAAAAAGGAGTCAGTACAAACAAAATATCCTTATCTGTTTCCGATAAGTAAGAGCCTGTGTATTCACCCCAGCTTGTTTTGTCTGTGCTCATTAACTGTATCTCGAATTTTACAGTATGTTCGTCGTCCGGAGTAAATGAAAAAAAAGAACCTGTTGAAGACTCCTCGAATGAAGTTGATTCCTTGAGTTGTGTGGTGTAAACGGTGTAGGGAATCATATTGCCTGCTTCGGGGGCGGTTACACCGTTTTCTTTCATCCAATTTATTATCTGATAAAAATGATCTGAACTTGCTGCACTTGATTTTGCATAGTTTATATGAGTATCGTCTGTAATGAAAAGGGCTAATGTATCAACCCCTTCTCTGCCTCGATGATGTAAAGACCATTTGTAATAGTAGCCCGCGTTTAAGGACAAGCTTTGATATAAACTGCCTGCCTCATTGGCAACTGGTTCGGCGAATTGTACGCCGTCTGAAGCGCCCTCTCCGATGATTTCGGTTATAATAGTAGGGACCATATGAGCCGAAGAGCCCTTCAGCATCCAACCAAACTCAATTTTTCCGTTTGTTGCCGTGGTTTCCCATCCGGGCACCAAATCCTTGGTTGCATTTTTCCAGTTTACATCCGGATATTCGGATTTTAAGTCGGGGTCTTCAAAACCGCCGTTGACTATACTTGATTGTCCGCCCATTAGACCGTTATCTTCGGATTTAAGAGGTAAGCGGAAGTTATAAAAAAGAACACAAAGCAATAAGACGGAAATACAACGATATAAAGCTTTCTTGATTTTCATTTTTCAGCGGTAAAAATCCATATTCCGGACTATGGAAACAACCCGTGCCTCCTTTCGGCCTTGTTTTTATACCATTAAAAATTTGTTAATGTTGCAGCTTTGTAGAAGTCCTGTATATTTACCATTATGCCTTTTTATGTCCCGAAAAATCCGGTATTAGGAGCGGTGACTTATGAGAGATTGATTGTACCGTCGTCAGATGCGGTAATAACGCGCGTGTAGTCCTCGTTTAAGTTCTTCTTGAAGAACACAATTTTGACCGTAGTTCCCGCAACGATATTTTCGGTTGTCGCAGACCCCGTGTGGAGCGACAAATCATTCGTAACCCTTCCGAAGACGTAATCGTTGGTTTCATCAATCAGAAGCTCATCGGTATTCCATGACAGCCATGCCGTCGCGTCCGCGTCGGCTGCGTATATATAAAGTACTGCATAATTGCTTCCGACAGCGTCTTCTATATAGTATTTCAGGTTTTCTGTCGGTCTGATAAATATAAACCTTGCCTGCAAAGTCTCGGTGTAATCTCCCGTTCCGGTTACCGAAACGGTGATATCTTTTTGCTGCTCATCGCCTGAGAAGCTGTATGACAGAGTTACGTTTGATGATCTGAGGGCACCCTCTGTCAGCGTGCCGGTTGATGGGCTGATTGTACCGTCAGTCGACGTTGCGGTATAGGTGATATCCGTCTCGTTTATTCTCAAGCTGTCGACATAGTTTCGAAGCTCGAATGTAACACTGCTGCCAAAGATCTCATATACCGGCGTATCATCAGACCTAAGATAGTCGCTCGAAAAATAAAAATGGTCAGAATCAAGCTCTGATTGCATACCCTGAGTCGTTATGTATTTTGCAATCGAGGGCGCAAAGCACAGTATGGCCGTCAAAGCCAATGCTGCGGAGATAACTGCAACTGTTATTTTATTTTTTTTCATAACGTGTGAAATCTCCTTTCCCGCCAGATTCTGAAATCAGTCAATTTGCTCCCATTCTGTCGCCAGATAAACGGCATCGGTCAATCCGGAAAACTGCGCTCCGTTTTGTGAGTCTAACCATTCCGCTCTCAATATATAGTCATGAGCCTGAGCGGTTCCCGGACTTAAAAAAAGCGGACAGTCGTATTCGTACTCACGTTTTCCGTCGGCACCGTTACAGGTCCAAACTACGATGACATTTCCATAACGGTCAAGAACGGTAAATCGCAAAGGAAGATTTCCCGTGGTTTTCAGAATTATTTTATATTTCATTGCCACGCCGGACACACTGTCGTCTGAGTAATTTTGCACTTTAAAGTTGCATTCAACGCTGTCCCCGGGCTTTTTAATGCCCGAAATATCTATATTGCTATCGGAAACCAAAGAGGGCGAAAAACATGCCACCGACGCAATGGCATCGGCGTGGCCTTCGGAGATGTACTTTGCAGTAGTTTGACCGATTGATGTAATGCAAAGCAAGGAAACACAAAGAATGATCGCTATGCGCAATAAAATCTGAGAAATCTTACATTTCTGCCAATGCATAAAGCCCCCTCCTTCCCGTATTTTTCAAATTAAAAATGTATATATTTATATATATTACAGTTCTTTTCTCAATTCATCATTTTCCGCTTTGATTTTTTCTATTTCTGCTCTTAGACTGTCAAGTTTTTTGCGTTTGTTGTGTTCTTCAACAAACATCCACGTTATTGTTACTGCCATCAAAATAAAGACTACAGCCATAACAAACGGCGGGTTGGTGACAAATCTGATGATTTTCCCGCCACCGGGAATCTTTCCGAGATATACGCCTATAACGGCGCTTGAAGAAATAGGTTTGTCCTCTGTGTTGTTTGCTTCGCCCTTTGTAATGAGCGTATCACCGTCAATAGATGTTATTCTGTGAAGAACATTGCTATGGCCTGTGTTATAAAGTATAATGTCACCGACGTGCAACTTTCCGGGTTTTCTGACGAATACAAGGTCGTCCGTGGAAATTTCCGGCTCCATACTTCCGCTGAGAACGAAAGATGCTCCGAATCCGAACGGCATAGCGACACCCTGCGGATTCTTGATCTTAACTGCGGCGGTAAACACCGCTGCGTAAAGAACAGCACACAGCAGAACAGCGGAAACGCAGTAGCCCACAGTTTTCAGTATTTTCTTTGTTTTGTTCGTTTGCGTCACGGTGCCACCTCCTACGTTTTTGTCTGTATCCCCTCGCGTTTTTCAGGAAGAAACGGAACGCTTACTAACAGAGCGTTCCATTTCATCGATGATATGTCAAGGAACACAATTAGTCGATCTGGGTTACGGTAATGGTGAGATCAAAATCGATTTCTGTGAAGACCTTATCGTCGGTAACCGTTCCGGCAATTGCATTGCCAAGATATGTGTCCTTTACGTCGTTGGAGCCTGTACCAAATTCCCAAGACCATGTAAGGGCATAATCACCGAAAACCGTGCTAAGATTTGTATTGGCGGGATAGTTCTTGCTGATTTCAGCTCCTTCGAGATAAGCCTCAATATCGGCAAGAGTACCCTGGGCAACTTGAGTGCCGCCTTTTGTAAGAGTAAATACAACAGGCGTGTAGTCATTACCGCCCAAGCCGAGTTCGGTTGCCTTAGCAGAATCCTTACCAATCTTAACATCGCTGTTAACATTCATGTTAAAAGAAACATTTACGGCAACCTCGGGAGTACCCGTAACACTGAATTCGAGCACGCCTCCTGATGTACCGGGAGCGACAAGCTCGGCTGTGGAACTGCTTACCACAGAATTTGCAATAGTGCTGCTAACTGATGAATTGTGTGTTGCATACGTGGTTTTAAAGAAATTATCGGATACATCTTCGGCAGTTACAGTAACGCCCCACTTAGCCACCTGTGCCTGATTATCGTCTGCGCTTGCGGAGGTGACATACTTTGCAAATGTACCGCTCACCATGCACATTGTAAACATCATGACAACGATGAGAATTGCAGCCAGACGAACCATCATGGAACTTCTTCTTTGATTGTTCATGTTTTTCTCCTGTATCATTTTTGGATTTTTTGGCTTTGTCGCTATGTTAGCTCGCGGCAAATTTATGTAAAACGGCCTTATTTATTCCGTTGTTACCTGAAGTATTTTCTCTTTTGCCTTTTGGATTTTGCTCTTCTTATCGCATTTGCGCTTACACCACGATGCTAACGAATCACATAGTTTTCCTTTTCGCTTTCGGGTGTCTGCTCTTCGGACTGCTCCAGCAGACTTTCTCTCTCCGCTTTCAATGCCTCCAGCTCCGCCAACAGCAAGCTTTCTTCGTCATCTGCCATTGCGAAGTCTTTTCTTCTTTTGTACAGATATATTTCGGTTAACACAATCGTAGGTATTACCACACATATCAGAAAACCGGGTATAGTAGACAGGAAATATATTATATAACCGAGAATCGGTATTGACATCCGGAATCTTCCAATTACATCATCCGCGGCAAGTTCAAAAGTCTTATTTTCATTATCGTTCGGAGCACGCAGCGTTACGGTGTCACCGTCAACAGATACGACTGTGCTTATATACATCATGTCGCGTCTGTTAATCGGAAAATGAGCGACAAGCTCTTTTTCTTTTATTTCACCCGAATCATCATAATCAATTTTACGGCACAGGACGAGATCACCGATTTCTATGCGGGGGGATGCTTCATCCGTAAGCGAAATCAACGGAAAGAACCCGAAAACATCCGGGGCCGCTTGTTTAAATATGTAGATCTTGATGATGAGAATTACGTTTATAACGATAACCGAAATCATCAGGAACGACACGACAGCCCAACAGACGGTTTTCACTTTATCCCGGATCGGTTTGTTTTGTTTTGTCTTTTTTTCGCTCACATTTTCACTCTTTCCGATCATTTATATTAAAATCACCGATTGAATAAAAAATTTTAACGACATATTTCTTCCATACCACAAACTATAACAGTAGCGTCTGTACAACAGGATTTTCAATCATTTCACATCCTGATAAAAAGCACTGTCCCAAGCCAGGCTTACATCAAAATCGGGTGCTGAAATCATTCTTTCTATCTTTTACCATTTTGTAGTATACATCAACGGGAAACGTTTGTCAAGACGTTAAATGAAACTTTTGAAAACGTATTAAGAAAATCATAAAAAGCAGAGAAAACGAAACGGTTTTTCCTGCTTATTTTTTATCCGAGAACGGCGGAAGGAGGCTTTTAAAGATGAACGGATACAGTTATTTGACGTTCTATCAGAGCCGGGAAATTGAGAGATTGCACAATGCGGGAACGCGCACGGTTGACATTGCCGCACATTTGGAGCGTAGCGCAGTCGCAGTTTATGGGAAATTGAAGCGCGACTACACGGGCGAACGCAACAAAAATAAGCAAATGAAATACAGCGCAGAGCGCGTACATACAGTTTTTCAAGACAATATCGCCCAGCGTGGAAACCGCCGCGTCGCGACGGTAATTCTTGCAAGGGAACACAACGAACCGATGAACGAAGCAGTTTATTGCGAAGCCATGTTCAACGACGAAAACAGCGGCGAAGTTCCGGAGCAAAGACAATTCATATACGAAACGGCGAATCCGATATGTGAAAGCTGGGGGATCAAGATTACAATACTTCGTTCCGAAAAGACCTACGTTTCAGATTTCAAGCACGTAATTAAGAAGGGAGATCAAGCCGGAAAAATACGGGTGTTCCCTCTTTGCGGACGTTGCACAATACAGCGTGATTGCAGACTTCCGCCGATCAACAAATACAAAAGGCAGCTGGGCGACGACGTTATTAAATATTTAGGAATACTTTGAATTGTTTTTTGCAGTATTGAATAAAAGAAAAGTGAAACATCCGGCTGCCGTTCGATTTGAAATAAAGACCTTCGGTCATTGTGAAACATCGGTTTCGTTTTACTCCACCGATGTGAAATGAAATTTGCCCACATTCGCGTCAGCGAACATTCCACATTTGCGAAGCAAATATTTCACAGCGAAGCTAGTGCTGGTTCTCGCCGGATATATCGGTTTGACTGCTATTTTTATTGATGCGGCACGCAATCAGCCGCCTGCCCAATAATCAAAGCGTATATAACGCGGTCGCTCCGTTGACGACTTAAAAAACAAAGGCACCCCGATGGGTGCTTTTGTTTTTGGCTGTTATGGTCTTAAAAGATGACACAATCTTATGCCGTCATATCATGTTGACACAATATAATACCATAGAAAATGGGGAGAGTCCGTTATTTATATTTTGAGTCAATCGTCGAAACCCCAAAATATTCATATTTGAAAGTGAGGAACAATTATGTTAATACACTTTGGTTTTTATAAAGATAATAAAGGAACTATCCGTGTTGATAATGACAAAGCTGAAACTGTTAAGTTAATTTTTGAGTTATACTTAAATGCTTTCAGCCAAACAAGACGAGATTGACATTTAATCCTAATTGTGATATAATTATACTGTAAATTTATCTTATCATCCTTAGTTTACATGGGCAAACACAAAAAATTATTCCGATGACAGAAAAAGCGAGGTGTCTGATATGAAAGAAACAAAATACATAACGATTCCAATGAAGAAAAATGAAGTTTCGATTAAGACAGATACCGTCCTTTATGTATTTATGGAAAGGAATATTGCCGAGATACACGCTTCCGGGGATACGGTTTACAAGACCAGGATGACGCTGAGCGAGCTTGAAGATAAACTCGGTGACGGTTTTATCAAGGTGCATCGAGGCTGTCTCGTATCGGCAATGGCGATACACGAAGTTACCGACAAAATTCATTTGATCAACGGCGAGACTCTGGATTACGTTGTGCGAAAGAAAAAGGAAATCCTTACCCAGCTTTATGCAAAGCAAAAGAAAATAATCAGCAGCTTCAATGATGACGGTATTCCGAAAACAGAAGAAGAATACCATGCGTATTACCACAGTTTTGACACGATGCCTTTTGCGTTTACGGATATTGAGATGGTATTCGATGAGGAGCGCCGCGCAGTAGATTGGATTTTTCGGTACGGTAATTCCGCGCTGGCAAGACTGGAAAAGTTGCCGTTGGATAAGCTGATCGGCAGTTCCTTCGGAAGTCTGTTTTCCAATATGGATTCCAAATGGCTTCGCAGTTACGAATGTGCGACGCTTTACGGCGAAAAGCTGGAGATTATTGATTACAGTCCGGAAATCGACACCTATTTGGATGTAATTTGCTTCCCGACCTTCAAAGGTCACTGCGGATGCTTGCTCTTCGATATCTCAGAGGTGAAGTTTGCCCATGAAAGCAGCGATTCTGAAAGAGCCATGATGCTGTATTTCGGGAAACTGTTGGAAAGGAATAACTCATAACCGCAACCATATAAAAATACTGAAAAACAGCCGCATACAACCGCCGGTTCTGCCTGTTACATTATTTTGCCAATCGTGTAACAGCCATATGGCGAAGTGTGCGGCTGTTTTTTTGTCGATTCGTCCCGTTTTGACGTCGATTCGTCCCAAACGCTTGAAAAGTGCTTTTAAAAATTGTATAATGGAGCATGAACAAAAAGGTAAACAATTATAATCCGTATCCGGCTGAATTCTCACCGGAAAATACGGTAAATTGAATTTCTCAAGGAGGCATTAACCTAATATGAGCAACACAGAGGGAAAAGAAAAAAAGCGAAAATGGTTTATTATCATTCCGGTCACCGGCATTGTGATCTGCCTCGGAGTGACGATCTGGGCGTTGTTTTTCCGGCAGAGCGGCGAGGTGCTGATCCCGGATTACGCACCCCGGGAAACGGAGCAGAACGCCCGGCCCCTCGAAGGCGACGACGGCACCAAGCTGGATGCCCCGCAGGGCGGCGGCGCCATCAGCATCGAGTATGAAAACCGGGTCACCATCGACCTCTCGGACGGCAAGGCCTATTTGAGCTATGCCAACCCCGGCAAGTCCACCCAGAACATTGTTCTGCGCATTGAAATTCAGGATACAGCGGTGGTCCAGTCCGGCACCATCCGGCCCGGCAATCAGGTCAGCGAGCTGGAACTGTTGGACGGCGCGGCTAAAAAGCTGCAGGAGGGTGTTTATGACGCCGTGTTCCGAATACTCAGCTATGACCCCGTCACCGGCGAAAAAGCCATGGTCGATACTCTGGCAGAGATTACCGTGACGGTAAAGCCCTGATATTCCGCCAAAGGCGTAATATACACATTGAAAGGAGAAAAAACAAAATGAAAAAAATTACTACCATCTTGCTTGCTCTTGCGCTGGTTTTGGCCATGAGCATCACCGCCTTTGCGGCAACTATCGAAAGCAATTCCGGTTCTCAGGACATTGACGTGAGCGCCAAGTATGTGGACGGCGTTTCCGCTCCCACAAGGTACAGCGTGGATGTGACCTGGGGCGCGATGGAATTCACCTACACCGTCAGCGGCACCAAGGTCTGGGACCCTGAGACCCACACCTACACCACCAGCACCCAGCCTGCATGGACGGCCAGCGGCAACACCATCACCGTGACAAACCATTCCAACACCGACATCACTGCGTCCTTTGCCTTCTCGGCGCTGACTGCCTACAACACCGTGACCGGCAGCTTCTCAAGCACAAGCCTCACGCTCCCCACGGCGGAGGGCAAGGCGGTTAACGACGCTGTGCTTACCGGCAAGACCTCGTTAACTCTCGGCGGAACACTTGCAAGCGACATAACGGTCTTTACCAACGTCGGTACGGTCATCGTAACGATTTCGTAAGTATAAGGAGGAAACCCAATGAAAAGATCAACCAGACGCCTTTTTGCGGTATTTCTTTCCCTGTTTCTGCTGGTAGCTATGTCGGTTCAAGCATCCGCCATGCAGATATTTGTGAAGACTCAGACGGGTAAGACCATTACCATCGAAGTGGAGCCGACAGATTCCATTGAAGCCTTTAAAGAAAAGATTTTTGAAAAAGAGGGCATTCTGCCGGAAAATCAACTGCTGCTTTTCAACGGAGAGCAGCTGGATGAAGGAAAAACGCTGTCGGATTATAACATCCAAAAGGAATCTACGCTCCGTTTGGAAGTGCAGCAGACCGGCACGCAGGTGCGGGAGATCACCGTAACGGGTGTCTACCAAGCCGGCACGTCCTCGGCGGACGAGAAAATCTCCGTGGACATTGTGTGGGAGACGATGGACTTCACCTACACCGCCCCGTCGCAGGGTACATGGAACCCCGCTACCCACGCCTATGACGGACAGACAGAGGGCGGCTGGTCGGATAACACTCCCGCCATCACCGTCAAAAACCATTCCAATGTCGCTGTGAACGCCACTTTGGGCTTCACCGCTGATGTTGCCGGCGTAGTCGGCACCTTCACCGAAGCCAGCGGCACTGAAAATGACAGCGTTCTTGAACTTGCTACAGCAGTGGGCACAGAGGCTGCAAACGCTCCCACCGCTACCGCAAACTTCGGCATCAGCGGTGCGGCAATCGACGCGAACAAGACGCTCGGCACTATCACCGTGACTATCAAAAATGTCATCGACACCTTTGCAGAACTGCAGGCGGCAGTCGAAGCTGGCGGCACCGTCAAGCTGGGCGGGGATATTACCACAGATCAGCGTCTTTGCGTCCCATTCGGAACGCATGTCACCATTGACCTGAATGGCTTCACGCTGACTTCCTCCGCCGTAAGTACAATCTATACATCGGGCGTTTGCATAGTCAAGGATGGTACCGTTACAAACACCACAGACGGAAAAGCTGCGGTGATGAACATCGGAACCGTTGCCTTTGAAAACTGTACGCTGACTGCGAATAACTACTATCCGCTGTATAACTATTGTACTGCCACCGTGACGGACAGCACGCTGAACGGAAATTACACTGGTAATTCGATTTGCAACCAACAAGCGTACTCCGATACTGTCACACTAACCCTCAGCGGAACCGTGAACACGGAAGGCGGCATTTACAACAGATATGCATCTTCCGTCGTTACCGTCCTCCCCGGCACATATAACTTTGACCCAACCTCTTGTGTTGACGCCGGTGCATACACCGTCACCGACAACGGCAACGGCACATGGACGGTTACTGCGAAATAAGTACGGCGATTATTGAAAGGAGTATATACAATGAAAAAATCACTATCTATTATTCTTGCGCTTGTAATAGCGCTGTCCCTGTCCGTCACAGCCTTTGCGGCGGAGACCAACGAAGGCAGTAGCCCCACCGATATCACCGTAAACGGCACCTTTGTTTCCGGCACAGCGGCGGACGAGAAAATCTCCGTGGATATTGTGTGGGATGCTATGGACTTCACCTATACCGCCCCGTCGCAGGGTACATGGAACCCCGCCACCCACGCCTATGACGGCGCAACAACAGGCGGCTGGTCGGACAACAACCCCGCCATCACCGTCAAAAACCATTCAAATGCCGATATATATGCTACATTAGACTTTACCACTGATGTTACAGGCATAGTCGGTACCTTTACCGAAGCCAGCGGCACCGAAAACGACAGCATTCTTGAACTTGCCACAGCAGTGGGCACAGAGGTTGCGAATGCTCCCACCGCAACTGCAAACTTCGGCATCAGCGGTGCGGCAATCGACGCAGATAAAGCCCTCGGCACTATTACCGTGACCATTGCAAAGGTTGTTGAAGCGACCACCTATGAGGCACTGCAGGCGGCAGTCGAAAACGGCGGCCTCGTCAAGCTGGGCGGGGATATCACGCTGTCAGACAATCTTTATACTACCGCAGTCTCCCCCCTGGTTCTGGACCTGAACGGATACACGATTACAGGAAGTAACTATGCTGTTTGGCTCAATCCCAAAACCTGTACCATCATCCGAGGTGGCAGCATCACATCGGAGTACCGAGCTGTTTTAAACAATGGCGGAACATTGACAATCGACCAATGCACGATTTCTGCAGGTTCGACTGTACTGGTCAACGACCAGTCTACCGCTGTAACAACCGTCAAAAACAGTACATTGATTAGTGATAACGGAGCTATTGACTCCGATAGAGGTAGCGTTTCCCTTGAGGGAACCGTAAAGCTCTCCGGCGAAATTTACGGAGGCGAATTTAACGAAAATGTCACTGTCCTCGCCGGTACCTACAGTTTTGATCCCACTTCCTATGTGGACGCCGACACCTACACCGTCAACTACAACGACTACGATGACACATGGACGGTTGCCTCGAAATAAGTACGGTATTATTAAAAGGAGTACATACTATGAAAAAATTTTTATCCGTTATTCTTGCGCTTGTAATAGCGCTGTCCCTGTCCGTCACAGCCTTCGCGGCAACGAATGACGGCAGTAGCCCCACCGATATCACCGTAAACGGCACCTACACTCCCGGCACAGCGGCGGACGAGAAAATCTCCGTGGATATTGTGTGGGAGGCTATGGACTTCACCTATACCGCCCCGTCGCAGGGTACATGGAACCCCGCTACCCACGCCTATGACAACGCAACGGCTGGCGGCTGGTCGGACAATACCCCTGCCATCACCGTCAAAAACCATTCCAATGTCGCTGTGAACGCCACTCTGGGCTTCACCCCTGCTGTTGACGGTGTAATCGGCACCTTCACCGAAGCTAGCGGCACTGCAAATGACAGCGTTCTTGAACTTGCCACAGCAGAGGGTACAGAGGCTGCAAACGCTCCCACCGCAACCGCAAACTTCGGCATCAGCGGTGCGGCAATCAACGCTACACAGACGCTCGGCACCATCACCGTGACTATCAAAAATGTCATCGACACCTTTGCTGAGCTGCAGGCGGCAGTCAACGCCGGCGGCACCGTCAAGCTGGGCGGGGATATCACGCTGGAAAGTTCGCTGAATATTGAAGCCGCTACACCCGTGGTTCTGGACCTGAACGGACACACGATTACAGGAAGTGGTCGTAGTGTTTGCGTTTGGCTTTTATCCGGCAGTTGCACAATAAGGGGCGGCAGCATCACGGCTACAGGCGATAATGCTGTCTACAACTATAGTAAAAGCGGTACATTGATGATTGAAGGTTGTACGATTCGTACAGATCGTTCTGCACTGTACAGTGGCGATGATGATGCTGTAACAACCGTCAAAAACAGTACATTGATTAGTGATATCGCAGCTATTTTCTGCGAATCAGGTACTATTTCCCTTGAAGGCACCGTAAATCTCTCCGGCAAAAGATACACAATTAACACAATGAACGGAAATGTCACCGTCCTCCCCGGCACATATAACTTTGATCCCACCTCTTATGTAGACGCCGACGCCTACACCGTCACCGACAACGGCGACGGCACATGGTCTGTTACTGCGAAATAAACCATTCTCACAGGTAACAGCCGAAGGGGCCGGAATGACGGCCCCTTCCCACGGCTGTCCTGTTTGATCTGACGGCATCGGCTTCGTTCGGCGCCGCCACATGAGACAGGACGAACCCAATAAGGAGACGCAGAATGAAAAAAAACCCGAAAACAAATAAAACCGTTCCCGTTCTCTGCGGGGTGTTTGCGGTCGTGTTGATCGTCATGTCTGCCGCACTGGTATTTGGCAGGAAACATAAAACAGCGGAATTTACCCCGCCGCCCTTTGACGCCGCCGCTATGGCAGGCGTGCCGGAGGTTCCGGAAAGCCTTGGCTACATCTCCCCGTATCAGGAGGGAATGGGCTACCGTTTCTCGGTATGCGGCAATGTGGTAATGGAGGGCAGCAATGCCGCCGTCTACCTGACCAACCCCGCCGAAAACGAAGTGTGGCTCAAGCTGCGGGTGTTGGACGAAAACGGCAGTATCTTAGGCGAAACCGGGCTGATTCGCCCCGGCGAATATGTCAAGGATGTGGCGCTGACCGAAAATCTTACGGCAGGCACGAAAATCAAGCTGAAGATCATGGGCTATGAGCCGGAAACCTACTTCAGCGCAGGCTCCGCCACCCTGAATACCGCCATAGGAGATGTAGCGCAATGAAAAAAATCATGACATGGTTGCTGACAATGATCGTTATCCTGTCGGCATCCGTCACCGCTTTTGCGGCGGAACCTGATGATGAAACCAAGCAGACCCATGTAGATGTATACGCAAAGTATGTGAATAATACAGAGTGGAATATAGTTCCCGTTGACGCCGGCGGAAATGGCTCCACCACACTGTCCGACGGTACGCAAATCACCGTCAGCGGTGCCGCCCAGTCCGGCTGGCAGCTTGTTATCGATCCGATCACCGAAAAGGACGCTTTGGACTGGATCGGCGATGTTCTGAACGGCAAGGCGAAGGACTTATCGCCGCTGCATATCTATTTCATCGACGGGATTGGAAACACCAAGACGGCGGACGGCGTGACCGTCACCGTCAAGCTGCCGGAGAAGCTGACCGACCCTGCGGCGTACTCTCTGACAGACGCAGGCGATGTAACAAGCCTGACTTTTATCGCAAGGGACGGCAAAACCTCCTTTACCACAGACGGCAGCCTGTATTATGTTCTCGGTGAAAAAGTCAGCGGGGGAACTCCCTCCACCGGTGAAACGCCATCCGATCCGGGAGATTCCCAGCAGACCGGCGACATCAGCCGTATTTGGCTTTGGCTTGCGATTTTGACGGTCAGCGGCATGGTATTGTTCGGCATCGTATTGTACCGTAAAAGGAAGATAAGAAGATAAACAATTGCTGATCGGGGATGAAAACACCATTGACTTCCGAACCCCCAAGGTTTGGACATCAATGGTGTTTTTGTTATAAGCCCTGTATCTATGCGGTTTTTCATTCATGTTTGGGGTAAAGGGGGACCCCGTGCGTACTTTGTCCTGATAGCAACAGCACCATTGCAGTTTGCATTCTCCTTTGGAATAATACAGGCAGTAACGGCAGTCGCAGTCTTCTTTTTATATGTGTAGGCGATCCGAAACGACTCCTTTCTCAGGCACAATAATTTAACAAAGTTTTTTGAAAAAACGAAAAAGGGGCGGTCTTCGGAAAGAAAAACTCTCTGAAAACCGCCCCGAAACAGCGTTCCACCGGTCCGATTCCGTGCAGCAGGTTGAAAACGGCGTTTGGCAATTTTCGTTTTTCAAACGAAAATTGATAGCAAAAAAGCCCGAAATTCCTTGTAAAATCGGGCTCTTTTCCTCAAATATCTTTTTTGAGGCTTATACATGGCTGTTATGGTCTTAAAAGATGACGCTTTGCTTTTGTAATATTTACAAACCGGAATTTATGTTTCTATATAAAAATATTGCATAGAACTAAAACAATATTCAATAAAATGAGCAAATGCAGAATCATATGATACAAATCCGGAATGAGTTTTGTTTTACTGGCAGGAATAATATGGACGGTATTTTTGAAGCAGTCATTATATCCTTTTAACTTCTTCTCCGAAGCGCCAAAAATAGTATAATACCAATGGCAAAAAAACTGAACGGTAAACCAAAAAAGCAATACTCCCAAAAGGAACCATTTTCCCAAAAAAGGCACTATCCAAAAGGAGATACTTCCTATGCTGAATAAGCATAACATAACAAATTCTGCGCTTTTTATCCCCATGCCATCTACTAAAATGTATTTTCCGAATTTGTACGTGCAAACACACCCGAAAAACCAACAAAACAATATAATTTGAGCAAGAACTGTTGCTGTTGTCACATTTACACCTCCGTAAACTCCGATTTATTGATATAAATATTATACTAATAAATAGGTCGAAAGTCAACCCCACCGGTCCGATTCCGCGCTAAAGGTCGAAAACGGCGTATCGTTTTTCAATATTTCTGATTTTGTGAGGCAAAATCAACTACACCTTTTCACTATTCACTATTACCTATTACTTTCCAAAAGTCCCGAATGCGGATTTTAGTGAAGAGTGAAAAGGTAAAAAGTAAAAATCCCGAACGCTGTCGCATTCGGGATTTTTTGGCTGTTATGGTCTTAAAAGATGCTACAATCTTATGCTGTCATACTCCTAAAATGTAGAGTCCATTATGCTCATCTGCTGTCATTAGCCAATCCGTTAAAATTCGGTCATCTTCAGAATTTCTTTCCCGTAAGCGTTTAATTATGGTTTCTTCTAATTCCGGAGGGTAATAATTGATTCCGAATAAATCTACCAATCCGCTTTTTCCGTTATTATAAATCCCCTGATTAAAAATGTCTGAATATAAAAAGATGAAATTATCCATATCATCCCCGGACAGGTACAAAGAGTCGGTTTTCCAATGTTCAATATGATCTACGGATATGATCTTTTTGATACTCGTTCCTCGTTTCAACTTACAGCATTGTAATTCAATAAAGTCGGAACCGCCATACTCTCTTCGCTCCGTTTGCGATGAAAAAGAATGAAAAAGCAATATATACACCTCCCGATAGTTTCGTTTAATCTTTATAAAATTATATCAAAAAATGATTGAAAAGTCAACTTCACCGGTCCGATTCCGTGCAGTAGGTCGAAAACGGCGTTTGGCATCTTTTTATTTTTGCTTAAATTCGAATTTTGAAAAAGTGAGGAAAACGGCGAAAAACGAAGAAAACCCGAGAAAATCTCGGGTTTTTCGACCGGCATCTATTAAGACCGGAACACTTGAGTATAGGCTCCCTAAAAGATTTTTTTGGTTTGCCGGCAAATCGGAATTTTCCGTTAGATGATTACAGTTCAATTTTAGCGGCGTACTCTTCTAATATGTGATTAATTTCTTCTTCATTTTCATAAAACAGATCGTCACACTGCTCTAAAATCTCTTCCGCTTTTTCATCATCATTTTCTTCTAAAGCCAAATATGCCTCATACGCTTTTTCAAGCGTTTCCCTGAGTTGTGACGGCAAAATGGTTTCCAATGACAACATCTCTTTTTGTAAGTCATTTGTATTTGAAACATTGTCGAAATATTGTGAGTGTCCACCATTATTGATTTCACTTTGATAAGTCATCAGTTCTGCATATGGCGAATCTGTGTGCCCTTCTGCCCACAGTTCCCACATTTTATTCCATTTCAGTTGTTCTTCCGTTAGTTCAACTCTCTTTTTCTTAAAAAAATCAAATAGTCCCATAGAATGACCTCCTACATGATTTGTTTTTGTGCCTTATCAAAACAATATAGATATAAATTCCGATTTGTCGATATAAATATTATATCAAAAAACGGTCAAAAGTCAACTTCACCGGTCCGATTCCGTGCAGTAGGTCGAAAACGGCGTTTGGCATCTTTTTATTTTTGCTTAAATTCGAATTTTGAAAAAGTGAGGAAAACGGCGAAAAACGAAGAAAACCCGAGAAAATCTCGGGTTTTTCGACCGGCATCTTTTAAGACCGGAACACTTGGCTGTTATGGTCTTAAAAGATGCAATAAGCATTGCGGCAACCAAGCAGGGCAACCTCCCAGCGGACTTTCACCGCAGAGCATTGATATGCCCGTCATACTGAAAAGGCGGCGACAGCAATTTTGCCGTTGCCGCCTCCGGCTTGGTTATAATCACACATTATTTTCCAGAATATTTTTTCTTTCTGATGTAAATTGTGGTTCCCATTACGCCTATGCCGGAAACAAAGAGCAGAGCAATCCAAATCCACATCATGCTGTTGTCACCGGTCTGCGGTGACTTTGCATTAACGCTAAATGTTGTGCTTGCAGAACCGTCTGTCCATACAATCTCAAGGGTGTGACTTCCCACAGTACAGGTATTCAGATAGTCTGCTTTCAGTGTAACAATGGTAGAACCTTCCTTTACAGTGTAGTACTTAGCATCAACAAGGGTTCTGTCAACCTTAACGCCCACGAACTCGGAAAACGCTCCGCTTCCTCTGATGGAAAGGCTTCCGTCTGAATTCTGTGTCCAACTGCTGTTTGCACCGTCTAAAATGTCATACTCTGTCGAGGTGGCAGGAATGGTTTCCCATACTGCCGTTACAGTAGTATTTGCAGTTACATTGATGGTTGCGCCAACTGCCTTTTCGGTACCGTTAACGCTCCAAGCCTTGAACTGCTTGCCTTCAGGTGCGGTAAAGCCGTTTTCGGGGAGGGTGTATGTTCCGGAAACGCCGGTTACATCTGCCATCGTGCCGCTGCCGCCGTTGGCATTGAAGCTAACGGAATGGCCGGTTGCAGGGATCGTACCGGTTTCCAGTACACGATGGCAAACAGTACATTCCTTATGCTTTGTACCGTCAGTGGTAGTCGTTGCTGGGGTGTCGATGATCCAGTCGCCGGCGGTATGAGCCGCTTCCTCAGACTTATCTCCGCAGGAGCATTCATGCCAGTGCTTGTCGGTGTCAGTTTTCCAGTCAGTGCTGTAGCTGTGGGTGTGACCCAGTGCAGGAGTGATGATGTAATCACATTCAGTACACTTCTGCGGTGTTGTCTCGGTTGCCGCTGCGCCGGGAGTATGAGCCGCGTTGTCCTTCTTGCCGTGGCACAAGGAGCACTCATGCCAGTGACCGTCAGCATCGCTGCTCCATGTTGCTGCATAGTTATGCTCACCGTAGGTGGTGCTGTCCCAAGTGGTAGTACCGATCTGATCGCAGTATGCGCAGTCATAGTAGTACTTCTTTACACTCTGACAGTCTGTGCCGGTGCCTGCCATATAGTGTGCGGCATCTTCAATCTTCTCTGTGAAGCTGTGATTGCCGGCGGTGGTGCCGGTGTAATACTTATCGGTTGCCGCAGCGTCATCTTTCGCGTTGGCGTCGCAACGGGAGCATGCGTACCAGTACACATTGTACTCCGTGCAATTTGAAGCTGCAGTCTTCAAATAAATATTGTTTTCCAGCTTTTTGGTGTAATTGTGTCCGAGTGCAGAACCGATTGCCGTAAAGGTGTCTGCGTCATTTGTGTTGATTGCTCCGCAGGAGCAGCTCTTGTAGTAAACTGCATCATGGGTGCAGTCAGCAGCGGTTTTCAGAGCTGCGTCCTTAACGATTTCCTGATCGAATGTATGAGTATGCGGTGCGTCTTTATAGGTCGCTTTCACTCTTACTGCGCCGGCAGGCATTGTAAAGGTTGTGGTTGCGCTGCTTGCGTCTGCAAGGGTGATGCTTCCACTTTCTACAACCCACTTATCAAATACTTGACCGGAAGGAGCCCTATTTGCAGTCAGAGTAACGGTTGCACCCGCTGCCGCTTGGTTGGGGGAAGCAGTACCGTTGGTTACAGTGACAGTGTATTCAATATCTTCCCAAACTGCCTTTACGGTAGTGTTGGCAGAAACGGTAATCTTATCGCCGACTGCCTTTTCGTTACCGTCAACGCTCCAACACTTAAACTGCTTACCTTCGGGAGCAGTAAAGCCGTTTGCAGGGAGGGTATAATCTCCCAAAGCATCGGTTACATCTGCCATCGTGCCTGTGCCGCCGTTAGCATCAAAGGTGACAGTGTAAGTGGTGATGGGTTCCGTGTCCCCGATCTCAACATAGGTGCTCACATCACCCCAGTTAAAATCACCTTTCTTATACTGGCCACTGTCCGAGGTGCGCCACCAATAATTTGGACTGATGGAAATGCTCGGGGACTTGTTAAAAGCATGGGAGCTCATTGCGGTTCCCGCTTGGGCAGTTACGGTGCCGCCGGCGATGTTCACTTTGTAATGTGCATAGATGCCGTAGCTGTTATTTGTCGCCGTGCCGCCATTGGCGTTGACGGTGCCGCCGGCGATGTTCACGTCGTCATCTGCATAGATGCCGAAGCTGTGATTTGTCGCCGTGCCGCCATTGGCGTTGACGGTGCCGCCGGCGATGTTCACGTCGTCATCTGCATAGATGCCGAAGCTGTGATTTGTCGCCGTGCCGCCATTGGCGTTGACGGTGCCGCCGGCGATGTTCACTTTGTGATATGCATTGATGCCGTAGCTGTCGCCATTTGTCGCCTCGCCGCCTGTGGCGGTGACTGTGGCACCGCCGGATATTTTCACACCGATATAGTCTTCATCGCGGCCACTTGCATAGATGCCGTAGCTATCTCCCGCCTCGCCGCCATTGGCGGTGACTGTACCGTCGGTGATGGTTATGTTGCCCTTGGTATAAATGCCGTAGCTATCATCTGTCGCCGTGCCGCCATTGGCGGTGACTGTGCCGTCGGTGATGGTTATGTTGCCCTTGGTATAAATGCCGTAGCTTTCATCTGTCGCCTTGCCGCCGTTGGCGGTAACGGTGCCGCCGGAGATGGCGATGCTACCCTTTGCATAGATGCCGTGGCTGTCATCTGTCGCCGTGCCGCCGGTGGCGGTGACCTTGGCGGTGCCGGAGATGGCGATGCTATCCCCTGCATGGATGCCGTAACAGTCATCATTCGCAGTGCCGCTTGTGGCAGTCACGTTGCCGGAGATGGCGATGCTATCCTCTGCATAGATGCCGTGGCTGTCATCATTCGCAGTATCGCTGGTTACAGTGAGCTTGCCGGCACCCTTGATGGTCAGGTCGCCCAAGGCATAAATACCAAAGGAATCCTTCGACTTCGCTTCTCCGCTGGTGATGATGTTGTCACCGTTCAGGACGATTTCCGAGCCTGCGGGCAGCTTCACCGCAGTAGAAGCGGTGGTGGTAAAGTTCACACCATTGAGGGTGAGGGTATTGTTGCTGCTGTCCCATGTGCTGTCTGTTGTTCCTGTCTTGGCTGCGTTGAGCAAACTCAATGCCGCCGTGGGGTCGGTAGAAAAGTCCGCCGTTGCCGAAGGTGTGCTGGAATATCCTTTTACCATACATACTCCCTTAGAGTTTAGCGCACACCAGCTCTCATTATGGGAGTCGATAACCTGATAGGTACCGGCCGGAAGGACGATATTCGGAAGCACTATCCAGTCGCAATCTCTTGTGTTAACGTGATGTCCTACACGGACAGCACCCGAATAGACCACCGTATTTGTGGTAGTGTTTTTCAGTTGTATGGTCTGCCGGGAGAAATCTATGTCATAATTTGCGGCATACCAGTGATAAGTCCAAATGCCGGTGATCATTGTCGGCTCCGTCAATGTAAAGATAGTATCTACTGTCGGGCCTTCCGAATCGTAACCGCCATCGTTTCTATAGAAAAAGTCACCGGGTGCGTCAGCAAACTGCAGAAAGGCGTCGGGCTCTTCCGCCAGTGCTGTGGTTGGCAGCATACCTACTACCATCACAAGGGCGAGCAGGATGACAAACAGTCTTGAAACTTTTGTTTTTGCTTTCATCAGCAAATCCTCCTTGTTTCTTTCCGGCATTTTGCCGGGCAAAATGATATTCTATATTCATTTGTTTTTTGAACCGCATTATATCCGAAAAAGCTTACTGCTCCTCCTTCTTCTTGGGAACCTCCACCTTGGGTACGAACGATTTAATCACGTCGGAGGTGAGGGTTTCGCCCGCTTCGGTGAGGGGAGTTGCGCCCAAGGCAGAGGCACCTTTGTTGCCAAGGAAAACAGCACCTTCCACAGTGACATCTACCAGACCTCTTCCGGCGCCCGCTATGGCCGCATCCGTAACTTCGCTCAAATTCTTACCCTCAAGCATGGCGGAGGTGGCATCCTGTGCCGAATCGCCCAGAGCATTGGCAACATACTTAGCGGTGGTAGACTGAGCACGGTTTTTAATAATTTCGGTGGAGGCTTCCACGGCGGTTTTCGCAACGGCCTCTGCGGCGGTCATATTACCTGCCATAACCTCGCCTGCATTGCCTGCGGCGGCGGTGGTAGCAGAATAGACGTCCTTAAATATACCTGTTTTGTCGACGGTTCCCACTACATCGGCGGCTACGTCGGCGACCTTTTTGGTGCCTTCGGCGACTTTTACGGCAATATCAATATGGGCGGCGCTCCGATGGTAAGCCTCATTTAAAGATTCTGCCGTGGCCTGTTTCTGCTCCAACCTTTCACGGATAGCATCCTCGTCACCGTTATATACGCCGTGTTTATAGCCGATTTGATAGATTGCGTCCTCTTTGGCTTCCTGTTCCTTTTGCTGACGTGTCTCTTCTGCCAGCTTAACGCTTGTTTCCGAGAAGTCGCTTGCATGCTCATGCTGATGTTCCACAGCCTTCTGCTGCTTTTTGGAAATATCGCTGTAGTAGCCCCTGTTGTCCTCCACATGGGAAAGCATATCGTTGATTTCGCCCACGGTATAGTCCTGTTCACTTACCGTATTTCTGTAGCTTCCATCATCCTGCCGTATATAAAGGGTTTCCTTTCCGGTCACGGGGTCTTTCACATACAGGTCGCCGTCAGGGTCACGACGAATGTACCGGCCGAGGTCTTCTTTCTGTTGGGGTTCTTCTTGCTGTCCAGACACATTCACACCGTTGGCAATGCCTTCCAAGGCGCCTTGTGCGGCAGAAGCCGCCGCCTGTGCCGCTGTGCCGAGCAAGCTGCCGAGGGGTCCGCCCAAAACGCCGCCTGCGGCACCAAGCAAAGCGGTCAGAACAGCAACAGCAGCACCCACTGCTTTACTTTCGGGTCGATCGAGCCAATCGGGGTCGTGAGATAGCTGTTTTCGGATATAGTAATCACCCCACGAGATTTCGCCGTCACCGTCGAAATCCATGATGTCCGGGAAAGGCTGACCTTGTTTATTCACCTCGCCGTTTGTATAGGTGAGTTTGCCGCGGTAGGGCTTAACCTCTTCTTCCTCTTCTTCATTTTCGTAATCGTCTTCTGATAAATCAGGTTCGGATTCTTCGGTTTCCTCCGGCTCGGTTCCGGGAGCATTGAAGGAAAGTCCTTCCAGATAAAAGCTGAGGGTGAAGCTGCCGATAGCGGGAGCACTGTTGTATTCCCAACGGGTTCTCCCAGTGGCATCAAGAACCTCATTATCGGTTCTGAAAATAATGGGGGTCATGGAGAGGGTTTTTTTGGTGTTACGCAGATCAAAGGAGATTTCATCGACCGTGTAGTTTATGCCATAATCAACTTCTTCCCAGTTTGACCAGTCACCGTCCTCGTGGGTAAAGACCTCGTTGACGGCAAGTCCCATGCCGTGGCCTGTGGTGACATGGGCGGTATAACCGCCGACATCGTTGGGTTCAAAGGCAGATACATAGAAGGTGAGTTCGGGAGTGGTATATGTAATCCGATAGGAGGGGAAGCTAGGTTCGCCGATCATGTGCTCGACATAGCTGCTGGTGTAGGGAGGAATGGTAAAGGTGTAGCCGTTTCCGTCAGGGATCAGGGCTATTTTTCCGGCATTGTAGAATGCCTGCTCAAAATAGTCTCCGAGTAAGCAATAAATTTCATCCTCCCGGTATTCAGCCTCTATGGTGATAGTATCTCCTGTTTGCGTTACACTGGCAGCAAAAGCATTTGCGGAAAATACCGGCAGTAGCATGGTGCTCGTGAGGATGAATATGGCAGCTGTTGCAGCCATCTTCTTCACGCCCTTTTTCCCGAGGATTGCAAATGCAATACCTGTTCCGAGAATAATCGCACCCACAAGGAAAAGAAGCCATCCGTACTGCACAAAAGTGAGAGGGAGACCCAGCGCAAAGCCGGCAGAAAATCCGGTGACCGTTCGGTTGACTACAACCTGCGATGGGAACTTGCCTTTTGTCAGCTTGCCTGTGACGGTGTAAACAAGAGATGTGAGGAGGCCGTTCTTTTTGCCGAGTGCAGTAAATGCACCGACAGCACCCACAACCGCGACAGCGCAGTTTGTGGTGCTGGAAGTAATATTAAAGAACCAATACAGAAGGAGTCCGGAACCTGCGCCGATCAGGAACGGAGAGATTGCGGACAGTCCGCTGAAAGCGGCTTTGCCGAATATTCCTTTGCATGATTTTGCGGCGTTAGCAAAGGGGTTTTTCTTTGCAACCAGGGACAGAACAATGGTATTGACAACGGCCGCAAATACGGCTTTGCCAAAGATACCGCCAACGGCACCGAAAAATCCGCCGAACATACCGCCGTTGGAATAGGTCAGCGTATAGAGGAATCGGAGGATCGGGATGTTGGCACCAAAAGTTGACAGCATGGAGAACACCATCCAAACAACCGACAGGATAATCGTAGGGAGTAATTTTTTAGGATGCCGTATTAAATCTTTTACTTCATTTACCAGCGTGGCAATAAATCCGCCTTCTTTTTGCTTCGCATTGCCATTTTGACTGTTTCCGCTTTCTTTTTGCTTCACATCGCCCTTTTGACTGTTTTCGTTTGCATTTTCTTTTACCGGCTCTTTTTTACTGCTTGGAGTTTCATTTTCTTTTACCGGCTCTATTTTACTTTCAGCAGCCATATTCTGTTTTTCATTTTTCGTATTTACAGGTTGGCCGCAGTTAGCGCAAAATTTTGCACCTTCGGACAAAGGATGTCCGCAGTTTCCACAATACTTATCCATTGGATTACCTCCGTTAGGTTTTTCAAGATATTAAAGTTCTTTAGAAAACAGCACGATAAACGCCGAATTATGACGTTTGCGGCTCTCCGAAAAGCTTATTTCAAAAGCGGGACGCCGCATTTTGTGCAACGGTCTTCAGACAGCTCATTCTTTGTCATGCAGCAGGCGCAGTAGACAAAACCGTCCTTCGACTTATCATATTTTTCATAAGGATACGCAAGCTGCGGATGGTAACGGAACCGGTCGCCGACACAAAGGTATTCATAGGCGGAGCTCGGAATACGGCTCGTTTCCTGAATGACTTTTTTGCGACCGTCTGTGGTACGGACGATCGTTTTGTAAACGGTTCTTCGGTCTTCGTCACTGCCACTTGCGTATCCTTCTCTCTTGTCGATAACCACAGCCTCATAGGAGTGTTTTGCGCTGTGGCTCAATCCGACCAAAAGATTGATTATTAGAATTATTGCCGAAACCGCGGCACCGCTAACGAACGCTTGACCGAACTCCATTTCCCCTGTCACGAGTGCGTAAATGCAAGCTACGATCACCGGAATCGGCATTAAAATGAACAGGAATATTCTGCTGATCCTTCGGTTTTTTCTCAAAGCCGCCTTAATCTCCGGATCATGGATTCTGGTTGAGAACCCCGGTGTATAATTCGGTGTATAATTCGGTGTATAATTCGGTGTATAATTCGGCGGGTAATCCGGTGTTTGATTCTGTGAATCGTTCAGTGTATACGTGTTGTTTTGCGGCTCTTTTCCGGCTACTTCTGCCGGTACAGCTTTTCCGCAGTTCGGACAGAACTTTACTCCTTCGTCCAGCCTTTGACCGCACTCGGTGCAGAATTTGTTGTTTGCCATTTTAATCCTCCTCATTTTTTCTGTCTTTCATGCAGATTTTTCCGTTTGGTGATGCTGTTAGAAGCAATTCTTCCTTGCATCTTTCCGGCATTTTGCCAAAATATTGATCCGAATATTTCTGATAGTATGTTCAGCGTCTGTAACCGAAACGCTCCGACCTTAAATAAAATAGCACCAAATCAAAACGATGCCGACGCCAAGAAACACCAGCCCTAACGGCAACGGAAACAGATGCCCGACAAATCGCATTTCTTTAGGATTCCTCGGGTTGTAATAAATTTTCATTTCTGAAGCAATCGGATATTTCGTTTTCCGATAAGTTCTGAAATACGCCTCTTCGGTATAGCTTTTGCCGTCAACGACATACCTCACGACCGGGCGATAATGGGTATGCTCTACGCCACGGAGAAAGGTATATTCTTTTTCCAGCTTTACGACGGTAGCATTGATCGGCACGGTACATTTTATGTAAGACATCACCTTTGCCGCAAGCAAAAGCAAACCGATACCGGTAAGAACAATACCGACAACGAAAAAGAACGTGTCACTCATAGCATTAACCGTTCAGCGAGGTGGCAATAAATACGACACCATAGACTATCGCCACAATGCCCATCACGAAACAACGCTCCGACACCGATACATCCTGCTCCTATTAAAATGTTATTGGATGCCATAAAAAACACTCCTCCGTTATAACATTTCCATCTGCAACGTCTTTTCCCAATACATCGCCACTAAATCTATTTTATTATAGCATACATTTATAGTGGTAGCAATAACTGCCATGGCGTTGTCATTGACAAATCGTATGGCAGCGATTGACTTTATACGAAATTATGTATATAATATATATAGTAACATAATAATCATATAATAAAGGAAGCGGCTATGTTTACAGAACGATTCAATAAAATCATGAAAATGATCGGCGCAAAGCCAGCTGACATTGCCGATATTATCGGATGCGACCGTTCCGCGGTTGACCGTATTTGTAAGGGAAGCCGTGTACCGCAAAACGGCGGAAAAAGTGCGTCAAGATTCGTTTCGGCAATTTATTCGTTTGCTGATGAACACAGAAAAACAGAAGATATTTTGAATGAAATCGGCTGTTCCGCTTCATTTTCCGCAGAGCAAATCAAAAGCGAAATCATGCGTTGGCTTTATGACGGAGAAGAGCCGACAAAAGCCCAAAAAGAAGTGCCCACAGTTTTACATACGCACGATAAATTCGGACAGCGCTTTTCCGCAGCACTTGATCTGGCGGAATTTTCCAATGTTCGCTTCGGAAAGCTTCTCAATATTGACCCATCGTATATCAGCCGTTTCCGCAACGGACTGCGCACCCCCGTATCAAACGGTAAACTCACGGAGGAAATGTGCCGTGTTCTTTACAGTCGGCTCAAAGACCAAAAGCGCCTTTCAAATCTTGCAAGATTAATGAACGTATCGCCCGAAAGTCTCCATAACGATACGGATTGGGAAAAAGAGCTGTATTCTTGGCTGTTCCTTTCGGATGACAACACGGTTTCATCCTTTGTTGTCGGTATGGTAGACCAAATCGGATCGTTTTCTGCCGACATCATAAAACCTCCTTTGCCCTTTGAAACAGCAGCAGACAAAACGGTTTTACATGATAATAGGTCGCACTATCACGGGATGACAGGTTTGCAAACTGCCGTTCTCCGCTTTCTCGGAAATGTCATAGAAAGAAAAGAAAAGGATTTGTATCTATACTCCGACCAAAATATAGATTGGATCATCGCCGACAAAGCCTTTCAAACAAAATGGATGTCGCTGATGATCCAGTGTGTAACAAGCGGGGTGAAAATTCACATCATTCATAATATCGAACGAAATCTTACTGAAATCGGCGAAGCAATTCGCAGTTGGCTTCCTCTTTATCCGTCGGGACAAATTGAATCATTTTACCTCGACGGACAGAAAAACACGAATTTTTCAACAACACTGTTCTTATGCCCCGGCTATGCTTGTATTTACGGCAACAATGTTGTCGGCACGGAAAACGAAAACGGAAATTATCTGTACGAAACCGAACCTGAAAAGACAAATCTGTGCCGTCAGTTCTTTGATACGCTTCTCGGCAAAGCCCACCGCCTGATCAGATTATGCAAAACGGCAGATTTCCTCCAGTTTGAAACAGGTTCATCGGATATTACGGTTTTAAGCAGTTGCCCAACTGTATTCTCCATGCCGGAAAATCTTTTTTCGGAATTCTTTAACCACTCTGAATTATTAGCCGAGGCAAGTGACGCCAATGATATTTACAAACAAATGAAACGCTTTTTTGAAAAAGCGTTGTTGTCGGGACACTTTCATGAGTGTGTGTCCCTGCCAAGCGACGAGGACTTGTTTAACGGAAAAATATATCCGGAATTCCTATCGACGCCTTATTCACCTTTGGAATTTGCAGAACACACAAAAAACATAATCCATCTTTTGGACAACGTAAAATACAGATTTTATCCTTTGCCCGAACCGAGCTTTTTGGATGTGCAGCTCATTATTTCCGAAAAGAGCGTTGCCGTCAGCCGGTTAAAAGCACCGTTCTTCACGATTTTTTTAGAGCATCCGCTCTTGTGCCGTGCTTTTGCCGAGTATGCAGATTCGGTAAAAAAGCAGTACACGCTGGATAAAGTAACGCTGAAAAGAAAATTGGAGGGGTATTGCTGATATTACAATAACGGAACAATCAAGACAAATCGGCGGTGACTGAAGTTCAGCAACCGCCGATTATTTAAGCTTATTTTACTGTCTTAACTCCTGCGAGAGCCTTTGTTGCAAGAGTAACGCCGTATTTGAATGCCGCTACCTCGGCAACGCTGTGCATTTCGTTTATCATAGCATCGGCTTTTGCCATAATCGGGAGCAATTCTTTATCTATTGAATTGCTATCAAGGAATATCTTCATTAATAAACATCACACCGTATGCAGTTGGGATGCCTTTGCCTGACTCTATGAGGTCTTTGCCGATTTTGGCAAAGTCTGTTGATGCCATTTCATCAAAGCTCATTGCCTGTTTTCTGTTGATGACATATGTCTTGCCGATCTCGGTAAGACTGCTGAAGTCGGAGATTAGGGTATACCTCGATAGATTGAAAGTCTGATTGATGAGGTCCTGTCCGGTACTCGGTTTTAGTTGGGAAGCGATCGCATCGAACTGTCGTTTTTCTCTCTTGTCGAAGCTTTCTATACGCTTGGCGAGGAAGTTGATCTCATCGATGTTCCATTCGTGTCCTTCCATGTATTTGAGCGACTCGGGTTCAGTGACCTCAGCTACAGTTACGACTCTCAGACATAGAAATTTAACAAAGTTTTTTTGATAAAAAACGAAAAAAGGGCGGTTTTCGGATGAAAACCTCTCTGAAAACCGCCCTGAAATAGCGTTCCACCAGTCCGATTCCGTGCAGTAGGTCGAAAACGGCGTTTGGCATCTTTTTATTTTTGCTTAAATTCGAATTTTGAAAAAGTGAGGAAAACGGCGAAAAACGAAGAAAACCCGAGAAAATCTCGGGTTTTTCGACCGGCATCTTTTAAGACCGGAACACTTGTCTAATCAAGACGGAAAGACTATTGCCGAAAAAGCCTTATTTTACAAGGGTTTTGGGCATTTTTGCTGTTGTAAATTCCGTTTTGCCCTGCTCGTTTTCGAACCATTGACCCCTATGTATTTTATCAAGATTTTTCGTAATATTAAAATTGTTTGCGGATATACAAAGAAATCACCTCCCATTTGAACACTAATGGTTCAGAATCGAAAGGTGATTCTTTTTCTCCCCTGCTATTTTTCGAACCAACGACCTATTCGGCAATTTGTTCTTCTATGGTTATTCCGCCCTTGCAGTATTGCGTACCGTGTTCCACACGGTTAAGACATCTCCATACTCTTTTCTTCTCACCCTTAATTACCCAAGTTTTTCTACGATAAGGACTTCCACACTCTCCGCACACAAGAATTTCAGTAAGAGCGAATTTTCCACTATACTTTCCCTGCTCGGTAATGCTCAAATCCGATGTCTTTCGCTTGCTGCTTCTTCGGGCTATTTCCGCTTGCACCAACTTAAAGGTTTCTTTTGAAATAATGGCGGGATGGTTGTTCTTTACTCCTTTTTGAGATTTAAGGTTATAGGCTCGTTCATAATCCTCATCACTGACAATAGCGGGATAGCCGTCCTCGCCTATGTATTTTTTGTTTTCAATAATACGGGCAATCATATTTTTGTTCCAAACGTTTTTCTCTTGATAAAAAATGACTCCACGCTCAGTAAGGTCATCCGCGATGGCTTTAAGGATTTCTCCCGCTCCGTAACGCTGAAAGATCTCAACCACTACTCTTGCTTCTTCATCGTTGACAGTAAGAATACCGTTGACCATTTTATACCCATAGCTAATCATACGAAGTGCCATCACTTCACCTCCATTCTTAATTGAAGCTCACCAAGCAAGCAGAACGTTATATCGCCATTTTGTTCTGCGTAAATCTTTGTCACAATAGAAGTAAAAAGCTCTTTGTCTATCTCCGATAATGTTTTCGGAGAATCATTCAGTATGCGCTTTAAGTGTCGAAGTTCCTCAATACACCGCTCATCTTCATCCTCTGACAGTAATTTATTTCTTCTTACTCGAAGATCCTCTATCTGCTTTTTTATGCTGTCCGTTTTTTCAAAATATGTTACGTCATCAATAATACCTTTGGTATGCAGCTTGGAGTACATTGAGTTTTGTTCACTCAAACTTGCTATTTCTCCGTCGATTTCTGCTACCTGTGAGTTCCCCATTGTGATCTTTGTCTTGAGATTTTGCAGTTGCGTTATTGTTTCGTCCAACAACACTTTTTCGTTTTGACGAAAGCGATTATACATTTGGACAAAAGCTGAAAACACCTCTGCATCTGAATAAGCACGACTTTTACACTCTGTGCCGGAATTTCCTTTTTTACTGCAAACCCAAAAGGTGCTTTCAGAATCATCCTCCTCACCTTCATCAAAATCACTTGATGTAAACTGCTGTGTGTGCATCCTATGCCGTCTTTCGCTTTTGAACTGCTCCAAGTCAAATTCATACATTTCTTTTATCTGCTCCTCGGTCATACCGAGTGCTCTGTATTCCTCTGCCTGCTTTTTCTGTCTTGCTTCAAATTTTTTTGTTTCGTATCCGTTGTTCCAACTCATTTTTAATCTCCTTGAATTTTGAAATTTTGTTTTTGAACTGTTCTGTTGAAAATCAAAATTCAAGGGATTAGGGGTATCTACCAATCTGTGTTTGCCATTGGCTATAAAATATAAAAAGCCCTCTCCGATGCGGAAACATCGAAAAGGACTCACATAACGCCGTACAAAGAGCAAGCAA
>CAUHAO010000016.1 GCA_959604355.1 uncultured Eubacteriales bacterium
GATTATGCCGTCGTTATAGACGCAGACCTCCAGCATCCGCCGAAATATATCAAGCAGATGTATAACGATATAAAAACCGAAGGCTGGGACTGCGTAGCTATGCGCCGTACCAGCCGCGAAGGTGAGCCGAAAATAAGATCGTTCTTTTCAAGAATGTTTTATAAAGTGATGGATAAGATTTCCGGTACGGAAGTCGTCGAAGGCGCGTGTGACTATCGTTTGATGTGCAGAAGAATGGTGGACGCTGTTCTCTCGATCTCCGAAAGCAACCGCTTTTCCAAGGGAATATTCTCGTGGGTCGGATTCAAAACGAAATGGCTCGAATTTGAAAACGTCGAGAGAGTCGCCGGTACGACAAAATGGTCTTTCAAGAAACTGCTTATGTACTCTTTTGACGGCATCTCGGCCTTTTCCACCGCTCCCCTCTCCATCGCTTCATTTATGGGAATAATTTTCTGCATTATCGCATTTATATGGATGCTCTTTTATATTGTCAAAACGATCGCATTGGGCGATCCAGTTCCCGGATTTCCGACGCTCGCCTGTCTTATTTTGTTTATCGGCGGAATACAGCTTCTAATGATCGGAATTCTGGGACAGTATCTTGCAAAAACTTATATGGAAACAAAACACAGGCCGCTTTATATAATCCGTGAAACGGAAAAGGACATTTCAAAAGATGAAAAATTTGATAAATAAATTCCTCGGCCTGTTCGACGAAAAACTGATAAAGTTTATCATTGTGGGCGTGATCAATACACTTGTCGGTACGGCGATAATGTTCGGGCTTTATAATCTCATCCTGCCGAGGCTCGGATGGTTTCCGGAAGGGGTCGATACGGCGCTGAATATTTTCGGGAAAACGATCGTTCTGAGCGACATGAACTACTGGATCGCTTCCGCAGCGAACTACATACTTACAAGCATACTTAGTTTCTTTCTGAATAAATATTTCACCTTCAAAAACAAAGACAGCTCGCCCAAAGTGGTGCTACGTTTCATTGTCAATATTGCGGTATGTTATTTTCTCGCTTACGGAATTGCAAAGCCCCTGGCTATATGGCTGCTTTCCGGTGCAAGCGAAAAAGTGCAGTCGAACGTCGCGATGATTGTAGGAATGTGCTTTTTCACAGGCTTTAATTATCTCGGGCAGCGCCTTTTCGCATTCAAAGAACCTGCTGGAAAATAATAAACCGCATAAAAAAACCAACGGATAAAACCGTTGGTTTTTTACCTGTTCAGTATAATTTCGTGTCTTTTATCATATTCGCAAGAGCATTATGAGCTATCTCGAAGCATTTCGCGCTTTTTTTCTGTATAGCAGCGACAGTATTCGTGTAAAGACGCAACCCGAAATACAACTCGCCTTCCCAATCCTTAAAAGTATCGTTCTGCATAAATTCCGAGCCGTTCGCCTGCCATACTCTGTCGTCATACAGCAGCTCGTCCGCAGCCGCGATATCCGTCAGCGATTCAAGGACTCCGTTTCCGTTATCTTCCGAAAGCAAAAAGTCGATTCCGGCTTTATCCGCAACAAAAAACATATTTGTCCCCGACCACATTATTGTGCGGAAATCAGTTTTGTTTTCATTGACGACTTTTGCGTCATACTCGTCGCCGATAAAGATGTTTTTCACTTGAAGCGTTATTTTGCCGTCACCGTTTACGTCTTCGACATACGGAGAGATCGACTTTTTTAAGGCCTCGATTTTCTCGCGGTACACCACAGGGTCCTCGGTTATGTAAAACAGATACATATCCACCGGATCCTTTTTATTCATATCAACGATAACTATCGCCAGCAGCAAGGCAACCGCCAAAACCGCTATGATTATCCATTTATAATGATACCATATATGTTCGTACCACTGGTCGCGTTTATAGCGCTCCGCCTCGCGCTCAACATGCTCTGCCATTTTTTACACCTTAATTATCAAAAAATTATAAGTAAAATATAAATATCAATTCTTGTCATATTCCCACAGGTTTCCGGGATTCATTTTTGTGGCAACGATAGGGTTGACCCCTTTCTTCCGCCGCTGTCCGCAGCTTGTCCCATTCATATGCCCGATCCATGAGAATATAGGATTGCTCGTCTTGACGCTGAATCCGCGCAGGCAAAGCTATCCCATCCGTAGCATTGAAGTCATCATTCGGTCAGTTTTTCTGCGAGGAGACAGATATCTGCTGCTGCGTTTGGGTTAATCCATTTTTTCTGGCATGCAATCATTTCTGCACCGGTATCATGGTTTCTCAAAATATCCTGCGCCGTACAAAGCATGTCGTCAGTCAGTTCGCCTGAAATACTCATGCCGTGACTTCTGAAGTATTCTGCATTGCGGCTTTCGCAGCCCGGGATCAGAAACGTATGTAAAATCGGGACGTGACACACTGTCGCCTCAGTTGAAGAAAGGCCTCCCGGCTTGGTAACAAACATATTACTGGCCCTCATGAAATCCGCCATCTTGTCTGTATGTCCAACGACTATGAGCCCCGGGGACGCTTGTTCGCTCAGCTTGTGAAACAACGCCTGATTGTTTCCGCAGATTACGATAAGTACAATATCCTTTTGAGCGGAAAAATATCTTTGAAGTTTTGCAATTGACTTTTCAATTTTACCGCCCCCCATACTGCCGCCGGCCACTAAAATGTATTTTTTATCCGGATCAAGTCCCAAGAGTTGTTTTGCTTGCTCGCGTGTTTCTTCCGCCGCAAAACGGCTGTCTGTAGGAATGCCCAGCGGATATAGCTTTTCCCGAGGAATCCCCTTACTCTCAAAATCTTCTGTCAGATCTTCAGCAGGAATGACATATGCGTCACATATTGTTTCCTCTGTAAATGGAGTACACACATAGTCGGTGGCAATAAACATTGTTTTCGGGATATCTATGCCGTGTAGCTTCATATTGGTCATGATCTCTGCCGGAAACAGATGGGTCATGATAACAATATCCACATGGTTCTCTGCAAAATATTTCCGCATCACGCTCTCCATCGCATGATTGACAAAATAGACAGGAGATCGGAACGGAAGGCGTCGGTATAAATCCCCAATTTTATATATCGCGCCAAATGCGTCGGGCGCATGCTGTACTAACGATATATATGTTTGATCGACTCCTCTGGAAAGCTTCGTACTTTTTAATGTATATGGATCCAGCATGGTGACATGATGTCCACGTCTTTTCATTTCCTCTAAAACGGCTTTACCGGCAGAATCATGACCACCGCCGGTACCGCAAGAAAGTATCAATGCATCCATAGCAATCTCACTTTCATTTTTTCCTTTTCCTCGGTGCTTACAAACATACGTATACAGACGACTACCGTGATGATTGCAAAACCGATGACTACCGGCATCTGATGGATTCTGCACACCATACTACACATAGAAAAGAGATACGCCGCAAGTGTTAGGTGATAATGCGGAGTGATACGCAAGACAATCGAAAAGAAGATAAAAAACACCGCCAGAGTTATCAGCGGCTGCCACATTGGAAGAAGCCCGGTCAAGCATCCGAATGTTACTGCAATGCCTTTGCCGCCTTTCCATTTGTAGAACACCGGAAACGCATGTCCAACGACCGGTGCAGCCAAAACAAGTGCAGTTCCAACCGGTACCGAGTCTTGGGATTGCGAGCATCGCATAAAAAGAAAAATCGGCAAAAATCCCTTTAAGAGATCACAGATTAAAGTCAAAGTACCGCATAAAAAACCGCCATATTTAAAAGCATTTGAGGTCCCGGGATTTTGATCTTTGCTGTTTTCGATCATATCCTCTTTTCCGAACATTTTTGCAAAAACTTTGGCATACAAAACGCTGCCTGACAGATACCCCATTAAAACAAAAGCTACGGTTTGCATATTCTGTTACCCCTTATTTCTATTCCGTTTTCTCTATTTAGACAAAAAAGGATAAAAGCGCGGTTTGTAAAAAAGCCCTGAAAAATTTATATCTTTCAGGGGCTAAGTCTGCATAAACACAGGGTTTTTCGCCTGCTTAATCCGCAATGGACTTCATCGTGGGGAAAAGCAAAACATCTCTTATAGCCGCAGAATCGGTAAGGAGCATGCACATACGGTCGATGCCGTAGCCGATGCCGCCGGTAGGAGGCATACCGATCTCAAGCGCGTTGAGGAAGTCTTCATCTGTATGGTTTGCTTCTTCGTCGCCCTGAGCGAGCTGCTCTTCCTGAGCCGCGAAACGGGCTCTCTGGTCGATCGGGTCGTTGAGCTCGGAGTAAGCGTTCGCCATTTCCCATCCGTTCATGAAGAACTCAAAACGCTCGACATAATCGGGATTTTCGGGTTTTCTCTTCGTCAGAGGAGATATCTCGACCGGATGATCCATAATAAATGTAGGTTGGATAAGGTGTTCTTCAACATAGGTTTCAAAGAAGAGATTGAGTATGTCACCCTTCTTATGGCGCTGTTCATACTCGATGTGATGCTTGTCCGCGACAGCACGTGCTTCTTCGAGGTTATGTATCTCGTTAAAGTCAACACCTGAATACTTTTTGACAGCGTCAACCATCGTTATGCGCTCAAACGGTTTGCCGAGATCCATCTCGATACCGTTATATGTTATCGTGGTGGTGCCGAGGACTTCCTGAGCGACATAACGATACATATTCTCGGTAAGATCCATCATGCCGTGATAGTCCGTGTACGCCTGATAAAGCTCCATGAGCGTAAATTCGGGGTTATGGCGTGTGTCAAGCCCTTCATTGCGAAAAACCCGTCCGATCTCATAAACGCGCTCCAGACCTCCGACAATAAGTCTCTTCAAGTAAAGCTCAAGTGAAATGCGCAGACGAAAATCTTCATCAAGGGCATTAAAATGAGTCTCAAAAGGACGTGCTGAAGCTCCGCCGGCGTTTGCAACGAGCATCGGGGTCTCTACTTCCATGAACCCAAGAGAATCAAGATATTTACGGATCGTGCTTATTATCTTTGAGCGCTTGATAAATGTATCTTTGCTTTCGGGATTTGTTATAAGGTCAACATAGCGCTGACGGTAACGGGTGTCGACATTGGTCAGACCGTGGAATTTCTCAGGCAGCGGTTTGAGGCTCTTCGAAAGCAGAGTGACAGAGGTCGCGTGTATTGACGTCTCACCGGTTTTCGTCTGAAAAACGGTACCTTTGATACCGACAAGATCACCTATATCAAGTTTTTTGAAGGCAGCATATGAATCTTCGCCAAGGGCATCACGGGAAACATAGGCCTGGAGGAGCCCCTGAAGATCTTGAATGTGGCAGAATGACGCTTTTCCCATAATACGTTTGGACATAAGACGGCCTGCTACGGATACCTCCTGTCCTTCGAGAGCCGCAAAACCGTCCTTAACTTCGCGGCTATGGTGGGTCACATCATATTTGGTTATCCGGAACGGATCTGCACCCGCATCCTGCAAAGTCTTGAGTTTTTCGCGGCGAATGCGGACCTGTTCAGTAAATTCTTCCGCAGAGTTCTGAGCATTTTCCTGCGTGGTTATATTTTCATTATCCATATTTTTCTCCAAGATGTTTTTTATTCGGGAAGACGTATGTCAAGTATCTCGTATTCAAATTCTCCGCCGGGAGCGGTGACTGTCACTTTTGATCCTTTTTTCTTTCCGAGAAGAGCCTTTCCCATCGGGCATTGATCTGATATCTTATTTTCAGACGGATTGGATTCGGTCTTGCCTACCACCATATATTCCACAGGCTCGTCCTCCGGAAATTCGCAGTCTTTGAGAAGAACGAGTGATCCTACGGAAACTTGGTTTGTATCTATATCGCTTTCATCGATGACTTCGATATGTTTAAGCTGCTCTTCAATATCATTGATACGAGCTTCGGTTATGGCAAGCTCGTTCTGTGCAGCATCATATTCGCTGTTTTCAGAAAGATCTCCGAAATCTCTTGCTTCTTTAATCTTTTCGGCAATCTCAGCACGTTTGGGACCCTTAAGATAAGCGAGCTCTTCTTTAAGTTTTCTGAATCCTTCACTGGTAAGTACAATTTGTGCACCCATTTTCGAATACCTCTCACATTGATTCGTTATATGTTAAATAATTGATCACTCTGCTGCAAGTTCCGCAATTACGGAAAGCGCCTTTTGTAACTGAAGATCCCTTTCCCGGGGAATCTTGTAAAAATCAAGAACCTGTTCATCCGTTGTTTCAACCACATAGTCAGGTTCAAGACCGGTATTATTATAATCTGTCCTGCTTTTGGTAAAATATTTGAATGTTGTTATTTTCAGCCCCGTACCGTCGCCGAGATCGAAAGTTGTCTGTCCGATTCCTTTTCCGTATGTCTTTTCACCTACGAGCTTAGCGCCCACAAGATCTCTCAGACAGGACGAGAACAATTCACTTGCGCTGGCGGAAGATCCGTTGACAAGCACCGTCATCGGAAGATCCGTCACAGATTTCAAGTTGGAATTTATAACCTCTTCGGAATCTTTGTATTGGATTATTATTATAGGCTCTCCCTTCGGGGTAAGAAGGTCAAGCATGGACGTAACCGTTGTGAGCTCCCCTCCGGGATTGTTTCTGACATCGAATACAAACCCTTTTACGCCTTTGCTTAAAAGGTCGTTTATCGCATCTTCAAACTGGGAAGCCGCCGCATGAGAAAATCCGTGTATACGGACAAATCCGAAGCCATCTATGACCTCATAGTCAACAAGTCTCTGCGTAAACGCGCTGCGCACAATGTCGAAAATCAGAGTTTCCCCGTCTCGCTCAGCTTTGAGTGTAACGGTCGTACCTTCTTTGTCAAGCATGCAGTCGACAGCGTCATCATATGTCATACCGTCGAAGACATCATCATTTGCGGAAAGAATGATATCCCCTGCTTTTATGCCAGCCTGTTCCGCAGGTGAATTTCCTACTACACGATACACATAAAGACCTTTTTCGAGAACATCGGATATTCTGACGACGTTTACGCCTATACCGACAAAATTCCCCGCGGTGGATACCTCAAACTCTTCCATTTCCTCTTTTGAGAAGTAATAGGAATAATGATCCTCCTCTATTCCGGCAAGATAATATTTCAGTGCTGCGTCTTCAGCGACTTTTTCGTTAAAATCATATATAGAGTATTTGTCTACATACGACTGTATCAGCGTTATCTTCTGATACATATCGAGATCTCTTTCAAGCTCGATATTTTTCATCAACAGACAGCCCGACAGGGAAACAACAACTATTGCAACGATGGCAATAACAGAAATAATTACTTTGTAAGATCTTTTCATCGTAAACTCTTTTCTGATATTTTCAGAATAAATTATATTGATATACGAGCCTTTTTATGACAATCCCATCAATTCTCTGAGTTTCGCTACTGCCGATTGGAGTTGGTCGTCTTCCTCGTCCGAAAGCGATTCAAATCTGCTCATCTTATCTTCATCTAGCGTTATTCTGAAATCGGGAACAATCCCGGAGCCGTTGAATCTTTGACCGGAAGGTGTGACATATTCATACGTAGAAAGTCTTATCGCTGTGCCGTCTGACAACGGAATATCTCTCTGCCCTACGCCGTTTCCTTTGGACGTTGTTCCGACAACGACTGCGGTCTCGGTGTCTTTGAGAGCTGCGGCAAATACTTCAGCAACGCCGGAGGTCTCTTCGTTCTGTACGAGAACTATCGGCACGGAAATCGCCTTATCATCAGAAAAATACGGGGTCGTTTCCGAACTGCTCTTTTCACGGACGGAAACAATTATGCCTGCGGGCATGACAACATCGGCGACCTCGACCGCGGATTCAAAACTGCCATAAGCATTGAATCTTATATCGATAATATACCCTTTCGCGCCCAAAGATTCGAGGTCTTTATATGCGACTGTGAAATCGGTAAGTGTTGATGTCGCAAACTCGTTGATATAAATATACCCTATATTGTTCGACAGTAAGCGGTAGTCAACGGTCTGAGGCACAAACGATTTTCTTATAACGGTGATATTCGTCAGATCCGCCTCACCCGAATGAAGCACTGTGAGCTCAACAGATGATCCGTCAGAGCCTGAAAGCTTCTGCACGGATCTGCGATATCCTTCCTCTGAAACATTGACGCCGTCGATGGCGAGAATGATGTCTTTCGTTCTCAATCCTGCATTTTTCGCCGGTGAGCCGTATTTGGCAAAATTGACTTTTATGCCGCCGGTTTCTTTATCGTAGGAGTATACTATTCCGATACCTACGGAAGAATCGCCGGAAACAGACGACGTTTTATAATTTTTCTCATTCAGATAATACGAATATTCGTCGCCGAGTCCGTTGATATATCCCGCTGATATACCGTCAAGGACATTATCGTATCCGTTGACGGAATCCAACGGCAACACATAATACTTGGACACGACCTGGTTCAGGACATCCAGTTTCTGATACATCTGCTGGTTATGACTCAAATCGTTAACAGTATTGCTTACATAATAATATGTTCCAACACATGAGACAAACGCCGTCGCAACTATCAGAAAAAACAATGTGCCCAATCTGACGGTTTTCTTTTTCATACTTCCCGGGATCCTCCGATCTGAGATGTTTGTTTTACCAGGTTATCGTTTTTTTAGGCGTAGAGCCATCATACGTTACATAATCAAGCGGATTAACGTTCTTGCCGTTTATAACTATCATAAAATGCAAATGATTGCCCGTTGCAAGGCCTGTCATACCGACATAGCCTATGAGCTGACCTTTTTTTACTTCATCGCCGACCTTTAATCCGGAAACAAAGGATGACATGTGGTAATACTTCGTCACGACAGAAGATCCGTGATCTATGCAGCATGTGTTACTGCCTGTGGAATCTTTCTTATAATAAATGATTTTTCCGTCATTTGCAGCATATATCTCCGTGCCTTTTGCCGCCGCAATATCTATACCGGAATGAACATCGTGATATTTCTTCCCGTTAACGGTATAATTTCTTTCAACGCCGAATTTGGACGTTATATTGTGCACACTCAGAGGAAGAGGCCATGTAAAATCACCGCCTGCGTATTTACGGTTCTTATCTATGAGGCTTTCGAGCTGTTTATCAAGCTCTTTCGAAGCTTTTTCAAACTCAATTTCCATTTCTTCAAGCGCCTCGGCATCCTCATTAAGGTCTTTGATTGCCTTATCGAGATCCTTTTTCTGAGCTTGAAGATCCGCTTTTGCAATTTCGCATTGTCCGAGGGCTTCTTCCTGTTCCTCTTTTTGAAGAGCTATATCCTTTCGCGCGGTATCTGCTTTCGCACGAAGTTCTTGAAGTGCTTCAAGGTTCTTTTTATCGTATTCCATTATATCGGATATATAATCCATGCGCGCAATGAGCTCGGAGAGATTTGTGGAAGAGAGCAACGCTTCCATATAGGAAAGTTCACCGACTTCAAACGTCTCTCGTATTCTCGCCTTGTAGCGCTCATAATACTCATCATAATCTTTTTCAGCCTGTGCAAGTTCCACGGTTTTTTCCGCAAGACGGACATCAAGTTCGGCAATTACCCATTCCAGAGTCTCTATTTCCGTATTTGTCGCTTCAAGCTGGGACTCAATCAGTGTCTTTTTCTTGACCTTGCTGCTTTTTTCCGAAGAAAGAGCTTTAAGCTGAGCAGCTATATCCTTTTTCTGTGCATTGATCTTATCAAGCTGTTCCTTCGCCGCCTCGTACTCCTCTTTATCCTCTTCATTCTGCCAGTTTATCGCAGCTTTAGAAATATAGGCGCCGACAGATCCCGCGGAAAGCGTTATTACGAGCACTGCGGCAAGGATCCTGAAAAATCTTTTCATTGCTATATCCTCCGTTTCAGACGTTGAGGTACTTCTTGACCGGGAATACAGAGCCTATCATACCTACTATTCCCCCGGCTATAATGAAGCATATCGTATATAAAGATGCAACAGACGAGAACGGTACGGGAACAAAAAACCCGATCTCGGATATCGTGGGAGAGAAAATTTTCGAATAAACAACGTAAAGTATTATTACTGAAAGTATACCCGAAAACAAACCTATGATTATACCTTCAAGGAAATACGGCAGTTGAATAAATGTATCCGTCGCGCCGACGTATTTCATTATATTGAGTTCGTGTTTTCTGGAATAAACGGAGACTTTGACAGAGTTCGTTATGACCAAAACGGATATTATAACAAAAATCAGTATTACCCAGAAAGCCATGAAGCTTATTATCCGGCTTATATGCTCTATGGACTGTATTATATCGCGGCGATCGCGTATACGGGAAATACCGTCTATCTTTTCTATAGAATACATGGTCTGGTCAAATTTACTCAGGTCTTTCATTTCGATGACAAAGGATGCCCTGAATATATCGTTATCCAAATCGTCGGCAAGCCATACGTTTTCGCCGAGCGTGGATTTATACTCCTCCAAAGAGTCTGCCTTACTTCTGAAATAGATATTCTCGATGTTTGCTCCGACGCCGTTAGGATCACGGAGCTTTGCTTCGATCTCAGCGATTTTTTCGGAATTTGAATTGATATCGAGCTCTTCGTCAAGGAAAAGCACGATCTGACTTTCATCTCCGACCTCTTCGATGAAAAGGTTCACGTTCTGAGTTATAAGCAAGGAAATCCCAAGCGAAACAAGGCATACACAAAGCACTGTCACGGAAGCGAGCGTCAGAAGCCAGTTTTTGAAAATACTTTTGACTGCGCTTTTGACGAGGAAAAAGAAACTGTCAAGACTCATTCTTCATCCTCCTCTTCGAGTTCTGCAGCGTAGCGTTTTATGCGGCGACCCTCAATCGGAACTGTTCTCGTTAGATTTTCGGTCACAGGCTGTTTTGCAACCACTGAGGTATCAGAAATAATACGTCCGTTCTCTATTCTTATTTCACGTTTATTAAAACGCTTTACAAGCGCTTGTTCATGTGTTACAACAAGAACACTTATGCCGAGAGTGTTGATCTTCAGAAGAAGTTTCATTATCTCCACAGACATGTTCGGGTCAACATTGCCCGTAGGCTCATCCGCGATTATAAGACGAGGGTTGTTGACTATCGCGCGGGCAAGAGCGACACGTTGCTGCTGCCCTCCCGAAAGCTGCTCCGGATACGATTTTAGTTTATCCGAAAGTCCTACTATTTCAAGAACGCTTTTAACGCGTTTTTTCACCTCGCGCCGGCTTTTGCCGACAACTCGCATCGCAAACGCAACATTATCAAAAACCGTCATGTTGTTTATCAGTCTGAAATCCTGAAAAACGACGCCTATTTTTCTTCTGTAATTGGGTATCTGGCGATGTGTGAGTTTTTTAAGGTTAACATCATCTATTATCACTTCGCCGTCCGTCGCGACATCTTCGCACGTAAGTAAATGTATCATTGTGCTTTTTCCCGCGCCGGAATGTCCGGTGATAAAAACGAATTCGCCGTCTTCGACTACCATGTTTATACCGTCGAGAGCTCTTGTTCCGTTTCTATAAACCTTGGTCACATTATTAAACGTAATCAATGCAAAACCTCCAGACCTGCAAAAGGAATCAAATCAGAATTTAGCCGGATTGGATGCGAGATACTTTCTTACCATGAGCGCAACTTTGAAAACTATCGCATCTTCAAACTCTTTGAGGTCAAGCCCCGTAAGCCTTCTTATTTTTTCGAGTCTGTAAACAAGGGTATTTCTGTGTACGAACAGTTTCCGGGATGTCTCGGAAACATTGAGATTGTTCTCAAAAAATTTCTGTATAGTAAACAATGTTTCGTGGTCGAGGGAATCTATCGACCCTTTTTTGAAGACCTCATTCAGGAACGTGTTGCAGAGAGTAGTGGGTAAATAATAGATAAGTCTGCCGATGCCGAGATTATTGTAGCTGACTATATCCATTTCCACATCGAACACTTTGCCTACCTCTATAGCGATCTGCGCTTCCTTATAGGATCTGGAAAGATCCTTGAAGGAATTGATAATGGTTCCTATGCCGATAACGGCTCTCGTATAGAACTCGCCGTTAAGAGTATCGACTATTGAGCGCGCAAGTTTTTCAAGATCCTTTATCTCCGTCGTCGGACGTACCTCTTTGACAAGCACAATGTCATTCTCTCCGACATTTATGACAAAGTCTTTGGATTTATCCGGGAAAAGGCTTTGGATTATATCATAGGCAAAGATCTCGGTGCGGTCGAGCAATCGTATCAGAACGACAACCCTCGGAACTTCATTTGCAAAATGAAGTTCTTTGCTTTTAAGATAGATATCCCCTGGAAGTATGTTTTCAAGCATTACGTTTTTGACAAAATTAACTTTATCATTTTTTTCGTCGTTAAACTCTTTGAGAGTATTCAGAGATATTGCAAGAATACCCGAAACCGTTTCCGCAACGCTGTCGGTTCCTTTGACGAATACGGCGTTTTCAAATTTCACGCGGGATCCTATAGTCCTGTATGTATACCCGTTAATGACGCTCACGTCCGACATCGTCATCGCTTCGAGTACGTTTCCGCCCAAAGCCTGTCCTATAAGGCTCAGGTCATTGCAGGCAATGATCACCGCCTGTTCGTCAATAACGCCTATGGTACGGTCAGTACAATCCTTCATTTGCTGTACAACACTCTGAAATAATCTGCTTGACATATTTCGCACCTATCCTTCGGGATTTTTAAGTCTTTTTCCGAATGTAAAAAAGTACAATAGTTATGGCAATTAACCATATCTATTGTACAACTTTTTTGAGCAAATTGCAATAGGCAAAACAAAAAAATTAGTATTTTTGTCATACTTAATTGTCGATTTTGCATAAATTTTACTATTCTGCGTCATTTATTCTTATACTTTGACGTGACATAGGAACAATCTTCGGAAATAGCCCGCGAAAGATCCGATATGTCATCAAATTTTTTCTCTGTCCTGACAAACTCTAAAAATTCGATACGGACATTTTTGTCGTACACATCCCCGTTCTCGCCCGGCAGATAAGTTTCCACTGTAAGTACGGGAGAAGAAGAGCTGTCTACCGTCGGACGAAATCCGACATTCGTGACACCAACAAATTCATTTTGCTCAAAAACAACACGTGTGGCATAAACACCGTGTCTGAGCAGAAATGCAGGTTCCGAAAGCTCGATATTTGCAGTCGGATACCCGAGCGAGGTGCCAATATGTTTTCCGTGCACAACTTTGCCCGATATCGTAAAAGGTCTGCCGAGCATGCTGTTTGCGGTTGCGATATCCCCGCTTTTCAACGCCTCTCTTATTGCAGTTGAAGAGCATTTTTCGAGCTTAACGGAAGTGACGCTTATCCCGAGTTTTCTTCCTGCGGCACGAAGATCTTCCATATCATACGCGGCTCCGTTTCCGAACCTGAAATTCTCGCCGCACACGATACTCTTGCATATGAAATTATCATTAAGTTCTTTTACAAAGACATCCGGAGTTTCGGACGCAAAATCAGCGTTGAACTCCCTGAAAAAGACCTCATCGGCTCCGGCTGCCGTAAGGAGGTCTGCTTTTGTTTTGTCATCGGTGATGCAAAACGGAATATCGGAACGGCCGAAAAATTTGCGCGGATGAGGAGTAAAAGTCATTGCCACAACTTTCGCGCCGAGTTTTTCGGCTTCCTTTCGGGCTGTTTTTACAACCTTCTGATGTCCTATATGTACACCGTCGAAATTACCTATTGCTATAACAGAACCGAAGACATCTAAATCTCGCGCCATATACTCCGAACTCTCCTCTCAGCGTCAGATTCTCCGATTCCCGTGAAACTCCCGTCAGAATCGTAAACAAGATATCTCATATTCGGCAATATTTCTTCTGAAAATCTGGACGCGGTGAGAATACCGCCGTTAAGATAATATTTTTCTCCGTCTCTCGGCAAAATGATTTTTTCAAACGCCGAAAAAGCATCCTCGCACGAAATACCGATATGTCCGATTTCCCCGTTCGAGGCATATTCGACAACTTCTTCCAGAGTATGCGCCTGCGAAAGCGAAAACCCGTTTGCCTTCGTACGACGAAGCGCCTTCATACACGCCGGGCAGCCGACTTTCACACCTATATCTTCGCATAAAGTTCTTATATATGTGCCCGTAGAACAATCAACGTTGAATGAAAAAGTATTCGGTTCTTCTTCCGTGATATCCGTTATCCCGTAAATATTTACTTCGCGCCCATCCCGCTCTATATCAACGCCTTCACGCGCAAGTTTATAAAGGGGTACGCCATTCTTTTTTATCGCCGAATACATTGGGGGGATTTGTATAATTTTTCCGACAAAACTCTCCGCCGCAGCCCCGAATTGATCAAACGATACCTGTTTTTCGCTTTTTTCAAGCACATTCCCCGTAATGTCCTGGGTATCGGTGGTCATTCCGAAGAATATCGTCGCACGGTATGATTTATCGGACGGCAGAATATCGGAAAGGCGTGTATAATTATCTGTAAGGACAGTCAAAAGACCGGTACACATCGGATCAAGTGTGCCGGTATGGCCGATCTTTATTTTTCCGGGAACTGCACGGCGTATTTTCGCGACAACGTCATGCGACGTGCACCCCGCAGGTTTATCTACAAGAATTATCATTATATTTTTTCCATTCAGGGATAAGAACTTCAAGGAGTCTGCGTTCTGCTTCTTCGGACGAAGATTCAATAATACACCCGGCGGCTCTGACATGTCCTCCGCCACCGAACACGGCGGCAACTTTCGAGACATCAAAGTCCTCGTTTGAACGCAAGGATATCTTCACATAGCCCTTGTCGGTTTCTTTGAGTGTCGCGCTGACGGCTGTTCCCTCTACGCGGCGCGCAACGGTCGTAAGACTGTCTATGTCCTTCTCGTCAATTCCGCTTTCAAGGATCATTTTGCGCGTAACATTAAGAATCGTTATTTTCTTGTTTTCAAACTGTTTAATGCTGTTTATTGCAGAGGTCTCCAGTTTAAGTTGTTCAAGAGATGCGAAATCAAAAAGACGCGCGTTTATCATAGAAGCGTCAAAACCATGTTCCAGCAATTTGCCTGCGACAAAATGCGTTGACGGTTTGGCGTTCGAAAATTTGAAGCATCCTGTATCAAAAGATATCGCGGTATAAAGTTTTTCGGCGATGAAATCATCTATATCTATGCCAGCGGAAACAATAAGCTCGTAAAGCACTTCTCCTGCCGAAGAAGCATCTCCGATAACGATGGATTGCTTGGCGTAAGCTGTGTTTGAATAATGATGGTCTATGCAGAAATCAATTTGTCCGTCTATCTGTCCGAGAATTTTTTCTCCGATAAGTTCCGCGGTTGCGACATCAACACAAACGCGAAAATCGGGCGCAAAAGTCGCGTCAAGCACTTCCGCACCGTCAACAATGAACTGCAACCTGTGCGACACCGTATCGCTGCATATTATCTCTGAACGTTTTCCCATCAGATCATACACATGCTTCAGCGCCGCGGCAGATGCCAGCGTGTCCCCGTCGGGGCTTTTATGCGTTATTATGTGAACATTATTGCAGTCAATTATATGTCTGAAAAGTTCTTTTTGCTGAGCTGTTATAATCATTTTTTCAATCCTGCTCTCCGTTTTCGGAAGCGTCTTTACCGCTGTCGGCATCGGCAATCTGTTTGAGAATACGGTCGATCCTTGCGCCGTTTTCTGCAGAATGGTCAAGGATGAATACGATTTGCGGGGTCGCTCTGAGTCGTAGCCGCTCACCGAGTTGCTTCCGGATATATCCGGCGGAAGCTTTTAACCCGGCCTTGACCTCTTTTTCATCGTAATCCTGGAAAAAACTTATATATATCCTCGCCTCTTCAAGATCACCCGTTACGTCGGCTGAAACTACCGTTGGCATGGGGGGAATCCGCGGATCTTTTACCGATCTGAGTATTTCCGCAATTTCCCTGCGAACCTCTTCGTTTATTCTGTCACGTTTATATCTGTTAGGCATCCAAACTACCTCTTTTCATACAATAAAGCCTCCCTCGGAGGTGTTCCGTGGAAGGCTTTGGGGTTATCAGTCTTTTATTTCTTCATCGATATACGCTTCGATGATATCGCCGTCTTTAATATCGTTGAACTTATCCAGACCGATGCCGCATTCGTAGCCTTCCGTCACTTCCTTGGCATCGTCCTTGAAACGTTTAAGAGAGTCTATCTGTCCTTCATAAACAACTATACCGTCACGTACAAGGCGGACTTTTGCCGTTCTGACGATTTTTCCGGTCTTGACATAACAGCCCGCGATAGTACCGACGCCCGAAACACGGAATGTCTGTCTGACTTCTGCGGAGCCGAGAGAAACTTCTCTGAATTTCGGAGCAAGCATACCCTTCATTGCGTCTTCTATCTCGCGTGTACAGTCATAGATAATTCTGTAAAGACGCATATCGACCTTATCTTTTTCCGCCATGTTTTTGGCGTTGGGATCGGGCCTTACATTGAACCCGACGATTATCGCCTTTGATGCAGACGCAAGCATTACGTCGGACTCGTTTATTCCGCCGACCGCGCTGTGGATGACCTTCACGCGGACTTCTTCATTTGAAATCTTTTCAAGAGACGATTTGACAGCCTCCGCGGAGCCCTGAACATCGGCCTTGACAATGATTTTAAGTTCTTTGACATTACCTTCCTGGATCTGAGAGAAGAGGTCGTTAAGAGAAACCTTGGAACGGTCAGCATTGAGAGCTTCTTTCTGTTCGGCCTTACGCTGTTCGACAAGTTCACGCGCCATTCTTTCGTCGTCGACCACATAGAACAGATCTCCCGCAGAAGGGACTTCCGAGAAGCCTGTTATCTCAACAGGGGTTGACGGAACAGCATCGGATATTCTCCTTCCCTTATCGTCGGTCATTATTCTGACCTTTGCAACAGATGTACCCGCAACAAGAAGATCTCCGGAATGAAGAGTTCCGTTTTGTACAAGGACGGTTGCAACAGGACCTCTGCCTTTATCAAGTTTAGCTTCAATGACAGTGCCTTTTGCTTTCCTGTTGGGGTTTGCTTTAAGATCCGCAACTTCTGCAACGAGCTGAATCATTTCGAGAAGATTCTCAATACCTTCATGCTTCATTGCGGAAACGGGAACACAAATAACGTCTCCGCCCCACTGCTCAGGAACAAGTTCATATTCGGTAAGAGCCTGGAGAACTTTATCAAAATTAGATTCGGGTTTATCCATCTTGTTGACAGCAACGATTATCGGGACATTTGCAGCTTTGGCATGGTTTATCGCCTCGACAGTCTGCGGCATGATACCATCATCACCCGCGACAACAAGAACAGCTATATCGGTTACCTGGGCACCGCGCGCACGCATTGAAGTGAACGCCGCATGTCCGGGGGTGTCGAGGAATGTCAATGATTTTCCGTTTACAGAAACGGTATAGGCACCTATATGCTGAGTGATACCGCCGGCTTCACCGGCAGCGACAGACGTATTTCTGATAGCGTCAAGCAGGGACGTCTTGCCATGGTCAACATGACCCATAACGACAACAACCGGACTTCTGCTGACAAGATCTTCCGCTTTATCCTCAGTATCATCGATAAGTTTGTCTTCTATGGTGACAACGACCTGTTTTGAAACTGTTGCACCGAGTTCCTCGGCAACAAGTGACGCAGTATCATAATCTATTATCTGTGAAGAAGATGCCATTATTCCGAGGCCCATCAGTTTTTTTACAACCTCGGCATTCGTGGTGTGAAGGCTGGACGCAAGCTCATTGACGGAGATTTCTTCCGGCAAAACAATATTGCTCAAATGCTTCTTCTTGTCTTTTTCATACTGAGCGATACGCTTGAGCTTCGCCTGTTCATCCTCACGCTTATTATTGTAAGAGCCGGGACGTTTATTCTTGCTCTTTATCTTCTGCTTGCTCTTACCATAATCGCGTTTATCATGTTCGCCTGCTATATCGCTCAGACGTTCGTCATACTTCGAAAGATTGACATTGGATTGTTTTCTTGTATCGACCTTGACAAAATTTGAACTGTTTTCGTCATGCTCGATGACCGTGACAGGCATGGATGTTTCTTCTTTTTTCGCAACGGGGACAACGCGGGTCTTGAATTCGTCATGCTTCTTTTCTTTTGGGGCGGCCTTTTTCTGTTGCTGCGCGGGAGCTTGAGCGGGTTTGACATTTCGCGCAGCATTTGCCGCCTGTTCAGCCTTTTTCTTTGCTTCGGCTTCAGCCTTTGCCTTCTCTTCGGCAGCTTTGCGCGCAGCCTCTTCCTCCGCCTTCTTCTTTGCTGCAGCTTCTTTCGCGGCTTTTTCGGCAGCAGCTTTCTTTGCTGCTTCTTCCTTAGCCTTTCGCTTCTGTTTTTCCTCATCGCTGGGCATACTCGAGAAATACTCTGCCAGAGATTTTAAAGCTCCGTTATTCTGAGAATAATGATCAAATATAACGTCGAGCTGTTCCGGAGTAAGGACGGTCATATTGTTTATTTTTGAACCGGCACCGAAATATTTCGTCACCAACGCTATGACATCTTCTGTGGAAATGTCAAAATCCTTTCCGACTTCGTGAATTCTGTACTTATCGTGTAAACCCATTAAAAATTACTCCCCTGAAAAAATGAAATTATAGTTAATGCTTTCCAGAAATATCTTCAAATGATTTCTTGATCATTGCGGCAAGCCCTTTTTCAGTAACCGCAAATGTTGCGACTTTCTGAGCCCCAACAATATCGCCGAGCTGAGCCATTGTAAAATCTGTCTGAAGAACATCACCGTGCTCTGCAAATTTTGCGGCATGCGTTTTGGTTCTCTCCGACGCATCACAGGCAAGAACCACAAGCTCCGCTTTGACCTTGAGTTCTTTCATCATATCGTATCCGATGAAAAGTTTCTTCGCTTTCCGGGCGATAAAAATGTTACTTTTAAGCCTTTGTATCATTCTTTCCTCCCGGAACCGCATCAAGAAGCTGTTCATATATCTGCTCGGGCACATTTGCCCGGAGGGATCTCGAAGGTCTTCGATTCTTTCTCGCTTGTTCTATACACTCGGCCTTCGCGCAGACATAAACTCCTCGACCGGCGGAATTTCCGTCGGCATCAAAAAAAACACTTTCTCCTCGCTTTGCGATACGAAACATCACCCGTTTGTCGCAATGCTCACCGCATCCTGCACATATACGGATAAACGCGCCTTTTCCGGCGGCAGACTTTCCTTTTTGCATGATCATTCAGCGACTATGTCTATGCGATAACCCGTAAGTCTTGCCGCAAGACGGACGTTTTGACCTGTTTTGCCTATCGCAAGAGACAACTGATCAGCCGGCACGACAACTTTGCAGGATTTCTGTTCTTCATTTATCTCGTAGATCCTGCCCGTAGCGGGAGAAAGAGACGAAATAATGAATTCGCCGATATCTTCGCTGTATTTTATAAGATCTATTCTTTCATTGCAGATATTGGAAAGAATAGCGTTTATGCGCATCTGCTTCGGTCCTATGCAGGAACCGATTGCGTCGACATTGCTGTCTGTGGAGTATACGGCAACTTTTGAACGGGAACCCGCTTCTCTGGATATTCCCTTGATCTCGACTGTACCGTCAGCGATCTCGGGAACTTCAACTTCAAAAAGCGACCGAAGGAATTCGGAAGAAGTTCTGGATATGCGTATTTCCTGGCTTTTTGCACCTCTTTTGATTTCGGTGACACAGACTTTGACCAGATCGCCGTCTGAGAATTTATCACCGGGAATAAGGTCCTTCTCTCCGAAAGGTATTTCGTAACCGAGAACTTCAAGATAGATAGTTTTGTTTTTTTCGTCTATGCGGCTCACCTTACCGGTAACAATCTTGCCGCGTACACGCTCAAACTCCTGGATTATAGAGCCGTTGACCGCTTCGTTTATTGCCTGGACAATGACGTTTTTACCTACTTTTGCGGCAATTCTGCCTACATCTGCGGGATCAACGTCAAATTCTACGACGTCGCCGATACGGTATTTTTTCTTTACCATCTTTGCTTCGTCAAGAGTGAGCTCTATTGCGGGATTTGTAACATTCTCAACAACGGTCTTCTTTATGAATGCGCGGACCTTACGCTTTTCTTCATTAAACTCAACATCAACGTTATCCGCAGGTATCTGCTTATCTCTTTTGATCGTCGCAGCTATCGCAGCCTTGATCTTTTCATACATATACTCTTTGGGAATGCCCTTCTCTTTTTCAAGTAGTGAAAGAGCTTCGTAAAATTCCGCGTTCATCTGAATAATCCTTTCAAAATTGTTTATACGAGATCGACAACGATTTTGGAAATGTTTTTCCTGTCGACCGAAAATTCTTTTCCGTTTATAATAAACTCGACGTATCCGCCGTTAACACCTTTGATGTCGGCATTGAATTTCTTCATCTTTCCGATATTCTCATCGGGTTTGAAAAGACTGACAGAGACCTCGTGTCCGACAAATTTCAATATGTGTTCATCTTTTTTCAGCTCCCGTACCAAACCCGCGGAACTTACTTCGAAATTGTAACTTTGTTCTATGGGGTCGAGCTCGTCGAGCAGAGGGTCAAGCCTTCGCGAAACCTCTTCGCAATCGTTTATCCAAACCCCCTCGTCCCTATCAATATATATGCGGAGAAAATACTCCGAACCTTCTTTTTTAAATTCCACATCCCAAAGTTTGAGACCGAGTTCTTCAATTACAGGTTTTGCAAGATCAGTGACAACTGAAACTACGGACATAAGACACCTTCCGTTTGTGATTTTGCCTGAACAATTTCAAAGAGCGGTATGTCTCAACCGCTCTTGCGGTTAGTATAGCACATATTATAGTAAAAAGCAAGTACTTTGTGAAAAAATTTACAATTTATTAAGGTTTTTTTCTTTTTACAACGACAGTTAGCGAAATTTTTATTAAATATCGTCACAGACGCTTTATTTTTTTATTAGTATATGATATAATATGCAGTAAATCCAAACCTCGGAGGTTAGAGAGATGGGAAAAACAAAAATCACTATCGACACAAACCGCTGCAAAGGCTGCGGGCTTTGCGTATCCGTATGTCCCAGACAAATACTGGTACTCGACGACACTGTCCTTAACGAGAAAGGATACAGTGCCGCGAAAATGACAGATCAGGACAAATGCATTGCATGCGCATTCTGCGCCAAGATGTGTCCGGACTGCGTAATAACGGTAGAAAAGTTCTGACAAACAAAAAAACAGAAGAAAGGATTACTGTCAGGGTCACCTGACCGGATTTTACAATGAGTAAAATGCTTATGAAAGGCAACGAAGCTCTTGCGGAAGCCGCAATGAGAGCTGGCTGCAGACACTTTTTCGGTTACCCGATAACCCCCCAGACCGAAGTAGCCGCTTATTTTTCAAAAAAAATGCCGAAGATCGGAGGCACATTTCTTCAGGCAGAAAGTGAAATAGCCGCGATAAACATGGTCCTCGGCGCATCTTCTGCCGGTGTGAGAGCCATGACGAGTTCTTCGTCCCCCGGTATTTCCCTTAAATCTGAAGGCATATCTTACATAGCAGGCAGCGATCTGCCCTGTCTTATAATCAATGTCCAGCGCGGAGGCCCCGGTCTCGGAGGCATTCAGCCGTCTCAGTCTGACTACAACCAGGCGACAAAAGCGCCCGGACACGGTGACCTGCATCTTATTGTTTATGCACCCGAAAGTGTTCAGGAGATCGTATCCTATGTTTTCACCGCTTTCGATAAAGCGGAAGAATACAGAATGCCTGCGATGCTGCTGCTCGACGGTATTCTCGGACAGATGATGGAACCTGTTTCATTTGACAATCTTCCCACCCCCGCTCCGAAAGAAAAACCGTGGGCGACCAACGGACACAAGAACAAGCGCGAGCACAATATCATAAACTCTCTTTACCTCAAGCCCGAAGAACTTGAGCAGAAAAACTTTGAGCGCTTTGAAAGATATAAAAAACTCGAACAGAACGAGCAGCGTTGGGAAGAATACTTGCTTGACGATGCAGAAATCGTCCTCGTCGCGATCGGCGTCTCCGCACGTGTTGCAAAGTCCGCGATCAACAAAGCCCGCGAAGAAGGCATCAAGGTTGGCCTTATCAGACCCATATCTCTCTATCCGTTCCCCGTCAACGCGTTTACAAAGGTCAAAGATGACCCGAAAGTAAAACAAATGCTGACTGTGGAAATGAATATGGGGCAGATGATAAACGACGTCAAGCTCGCCGTTGAATGCAGAAAGCCCGTAGCACTTCTTAATCATACCGGCGGTGTCGTTCCTACCCCTCAGGAAGTTTATGAGCGCATCGTCGAAATGAGCAAACAGTAATTTACAGGGAGGTAGAGAAAGATGGCTGTTGTATTTGAAAAAACGAAAGGTCTGACAGATGTTCAGACTCACTATTGCCCCGGCTGCCCTCACGGCATTGTCCACCGTCTTGTCGGTGAATGTCTTGAAGAACTCGGCGTTCTCGGCGAAGCGGTCGGCGTTGCGCCTGTCGGCTGCTCTGTTATGGCATATAATTATTTTTCCTGCGATATGGTAGAAGCTCCTCATGGAAGAGCCCCGGCAGTTGCGACGGGACTCAAAAGAGCTCTTCCCGACAATGTAATATTCACCTATCAGGGCGACGGTGACCTTGCCGCAATCGGAACTGCTGAAACAGTTCATTCCGCCACAAGAGGCGAAAATATAACTATTATATTTATAAACAATGCGATCTATGGTATGACAGGCGGACAGATGGCACCCACAACCCTGCCCGGTCAGGTCACTCAGACCACCCCTTACGGCAGAGACGTAAAGACTGCAGGCTACCCTATAAGAGTATGCGAAATGCTCTCGACCCTTGACGGTGTTGCTTATGCGGCACGTGTTGCGGTTAACAACGTCAAAAATGTCAACGAAGCAAAGGCTGCGATAAAGAAAGGCTTTGAAACCCAGATCGCAAAAAAAGGTTTCTCGATAATCGAAGTTATCAGCTCGTGCCCGACGAACTGGGGAATGTCTCCCGTAAAAGCTCTTAAATGGGCCGAAGAAAATATGATCCCCTATTATCCTCTCGGTGTTTATAAGGATAAAACCGCTGAAAACAAGGAGGACAAATAAGATGGCACATAATATTTTATTCGCAGGCTTTGGCGGCCAAGGCATACTTTTTGCGGCAAAAGTCTCCGCTTATTCCGGCATGATCGCGGAAAAAGAGATCTCATGGTTGCCCAGCTACGGCCCCGAGATGCGCGGCGGCACCTCCAACTGTGCCGTCTGCATAGATGAAAAACCCATAGCTTCCCCTATCGTTAATGAGCCCTCCATTCTCATGGCGCTCAACGAACCCTCTTTTGCAAAATTCATCGACAAAGTAGTTCCCGGCGGCACAGTCGTATACGACTCCTTCCTTATCTCGGCAAAGACCGAAAGAAGCGATATCAACGTTTACGGCATCCCGGCGACAAAAATTGCCAAGGACAATGGCCTTGACGGACTTGCAAACATCATAGCTCTCGGACTCATGGCTAAAAAGACAGAATTTATGCCCCTTGACACACTCAAAGCGGCGATAAATAAAGTCGTCCCCGCAACAAAGCAGGAAATGATCGATAAAAATATTAAGGCACTTGAAATCGGATATAACTATTGATTACAAGTCCGATAACGCCGAAAGGATGTGATACTGTGGCAATAAAGAACTCCGAAATTGCGGAAAGACTCCGCGCGATTCGTTTATTGTCCGATGTCTCCCCGGAAGAAATGGCGAAGGTCACAGGTCTTACGACTGAGGAATACCTCGACCTTGAAAATGATAAGGCACTCATTCCCGTAAGCATATTGCTCGACGCATGCGATTATCTCAAGATAAGCATGACGGAGCTTCTTACGGGCGAGCCTGCAAAACTGCACATTTACTCCCACGTCAAAAACGGACGCGGACTTGCGGTGGAACGTACCAAAGCATACAAATATGAGAATTTAGCATTCAACTTCGCCGATAGAAAGGTTGAACCTCTGCTCGTTACCGTTGATTACAACGAAAATGCAGGTTTCAACCTCAATTCCCACCCCGGACAGGAATTCCATTACTGTCTGAAAGGAAGTTTTGCGCTGAAAATAGACAAATACGAAGTCATCGTAAATGAAGGCGATTCTGTCTATTTCAATTCTCTGTATCCGCACGGTATGAAAGCCCTTAACGGTAAAAGTGCAAAAATACTCGTAGTTACTATATAAAACCGTTCTGAAGGGAAACAAACAGAAAAAATGAATCTTGTCAACAGATATGCGAAAACAGATTTCGATTCATACGAAGACTTTTCGCAGAACTTCAAAATCAACGTTCCCGAAAATTTCAATTTCGGCTTTGATATAGTCGATGAAATGGCACGTCTTGCCCCCGAGCAGAAAGCTCTCCTGTGGTGCAACGACAAAGGTGACGAGAGAACGTTTACATTTAAAGATATATCAACTCTTTCAAATAAAGCGGTCACTGTGCTCACATCTTTGGGTATCAAAAAGGGCGACACAGTAATGCTTATGCTCAAAAGAAGATATCACTTTTGGTTCATAATGCCCGCGTTGCACAAAATCGGCGCAATTGCCATCCCGTCTACACACATGCTTACTGAGCAGGACATTGACTACCGCGTAAAGACGGCCGGAGTCAAAACTCTTATTTGCGCGGCAGACCCGATAGTCACGGATCACGCGATAAAAAGCAAGGCGCTCAATCCGGACCTTCAACTTGTCAGTGTCGATGGCGTGACAGAAGGCTTTTTTGACTTTGATAAAGCTCTTGACGCTGCGGAAGAGGCACATCCCGAACGCGTGACGGAAAATGAAGACACAATGCTGATATACTTCACTTCGGGCACGACATCGCATCCGAAAATGGTTCAGCACGTCTTCACATATCCGCTCGGTCACATTATAACCGCCGGATTCTGGCAGCATCTTTCCGATAATGACATCCACTTCACCCTTGCGGACACAGGCTGGGCGAAATGTGCGTGGGGAAAAATCTACGGTCAATGGATAATGGGCGCTTGCGTATTCGTTTACGACTACGACTCAAAATTCCCGCCTGCAGAAATACTCAAGATGCTCTCATCAAAATGTATCACAACATTCTGCGCGCCTCCGACAGTTTACAGATTCCTTATTAAAGAAAATCTGGAAGACTACAAGCTGACACTCCGCGCGTGTTATATCGCGGGCGAACCTCTCAACGCAGAGGTATACAGGCAATGGCTCGCCCGCACGGGAATTGAACTTCGCGAAGGCTTCGGACAGACTGAAACTCCCGTTCTTCTTGCGGTATTCCCGTGGATAAAACCGAAACCGGGTTCAACAGGCAAGCCTGCCCCTACTTTCGGAATAAAACTTCTCGACGAAAATTGCGAAGAATGCCCTGTCGGCGATGAAGGTGAGATCTGCATCGATATACATAACGGTATTCCTGCCGGTATTTGCAGGGGTTACAGAGCCGACCCGGAAGCAACGGCAAATGTCATGCGCGGAGGTTGGTACCATACCGGCGACATGGCTTGGAAGGATGAAGACGGCTATATCTGGTTCATAGGCCGCGGAGACGACGTAATCAAGTCAAGCGGTTACAGAATCGGGCCTTTTGAAGTGGAATCAGCATTGTTGGAACACAAGGCTGTCCTTGAAGCAGCGATAACCGCAGTACCCGATCCCGAAAGAGGTCAGATTGTCAAGGCGACGGTCGTTCTTGCTAAAGGATATACCCCTTCCCCCGAATTGACGAAGGAATTACAAAATCACGTCAAAAAAACGACCGCTCCGTACAAATATCCGAGAATAATCGAATATGTGGACGAGCTGCCGAAAACAATATCGGGAAAAATCAAACGCAAGCATATAAGAATGGAAGATGAATCTCAGAAAAAATGAGCTGAATAAGGAGTAACAGTTTTGAGGATACAGAAATTTATAGCAGATTGCGGATATTGCTCGCGCCGTGCGGCGGAAGAACTTGTCCGCGAAGGCAAAGTCATAATAAATAACAAGCCTGCGCAGATAGGTCAGGATGTCGCCCCCGAAAAAGACCGTATAAGCTGCGAAGGAAAGCGTCTGCATCTGAAAAGCTGTGAAAAGCAGTATTTCATGTTCTACAAACCCCGCGGAGTCATAACGACAATGAAGGCACAGGACGACAGAAGCGTACTTGCAGACCTTATACGTGGCATCAAAGGACGAGTATACCCTGTTGGCAGACTTGACCGTGATAGTGAAGGGCTTATAATCCTCACCGACGACGGAGAATTTGCAAACAGAGCAATGCACCCGAGTTATCATCTTGAAAAAACGTACCGCGTCACAGTGCGCGGCAAAGTAAGCGATGCAGTGCTTGACAAGCTCCGCAAAGGTGTCATGCTCGATGATGGGCCGACAAAGCCGGCAGATGTGGTCATCCATTCTCAGACAGATACCGAAGGCAACCAGGTCGAAGAATTCAAAGAATTAAAAAACGGTCTGGAAGACAACGAAATCAAAATAGCGAAGACTGCTTTGCACATAACGATATCTGAAGGAAGAAACCGCCAGATACGCCGTATGTGCGAGGCTGTCGGACTTGAAGTAATGTTACTCAAAAGAATCGCCATCGGAGAGCTTTCCATCGGAAGGCTTTCCGCAGGCGAATACCGTCCGATGACAAGCAAAGAGAAAATGTATATATTGGAAGCCGTCGGACTTAAAAAAGAGGCAAAGGCAATGTCAAAAAAGAGCGCACACAGAGCCGCTCTTAATGATGAAAGAATTAAACATAAAGCATACAGAAGCAAGAAAACGGACAGCAAATCCGTTAACGAAAAAAGGTTTATCAAACAGATGAAGACCGAAGCCCGCAGAGAGGTCAAGTATGCAAAAGCTGTTAAAAAGAAGGCAAAAACAAAGATTTAATCCTATAAAGTTGATTATATTTCTACTCATTATTACGATAATTCTCGTAACAGGTCTGTTTGTCGCGTCATATTGGAACCTTTTACCGAAAAGAGCTTACACGGCAGAGCATTTCGGAATAGAAACGGTGATCAGCGGCAACGATGAAGACGGCGACGGACTCGACGACCTTACAGATATCATGCTCGGTGCTCGCGAATATGTTCAAACTAAACCGAGGTACGACGGCTCATATTTCGCAGGCGGATATCCTCCGGATGACAGAGGCGTGTGTACGGATGTTATCTGGAAAGCATTCAAGGCCGCGGGATACGACCTGAAAAGCATGGTAGATGAAGATATTTCCCAAAATACCGAAGAATACACAGCTATAACTACCCCGGATCCGAACATAGATTTCCGCCGTGTGCGGAACCTGCGGGTATTTTTCAAACGTCACGCACAAAGCCTGACAACAGATACAAATGACATAGCAGCATGGCAACCCGGAGATATAGTCATCTATGACGGACATATCGCCATAGTCTCGGACAAAAGAAATTCAAGAGGTCTCCCCTACATAATCCATAACGGCGGCCAGCCGCGCATGGAAGAAGATGCATTAACAAGAAAGACCCCTATAGAACACTATCGTTGGATACAGTAAATTTTAGCGAAAAAGGTGATTTAATTTGACAAAGATCGATATTTTTTCAGGTTTTCTCGGCGCGGGTAAAACGACTCTCATAAAAAAGCTCATAAAAGAAGCTTACGCGGGCGAACAACTTGTTCTTATTGAGAACGAATTCGGGGATATCGGCATTGACGGCGGATTCATGAAGGAAGCCGGCATCAACGTGACCGAAATGAACTCCGGATGCATCTGCTGCAGCCTTGTCGGAGATTTCGGAAAAGCTCTCAAAGAAGTTCAGGAGAAATTCCACCCCGACAGAATAATCATCGAGCCCTCCGGAGTCGGCAAACTCAGCGATGTTGTCACCGCCGTTCAGAACGCACAGATGGATGACGTCAAGCTAAACGGATTTACTACTGTTGTTGATGCGACAAAGTGCAAGATGTACATGAAAAACTTCGGAGAATTTTTCAATAATCAGGTCGAGAGCGCGAATCTTATAATTCTCAGCCGTACTAAAAATATAAGCGAAGAGAAACTCAATGAATGTCTGTCACTTCTGCGCCAGCACAACATGACCGCAACCATAGTAACTACCGATTGGGACCTTCTCGACGGAAAGACCATTCTTTCCGCGATGGAACAGGAAAACACTCTGGCGGCTGAAATGGAACGCCTTAAAGAAGAAGCACATAAACACCATCACCACCATGATGATGACGACGATGACGAATGTTGCTGTCACGACCATGATCACCACCATCATCACGACGATGACGACGATGACGAATGCTGCTGTCACGACCATGATCACCACCACCATCATCATGACGATGACGACGATGACGAATGTTGCTGTCACGACCATGAGCACCACCACCATCACGACGATGACGACGATGACGAATGTTGCTGTCACGACCATGAGCACCACCATCATCACCATGCTGACGAAATTTTTGTCAGCTGGGGTCTTGAAACACCTCATAAATTTTCGGAAGAAGAACTTAAAGCGGCGCTTGACAAGCTTTCGGACGCGGAAACGTACGGAACAGTCCTCCGCGCAAAGGGCATACTCGCTTCTGCAGAGGGCGAATGGATACACTTTGACTATGTTCCCGGCGAGCAGGATATCCGCAGAGGAGCGGCTGACGTTATCGGCAGACTTTGCGTAATAGGTTCAAAGCTCCACGAAGACGCGCTCAAAGAGCTTTTCAAAGCATGACGAGGTAGACAACATGGCAACACAAATTCCAGTATATCTTTTTACGGGCTTCCTTGAAGCGGGAAAAACAACTTTTATTCAGTCAACGCTCGAAGATTCAACATTCAACACCGGAGAAAGGACGCTTGTAATACTTTGCGAAGAGGGGGAAACAGAGCTTGACCCGTCGAAATTCTCGGGCAAAAACGTATTTATTCAAACTCTGACCGAAGAAGAGCAGATCACCCCCGGAAAACTCTCAGATATGCTGCGCCAGACGAAAGCGGAACGTGTTCTCGTCGAGTATAACGGAATGTGGATGCTTTCGTCGCTGTATAACAATCTCCCGAAAAACTGGCTTATTTATCAGGAGTTTCTTCTTATAGACACGAGGTCTTTCAAGATATATAATTCCAACATGCGAGCCCTCGTCGTTGATAAACTCGCAAGCTGCAATATGGCCGTATTCAAGCATTACACAAAAGATGTTGACAAACTCGAACTGCATAAAATTGTCAGAGCCATAAGCAGAAAAACAGATATAGCCTATGAATACGACAACGGAGACGCAGATTTTGATGATATCCAGGATCCCCTTCCTTTTGATCCGGATTCACCCATAATCGAAATAGACGACCGCGATTACGCCGTATTCTACAGAGATATTTCCGAGGAAATGAACAAGTATGACGGTAAGACCGTGCGGTTCAAAGGATATATGTACCGCAATGCAAAATTCCCGTCCGATGCCGTTGCTTTCGGGCGCAAAGTCATGACCTGCTGCGTTGAAGACATAACGTATCAAAGTTTTCTCTGCATCACTCCCGAAGCGCAGAGCTTCAAAAGAGAACAGTGGGGAATTCTTCAAGCGCATATCGAGATTAAGTACCACCGCATGTACGGGCAAAAAGGTCCTATACTGACGATCGAAGAATTCACCCCCTGCGAACCGCTCGGAAAAGACGATGCTGTTGCAACATTCTTCTAAAAAAATTAAGCCTGTAAGTTTTCGGACTTACAGGCTTTTTTTATTTATCGATATGTTTTTTCAGTTCATCAAGAGCTTTTTTTTCAAGGCGAGAGACGTATGAACGGGAAATATTCAACCTTTCTGCGGTCTCTTTCTGTGTTAACGGCGGCTCACTCAGACCGTAACGCAGCTTAATTATCTGTCTCTCCCTCTCATCAAGAACCGTGTTGATGGCGTCGGTAAGCTGCTCCACCCTAATTTTACTGCATACAGTATCAAGAATGCTATTATCCTCGGCAATTATATCTACAAGTGAAAGAGTGTTTCCATCCTTATCGCTGTCTATCTCCTCATTTATAGAAATATCATTAGCTGTCTTTTTGCGACTTCGAAAATACATGAGTATTTCATTTTCAATACATTTTGCCGCATATGTCGCAAGCCGCGTGTTCTTTTCGCAATTAAAAGAGTCTATTGCTTTTATCAAACCGAGTGAACCTATCGAAATCAGGTCGTCCTGATCTTCAGGCTGCAATGCCCCCGTCGGGGACTGAAAGTACTTCTTTGCAATGTGCGCAACAAGCCTCAGATTATGTTCGATCAGCGCCGCGCGCGCCGACGAGTCCCCTTCCGCGTATTTTTTCAGATATTCCCTTTCCTGAGCCGCAGTCAAAGGATGCGGAAATGAGCCCGATCCGGATATATGCAAAATAAGGAAAAAAATATTTAAAAGCATACAAAAAACCTCCCCAGAATAAATCATATTTCAGAGGAGGTGTTTTTATGATGATTCCGGACGTTATACGTCAATCTGCGTTTCTGTTTTTATACGGAGTGCCGATAAATCCGACTTGCGCGAAATCTTTGGGATTGTGTCTTATTATATAGTCAATGTAAGACGCTATCATTTTCGCAGTAAACATATATCCCATCGGATTCATATGACCTCCCATAAAAAGATTTTTACGGAAGTCTCCGGAATATACGGGACCGTACTCGCACAGGTCGATAACATACGTATTCGAAAAGCGTTCCGCAAAACCGTGCATTATTTTCTGAAACATTTCGATTTTACCTGGATATTCCGTATCCTCGTCGCCGTGAGGCATTGAAACAAGGAAAAACTTTGCATCGGGACTTATTTCTTTATAACGCTGAATTATCTTTGCATAGTTTCCGATAAAAGTATCTGCATTTTTTTGCCAATCCTCGTAACAAATATCGCAAAAAGATCCAACGTCCACATTATAATACATCAAATCGTTATTGCCGAGCGCGATTATATACGCCTGGCAGGACTTTTCTTTATCCCAATAGCCGTGATCGTCCGCAAAGTTTTCGCAATACTCGCGCGCCGTCATTCCGCCCTGCGAAAAGTTATAGACTTTACTTCCCGTCATTCGCGCGATGAATTGGCCCCACGAGTATGCAAAATAATCTCTACATTGAGTTCTCCCGTCATCAGCAGTCGACTCAAAAGCCCCGGACGACAGGCTGTCGCCGATGCACGCGATAGTTCTGAATATAGCGCAGAAGCCGCCGTTTTCTGTCAAATTATCAAGCGGTTTTTCATTTATGTCGGCTCCGTAAAAAAATCCCGCATTCATCATATATCCTCCTTATTCTCGTCAAACCAGGTGACGGTGTTCTTTAGTGTTATATCAAAAGGGGTGGCGGTGTAGCCGAGCTCTTCACTCGCACGCAGAGATGAATAATCGTGAGGCTCTGTAAGCGCTTTGAGCGTTATCTTGTTAAGGACCTTCACGAATGGCAGGCAAAGATATACCAGCCAAAAAGGTATTATTATAGGCTTGCTTTTCAAACCTTTCTGCCTGTTGATAAATTCGTAAAGCTCTTTCACCGTAACGTTTTGACCCGATATGATATACTGTCCGCGTTTATCGTTATTTGAAAGAGCGTAAATGACTTTACAAACGTCAATAACGTCAACGAAATTATATCCGCCCCGTATGCCGAATTCGGCTTTTCCGTTGATGCTGTCCAAAATAACTTTACCTACGGCGGACGGTTTATAATCGTTCACGCCTATAACTGCAGACGGAAGAACGATCACCGCGTTGAAATCCGGATCTCCGCGCATTGCGTCAAGTACGTACGCTGTCGCCATGGCTTTGCTTTTGCCGTAATTCCCCTCGATTTTATCGGGATCATACTCTTCCGGCTCTTTTATCCCTCCTGCACCGACGGGCTTATATATCGCGTCAACACTGCTGATATATATGAATTTTTTCACCTTTTTGCGCCGACATACGTCACATATCAGCTTTGTGCAAAGATAATTAACCATGAAAGTTTCCTCTTTGCGCCTATCCGTCAGATCAATTAGGCACGCCAAATGTATCACTATGTCGTCCTCTCGGATATTTTCACCAAGAAAAGTTTCATCCGAGATATCACCGACGTACTGCTTGCAAATCGCGCCTTTAAGTTCCTTGGTCACATTCCGCCGAACCAGAGCGACGACTTCTTGATTCGGTTCTTCTGTATTTATAAACCGGACAAGATTGTTTCCTATATGCCCTGATGCGCCTGTCAAAACATAACGAGACATTCTCTCACGACCTTCTTAAAAAATATAAAAACATACCCGATAAACTTTAACTCCGTCTCACGCGGTATCACTTTCCGGTATTGAAAAAACGCATTATGCGGTCTTTATAATCTTCAGCCTCATCGTATACGGCGTGCCCATACTTTCCGTATACGTAAATATCGCATCCCATTTTCCGTGCAATCTGTTGCGAGGCTTCAACATCAAGGACCCTGTCATTTTCTGCTCCGATAACCAATACCGGACATTTGATTTTATCCAATTCGTCATATATATCAAAGCTTTCGCATGCCTTTGCAAGGATGACAAATCTGGCGAGTTCCCGGGGCGAGACATCATTTTCCGCTGCGGAAATGAACTCTCGGTATTTTTCATAAAATTCCGCTGAATATATTTTTTCTGCAAAATCCATGTTCAGCGCACGCCGGTCACCTTTTTCGGCAAGTTTGATCCAGTTCCCGATCACGGCTCTCAACGTATCATTTGCCCTTGCCGCTGTTGACCCGAGGAGCATCATGCTCACAAGTTCGGGAAAATCCACCGCGATACACAGAGCCATCATCCCGCCCTGTGATGCGCCGAAAATATAAGCGTTTGTTATGCCTATTCTTTTCATCGCCTCCGCAGTATCTCTTGCCATATCTCTTACGGTGTAGCCTTTTTCGACATTCTTTTTACGGTCAAAAACATATACCGTATAGTCTTCAGTGAAAGCAGCGTACGCAGAGACGATCGCATCGGCGCAATAAAGTACGCTTTTCAATCCCAATCCGGGAATTATAACAAAATTCTTTTTACCCGATCCGAAAGAAAAGTAATCCATTTCAAAATCAGGCGTCTTTACAGTATGTATTTCTATTTTATCAGACATTACATTTCATCTCGTATTTGCATTTCAAATTAATTATATAAAGTATATCAGAAAATGAACGCAATGTCAATCATTACAATTGGACTTAATTGAAAAAAGCAAGTCGTAAGACTTGCTTTTTGTGATGTGTGTCCGATTTAGATGCAAAACCGTGACGCTACAAAATAGAAGTACGGATCATCAAGCGAGCTATCAAAACAATAGCATATAGTGTTGTTCCGTTAATTATAATACAAGCGACGGTGCGGAATATACTCTTGCTGCAAGTTCCTGGTTGAGCATATAAAGACTCTTGGGGTCTGAACCGAAAAGCTCCATTTTTGATATCATATCATTGGCATTGGTCTCCTCTTCGCCCTGCTCCTTTACGAACCAGTCAAGGAACTGCATCGTGCGGAAATCCTTTGCTTCGTATGCCTCGGCATAGATGTTGTGTATCAGCGAGGTGACATACTTCTCATGTTCAAGTCCTGCCTGCAAAACGTCCATATGGCAGGTAAAGACCTTGTCGGGCTTTGCGATTGCTTCAAGCGTTACCTTCTGATTTTCATTCTGCAGGTACTGATAGAAGAGCATTGCATGGTCGCGCTCCTCCTGCGCCTGAATCTTATACCAATTGGCAAAGCCGTCAAGTCCCGCATCCTCAAAATAATTTGAGAAATCGAGATAGAGATATGCGGAATAGAATTCCTTGTTGATCTGCTGATTTAACAGCTTATGTACCTTTGTATTCATACCGATTGCTCCTGTAAATATCAATAGTTTTCTTTTCTTACTTCAAAATAAGCCTGCGGGTGGTTGCAAACGGGGCAAACCTCGGGTGCCTTAACACCGACAACGATGTGTCCGCAGTTGCGGCATTCCCAGATGGTTACGCCGGATTTTTCAAACACCGCTTTCGTTTCCACATTTTTCAGAAGTGCACGGTATCTTTCCTCGTGCGCTTTTTCAATAGCGGCAACTCCACGGAACTGTGTGGCAAGAGCGGTAAAGCCTTCTTCTTCTGCCTCACGAGCCATTCTCTCATACATATCAGTCCACTCTGCGTTCTCACCTTCAGCGGCATGGAGCAGGTTTTCTGCGGTGTCGCCAAGCTCGCCCAGAGCCTTGAACCACAGCTTTGCGTGTTCCTTCTCGTTCTCTGCGGTCTGCAGGAAAAGTGCGGCGATCTGCTCATAGCCCGCTTTTTTGGCTACGCTTGCGAAGTATGTATACTTGTTTCTTGCCTGAGATTCGCCGGCAAATGCCTCCCAAAGATTCTTCTCGGTCTTTGTGCCTGCATAAGGGTTCTTGGGAGCCTCTTCGATCTTTACAAACTTTTCCTTAGGTTGCTTGCAGACGGGGCACTTTTCGGGTGCTTCATCTCCTTCATGAACATAACCGCATACTGAACATTTCCATTTAGCCATAGTATTTACCTCTTTCTTTTCATTGAATTTTATAGTTGTGAGTAATGAGTTCACCGCATCGCCGGGAATATCGGGATACGTTTTAATGAGTTCCAAAAACTCTTTTGTATTTGCACTTTGAGGAAGCATATAGCCTGCCTCGCGGCAAAGATCCTCTGCCATCAGTCTTGACGATTTTGCAACAGCTTTTGACAGAGCATCAGGCAGCTGTGAAGCGATATTTTCGGCTTCTGACTTACTTTGGACAAGCGCACGCAGTGCCTCAACTACTTTGTCTTCTTTAGGTTGCTGAGGAGGAAGCTCCTTCGGCATCATGGAGATAGCACCCGAGGGGCAGGCATCCGCACACGCTCCGCAACCTATACATTTTTCGACATCAATGATGCTGTTCTCCGTATCGGTGGCACCCGACGGACAGACGTAGAGGCACAGGCAATCCTTGGTGCAAAGTCTTAAATTTCTTACTGCATATTTATCTGCCATTATTTCGCACCTCCTTCGACCTTTTCAAACTTCCACGCCGGCACCTTGCATACCGGACACATCATGGGCGGCTCGTCTCCGACAAATATAAATCCGCAGATCGTGCAGACATACACGCCCGTGCCCTCGAGCATCTTTTCTCCCTCCGCCTGATAGCGAACAAGAAGGGACTGCAACATTCTCGTCACCTTTTCCGCCCACACCTGGCAGCGAAGCGCACCACGGTCGGGTTGCTCGCCTGCCACGGCATTTCCGTAAGGGAAACCTACCGAGAGGTCTTTGTCAAGCAATTCAAGAAGCTTTTCGGCGCTTGCCTCACTTACAGGCTCTGCTTTGGAGCGAAAAAACTCCGCCAGTTTTTTGAAGCTTTCGCTCTCTTTCGGCATATACTGCTTTTCACAGCCTCTTGAAAGGTTAGAGCAGATAATGCTCATTTCCATGGGGGAGAGTTCTTTTTCAAAATGCGGCTTTTCGAGATTGCTTTCCGTCCTGTCGGCAGCGTCCTCTTTCAATTTGAATGCATCCTTGCCGGCACCGCAAATCGGGCATTTGAAGCCGTCGGGCATATCTCCCTCGGTCTTATGTACGTATCCGCATACAGTACAAACGTATTCTTTCATAGGGTTTACCTCCTTTTGATTCATATTATCACATCTGCAAAAGTTATTCCGTAATGTTGTCACATTCCTATAAACTGCCTAATTAACGGTTTTATCATAGCACATTTTTGGGCGAATGTCAATATTTTTTCTAATAGTATTGACATAAAAAACCGCTTATGATATACTATACTAAATACTAATCACTTAAAGACAGGGAATTATGATGGATATTTCAACTTATTTTCCGATCTGGAACAAATTGAATGCAAGTGAACAGCAGGCATTATCTGCAAATGTCAGGGAGTTGCACTACCATAAAGGCGACTTGATTCATACAGGCGGCGACTGTATGGGGCTTATTCTCGTAACTTCGGGACAGCTTCGTGCCTACACCATTTCCGAGGACGGCAGGGAGATCACCATGTATCGCCTTTTTGAGCGTGATATTTGCCTTTTTTCTGCTTCTTGCATGATGCACAGCATTCAGTTTGACATTACTTTATCCGCTGAAAAGGATACCGATGTCATACTCATTCCCTCGGATATTTACCGTGGCATTATGGAAAACTGTGCACCGCTTGCCAATTACACGAACGAAGTTATGGCAAGTCGATTTTCGGATGTAATGTGGCTTATAGACCAAATCATGTGGAAGACCTTTGACAAACGCCTTGCGAATTTTCTTTTGAACGAAGCCAACATAGAAGGCTCAAACATACTGAAAATCACCCATGAAGAAATTGGCAATCATCTGGGGAATCCTCGTGAGGTCGTAACACGGATGCTTAGATATTTCGTGAACGAGGGTGCGGTCAGGCTGTCACGCGGGACAATTGAAATTTTTGATGAAAGCAAACTTGCAAACATTGCGGAAGGGTAAATTATGGAGCTTGTATTACTAACCGCCCTCGGTGTGGGCGGTGCAACCGTTATCGGTGCGCTGATAGGTTTTATTTTCAAAAAAATATCGCATAAATTTTCGGATATCGTTCTGTCATTTGCCGCAGGCGTGATGCTTGCCGCGGCTGTGCTTGGACTGATCGTTCCGTCTCTTGAATACGGCGGGAAATACGGAATACTTATCACGGTTGCAGGTATTTTTGCCGGCGCTGTCTGCCTCAATCTCATCGACAAGTTAGTGCCGCATTTACATAAATTTGTAGGTGACGAACCGGAAGCGCACCACAATGCAAATCTGAGCAAGGTTCTGCTGTTCGTTTTGGCGATTGCCATACATAATCTGCCGGAAGGCATCGCCGCTGGGGTAGGCTTTGGCTCGGGCGATACGACGCAAGCACTGATCATTGCAGGGGGTATTGCTCTGCAGAATATTCCCGAAGGCATGGTGATCATAGCACCTATGCTTGCGGCAGGCATCCGCCCCGGGAAGACCTTCATTCTTGCCATGATCACGGGACTCGTTGAGGTTGTGGGCACGCTGATCGGTTATTTTGCCGTCAGTATATCCACTGCGATTTTGCCCTTCGCGCTTGCATTTGCGGGAGGAACGATGCTCTACGTCATCAGCGACGAAATGATACCCGAAACTCACGCACACGGAAGCGAGCGGGGTGCGACCTATGCTTTGCTTATAGGCTTTTGTGTAATGCTTGTCACGGATGTGCTGTTGGGGTAGAAAAAAGCGCCAAGATTTCCGTAATGGATTTCCGGGCGCTTTTCTCATTACACCGTTTTCTTCTCCTGTCAGATCTCCATTCCGCAAGGAGTGGATTTTTTATTTAGTGCTTTCTCCTGATGCACCGCATCGTAGAAGCGGAAGCCGCCTGCAAAGTTGTAGCAGTCTAAACCGTTGCCTGCAAGAATTCGGGTGGCGATATAACTGCGAAGTCCGCTTTGACAGATAACATATACCGGCTTTGTCCTGTCAAGTTCGCCAATGCGTTCACGAAGTTCGTCGACAGGAATATTGATAAATCCCTCCACGTGGCCTCTGCTGTATTCCGTCGGTGTGCGCGTATCGAGAAGTGTGACGTTCTCATCTCGTTGCAGACTCTCAGTATCCTCGTAGTACCACTGCTTTACCACGCCGTTTTTGATGTTCTCTACAATATAGCCTGCCATGTTCACGGGGTCCTTTGCCGAGGAATAAGGCGGAGCGTAAGCAAGGTCGAGTTCCGCAAGTTCGTAAGCTTTCATTCCGGCTCGTATTGCGGTTGCAATGACATCGATCCGCTTGTCAACACCGTCAAAGCCAACGATCTGAGCACCGAGCAAACGATAGGTGTCTTTTTCAAACAGTACCTTCATGGTCATCATCTTGCCGCCGGGATAATATCCGGCATGGCTCATGGGAGAAAGAATGACCTTGTCGGTAGAAAGTCCGAGTGCCTTCGCTGTTTTGTCATTAATGCCGGTAGAGGCGGCGGTCATGTCGAAAATCTTGATAACCGAGCTGCCCTGACTTCCCTGGTAGTGACTGTCAATACCGCAGATATTGTCAGCGGCGATTCTGCCCTGCTTATTGGCAGGACCTGCAAGGGAAATCAGCGCACCCGTATCGGTTACAAAATTTCTGATCTGAACCGCATCACCGACAGCATAAATGTCGGGAACGGAGGTTTCCATTCGGTCGTTCACCACGATACTGCCCTTGATACCGAGTTCAAGACCTGCATCCTTTGCGAGCGTGGTTTCCGGAGCAACGCCGATCGCCATTACGACCATATTGGCGTGGAGCGTAGGTGAATTTTTTAGTTTCACACAAATGCCGTCATCAGTGTCGGCAAAGCCTTCAACGAACCTGCCGAGCATAAGATTAACGCCGTTTTTGCGTAGCTCTGCATGGATGAAGGATGCCATATCGCTGTCAAAAGGAGCCATGAGCTGGTCGGCGGCTTCAACGAGTGTGACATCTATCCCAAGCTCACGGAGATTTTCCGCAACTTCGATTCCGATAAACCCGCCGCCGACAACAACTGCGGATTTCGGATATTTCTCATTTATAAATTTCTTGATTTTCAGCGTGTCCTCAACCGTGCGGAGCGTGAATATCTTATCGCTGTCAATGCCTTCAAAGTTCGGCTTGATCGGCTTTGAACCGGGCGATAGGATGAGCTTGTCATAGGTTTCGGTGAAAACTGTACCGTTCTCAATATTTTTTACGGTGACCATTTTGCTTTCGGGGTGAAGTGCCGTTACCTCGTGGCGCACATTCATTTTGACACGGAAACGCTTATAAAAGCTCTCCGGTGTCTGCAAGGTCAAGTCACCCTCATCCTCAATCGTTCCGCCGATGTAATACGGAAGTCCGCAGTTGGCGTAAGAAATAAAACCGGAACGCTCAAAGACTACGATTTCAGCTTTCTCGTCAAGCCTGCGTATTCTTGCCGCCGCAGTCGCGCCGCCGGCAACACCGCCTATTATTACAACTTTCATCTATCTCACGACCTTTCCTCGGTACGACAGAATGCCGCCGATATCCTCTACATTTGTGTATCCCATTCTTTTCAGGATGCTTGTTGCCTGTGCGCTTCGTGCGCCGCTTCTGCAATGTACGAAAAGCGGTGTGCTTTTATCTTTTATGATTGACTCTACTTGCTCTATGCTTTGTAGGGGAATATTTTTGCTTCCCTCAATATGCCCCTCGGAATATTCCTCCCGTGTACGAACATCCAAAAGCACCGCTCCTTCGGTGGAAAGAAAACTTCTCACACCGCTGTTTATATCTTTTGTTTGCAAAAAACTGAAAAATCCCATATCACACCTCACAGCATAGCAAGGATCTGTTCCTTCGGTCGGGCACCCATCGTTTGACTTACGATCTTGCCGTCCTTCATGACCACAAGGGTTGGAATGCTGTACACACCGAACGCTTCGGCAAGCTCGTTTTCCTGATCAACATTTATCTTGCCCACCTTAATATCGTTTCTTTCCTCTGCGATTTCATCTACTATGGGACTGACCATCCGGCATGGACCGCACCAATCCGCATAAAAGTCGAGAAGTACGGGCTTGTCGGAATTTTTCACTTCATTTTGAAAATTATCTTTATTGATTTTGATAACTGACATTTTGATGTCCTCCTTGTTTGATCTACACCCGAAGTATACCTCAATTCTTCTGCTTCTTCCGTGATGTTATCACTTTTCGATCTCACCTTTCCAATCGTTGATGCCACCGAACTCTACGACATTCGAATATCCGAGTTTAACAAGCTTTTGGGACGCTTGCTTGCTGCGGTTACCGCTTCGGCAATATACCAGAATCAGCTGGTCCTTATCGGGGAGCTCGGATATTTCATCCGTGCCGATGCTTTCGTTCGGAATATTGACAGCATTCGGGATATGACCTGCGGCAAATTCGTCGGGACGGCGAACATCGAGAATGATGTAATCGCTTTCGCTTGCCATCATTTCCACAGCTTCGCTTATGGTTATTTGCTTATACGTTACATCTTTATCTGTCGAAACGGCACATCCTGTGAGGAGCAAAACAACAAAAAGGATAAGGAATAATCTGTGTTTCATGTTCTTTACCTCGTTCATTACACTTTTGATTTATTATACCATGAAGCCAAAATGCTTGCTTGCAAGGGCATTTTGGCGAAGCCGTCAATTACGCAGCCGCGCGACGCGCGGAGGGGCAACGCCCAATGCCTTGCCTCAGCAAGGCTTTCTGCGGATATTATACCACAGCATCAAGTTTGTTCCGTGATGTTGTTACATATGATCAAAAAGTGGTAATAACACAAACTGCATTTCATTTTCCGTCTTTGACGGGGACTATACAATTATGTTGTATGTTGATGTGATTTTGATTTTTGTCAGTCTCACTATTTTGATATTTCGATGTATCTGAATATTTGATTATTCACGATTGTTTACATCAATGTGGTTTACTTGTCTGTAATTTTGTGTTATAATAAACTCATCGATAAATCGGGATTTGCAGGTGTGATTGATGAGAATTGTAGAAGTTACGGAAAACAAAAAACAATATCTTGATTTGCTCCTATTGGCGGATGAGCAGGAAGATA
>CAUHAO010000017.1 GCA_959604355.1 uncultured Eubacteriales bacterium
CGGATAGCCGTCGTATACGGCCGGGTAATATACCTCAACGCCTCTTGTCGTGCTGTATTCGGAATCAAAATTACAATGCAGGGATATCATTATATCCGCGTTGTTTCTGTTCGCCACCGCCGACCTTTCGGCAGCGCTTATAAGCGCGTTTATATCAGGATGCGAAAGATATACGGTATATCCTAAAGATTCAAGTTCTGCTTTGAGCTTCGCCGCTAATGTGTGTGACGTCCTGTATTCGGGAATCTTCGTGGAAACCCCGGTCGCGCCTATCTGCATGAGGTGATTGTACGTCCATGACGAGCTTTTCGCAGGGTCGAGGTATGGCGACATCCACACATCTGCTTTTATTATCGTTGTCTGATATTGATGTCCTGCGTCGATGACGATGACCTTTTTTTCGTTTGAACCGAGAGTGACTGTGTCCTGAGCGAATGTGTCGTAATCGTATCCGGGATTACTGTATACTTTCGGCAGTATTTCCAGAGAGTATTTTGCCGGGTCGATTCTTTCACTTTCGGAAAAGGAATCAGGGTCAAAATAATATTTGTTGTTAATTTCGTTTGTGGGCGCCTCGGATGGAGATGTTGATTCGGACGGAGTATCCGTAGGAGGCTGAGGTTTCGACGTAATGTCCGAAAAAAGCTTTATAAGAAGTATCAACGCGAGGATTATCAGAATTGCGACCGCAATAACTGTTATCCTGCGTAAAAGAAGCTTCGTCTTTCGTCTTTTTGAGTTTTTTCGGGAGATATATTTCAATCCGGCCATATAACAACCTTCATAATATGGAATATTATATAAACTATTATAACATAATCGTCAGGCATTTGCAAGCAGTTTTTGCAATTATTTCCGAAAATCATTAAATATCGCTTGTTTGTATTGACTTTTTATAATTTATATGATAGAATAAATAGCAATAAAACAGACAGTTTACGGAGGAATAAAACATGTATTACATAGGCGTTGATCTCGGCGGAACCAACATTGCCGTTGGTGTGGTTACCTCAGACGGCAACATCAAGGCAAAGAAATCCATAAAGACAGGTGCGGCGCGTCCTTTTGAGGAAATATTCAAGGATATGGCGGACTGCATTCTTTCTCTTCTCAACGAACAGAACATCTCTCTTGACGAAGTTCAGTCCATCGGTATAGGCACTCCCGGCTCAGTAAATACGGAGAAGGGCGTTCTTGTATATGCGAACAACTTTAAGTATGGTGAAAATGTGCCGATGCGCGAGCTTCTCCGGAAATATATAGACAAGCCCGTGTATCTGGGCAACGACGCAAATGTCGCGGCTCTCGGTGAAGTCATTTCGGGCGCGGCAAAAGGTGTCAAAAACGCAGTTATGATAACGCTCGGTACGGGCGTTGGCGGCGGTATTGTCATAAACGGCGAGATCTATGAGGGACAGTATTCAGCGGGAGCGGAGCTCGGACATATGATGCTTGTTCACAACGGAGAGCAGTGCTCCTGCGGCAGAAAAGGCTGCTGGGAAGCTTATGCGTCCGCGACAGCTCTTATCAGACAGACAAAAAGAGCTATGCAGGCTCATCCCGAATCCATAATGAACCAGATGACGACTATTGACGCCGTAAACGGCAGAACGGCTTTCGACGCAATGAGAAAGGGCGACGCCGCTGCAAAAGAAGTAGTAGATAATTATATCATTTATATTGCGGAAGGACTTGTTGACCTTATAAACGTTTTCAGACCCGAAGTCCTTATAATCGGAGGCGGCATCTGCAACGAAGGCGACACGCTGCTCGTCCCCATGCGCAAATTCATAAACGAACATGTGTACGGCGGAAGCAGAAATCCCGAACAGGTCATCAAGATCGCTCAGCTCGGAAATGACGCGGGCATAATCGGTGCCGCTTTCGTAAAATAAATATGAGACAAATAGTGATCGGCGGAAATGACGGCGGGCAAAGACTGGATAAATATATGGCAAAGAGATTCAAAACTTTGCCTCGGTCATTGTTGCAGAAATATATACGCAAAAAGTGTATAAAAGTCAACGGAAAGCATGTTTCCGCCGATCACATGCTGTATACGGGGGATGTTCTTACCCTCTATATCAGCGATGAATTCTTTGACGGAACGGAAAAGAAAGATATTGATCTTTCAAAAATCAGAAAGTCTTTTACGGTCATTTTTGAAGATGAAAATATTCTCATAGTGGATAAACCCGTCGGGCTTATTTGTCAGAGCGACGATAAAGAAACGTATAATACACTTGTCAACCAAATCAAGGCGTACCTTTTTCAGAAAGGTGAATATGATCCCGAAAAAGAATCTGTGTTCGCCCCGGCGCTTTGCAATCGAATTGACAAGAACACGCAAGGGCTTGTTATCGCTGCAAAGAATGCGGAAGCGCTTCGTGTAATGAATCGAAAGATCAAGAACCGAGAACTTGACAAGATGTATTACTGTCTCGTTTTCGGCGTTCCCGAGCCTCGGAAGAATATTATCTGCGCGTTTCTTAAAAAGAACGCGGATGATGAAAATACCGTCAGAATAACAAATGATGAGGCTTTGGCGAAAAGGGAAGGGTATCTCCCAATAAAAACCGGATATGAGGTAGTAAGAACCGATGGGGAAGTGTCGCTGCTGCAAGTCGATCTGTATACCGGAAGAACGCATCAGATAAGGGCACAGATGGCGGCGATAGGACACCCTCTTCTCGGGGATACGAAATACGGCAATCTGCGCAGGAATAAGGCCTACTTTGAAAACAGGAGTTTTTCCTTTGAACATCAGGCTTTGTCGTCTTGTCTTATTGCGTTCAAATTCGATGTTCAAAGAGAAAAAACGGTGCTTGATTATCTCAACGGAAAAGTCTTTGAAACGACTCCTTTTTTTATGGATGTTTTTCGTTGGAACGATAAATAAAAATTTTGGCGAAAAATGTTTAACTTTCTGCGAAAAGTCTTGACAAAATCAGAATTTTTGATATTATATACATATAAAAATCGAAAACTGCATCGAGGTGCTTCCGATGCAGCAGATGATGGGAGATAGATAGATGGCAGAAATCATCATTCGACTTGAAGACATTTCAGTTGCTTTTGATGGAGAAAAGATTCTTGACAACCTAAATTTGTACATTAAAGATAAGGAATTTGTTACATTACTGGGTCCGAGCGGATGCGGAAAGACTACGACACTCAGAATTATCGCAGGCTTTCAGAAGCAAGACAACGGTAATGTATTTTTTGCGGGCGAAAATATAAATGACCTGCCTCCTTATAAGCGTAATGTCAATACGGTGTTCCAAAAATACGCGCTTTTCCCGCATCTTAATGTTTATGACAATATAGCATTCGGGCTTAATATCAAAAAAGTTCCCAAGCAGCAGATAAAGCCTCTTGTTGAAGAGATGCTGTCTATCGTTAACCTCAAAGGCTTCGGCAGGCGTAACGTACAGTCGCTCTCGGGCGGACAACAGCAGCGTGTCGCCATTGCCCGCGCGCTGATAAATAAGCCGAAAGTCCTTCTTCTCGACGAACCTCTCGGTGCGCTTGACCTGAAATTGCGCAAGGAGATGCAGATAGAGCTAAAAAGTATGCAGATAAAGACGGGCATAACATTTATATACGTCACACACGATCAGGAAGAGGCTCTTACGATGTCGGATACCGTTGTTGTCATGAACAACGGTGTTATCCAACAGATAGGTACGCCTCAGGATATCTATAATGAGCCCAAAAACGCCTTTGTCGCAGACTTCATCGGCGAAAGCAATATTATTGACGGTGTGATGGACAAGGATATGGAGGTCGTTGTAAAAGGCGCAGTTCTTCCTTGCGTTGACCCGCGACCCAACGGCGAAAGGAATGTCGATGTTGTCATCCGTCCCGAAGATATAGAGATAGTTGAACCCGAAAAAGGCCAAATCTGCGGTATAGTAGAGAGTTGCCTGTTCAAGGGTGTTCATTATGAGACGACTGTTAACTCCGACTCTGCGGACTGCGTCTGGCTTATACACTCTACGCTTCCGACAAAAGTCGGAGATAAAGTGGGTATGTATGTCAAACCGGAGAATATACATATCATGAAAAAGATGTATCCCGAGGACGTCAACAGGTTCAATACAACGGTCATTTCTGCCGACAATGAAGCAGGCCTTTATACCGTTGAAATACTCGGCAAAGAATATGAGTTTTCTTCTCATGAAGAATATTCAGAAGGCGATATTGTTTCCGTTGATTTTCCGGCTGATACCATAGGAGTCACTGCAAAAGGTGACGGCGATTTCGATGGGTACATTGCAAGCATCATAGGTAAAAACGATTGCTATGAGTTTATAATTGAGACCGATGATAACCGCAGACTTGTTGTTCACCGCCAGATAGACGAACAGCAGGGGACTGAAGTCGGCGTTGTACTCGATATATTAAAGGCGGAGGTCTCCTTGATCGAGCACAGGGAGGCGGAGGAATGAAATCTAAAAGATTGATTTATCCGTACCTTGTATGGATGGCTGTTTTTGTTATTGTTCCGCTGTGCCTCGTTGTGTATTACGCTTTTACCGACAACACCGGAGCCTTCACGCTTGAAAACATACAGTTTATCGGTAAAAACGCGGGAACATACCTTACATCACTTAAAATAGCGTTCATATCTACCGTCATATGCTTGCTGCTTGCATATCCATTCGCACTCATTATGTCGCAGATGAAAGTCCGCGCACAGAGAATGATGAATATGCTCATAATGCTTCCGATGTGGATGAACTTCATTTTGAGAATATGCGCGTGGATGCTGATACTGAAACCCAACGGTGTGCTTGATTCCATTCTCGGTTTACTGGGATTCGGAAATAATCATATATATCAGTCAGAGGCGGCAGTCGTGATAGGAATCGTTTACAACTATCTGCCGTTTATGGTTCTGCCGATATATACGACTATGGCAAAAATAAGCAAATCGCTTATCGAAGCGGGACAGGACCTCGGCTGCAACGGCTTCAATGTTTTCCGCAGAGTCATCCTGCCTCTGAGCATTCCGGGGGTCATAACGGGAATCACGATGGTGTTTGTTCCTGCCGCAAGTACGTTCTATATCAGCACATATCTCGGCGGGCGCTACCTTATCGGTGATACGATACAAAGCTATTATAAAGGTTCCGGCGCGAATAATCATATCGGCTCGATGTTAGCGCTCGTACTTATGGTGATAATTCTCATAAGTATGGCGATAATGAATAAGTTCGATTCCGGCGAAGATTCAGCGATAGTTTGACGGAGGCAGAATATGAAAAAACATTTTTCACGCATTTACCTCTGCCTTATACTCTTGTTTCTCTATCTGCCTATATTGTTGATGATATTTTATTCATTCAATGATAATCCGACATCCATCACTATTTTCAAAGGCTTCACGATAAAGAACTATCTGAGCCTGTTCGATAATGAAGGTGCGGTCGAGGCGCTGCTGAACACTCTTCTGGTCGCGGTATGTTCTTCCATCTGTGCTTCCATTCTCGGAACAACTGCGGCTGTAGGAATCTACAACATTAAGAAGAAGCGTGTTAGAGATACGGTAATAAACATATCCAATATCCCGATAATAAATCCCGAGATTGTTACGGGTATTTCTCTTATGCTTGTTTTTATCGCGATTTTCGGAAACAAGCTCGGATTTGTTACCGTTCTTATAGCACATATTGTTTTCAACACGCCGTATGTCATACTCAACGTTCTTCCGCGTCTGCGCAGAATGGACGTGAATATGTATGAGGCGGCATTGGATCTCGGATGCACGCCGCGGCAAGGATTTATGAAGGTGGTTTTCCCCGAAATTTTTCCCGGCGTTCTTGCAGGGTTCCTTATAGCTTTCACTTATTCGCTGGACGATTTCGTAATAAGCTATTTTACGGGCGGAACATTCCAGACATTGTCTGTCTACATAAACAATAGTCTTAAAAAGGGTGTAAAACCCTGGATGCTTTCGCTTTCAGGTCTGCTGTTCGTTGTTGTTTTTATTGTCCTACTGGTAATAAATATAAAGGACAGCCGCGCCGACAAACTCAAAACCGAAAACTGATTTTTAGGAGAATATTAAATGAAAAAACTGGTTTGCCTTATTCTTGTGACAGTCATTATGATGTCTGTTGTCCTTGTCTGCACTTCATGCTCGTCATACGATCTCGTTATCTGCAACTGGGGCGAATATATATGCGACTCCGATGAAGGGGAAATGTTCGACGTTATAAAACGTTTCGAGGAAGAATACGGAGTAAAGGTCAAGTATGTTACCGCCGAAACGACAGAAGAGCTCTATTCTCTGATGAAAACGGGCGGTGTGGATTATGATGTGATTTTCCCGTCCGACTATATGGTCGAGCAGATGATCTCCGAAGGTATGCTTGCGAAAATCAACTTTGACCTTATTCCCAATTTCTCCAACATAATGGAAGAATACGTTAATCCCGCATATGACCCCACGAATGAATATTCCGTTCCTTATTTCTGGGGTACCGTCGGTATTATTTACAATAAAACGCTTGTAAAAGAACCCGTTGACAGCTGGGACGATCTTTGGAGTCCGGATTATCCTAATATGGTTCTTATGTTCAGCAACCCGCGTGACGCTTTTGCCATTGCTCTCAACAAGCTCGGATATTCTATGAATACAGTCAATGAGGCTCAGATTAAAGAAGCTGCGGAAGAGCTGAAAAAGCAGAAATTTGTTTATTCCATGGATCAGTTTTTTGATCTTATGCCTTCCGGGTCCGCAGTAATGGCGCCCTATTATGCGGGAGACTATCTGTATGTTCTTGAAGAAAACCCAGATCTCGAATTTGTCCGTCCGGAAAGCGGTACAAATATTTTCAGCGATGCTATGTGCATTCCCGCAACGAGCCGACACCAGGATCTCGCGGCTGAATTTATCAACTTTATGCTCCGTCCCGATGTCGGAAAGTGCAATACCGAATATGTAGGATATTCCACTCCGAACACGAAGGTTTGGGAGATACTTGATGAGGATATGAAGAATAACCCTATCGCATATCCGGAGATAGATCCCAAATGGGAGGCTTATGAGGCTCTTCCTGCAAATATCAATGCACTCATGAACGAGCTTTGGATCGAGATTCTTGCCGCTAACGGCTGATTCGGATATTTGATATCAAAATAAAATACCGCCGTATAAACACGGCGGTATTTCCGCTTAAGAATACATGCAGTTGGTCGACATATAGTCGTAGATCATCTTGCCATGTTCCTGCTCTTCTTTCTGAATGTGGTTGAGAACATTTCTCAGACCTTCATCCTTGAATTCGAAAATGCAGGTGTCATACAGATGGGAAGCGTGCTTTTCCGTAGTAAGAAGATCCGTGCAAAGGTAGGCGTCCTTCTGCTTGTCGGGAGTTTCCGTCTGATTGTAGGTCGCCGTGAATGTCGGCTGAGCCGCAGAGCCTCCTCCTGCCTGGGGAACCTGTCCCGCGGATATCTGGTTAAGGGTATCCAAATGTTTCTGCTCGGTCTGCGCAATGCGCGTGAACAGATTCTTGAGCTGTGCGTCTGCGGCACATGAAGAATGCTTTGTATATTTGTCCACGCAAAGTTTTTCCTGATCCTTAAGATCTTTGAGCAAATCTGTCTCTCTTTGAGTTAACTGCATTATTATCACCTCACCGATATTATTTACCGGCAGATGAAAAATATACAAGTCATTTCAGTATAAGTTTCGGCTCAAAGATGCTGCACACCTTGTAGGATATATAATCGTCGTCGAGACGGGCAAGCAGATGACCGAACATTTTATTACTCTGCGCGGAATGTTTGAGTCGGATGATGTTGTCGATTATCAGTTTCGCTCCCGGTGTTTCGATGCTCTTATAAAGGATGTCTTCTTTACGGAAGTATATTCTGATTTTCCTTGTGCATGGCGTTTCCATGAATGCGATATTAATTTTAATTACGAGGTTATCATCCTCGTCATGCGCAAAACTGCCAATCGTAGCGATCTCATAAGGGTCCCCGTTTATATCGACCGTCGCACGCTCGGGAAGATCGAACCCTATCGGCACGACATGGATATCATCTTTTTCGGCAAATAGCAGATAAAACTTATCTTTCTCGATTTTGAACGATATCGATGAAAGGCCTTTTGAATAGTTGTTGTCTATTGCTTGCATCATAACAGGAAACAGTCCGAACGCGTTTTCGTCGGATTCAGTTTTCCATATTCGGCCGCTGACGGCAGAGCATTCAACGGGGAGATCGGATTTTTTCTTATGAAAAATTTCCTTGAAAGTCCTTTTGACGTTCGGCTCATAGTATGACATGGAATGCTCTGTAAGTTCAAGTTTTCGGTATTCTTCGAAATTATTTTCAAGCGGCGTGTTGAAAGGCTCGGAAAAATACTTGTTTGCTATCTTAAAATAGTTGCTCTGCTGGAAGAGCTCTTCATTACCCGCATTCGTTACGAGAAGTATTCCGGAATCTTTGAACCCGAGAACATTTTGTCCCAGCATGCCGTTGAAAAGGAATGAGTTATTGTATCTGCCGACCCATATTTGATAGCCGTAATTATACGCCCCGTAAGTTTTCGGGGGTTCCGCGTGCGCCTGCGTTGCCTCGTCTATCCATTCTTCGGATACTATACGTTTCCCGTTCCAAATTCCGCGCTGGAGCACGAGCTGCCCTATTTTTGCTATATCTTCAGGGCGGATAAAAAGACCCCAGCCTCCTTTTTCGATTCCCTCAGGCGATTTTTCCCAATAAATATCTGTTATTCCCAGAGGCGAGAACAAACGCTCTTCAAGAAAATCTGTAAGGCTTTGTCCTGAAACAGTTTTAACAATCGCGGAAAGCATATATGTGTTGAGGCTGTTGTAGTTAAAAGTTTTTCCGATTTCTCCGACGACCATGGAATTCAGGAATGACTTTATCCACTCCTGCGATGTCATGCATTCCGCCTCATTGAAAACGATTCCGCTTGTCATTGTAAGCAGATGCTTTACCGTAAGATCTTTAAGTGTAACAAAGGCGAGGGGAGGCATATATGCCTCAAATATTTTTCTGATTTTTTCATTTATATCGAGCTTACCTTCATCAACGAGCATTCCTATGGCCAGGGATGTTATGCTTTTACACGCCGAAAAAGTAGTTTTCCATATTTTGCTGTCCTGAAGGCCGAAAGATGTCTCGGATAAGACTCTTCCATGACGCATAATCAGCACGTTATGCATATCGAGAGTAGGGTCGTCATTCAGCTCGTTAAGAAAGTTTCTTATATGCCGAGACGGAATGTTTTCTTCTTCGGGCATACATCTTGGCAGCCGTTGCGAACTGTTTTCGTTTGAATAAAATACGGGTTTACCCGGGCAAAAAGATATGATCGGAGATGTCGGTTTTTTGTTATCAAAGAATTTTAATACAAGGTCGAGCGTTTTATTTAGATTTGTGATGTTCATTTATGCCCTCCGTGTAAAGTTTTGAGGAATGCTTGAAATAATGATAAAAATGTAGTATAATTCTATCGGTGGTGAATTCTATGTATATTACCAGGCTTGAGCCCTCATATAAAACGACTTTGTGGGGCGGGGACAAACTTTCTTCTTTGTTGGGAAAGAAATGCACTGTGTCGACGGGGGAAAGTTGGGAACTGTCGTGTCATCCTTCGGGATTATGTCGTATTGCAGATGGGAAATACGCCGGAATGTATTTATCGGATGTCCTTAAGAAAGATCCGGCAGCTGTTGGGAAATGCGGAAATACAGCAGACGGGTTTCCTTTGTTGGTCAAGTTTATTGATGCGACTAAAGATTTGTCAGTACAGGTGCATCCTTCGGATGAATATGCGCTTAAAAACGGGCTTGGTCACGGAAAGACCGAAATGTGGTATATAATAGAAGCCGAAGAGGGCGCGAGGATAGGATGTGGCTTTAAAAGAAACGTCTCGGAAAACGAGATCGTCGGCGCGGCACGTTCGGGAAAACTCGAAGAGCTGATAAATTATATTCCCGTAAAAGCGGGAGACGCCGTGATGATCAGCGCAGGAACTGTACATTGTATAGGTTCGGGAATCGTTCTTGCGGAGATACAGCAAAGCAGCGATATCACTTACAGATTGTATGATTACAGACGTTTGGATGCGAACGGAAAGCTTAGAACTGTCGATCTTGAACACGGGGTAGAATGTGCTGATAAATGCCGATATCAGGGGAGTGTTATGCATACCGACGTTGCGGAAAACAGTATTAAAAATATTTTCAGCTGCCCATACTTTAATGTAGATCTCGTAAATGTAACCGTAAAAATGAACCTGCCGACGCACCGGAATTTTGTTTCTCTTTCAGTCGTTGACGGTAAAGGGAAGATAAATGATCTTGATATATCCGCCGGCACAACGGTGTTTATTCCGGCAGGAACGGAAGGCGTTCATATCTTCGGTAGTTTTACGGCACTTTCGGCATATATAAAATAAACGCGACCTTCGGAGCATATAGTATATTTGAAAATAGTGCTCCGGAGGTTTTTTATGCGCAGGCTTATTATAACCGAACTTGTAATATCGATAATTTTTCTTATATGCGTTCCTTTATCTGCCGAAAAAGATGCAATAAGCGCGAAATCCGCTATTGTGATTGAGGCGACGACGGGTATCGTTCTTTATGAGAAGGATCCCGATACCGTACGGCCAATGGCAAGTACGACAAAAATAATGACCGCGATGTTGGCCATTGAAAACGGAGCGCTTGATGATGTGTATACGGTTTCTGCCGCGGCGGAAGCTGTTGCCGGGTCTCAGTTGGGACTGCTCGCGGGACAAAGGATCTCGCTTGAAGATCTTTTATATATGTTGATGCTTAAGAGCGGCAACGATGCAGCCGTGACGATTGCAGAGGGAATAGCCGGGAGTGAAAGCGCGTTCGTCGCTATGATGAATGCGAAAGCGGCCCAAATCGGATGTGCGAATACCTGTTTCATGAATTCTAACGGAATGCCTGCTGAGGGACATCATACTACGGCGCGCGAACTGGCGATGATTGCAGCTGAAGCTTATAAAAACGAGGTTTTCCGGGGTATAGTCTCCACGAAAATAAAGAGGCTTGACAGCTATTTCGGACTTTCCGTGAAAAATTCGAATAAACTTCTGACTATGTATGAGTATGCCTGCGGCATGAAAACGGGATTCACAAAAGAGGCCGGAAGGTGCCTTGTGTCAGCGGCCGAAAAGGACGGAGTGACATTGATCATAGTGACGCTCGGCGACCCCAACGACTGGGACGATCACATTAAATTATTTGATGCCTGTTTTGCCTGTGTGGAAAAAACAGTTCTTTTTGACACGGGAAAATACACCGCGGTGAGATCTGTGCTTAACGGAGATACACGCTGTCGCATGATAAACAATGAGCCGATATACGGACTCGCAATCTCGGGAAAGAAAATCAATTTCGAATACAGGGAGAATATTTCTCCCGCAATATTTGCCCCAATAACAGCAGGTGAAACATGTGGGAGCGTAAGCTTATATTATAATGGTAAAAAAGTGTCCGAATATCTGCTGTCCGCGGCGGAAACGGTTGCCGAAAAAGAGATAGAGGTTTCTGTGATGAAAATATTTTTAATACGTCTCAGAAATTTTATTCAGAAGATTATTTGAAAACGAATTTTCTCTGAAATAAATAATTGATAAAGAAAAAGGATATTTCGACTATCAGTTTGGCGAGCAGAAGCGGCATCCAATGTATATGGCTTACCAGCATTATACATGTATATGATGCGGTTGCCGTTATAGCTACCGACATATAATACTTAAGAACAGACTTTGCCGTGTGGCCTTTTTGCTTGAATACCAGTTTTTTATTCAAAATGAAATTACATAAGGCCGAACATACTCTTGCGCCCAAATACGCAATTAGTATATCAATCGGCGCGTCCGGCGAGAACAACAGGCTCTCTGCGGAAGATCTGTTGCCGAAAAGCTCCGGAAAAGACATCCCGGGGTTTAGCAGCCATAGAATTATGCAGAAAATAATATAGTCTATCAGGAACGATACGAAGGAAGTTGAAATGAATTTGAAAAAGCGTTTATATATTCTCAGAGAGTCCCTGACGGGATGAAAATGCGAGCTGGCGTTTTTGTCTATATAGACAGTATTTATCGGGATCTCTTTAATCTCTATATTCTCGCTTGCGCAGAAAAAGAGCATATTCATTTCAAACTCGTATCTGTCACCTTCGAGGTCTATAAATCTTTCCATGTTTTCGCGTGATATTCCCCGAAGTCCCGTCTGAGTGTCTCGAACTCTTGCTCCCGATGAAAATTGGAACAGTTTACTTGTTATGGTGTTTCCTATGCGGCTTTTAAGCGGGACTTTGACGGAATTTTCTTTATCATCAACGGCCGACCATTCGGAAAACCGAGAGCCGAGGTATACTGCTTGCGGATACTTTTCGAGTTCTGTCGCTATTTTGAGTATATCTTCAGGCAAATGCTGTCCGTCGCTGTCCGCAGTTACTACTCCGGAACAGTCGGGAAGAGCTGAAAGTATATATTTGAACGCGGTTTTCAAGGCACGGCCTTTTCCGAGGTTTACATCATGATGAATTACGGTGCAGCCGTCAATCTTTTCGCATGTCTCAAATATGCCCATAAGATCGGGACGACTTCCGTCGTCGACGACAATGACAGCACAAAAACCTATCGGAACGAGGTCTTTAACAAGTTGTACGAGCTTGCCGTCAGGCTGATACGCAGGAATAACGATTGCTGTGTTCATTTTTGATACTCCGGATTATACTTATATTAATCTTTAAAGAAAAAGTCTGATTGTCTTTCCTGAAAATTCATGATTTAATTATATCACATTCAATGTGAAAAATCAATATCATAAATTAAATTGCTTTAATTTTTGCTTGACAATAAAGTACATTTTTGATATAATATAAAAAACTATTTTATTCTGTTGAAGGAGTAGTACGAAATGATAAGAATTGAAATGATGAACGGTGATGTGATAAAGGTCGAGCTTGATCCTGTAAATGCTCCCGAAACTGTCGCGAATTTTGAAAAGCTCGCTTCTGAGGGATTTTACGACGGCTTGATATTTCATCGGGTTATAAAAGATTTTATGATACAGGGTGGAGATCCGCTCGGAACGGGAATGGGCGGCTCAAAGCAAAACATTAAGGGTGAGTTTCTCGCAAACGGTGTCAAGAATCTCATTTCCCACAAGAGAGGCACTATTTCCATGGCGCGTGCAATGGATTTCAACTCCGCAAGTTCGCAGTTTTTCATTGTTCATAAAGACGCTCTGTATCTTGACGGTCAGTATGCCGCATTCGGCAAGGTCGTTGAGGGGATGGATGCCGTAGACCGTATTGCCGAGACAGAGACCGATTATGCAGACCGTCCGATAGAAGAACAGAAGATAAAAACGATTACTGTCATTTGACGGGAGATATATTATGCCGCTGAAAAAACTTTTTGTTGCTGTCCTTTGCGTTTTCATGTTTTTGGGTATGACGATGTCAGGAGGGCTGCGATTTGACGCAAGTTCTGAGGTGGCTTTTTATGTGTCTGAAAACGGGTCTGATAAAAACGACGGTTCTCAGGAATCCCCGTTTGCGACGATTGAAGCCGCCAGAATGGCAATACGAGATCTGAAAGATCGCTCGAGCCTTCCGAAGGAAAATATTACGGTTTATATTTCCGCGGGAACATATGTGCTTACGGACCCCGTCGTTTTTGATGAATACGATTCGGGAAATGAAAACTGCACAATAGTATACAGGTCATATAACGGCACGGTAAATATTATAGGCGGACATGTACTGGACAATTCTTTATTCAGGCATCTTACGGCGGAAGAACAGCAACTTTTCAACTCCGATGCTTCCAAAGAGAACATACTTGTCGCGGATATAAGCGATTATAGGATATTTTCGGATGCGAAATATTACGAAAATATCCAGAAGGTCACATATAACGGAAAATCCATGACTGCGGGGCGCTGGCCCGAAGAAGGATTTATTTCCGTTTCGCGCTCCACGGAGGCATCCCTTAACAAACTCAAGTCCGAGTATGAAGGTCTTGAAGGGGCGTGGTGTGTCGGTTACATGAGTAACAGCTATTCCTTTGATACGAAAAAGCTTACAGAGGAATTCGAACTGGAAAACGGACATAAAGTTGCTTTTTCCAATATTCTGCAACAGGTAGATACTCCTTATGAGTATTACATAGATGCCGAAAACGGTAAGCTATATATTTACCCTGATGAAAGCTTTAATACAGCCCGTATAATCCTTACCGAAAACAGCAAGGGCCTGATATCCGGATATGCAAGCCATATCTCGTTTGTGGGGCTTGATTATTCTGACACCACGGGAAAAGGACTTTTGATTCACGGTGATAATATAACGGTAGATTCATGCAAATTTTACGCAATATCTGATTGGGCTGTCTCCTGCAAGGGAAAATGCAATACCGTCAGTAACTGCACTCTGTATGACCTGGGAAATGGCGGAATAGATCTTTCGGGCGGCTCTTCTCAGACACTCTATCCTTCAAGAAGTTATATTTACAATAACAATATAGACGACTTCGCAAAATATACAAAAACATATTCTCCGGGTATCCAGGTAAACGGAAACGGGTTTGTCGTATCTCATAATGAAGTGACAAATTCTCCGCATGAAGCGATAGAGTACGGCGGTTCGGACCTTTTGTTTGAGTATAACGAAATCGGATACGCTTGCCTTGAAACAGGGGATGCCGGCGCTATATACGCAGGACGGCGGTGGAATTGGAATAACTGTATTTTCCGATACAATTATATCCATCATATCGGTCGTGATATGGGCGGACCGAGCGCGATTTACTGGGATGACGCTCTTTCGGGGCAGATCGCTTACGGGAACGTAATTTACAGCACATATAACAAGGGGTTCCATATAGGCGGCGGCAGAAACAATAAAGTCTACAACAACATAATCATAGATGCCGGCGAACAGGCTATCTCATATGACGCGCGTGCTGCCGGAACAGACTGGGGCAGCGGGCTTGCGGTTTATCCGACAAGTGCAACATGGGAGCAACTGAAACTACAGCCGTATAAATCCCGGCTGTGGCAGTCGAGATTCCCGGTTCTTGCGCTGATGAAAGAAACCAGGTCCAGAAGTTTATCCGATTTCGACGTCAGCGGGAATAACGCATACAGTGTTGTCAAAGACAATGTTTTTTGCGCCTGTAAAAGCTCTTTTTATATAGGAGCACCGTTGCTTTCTCTGAGCACAGTCAAAGAAAATATAGTTTTTGACTCGCTAAACGATGTAAAGTTTGTCGACTATCTCAGTGAAAATTTCGGATTACGCGAAGACTCCCCGATATTCTATTATCTAGATGCCTTTGAAGACATTCCTTTTGACGAAATCGGTAATATTGACTAATTGACACTCCGACGAAAATGTGATATACTATTCAAAGAAGGAATAACGCCATTTCCGGCATCCAATAATTTCACGGAGGCATGAATTTTGAAAAGAAATATATTTTTATCCGTAACATTGGCAATAGCGATAGCTTTTTCCTTGTTATCGGCTATTCAGATTCGCTTTAAAGCCGATACAGATGTCGTTTTTTATGTATCGACGGACGGAAGCGACAGAAATGACGGCTCTTCCGACGCTCCTTTCGCGACCCTCGAAGCCGCGAGAGATGCTATCCGGAATATTCGTGCAAACTCAGGACTTTCTTCCGGCGGAGCTACAGTTGTTGTTGCCGGTGGTACATATTATCTTGAGAATACTTTCGAATTGACGAATGAAGACTCCGGGACTGCTGAATATCCGATAAAATATACCGCTGCGGACGGTGAGTCTGTCATTATATCGGGTGCGAAGACTCTTTCCTCAACAGATTTTTCGCCTATAAGCGCCGCGGACAAGTCTCTGTTTGTTTCGGAAGAAGCGATGTCGCATATTCTTGTCTGCGATCTGAAAGCTCTCGGTGTGACGGATTACGGAAAACTGTTTGACGAAGATCTTTATGCGACGGAGCTACTCGTTAATCATAAACGTCAGACTGTGGCTCAATATCCGAACAAAGGAGAATTTCTAACGTTTTCCGGCCTGGAGGGAACTTCGGGAGCATACGAAAACGGAGCTCTTGATAACTGGACTCTGCGAGAGGATGAGTTTGTTTTAGGATATTTCGGCAATGACTATTCATTCTCGAGGTTGCTGCTGCTTGAAATCGACAAGGTCGCAAAACGTTTCACAATGGAAGACGACAGCTACTACGGCTATAACAACGGCGCGAGATATTTCTTTGCCAATATTCCGGAGGAACTTGACGCGGCAGGCGAGTATTATATAGACAGAGCGTCGGGCAAGCTTTATTATTACCCCGAAGATGATTTCGGTGCGGATACGTTGATTGAAATATCCGTAAACCAAAAGGAGCTTGTATCAATCACTGCGGATTATGTTTCATTTAGCGGATTTGCATTTAAGGGAGCTTTTAAGGGCATAACCGTATCCGCATCCAATGTAACGCTTGATAATAATATCATAACGGGGCTTCATGGTACTGCCGTATCGGTAAAAGGTTATAACAATACCGTTTCGAGATCCCATATTTACGACGTGGGCGGTTGCGGCATAGACGTAAACGGCGGCGATGATAAACTGCTCGTTCCTTCACGCAATATAATATATAACAACTGTATTCATGATTTCGGCGATGTGGTAAGAACGTATCAGCCGGGTGTGGTCTGTAGTGCAACGGGATGTTATATAGGACATAATCGCATATACAACGCTCCTCACGAGGCGATTGAGTACAACGCTGCTGACGTTATCATTGAATATAATGAGATATACGATGTGTGTCTTGAGACCGGGGATGCAGGCGCAATATATGAAGGCAGGCGCTGGGACTGGGACAGTAGCGTGCTGCGCTACAATTATATTCACGATATAGGTCGCGAAGGATTCGGCGATCCTTCGGCGATATATTGGGATGACGCACTTGCAGGACAGACAGCGTACGGCAATATAATTATGGATGTCCGCGGCAACGGGTTCCTCATAGGAGGCGGCAGGGACAATAAGGTTATAAATAACATTATCGTCAACTGCGGCAGATATCTTATACAGTACGACGCTCGAGCAGCTTCCGGGAACTGGGGAAGCGGACTTGCACCGTACGGCGGCGGGATGTGGAGAGAGCTTATGCTGCGTCCCTATAATTCCATGCTTTGGAAAAACAAATTCCCGATTCTTGCTTTGATGAAGGAATCTGCACGCAACGAGATAACGGATCCCGATATGAGCGGCAATCCTGCTTATTCGGTAGTGAAAAACAACGTCCTCGCGGAACACTCCATTAAATATTCTCTCAGCTATCCATATGAGGTTTTCAGTACAGTCAGAGACAACGTATTTTTCTCTGACAGGTCCATGATAGGGTTTAAGGATCTTGAAAACGGAAATCTTTTATTGGATGAGAATTCCAGAGTCCTTTATGAACTTGACGGCTTTGAGGTTATTCCTTTTGACGACATCGGACTTGTGGATTTTGTCCCTGAATATCTTTAATCGTACAGATGAAAGGAGATAAATGAAAATGAAAAAACTTCTTGCTCTTATATTATGTCTGTTGATGCTCGTTTCACTCTGTGCGTGTGTTGTTAATGGCGATCCTACAGAACCTCCGACAGTTCCGCCCAGCGATGAGCCTACAGAAGGTCCGACCGAAGACAGATCTGTCATTGAAGATGATGCTTTGTTTGAAGGTGAAAAACTTAGAATATCATATAAGGGTAATTGCTCTTACGTTATATATTGCCCTGATCCTTCACATTATGACGCGGCTCTTGCTTTACAGAACGCTCTGAACAAGGTTGCAGGGGCGAGATTGACAATTTCAACGTCTTCTCCGAAAAAACTTGATAAAACAATAATAGTGGGACCTTGTGAGTTCGAAAATTCTAAATATGAAGTAGATTCCGAAGCTCTCGGACCCGACGGTTTTACTTTGAAGGTCACCGGAAGCTGTGTCGTTATACGCGGAATGACCGCGGGCGCGTCGATTGAGGCTGTATATACTCTCGTAAACGACTATTTCGGCTTTGATGCCATAAGAGACAGCAAAGTCACAAAACGTACGACTATATATCTTCCATCAGAACTTGACAGAAATGAATATCGCTCTTATTCGAGCGGGAAAGTTCTCGTAGGGGAGACGTCTCTTTCCGAGTTCGTTATCAGAATAAACAACTCCGCAACCGATGATGAACGTACGGCGGCAAATTATCTGCGTTCTTCAATCCAGACGGCTACCGGAGTACAGATAAAGCTTCTCAGTGATCTCATAACGCCGAACGCGTATGAGTATGAGATCCTTGTCGGTGCTACACGCCGTGAAGCAGCTACGGGAATGACTGTCGACAGAGCGTCAATGAAAGACGGCGAATATGTGATCAAAGGAAACGGCAAAACGATACTTATCACAGGTAAAGATGCCGCATCCACAATCTCCGCTGTGCGTGCTTTTGTGGAAGACCAGTTAAAGATCGTAAGTGCGGGCTTCATGTCCTCCGGAAACGGTGAAGATATTGTTATTCCTACGGATCTTAAAGTTGCGTCCACGCAGGCTTTTGATATTTATCAGTCTACAGAGTTCAATATTGAAACATTAATGGCAGATAATTTTGAGACCATCGCAACAAAACAATGCTTCAGCGATGAATCTTATATTAATGCTGAAATCGCATATTTCCTTGCGGATGTCAACGATTCCGTAAAATATGTTCGTTGCATCTTCAATACATATACAACGCCCTGCGATTGCGACGCATGCAAAGCCGCGGCGCAGCAAGAGGGAACAGATTACGGCGCATATTACCGATTTGTCAATAAACTTGCTGACGCTCTGAAAGAAAAGAATCCGACGGCAACTCTTGAGATCCTTGCGTATAAGAATACGTTTGCTCCTCCGAAAACTGCGTTGAGAGATAATGTTTCTGTGCTTCTGTGCGATAAGCATCTTTGCAGTGCGCATGCTCTTGATAACCCGGACTGTCCTACAAATGCCTCATTTGTTCAGACTCTTGAAGCCTGGAAGCAGGTCTCAAAATCAATATACGTTATTGACTGCACGTCCGACTATTACTATTATCCCGTGACATTCCCGAACTGGAACAATATTTACGATAATGTAAGATTTTACGCTTCCAGTGGAGTGGATGGCGTTTACTACAAAGTCGAAGGAACTTCAGATCTTGAAAGTATTCTTGAATTCCGCGGCATGCGCCAGTATCTTGTAAAGCAGATGATGAAGAATACGAATGTCTCAAGAGATACATTCAGCAGATATATTGCAGAGTATCTTGAAACGGCGTTCGGCAGCAAGGGCTGGAAACTTCGTGCATATATGGATAAATTCTCCGAGGCTGCAAACACAAAATGCTATGATATTTATACGAAGCCCGAAGAGATTCTTCCTATACCGAGGATTGAAGGAAAAACAGGTGTTGAATCTTACGATCTTACGCTTGCAAAAGAATTCTATGATATCTGGAACAGTGCAAGCCCGTACAGTAATGCTGTATATTCTAATGATACAGATCTCGGCAAAATGATTTTCAGATATTTCTGTGAGGTAAACAAATCCGAAAATACCAGACATGCAAAGGTTCAGTTCAACGAGTGGCTCAGCGCAAACGTCGAGTTGTTTGATCTTACGGAGGTAGTGAATTATCTCATTGGCTGACAGTAAATATTCCGTTGCGGAAGGGTCAACTTTCCGCGACGGAGAGTGTAATAATGTTTGATACGGCTATTTTCATTAATTGGAGGGACTAGGTTGAAAAAGATTAGATTCGTTTCCATGCTCATCGGTATTGCGGTAGTATTTACAATGTTTTCCGGAATGGCGGCAACAAGCGGCACGGAAAAGTATACTTCTTCGCAAGAAAACTCTGTAATGGAATTCTTCGTTGCGACCGACGGCGACGATTCAAACGCCGGAACGATAGAAGCTCCGTTCAAAACCCTTGAAGGTGCAAGAAACGCAATAAGAAAAATAAAGACTTCTCAGGGGCTTCCCGACGGTAATATCACCGTTTATATCCGCGGCGGATATTATCAGCTTACACAGGGCTTCAGACTTGAATCCCGGGATTCGGGTAATGAAAACTGCACGATCTCTTACTGTGCGTACGGAGATGAGGATGTCGTTGTTTCCGGAGGAATAAAACTTGATACTTCAAAGTTCAAAAAGGTTTCCGGAGAAATGAAGGACAGACTTCGCGATAAGACCGCAAAGAATAAAGTCCTCGTCCTTGACCTTACCGCTCAGGGGGTCGGCGATTTGGGCGTGCTTTACAGCGAAGGCCAACTGCCTGCCGAGTTGTTCAAGAACGGTACGAGGATGACCCTTGCCCGTTATCCCAACGACGGTTTTACCAGCACGCTTTGCGCTCCCGGCGAAAGCGGTGCGAAAAAAAGCCTTGAAGCTAATGAATTCGGCGGCGCAACCTGCTATTATAGTGAAAAAGACTCAGTAATAGACAAGTGGACAGGTTACGAGGGGGTATTTATCGTAGGATATCTCGGACTTCTTGACTATTCCGACTGCGTCTGCCCGATGATGGGCCTTGATGTAGAAAACCATTGTTTTGAAATAGGTCCCGGCAGCGGTGATTACATCTGCTATAAGAATTACTTCTTCCTTAATGTTTACGATGAGATAGATACTCCCGGTGAGTATTATATAGATAGAGAAAACGGAAAACTCTATGTTTATCCGACAGACGATCTTCTTAAATCGGAACTTGTTGTCTCTCAGTGCACAGATACTCTCGTGACGGTCGAATCTGATTATACGACGATCAAGGGCCTTCATATCGAAGCGGCAAAAGGTAGTGCGATGTCCGTATCCGGAAAGCACATAACGATTGACGGAAACAGGATTACCGGTATCGGAAGAAGTGCGATGCATGCAAACGGTACTGATATATATATCATAAATAACTATATCGACGGACTCGGTTACAGCGGAATAACTTTCAGAGGCGGCAACGATTCGCTCCTTGAACCTTCGAGATCGTATATAGACAATAACACCATAACGAATTTTGCTATCTACGGCAGAACTTATAATGCCGCTCTCGATATTATCGGCAACGGTATTGTTGTTTCGCATAATGAAATAGCATATGCGCCTCACGAAGCAATTGAATACAGCGGCCAGAACATAATTTTTGAATACAACCGTATTCATGATGTTTGCCTCGAAACGGGTGACGCGGGTGCGATATACAGCGGCAGAACGTGGACACGCGACTCCTGCATAATTCGTTATAACTATATTTACAATATCCACGATGTCATGTCTGCGGATGACGAAGGGAATGAAACAGGCCATCCCAGCGGAATTTATTGGGACGATGCGCTTTCAGGTCAGATAGCATACGGAAACATACTTTATGATCTGGGCGGCAACGGCTTCCTTATCGGCGGCGGTCATCACAATGTCGTATATAATAATATTATAATTGCCGCAGGTTATCTCAACGACGCCGATGACTCAGGAAAAGTATATGCGATAAATTATGATGCCCGTGCGTCCTCAAATAACTGGGCGTCGAGGCTTGCCCCCTATGAAAACATGTCGATGTGGGGAGGACTGAGCGCATATCCTTATACGAGCAAACTCTGGGAATATAAATTCCCGATACTCGCGCTTCTGAAAGAAACAAGCTTCAACAACTCGATGGATCCTGATGTCGGCGGAAACAACGCTTATGCTATCGTACGTAATAATATTATTGTGGAAAAGCGTACGATCGGTCTGTTTGAAGGTTCTATTTCCGTATATAGTACGATAAGAGATAATGTCCTTTATAAAGACAGATATGAAGTCGGTTTCGTTGATGTTGACAATATGGATCTGAGATTGAGGGAGGATTCAAGAGCTCGTTTCGATTTGCCTTATTTTGAAGAACTTGATTGCAGTTTAATGGGGCTACGTAAGTAATAAGAAAGGGGATAATATGATGAGAAAGATATTATCAGTAATGCTTGCGGCGCTGCTTCTTATTACGGTTTTCGCCGCTTGCACTCCAACAACTGACCCGACTGAACCCTCGACTGAAGAGCCCACCCAGCCCCAGGAACCTGTGCGTCTGGCGAACAACGGCTCGACTACATATGCTATTTATTGTGAAAACAATGATGAGTACGACGCGGCGTATGCCCTTAAAACAGTGTTTGATGCAGTCACAGGCTCGACTATCGACATAAAGAAGCAATCTCCGGGAAAATTCTACCGCGCGATAATCGTCGGCAGATCTTCCATGGAAAGCCCTGATACTTATACGGTTGACGCTGACGAGCTCGGAAACGGATACATCATTAAGGAAATCGATTCCAGTTTCATTATAACCGGAACGAATCCCGATGCGACATTTTTGGCTGTGAATCGCTTTGTCAAAGACATTATGGGCTTTGATGTAACAACGGATACGAAGATCGAGAAAAACAAGACCCTGTATGCATACAAAGGTATGGATATCGCCGTTAAATCCGAGGAGTCCTCGGCTATCACAGTAGCGGGAAAAGATATAAGCGACTTTACGATCGTTTACAGTAACGATAACGGCGCCGAAGTGGAAAAAGCCGTATCTTCATATCTGAAATCCGCACTTGAAAAAATGACTCACAAAACCATTGCTGTCTCAAACGACGCTTCGACGATAGACGATAAGAGCAAGGTAATTCTCTTGGGTCAGACCTCTATAGAATCGGATTGCGGATTCTCTCTGAGCCGGGCAGGGCTTGCCGATGGAGAATATGTAATAGTCGCAAATGATAACGGGCTGCTGATAGCCGGAAAAGATGCTCACGCAACAGTAAGTGCAGTATTCGATTTCCTTGAGAACGTTATCGGATACACCGATGCGGGCTATGCACCGTCTTTACCGACTAAGAAAACCGTTATTGAATCAGGATTTACCCGTAAAGGTAATGTAAAGTTCAACATTCTCGGGGAATACGAGTTCGATTATACTGCGCTCCGCGCGAATAACTCCAAATTCACAGGCGACACCGTATGCTTCAGCGATGAAGCGGCTATGGATAAGATAAGAAGAAATATAAAGGCAAAGTCTAGAACCGCAAGGGATAAGATTTCCTGTGTCTACAATGCGTATGCGATCCCGTGCACTTGTGACGCGTGCAAAAAAGCAGCTGAAGAAGAGGGGACACCCTACGGCGCATATTTCCGCTTTGTTAATTCTGTCGCAGACGCGGTGGCGGAGACAAATCCCTATATCGTTGTCGAGATACTTGCGTATAAGAATACATATATTCCGCCCAAGACTCAACTCCGCGATAACGTAAGAGTAGTTCTCTGCAACGAATATATCGACTATAACGGAAATATTTCAGGCGCATGCAGCGGCCACGCGGTAAATGACACGACATGCAAAACAAATACTGCATTTCTCGAAACACTTCAGGCATGGCTCAATGTTTCCAAACACGTTTACATTCTTGATATGTCGTCCGACTATTACTATTACCCTGCAACATTTCCGAACTGGAAGCTCATATACGATAACATGAAATGCTATTACGATATGGGCGTTGAGGGCGTCTATTTCCAGACCGAGAATTCCTCTCAGAACCAGATCTTCCTTGAATTCAGATATCTCAGAGAATATGTTCTGAGACAGTTTGAGAAAGATCCGACGATGGACAGAGACACCTTTAATAAGCATCTTGATGAATATCTAACGAAGGCTTTCGGTAACTACGCTTCGTCAATGAGAGAGTATATCGACAAGTTCTCCGAGGCGGCAAACACGCACTGCTATAATATCTATACAAAACCCGAAGACATACTGTCGATATCCAGGAAAGACGGAAAAGGCGCGGAGTCTTACGATCTTACGCTCGTTCAGCAACTTTTTAACTGCTTCAATAACTCAATTCCCGTTTACGAAGCGCTGGATAAGAACGGAACATATATCGGCAAGATGATGATAAATTATCTCAGAAGTGCCGACAGAAGTTCCAATGTCGAGCATGCGCGTACGCAGTTCAGCAAATGGCTCAATTCGTCTGTGCACCCGTTTGATGAGACAGAAATATATAATGTACTTATAAAAGCAGCTGAAAAATAATTTGATTTGCCGTGCTTTTAAATAAGCAACTGTAATCATATAGATTCCGCAAATAAAAAAGATGTAAACCGGCTGAAAGAAATCTTTTCTTTCAGCCGGCTTTTGTTATTCTGCGCATATATTGTCGCTTCGGACTTTAATTTTCTGTTTCATCTTTTGCTTGATCTTTTCTTGTGACGCTTGAAAGGGGATTGGCAGTTATCGCATTTTCGATTTGCTTTGAAGCCAAATGCGTGTAAATTTGAGTCGTGGATAGACTTTCGTGGCCCAGTACTTCTTGCAGAACTCGGACATCGACTCCGTTCTGATACATAAGAGTTGCTGCCGTGTGGCGTAGCTTGTGAGTGCTGTAAGTGGAGCAGTCTATACCGGCAGCCTTCATGTATTTTTTTACAAGTGTCTGCACCATCCGTGTTGATATTCGGTTACCGTTCCGGCTGATAAAAAGCGCATCTTTGTCTTTGCTTTTTATATCTTTTGAGGATCGTATCTTGAGATAATCCGCCAAGGCTTGTTCGCATGCGTCATTCAGGTACAGAACCCTCTCTTTATTGCCTTTACCGTGGACTTTTATGGAGTTGCCGCGAATGCTGGATACGTTAAGTCCAACGAGTTCGGACAGACGCAGTCCGCAATTGAGGAACAGGGTTATTATGGCATAGTTGCGGACCTTGAATTCACCGTCGATGCTGTCAAGAAGCTGAAGACTTTCTTCGACTGTAAGATATACCGGTAATTTGTTACGATTTTGTGGCATTTCCAGGTAGACAGTTGGATTGTTTTCAATAAGAGCCTGACGGGTCAGATATTTATAAAAAGTTCGCAGGGAAGAGGTCTTACGAAGTCTTGCACGGATGTTATTTGAGCGTTCATCATATACGAAATTCAGATATTCATACAAGTCTGATAATTGCAGCTCGGCAATAGTTGATAACGGACATGATGAAGCATCGATTTTCGTAAATTCAATTTGCGAATCACATAGATTCTTATAGCGCATAACGAACCTGAAGAATGTATGCAGATCAAGATAGTATTCTTTAATAGTTTTTGCTGAAAGATTGTTGACGTTCTTTTCGTACATTAAGAATTGAACCGCATAATACGGGATCCCGGGAAAAGATGAGGGCGATGTTTTCTTTTGTTCTTTGACCGAATCAACCATAGAAGGGGGCTCCTTTCAAGATATATACAATTGCGCAAAATATTTATTTTGCGCAATTCAGGGTGGGGCAAAAGCATCAACGCTCGCTAAATCTCGGAAAATCACACTTAAAATCACGCTTAGAATTGGTCCAAGCATCCAATCAGTATCTGATGGATTTTGAATGATTATAATTTATTGTTTAATTAAAATCGTCACGATATTTTCTTCTTCGATAAAGATCTCATAACCGTAACTTAAATATTCTTCAATATATTTTTTACTTTCGGCCTGATATCCTGAACGCATATCAAGGACTATATAATCTGTTTGATGCAGATTATCCGGATCATATCTAATTTCATAGATCTCATTCCTTGAAGCCATGTGCGGCAAGATGAACGTTGTGCATTTGACGGACGCGTCTTTCGGAACCTGCGCTATGACAGAATTCATTTTGTCGTATGTATCTTTATAAGTGTAATATCTTGATGAATATGCCGTAAGTTTCGGAAAAGCTGTTACGGAAAAAATTAATATCGACGCGACGACGCCGAAAATCGACATCGCGCGCGCAGATGTCGGCTTGAAATCCGAAATATTTGCCATTGAAATATAGAATAAAAACGCAATGATCCCGAACTGGTACTGAAAACCGATATCATATTGGTAAATGTAATCAGACATTAGGCCTATAAGTACCATTGGAAGTAACAACACGAATCGTGATATTTTCTTTGTGGCAAAAGGCAGAAACCCAAGAGGAATCAGCATTTTCAGCAGATATATCAGCTTGTCGCCAGTTAAAATCTGTGTGAAAACATATCCAGGGTTTATAAAAACGGTTTTGATCATACCCGCGAAGCCCGAATCTCCGAATATATAATTATTATACCGGTACGTCATAACTCCGTCTCCGAACCTTGAGAGCAAGAAAGTTACCGCACAGAAATATGCTACTGCGGCTGAAAACATTACGGTTCCGTGTTTGAACTCTTTTTCGGATAATATCAGATAAAGCGCGAAAAAAGCTACATATATTGCAGCGTCTTCCTTTACAAACAGCGTCAGAGCGGCGAAAATATACATGGGTATGAACTGTTTTTTCTCGTGAAACCAGAACATCCACAGCAGTAAAGGCGCGAGAAAACAGTTTTCGTGGATATCATAAAAGCAACCGCATGAAAGCGCGGGATAGAAACAGTATATTGCGCAAAGCGCAAGCGTGATTTTGTCTGAAAGTTCTTTTTTTCTGCCTATAAGCAGCAAAGGTATCACGCCGCTTGCGGCAATAACCCCTTGCCCTATTTGGAGCGTTTCGGGGAACGGGAACAGTGCATAAAAAGGCAGCAGCAGATAATATATCGGTGACGCGTGGACTGCAAAATGAGATAGAAGTTGATTTCTTTCCGACGTTACGAGCGGAAGAAATTTCGTTCTCATATTATAAAACATATTGCAGAAAATACCGAAGTCGTAATTGGGAGTGCAATATGACAGATATCGATATACGGTTACGGCGCTTATGAAGGCCGCGGAAAACAGGAAAAGCATGACGACGGTAACGACAGTGGCTTTCGGGCTGAATTTTACGGTATAAAGCTTATCGTTTTTTACTAAATATACCACGGCGACACCAAGGATTACAAGGATTGCTGCAGAGAAGAATATTTCACTGCTATTGCTTGCGCTTTCGTATGCGTCTGCGGCGAGCAGAAGTATGTATGCTGTAAGAAATATCAAAAGAGTTGTTCCGGGTATCCTCTTTTTCGGAAAATAGTGATCTGCAAGTGATACGGCAGTGAAGCAGCATGCAAATAATGCTATCAAAGAAAAAATATTTGAATCCTGAGCAAAGGCAAGGTCGGTAAATAACTCTTTTATATTCGCGATTTTTATAAAAACCGCCGTCATGCACCATGTTGTAAACAAACGCAGAATAATGCTATCGAAATCTGATTTTTTTGAGCGGTTTATTTGAGGGGACATTATAATAAAATCTCCTTTTCTTCAAATATAAAAGCACTTGCTTGCGCAAGTGCTTGGCCCACCCTGCGGGAGTCGAACCCGCCACCAACGGAATCGGAATCCGGTACTCTATCCAAATGAGCTAAGGGTGGAAGTCTCGCAGGCTATATATATTATACCATACTTGAATGTGAAAGTCAATATTTTAACAATTAAATTTTTAAGTCATATGATGTGTATTGAGACACTTGCAGATAAAGATAAAAACATGACGGAGATGTAAAAATGATAACACTTAAAGAACTGGATATCGGAGAATTCGGAATGATAAGGGAGATATTGTTTCAGGGGTGCGAACGGCGTCGCATGCTTGATTTGGGGTTTGTCATAGGAACTGCAGTTGAAGCCGTACAAAAAAGCCCTCCGGGTGATCCTGTCGCTTACTATCTGAGAGGAACTGTTATCGCGCTGCGTAATGACGATGCTGCAAACGTACTTATTGAAAAGATTTAAGGTGATATAAATGGGATTGACTCGCTCAACATCTAAGACAACTCTGACAGATAATACTACTGTTGACTCCTCGGGATTTACTGTTGCGCTTGCAGGTAATCCCAATGTGGGAAAGAGCACAGTTTTTAACGCTCTTACAGGAATGAATCAGCATACGGGAAACTGGACCGGGAAAACTGTTTCAAACGCGGTAGGATCATATAGATACAAAGACATGGATTTTGAAGTGTATGATATACCCGGTACATACTCACTTCATGCAAACTCCGTTGAAGAAGAGGTCGCAAGAAATTTTCTGTGTTTCGGCAATGCAAAATGTACCGTCATTGTTGCCGATGCAACGAGCCTTGAGAGAAATCTGAACCTTGTTTTACAGATAAAAGAGGTGTGCGACAATGTAATTCTGTGTGTAAATCTTCTGGATGAGGCAAAAAAGAAAAATATTGAAGTCGATATCAACGGACTGGTTTCAGAGCTTGGGTGTGATGTCGTGGGCTGCAGCGCTCGAAAAAATGAAGGCCTTGATGCTCTAAAGGACCTTATCTGCGAGCATGCAGACAAAAAAAATTTTCGAACGGAATACGTCCGGTATAATAGCGAAATTGAAAGCCTTCTGTCACGAATTGAGGATCGCCTCTCCCCTCTTATTCAAAGCCGGAAACATCGACGCTGGATCGCATTGAGATTGCTTGATTCTGATGATAAATTTCTTTCTGAGATCGGGCAGCATTACGGTATCGAGAACGAGATTTTCCAAATCAAAGATGAACTTAAAATCCCATGCAAGCGGTTTTCCGATGAAATAGTTCGCACGATATCGGAAGAAGCAAGTCGCATTTGTTCTGCATGCGTTAAAGGAAAGGGGCTCGGTTACAGTAAAAAAGATCGCAAAGCGGACAGAATCCTGACATCTGCGAAAACGGGTATTCCCATTATGATAATAATGCTGGCAGGCATTCTGTGGTTGACTATTGAGGGCGCAAATTATCCCTCAAAGTTCTTGTCGGAGGCATTGTTCGGATTTCAAAATGTACTTGCTATGGGGTTACAAAAGATATCGTGCCCCGAAATTGTCAGCGATCTTCTGCTCAACGGTATATATAAGACCGTTGCGTGGATCGTCTCGGTTATGCTTCCTCCTATGGCGATATTTTTCCCCCTGTTTACGCTCCTTGAAGACCTTGGGTATCTGCCGCGCGTCGCATTCAATCTTGACAAATACTTTAAAAAAGCCGGGGCACACGGTAAACAGGCACTAACAACCTGCATGGGACTTGGGTGCAATGCCTGCGGCGTTGTGGGCTGCAGAATAATCGATTCTCCCCGTGAACGTATCATTGCGATCCTTACGAACAGCTTTATTCCGTGCAACGGGCGATTTCCGGCATTGATTACAATTATTTCAATGTTCTTCACTTTTTCGCTTTTCGGAGGTTTTAAGAGCGTTGTCTCTTCCGTCATACTGACAGGTTTTTTAGTCCTGTCTTTTGTAGTAAGCCTGCTGGTATCAAAAATTCTTTCATCTACGCTTCTGAAAGGTGTCCCGTCGTCATTTGCGCTGGAACTGCCTCCGTACCGAAAACCGCAGGTCGGAAAAGTAATAATACGATCAATATTTGACAGGACTCTGTTTGTTCTCGGAAGAGCATTGGAGGTTGCCGTTCCGGCCGGTGCTCTTATATGGATATTTGCAAATGTCAATGTGGGAACGTCTTCCCTCTTGATCCATTGCACGGAGTTTTTAGATCCGATTGCAAGGATCATAGGCTTGGACGGGACAATACTCTTTGCTTTTATTCTCGGATTTCCCGCCAACGAGATCGTCGTTCCCATAATAATAATGAGCTATACCTCATCGGGGCAGCTTTGTGAAATATCTGATATTTCGGTGCTCAAAGAGCTTTTCGTTTCAAACGGATGGACGGTTGTCACCGCTGTATGTATGGCGGTCATGATTCTTTTTCATTTTCCCTGTGCGACTACTTGTCTTACTATTAAAAAAGAGACCGGCAGCCTTAAATGGACGATTCTTTCTGTCATATTGCCCTTTGTGACAGGTCTTCTGATCTGCTTTTTAATAGCCCAGATATCCATGCTATTTGTCTGATATCGCAAAATGCGGCCTTTGCAGCCGCATTTTTTACATTTCCGTGATTGTGTGAAATAAATGTAAAATATATCTTACAGGGCTTGATTTTTGCCTGATTTTGTTGTATAATAATCAAGGTCTGAAACGAAGACCCGGATAACAAATAAATAAATGGAGAGTTGGCCGAGTTGGTCTAAGGCGCATGATTGGAAATCATGTATAGGCTAACGCCTATCGAGGGTTCGAATCCCTCATTCTCCGCCAAACGCTTCGGTTTCAGCCGAAGCTTTTTTCTTAGCAAAATTTAAATTCACGGAGGATATATTATGAAAGTTGGTATAGCCGACTATGGCATGAATGTCTGGTACGGAAACAACTGGGACTGGGAAGAAAGACAGAAAGATATTAAGAGCATCGGCTATGACGGTCTTGAAAGACTTCAGCTGACAAGCGCAGAAGACGCTCTCCACAAGGCCGCAACCCTTAAAAAACTCGGTATGGATTTTGCCACTTGCAGAGGCATTTCCGACGAGATTGCAATGCAGTGGACCGCAGCGTTCGGTAAAACCTATGTCTGGGCTGCAGTTGATAACGGAAAGAATGAAGACTGGGATTATTATTGCCGACAGGTAAATTATCAGATCGAAGCATGCGAAAGATACGGCGTTCACGTCGTTATACATAATCACCTCGGCAAGATCGTTGAAAGTCAGGAATCAATTGAGAGAATACTCAAGGATTGCCCGAAAGTAAAACTTCTTCTCGATACAGGTCATCTTCATGCTGCCGGCGGAGACCCCGTTGCGATCGCGGAAAAATATTATGACCGTATAGAAGCAATCCACCTCAAGGATTATGTTTATAAAGATAAGAGCATAAGCATCGAACAGAACTGGCAGGCTCGCCTGCGTTTCTGCGGCCTCGGCGGCGGCGAAATGCAGGATGTCAACGATAAGGTCGTCAAGATCATGCTTGCTCACGGCTTTGACGGCTGGATGATGATTGAGCATGACACCCACCTTCAGGATCCGCTCAAGGATCTCAAGGCAAGCAGAGAATACCTCAGAAAACTCGGCGTATAATTAATATTTATTTTTAAGGAGATAAACACTATGAGCGATCCTATCAGAATAGGTCTTGTCGGTCTCGGCAGAGCAGGCTGGGATATGCACTGCGTAGAGTTCGGAGATAAAACCGATAAATTCAAGCTGGTTGCGGTTTGCGATCTTATTGATTCCAGATGTCAGGCTGCTGCCGAAAAATTCGGTTGCAAAACATATTCCAAGATCGAAGACCTTATCGCGGATCCGGACGTTGAGATCGTAGATATCGCTACCCGTTCTGTTGACCACTTCAAACATGCTATGATGGCTCTTAAAGCGGGCAAAGACGTATTTCTCGAAAAACCCATGACTTCTGACTATAAGGAAGCTATGCAACTCAAGAAGTTCGTTTCCAGACCCGGCGCTCCTAAGCTTTTCATCCGTCATAACAGAAGATTTGAGCCCGGTTTCCTTCATGTAAGAAAGATTCTCGACTCCGGCATCCTCGGAGAGATCCTTTCCATAAAACTTGCAAGAGACAGCTACGGCAGACGTGATGACTGGCAGACTCTTGAAGAGTTCAGCGGCGGTCAGCTCAGAAACTGGGGTCCGCACATTGTTGACCACGCTATGCAGTTCCTCGGCGGTGAATACGAATCCATATTCTGTGACTGCAAGAACGCGATTTCTCTCGGTGACGCAGAGGACCATCTGAAGATCGTTTTCAAAGGCAAAACAGGTCTTATCGTTGATATGGAAATCAGCGGCGCTACAGCTCTCGGTGAACCTCAGTACAGAATTTGCGGCACAAGAGGGTCTCTTGTCAGCGAAGGCTGCAACTTCCATCTGAAATATGTTGATCCCAAACAGGTATTCGAAGACAGAAAAGCAAGCCGTGAAACTCCCGATGACGGTAACTTCGGAACACCCGAGGTCATCAACTGGGTAGAGGAGACTATTCCTGTTGAACCCGGCAGCATGGCAAGAATCTGGGATGAACTCTATGCTGCTTACAGAGAAGGTGTCCCCTTCCCCATTACTCTCGATCAGGCTATCGCAAATATGAAAGTTATTTCTTACGTCAAAAAGCACGGCGGTCTGAAAAAGAGATAAACAAACTCAATAAAAAATTAAAGCCCCGAAGAATCTCTTCGGGGCTTGATTTTATTCGATTTTTATACGGGATGAACAAGATTTGTTGAATCGGAATGAGAGTTGTCAATTCCGTATTTTTTGCATTGACGAGCTTTAAAAAACTTCATTGCAACCTGTTCAAACAGAGCATAACTCAGTACATCTTCTTCCTGCTCGATGTACGGTCTTACCTCGCTGTTTTTGAGGTCCTCAAGTTCGGGCTCGATAAGATCCGCAGGACGGCATGTTATCTGCTTTTCATCTCCGATTATCTGTTTAACGAATTCCGGCTTAATTGCAACAGGAGTTTTGCCGTATGCGCCTTTTACAAGCGCTTTGAATTCTTTGGAAATGTTCTTATATCTTCCGAAAAGGACATTGAAAACTGCCTGCGTGCCTACGATCTGCGAGGTAGGAGTAACGAGCGGCGGGAAGCCCGCGTCTTCACGTACACGGGGAACTTCCTGAAGTACTGCTTCAAACTTGTCTTCCGCACCAGCCTGTTTGAGCTGAGATACGAGGTTTGAAAGCATACCGCCGGGAACCTGATACAGCAGAGTGTTGACATTAACATCAAGAACTTTGGTGTTCATAAGTCCGGATGATAGATATTTCTCTCTGAGAGGAACAAAATAATTTCTTACTGCATTGAGTTTGTCCAGACTGAGACCAGTGTCAAACGGAGTATTGCGGAGAGCTTCGACAGTAGGTTCTGTCGCCGGCTGGCTCGTTCCCTGAGACATGGGAGATATTGCTGTATCGACGATATCGCATCCTGCTTCGATTGCTTTAAGAATTGTCATCTGAGCAAGTCCGGCTGTGCAGTGTGTGTGCAATTGAATCGGGATCTTTACATTCTCCTTGAGTGCGGAAACAAGTTCATACGCACAGTAAGGCGTGAGCAGCCCTGCCATATCTTTTATACAGATCGAATTCGCGCCGCGATTTTCAAGCTCTTTTGCAAGTTTGACATAGGTTTCGGTCGTATGCACGGGGCTCGTCGTATAACTCAAAGCTGCCTGAACATGACCGCCTTCTTTTATTGTTGCTTTGACAGCCGTGTCGAGATTTCTTACATCGTTGAGTGCGTCAAAGATACGGATTATATCAATACCGTTTGCAATGGATTTCTGGACAAAGTATTCGACAACATCGTCCGCATAATGACGGTATCCGAGTATGTTCTGACCTCTGAAAAGCATCTGTAATTTTGTGTTTTTCACATTTGCCCGGATGGTTCTGAGTCTTTCCCACGGATCTTCGTTGAGAAATCTCAGGCAGGCATCAAAGGTTGCACCGCCCCATGCTTCAAGAGAATGGTACCCTACTTCATCGAGAAGTTTGAGCGAAGGAAGGATCTCTTCCAGTGTCATTCTCGTCGCAATAAGCGACTGGTGGGAGTCACGGAGTACAGTTTCCGTAATTTTTACAGGTTTATTTTGCATTTATACTAAATCTCCTTTTACTTAAACAGTGTAAGGAATACGCCTGCAGCTACAGCTGAACCTATAACGCCTGCGACGTTCGGACCCATAGCGTGCATGAGCAGAAAATTGCCGGGAACTTCTTTCTGACCTACATCGTTCGAAACACGGGCGGCCATGGGAACCGCCGAAACTCCTGCCGAACCGATAAGGGGGTTTACTTTTCCGCCGGTGAGTAAATACATGAGTTTACCGAGAAGGACGCCGCCTGCCGTAGCAACGCAGAACGCCGCAAGTCCGAGTGCTATTATCATAAGGGTCTGGGGTCTGAGAATGTTTTCTGCGCTTGCAGTTGCACCGACAGTTACGCCGAGCATTATCGTGACTATGTTGCAAAGCTCGTTCTGCGCGGTCTTACTCAGACGGTCTGCCACGCAGCATTCTCGGAACAGATTACCCAGCATGAGCATACCGACGAGAGGTGCGGAATCCGGTATTATGAGAATTATTATAGTTGCTGTAAATATCGGGAAAAGTATTTTTTCCGTTTTGGATACAGGACGGAGCTGTTCCATTACAACAGAGCGTTCTTTTTTCGTTGTAAGAGCTTTCATTATCGGGGGCTGAATAAGCGGAATAAGCGCCATATATGAATACGCGGCTATCGCTATTGCGCCCAACAGATGGGGAGCAAGGGTTTTAGCAATAAGTATTGCAGTCGGGCCGTCAGCACCACCGATTATACCCGTAGCGGCCGCTTCGTCAGCTGTGAAACCGAAAAAGAGGGACGCGGTAAATGTGAAGAAAATACCAAGCTGTGCCGCAGCGCCGAGAAGAAGGCTTTTCGGGTTTGCAATCAGCGGACCGAAATCCGTCATGGCTCCGACGCCAAGGAATATCAGCGGTGGGAATAAGCCTGATTTGACACCGAGATATATGACGTCAAACAGACCGCCATGGGATAATATTTCATTTACAGGAAGATCTCCGGTAGTGCTTGCAAAATATTCGGCATGCATCAGGCCGGACAGAGGAAGGTTTGCAAGCAACATACCGAAAGCTATCGGTATAAGCAACAAGGGTTCGAATTGATGCCTTATCGCAAGGTAGAGCAGTCCGAAAGATATGAGTATCATCAACCATTCGCCGTGCGCAAAAAGATTGGCAAAGCCTGAGCCTTTTATAAAGCTCAAGACAACTTCCCATACATTCATATGTATAATTATCCTTTCTTTGAAATTTTAAGGGAAGATTTACACCAGATCTATCAGCGGAGCGCCTGTTTCTACTGTAGCATTCGGGGTTACATAAACATCACCGATGACAGCGTCTTCGGGTGCCATTATATCGTTTTCCATTTTCATTGCTTCGAGAACGCAAAGTACGTCTCCTTTTTTGACTTTATCCCCTTTTTTGCAGTTTACTTTGAGAATCGTTCCGGGCATCGGGCTTCTTAAAGCCTTTGCGGAGGCGGAGACTTTCGCGGGAGCCGCTGCTTTGGGGGCTTCGGTCTTTACTGCAGGGGCAGATCCCGTGCTTTCTTCTGCTGTGACTTCGTCAACTTCCACCTCGTATGAGATTCCGTTTACTGTGATTCTATATTTTTTCATATCAATATCCTCCGTTTATATTCTTCTGAAAGAACGTATTCTATATCTTGAAGTTGCATTTTCGGAGTCATCGCCTTCATATGCTGCAACAGCTGCAGCAAGTACGGCGATAAGCTCTTCATCATTTTTTTTGTCAGTTGCGGGTACGTTTGAAATATCAGTATGTGTATTTACTTTTTTAATTCTTGCGGGAAGAGTGTAGAAGCAGAATTTAAATAAATACAAAACTCCCATAAGAAGGAAAAGGATGAGAAAAACCATACCGATTCCCAGAAGAGAGATTTTTAAACCGTATAATAGTTTTTCAAATCCGCCAGCAGGAACTTGCTCGTAGATATTTGTGGCAGATTCCGCAACCGTAAGCAAGGTTGATAAAGTCATTGTCAACCCTCCTTAATCATCTTTTTCAGAAAGCATATCAAATGTCGATATGAGTAACTGACGTGTGGTCTGGATCTCGATTATATCGTCTACGTAGCCGTGTTTTGCAGCTTCATACGGAGACGCGATTGTGTCTCTGTACTGAGCAATGAGCGCGTCTCTCTCCTCAACGGGATTGGCTTTTGTCTGTACAATCGTCTGTGCAGACATGAAGACCGCACCTGTTTCTGCGGGCAGACAAGCAATCTGTGCTGTGGGATACGCGAGCACTATATCCGCACCGCTGGTTTTAGAGCACATGGATATATATCCCGCTCCGTAAGCCTTTCCGACAATAAGCGTGACCTTGGGAACGGAGGCATTTATGTAGGAAAGCGGGAGGATAGCTGCGTCTTCGAGGTTTTCGTCGGGAAGCGGTTCATATCCGTCCGTATCTACTATGTTGAGTATGGATATACCTGCAAAATCGCAGAAATCAATGAATTTTGCTGCTTTTTTTGCTGCGGCGGAGGTCATGCGGCCATTTTCGGATTTAGGCTGGTTTGCAACTACACCGACAGTCATAGCTCCCATGCGGATGATTGCCGTAACGATGTTTTCAGCTGCTCCGGGATATATTTCGAATACTTTTCCGTTATCCGCAATAGCTTTTATCAGCGCAAGGACATCGTATTTGTCTTTGGCGATAATCTTAGATATCTCCGGAACGAGCCTGTTTATGTCATCGGTCGCTTCTGCCGGAACACAGACAGTGTTCAGGAAGTCTTTGCAAGCCTCAACCGCGTCTTTTTCCGTAGCACATATCTTGCTGACAGTTCCGTTTTTGAATGCGCTCTCTGCCGTGCCCGCCTTGGAATCGTTAAATCTTGCTCTGACAACATCCGGAGAGGAGAGGAACATTTCAGCGTCCTTCATCATTATCGTGTAGTCTGCTGTTGCGGGAATAAAGGACATAGCGCCCGCGCTTGTGCCGAAGACTATGGAAACGTGGAATACAGCGCCCGCGACTTTATTGAACTTCTTAAGGATCTTGCCGTATCCTGAAAGAGCGTCCATTCCTTCAAGAAGTCTTATGCCGCAGGTATCTATCATAGACACAATAGGTGCATTTGCTTTTACGGCCATTTCGGCGATATTACATATTTTTTTCGCGTTCATTTCGCTTATGCTGCCCTTCAGAACTGATGGATCTTGGGCAAAAGCAAAAACAAGAGTTCCTGCCACAGACCCATATCCTGTAACGACACCTTCTGCCGCAGCCTCTGTTTTGCCGAATTCGGACGGACGCTGTTTTACAAACGCGCCGATCTCTACAAAAGTACCTTCGTCGAAAAGCATTTCCAGACGTTTTCTTGCGGGAGAAGAATCTGCTTCAATGCTTGTTCGAAGTTTTTTGAGAGCGGCGGTTTTGTTCTTTACATCCATACAAAAAACCTCCATTAATATCAGTAAAATGTCAATATGACACAATTTTTGCCATTATATATTATACTCTCTTTTTCAAGTCCTGTCAAGGTTTTTTGGAAATCTATTTTATAAAAAATATGTGACGTATCAAAATATAAAAGACCGATACTCCGAAAATGGAGGTCGGTCTTTTGCAAAGACGTATTTTGGCAGAACTTATCGGGGAAAAAGTTCTTTCATAATATTTACTATCCAGAACTCATACCTTACCTTTTCCACCGTTTCCAAATCTGTAATATATAAAGCAGTTTCATCTTCGTAGGTGCAATCATTGCGAAATTGATCGTTTGATGAAAACAGGACACACCACCAGTTATGCCCTACCCCTTCGCCTATTTCTATTATCAGAGAGTCGTAGTCGCCCGCAGGGAGAATAGCTCCTTCGTATTCGCAGTCAGGAAAATATTCTCTGCCTATGCGACATTCTATATTTGATATACACGAGTTTTCGAACAGAGTTTTTTTTGCAAGAGCGTTTATCTCATTAAGGTTTTTTTCTATGATATCCATCGCATCTGTCTTTGTTGAGATGTTTCCGCTGTCAAAGCATTTTTTTATAAATGCCAGTACGCTGTCCCTTACATTAAGTTTCAGTTCCTGGTCTGTTTTCGAATCTGAATTTGCTCTTATATGAAGTCTCAGAAATGACTCTTCCGGAGAGTATTCACAGACGGTAGTGCTTGCTGACGCCGAAACAGCTGAAACGGACAATGCGGTAAATAAAATAAGTAAAACCGATATTATTCTACGCATTTCAGGGGAAACCTCCGATATAATTCCTTATAAAACGAGTTTCCCCTGAAATATCAAAAATATACAGTTTTACTTATTTTTTGCGTTTAATTATCAAAACTGCCGCAACGATGACCGCTGCCGCTGCGAGTATCGCAATTGCCGCATATGTAACGATTTTTTCTGTCGTGCTTGCGGGTGGAGTGGTTGTCGGTTGTTGTGTCGGTTCATGCGTCGGGAGTTCTGTCGGATGCTGTGTCGGGGGATCCGTGGGGGCGTCTGTTATGGGCTCCGAAGAAGGCTGATCCGTCGGGTCATCCGTTATAGGCTGAGTGGGTTCTTGCGTTGGCTGTTGCGTCGGATTATCTGTGGGGACATTTGTCACAGGCTCTGTCGGTTTTTCCGTGGGAGCGGTGGTGGCAGGTTCAGTTGGTTCTTCCGTCACAGGCTCTGTCGGCTTTTCCGTGGGAGCGGTAGTGACAGGTTCAGTTGGTTCTTCCGTCACAGGCTCTGTCGGTTTTTCCG
>CAUHAO010000018.1 GCA_959604355.1 uncultured Eubacteriales bacterium
GTGCGAGCGCGAAGATGTAGTTCGTGCGTCCGGAAGAAGGGCGAACGCGAAGATGTGCGAGCGTGAAGATGTCATTCGTGCGTCCGGAAGAAGAGCGAGCGCGCAGATGTAGTTCGTGCGTCCGAGGAAGAAGGGCGAACGCATCGGATAAAAACAAAAAAGGACCGCGACCTTACACGGCCGTGATCCGATTTTATTTCAAGTATATGTTTTGATGATGTCGGCGGCGATTTCGCGCTTTGATACGCATCTGTCCATAGCCTGCTTCGCGATATATCGGTGGGCGTCGGGCTCGGTCATCTGAAGGTTTTCGATCAACAGCCATTTTGCGCGGTTGACAAGCCTTATCTCTTCCATTTTTTCCTCGATGGTGACGGTCTTTTTGCCGAGATTTCTCAGCCGCTCACAGGTTGCGGTCATGAAATCGAGCCCTCTGATGACGGCTGTGGGGGAGGTGGGCTTCGGAAGAATGAACACGCCTCGGTCAATGACCCTGGCGCGGATCTCTTCGTAATGCTCCGAATGGACAAAGAGCAGGCATACCGCCGTTTTATCGGCGCAGATATCTATGGCGAAGCTTGTACCGAAATCGTCCGGCAGGGGCGCGTTGATAATGACAAAATCGTAGTGTACTTCAAGAATCGCTCTTTTTGCCGCCGCGATATTTCCGACGCAATTCGCGCCGGGACATTTTGCAGCCGAGAGCAGGGGAATGACGACGTCGTTGAATCTGGCGGACGACGATACAACAAGCGCGCGATAATTCCGTTCGTCAGGCAACATGGTATATCGTCCTCCTTTACGTTCTTTTTAGGGTCAACGGTCGCAATAAGCTTTAATCATCATCTCGGGAAGATGGTCGCGCACGAATTTATCTTCCCGTGCAACCCGTGCGGCTTCTTGCAATGTCGACGGAAGTGTCTGATAGTGCGATGCGATCGGTTCTTCTGTGCGGTACAGGTTTATATCGGCGGCTTCGGGACAGGTTAAGCCGTGCTCAATGCCGTCAAGTGCCGCGTAGATCATAAGAGCGAAAGCAAGGTACGGATTTGCCCTCGGGTCGGGTGAACGCAGCTCAAGTCTTTTGTATTCGCCGCTGGCGGCGGGAATACGGATCAACTGAGAGCGGTTTTCGCAGGACCAGCTGATATATTTGGGCGCCTTGTGGTTGCCGAGACGTTTGTAAGATTCTTCTTTTTGATTGAGAAAGACGGTCATTGCGCCGATATTTTTAAGTATACCTGCAATCATCGAATCCAGAATCTCGGGGGAATTCTTTTTGCATTTGACGGACATGTTGATATGGAAACCGTTTCCGGGCTGACCGTCGATGGGCTTGGGCGAAAAGCTTGCCCAGAGTCCGTTTTGCAAAGCGACATCCTGCACGACTTTGCGGAATGTCATGGCGTTGTCGGCGGCGGACAGCGCGTCCGAATACCTGAAATCTATCTCGTTCTGTCCCGGGCCTTCCTCGTGATGGGAGCTTTCGGGCAGAATCCCCATCTCCTTGAGTGCAAGGCATATCTCGCAGCGTATGTTTTCCCCTTTGTCGTACGGGGCGATATCCATATATCCGGCTCTGTCATAAGGCGTTTTCGTTGAATCGCCGTTTTCGTCCAGCTTGAACAGATAAAACTCCATTTCCGCGCCGAAATAGAACGACAGTCCTACTTGTTCCGCCCTTGCGATCGCCTGTTTGAGAATGTTTCTGGAATCGTTTTCAAAAGCGGTTCCGTCAGGGTAAGCGACGGTGCAGTACATCCACACGACTCTGCCGTGTTCGGGACGCCATGGCAGAGACGCGAGTGTGTTGGGATCGGGATGAAGAAAAAGATCGGAATGGACATCTCCGCCGAAGCCGCTTACCGCTGAAGCGTCAACGGCGATACCGTGCGTAAAGGCACGCTCCAGTTCGCGGGGCATGATGGAGATGTTTTTTTGTTTTCCGAAAACATCACAAAAGGCAAGGCGGATGAATTTGACGTTTTCTTCGTTTACAAACTGCATGACCTCTTGTTTTGTGTACTTCATAACACACCTGCTTTCTAATTTGCCACATACATTTGTTTATACGGATTTTTGCTGTCGGGTTCGACTTTTGTAAAGGGCGAGTTGAGTATCGTGTCTATATCATATCCGAAGTGTTCGCAGAATTCGGCGATATATTTTTCGATATCCGCGCGGTCATCGCAAGACATGGGGGACGCTTTGACGTTTTTCGGGAAAACAATGTCGCGAGCGTCGGAGCGAAGATATATTTTTCCGCCGTGCATACCTGTGCAGGGGAAATTGCTCACTATCTTTCTGTTATCGTCCGTAAGACCCAGAACGATGATTATGCCTCCTGCCTGATACTCCCCGAGAAAGCTCCCGCATTTGCCGCCGATGACGAGCACGGGGCGTTTTTCCTTGTATTCCTTCATATGGATTCCCGCGCGGTAGCCTGCGTTGCCTTTGACGTAGATCTCACCCCCGCGCATGGCATAGCCCGCAGCGTCTCCGATATTGCCGTGAACGATGATCTTTCCGTCGTTCATGGTGTCGCCGACGGCATCCTGGGCGTTGCCCATGACCGTGATATGCGCGCCGTTCAGGTATGCTCCGAGCGCGTTGCCGGGAACTCCCCGGATTGTTATTTTTCTCTCCGAAAAGCCCGCGCCGATGAAGCGTTGGCCGCAGCAGCCGTCGAGGGTAATGTCGCCGCGGATACTGCGAAGGCGTTCGTTGAGTTCTTTATAATCTGATTGAGCAGCATCAATGAACATAGTAATTATACCACACCTCCGGACATTTTTCAATGTTTTTTTTGCAAATATGCGTCAGATGGCAAAATTTCCCCGAATTTAAAGGTCGGGGAGCCGATATGCCCTTGTCAAGTGACGGAAAAAGCGGATCGCGCACGCTTTACGAGTCCTTGCCGTCCCGCTGTTTCGGGGACTTTTCGATGCTGCGCAGCGCACTTATGTCAAGTCTTTTGACGGCGGGCAGAATTATCATGGCGATGATGACTCCCGCCACACCCTGGATAAGATTTCCGGGAACGCCCGCGAGCGCACCCATGCCGTAGCCCATGATAAGGGACTCGAAAACGAAATAGCCCGTTATCATTATCAATTCCGAAAGAAGGCATGATGCCGTGATGTAAAAGATGTTCTTTTTATAAACGTTCTTAACGAGAAGCGCCGCTACTGCGGCCATTGCAGCTTTGATAATAAATGTAGCGGGTGCGAAAACGGCGTATCCGGAAAGCAGATCCGCAAGCGCGGAGCCGATCCCAGCGGTCAATGCTCCGTACCACGGCCCGAGAATGAACCCTGAAAGCAGTACGATGCTGTCACCGAGGTTAATATAGCCGTTTGTCGCCGGAATCGGGATCTTGATTATCATTGTCGCAACGCATGTCATGGCGGTAAGAAGGGCTGATATGACGAGCCTGAGCATTCGGTTGCTGTTTGTGTTTTTCATGGTTTTATTCTCCTGCATGTGAAATTCCGAGTATCTGTAATTCTTTTTCGGTCATACCTATTCCGCGGAGCATAAGGCGGTTGCCGCGGAGCGATTCGATTGAGTTTATTCCCATACCGCCCATAAGCTCCTTAATTTCGTGTCTCCACGCCGTCATGAGGTTGACAAGGCGTTCGGCTCCGATTTTGGGGTCGAGACGTTTTACGAGTTCGGGGCGTTGGGTGGCGATGCCCCAGTTGCATTTGCCGCTCTGGCAAGTCCTGCAAAGGTGACATCCGAGCGCCAGGAGCGCGGCTGTGGCGATATAGCAGGCGTCAGCACCGAGAGCGATAGCTTTTACAACGTCCGCCGCGCTGCGGATAGAGCCGCCCACGACAAGAGAAACGTTGTTGCGTATGCCCTCGTCGCGTAATCTCTGATCTACCGCCGCGAGCGCCAGTTCGACGGGGATACCGACATTGTCGCGGATCCTTGTGGGAGCCGCACCCGTGCCGCCCCGGAAACCGTCGATGGCGATTATATCCGCGCCGCTTCTTGCGATACCGCTTGCGATGGCGGCAATGTTATGTACCGCTGCGACCTTTACGATGACGGGTTTTTTGTATTCCGTCGCTTCTTTGAGCGAAAAGACGAGCTGGCGCAGATCTTCTATGGAGTAAATGTCGTGATGCGGGGCGGGGGAGATCGCATCGGAGCCTTCAGGGATCATGCGTGTACGGGAAACATCCCCGACTATCTTCGTTCCCGGCAGATGGCCGCCGATTCCGGGCTTTGCGCCCTGTCCCATTTTGATTTCGATTGCCGCGCCGGCGTTGAGGTAGTCCTCATGAACGCCGAACCGTCCGGACGCGACCTGCACGACCGTGTTCGGGCCGTAGCAGTAGAAGTCCTCATGCAGTCCGCCTTCACCGGTGTTGTACAGTATCCCGAGCGCGGTTGCCGCCTGAGCAAGGGCGGAGTGCGCGTTGTAGCTTATGGAGCCGTAGCTCATTGCCGAGAACATGACGGGCATTGACAATTCGATCTGCGGCGGAAGGTCGCATTTGAGCTTTCCGTTTTCGTCAAACTCGACTTTGCCGGGCTTTTTGCCGAGGAAAACCCGTGTCTCCATCGGTTCGCGCAGAGGGTCTATCGGAGGGTTTGTTACCTGAGAGGCGTTGATGAGTATTCTGTCCCAATATACCGGGAGCGGGTTCGGGTTGCCCATAGACGAGAGCAGAACGCCGCCGCTGTTTGCCTGTTTGTATATTTCCTTTACGGTGTCGCTGTTCCAGTTCGCATTTTCGCGGAATGTGCAGTCGTTTTTTACGATTTTCAGCGCGTGGGTCGGGCAAAGAGAAACGCATCTCTGGCAGTTGACGCACTTTGTTTCGTCACTCAGCATAACGTGATGCTCTTCGTCGAACGAATGTACCCCGTTTGAACACTGTATCTGGCATATTCTGCACGAGGTGCAGCGATCCGCACGGCGGACGATTTCAAATTCCGGGGATATATATGTGTTCACAGTAATGCTCCCTCCTTGACTTTTATTATCACGGGTTCTCCGCCGCTCGGCGCCCAGATGTTTTCCGCATCAGGCTCCATTGTGCGTATGGCGGCTTCCTCGCTGGCGATGAATACCCTGTCCGCCTTCTCTCCGACGACCATTGAGCGGAGCTTGAGTCTGTCGTTGAGCGCCATGAGACCGCCGTTAAAGCCGAACACGATGGAAAACGGCCCCGTTATGAGCAGACTCGGGAAAACCTTTCTCAGATACAGCAGCCGTTCTCTTGCGTCGGCGTCGGGCAGCCCGGCAATCGTTTCCCAGAACGGTGCGGCAACCACATTCGCCGCGTCGGTAAGGCTTAAGCCCTGAACTCGGAGCAGGTAGTCCATTATATATGTAATGACCTCGGTGTCGGTCTGTAATGTGCATTTATAGCCGAACATTTCGATGAAACGGCGGTTCGCGTCGTAGGATGATATTTCCCCGTTATGAACAACGGAGTAATCCAACAGCGTAAACGGATGAGCGCCGCCCCACCAGCCGGGGGTGTTTGTGGGATAGCGGCCGTGCGCTGTCCAGCAATAGCCTTCGTATTCATCGAGTTTGTAGAACACGCCGACATCTTCGGGAAATCCCACGGCCTTGAAAGTACCCATATTCTTTCCGCTGGAAAAGACGTAAGCACCCTTCATTTCGCTGTTGATCTTCATGACGGTGCGCGCGACGAATTCTTTTTCGTCCAGCTGCATGGATGCAACTACCGATTTGAGCGGGTCGACGAAATATCTCCATATTATAGGTTCGTCCGTGATCGCCGGCGTCTTCCGGGTGGGGATCATCTCCGACTTAACGATCTCAAAACGTTCTTTCAAGAAAGCCTCGCAGTTTTTGCGGGTGGCACGTTCGTCAAAAAACATATGAAACGCGTATAAATCTTTATATCCCGGGTATATCCCGTATCCGGCAAAGCCGCCGCCAAGTCCGTTGGAGCGGTCGTGCATCGGTTTCATGGCGTTTGTGATCATTTCGCCGGACATTTTCTTTCCTTCTTTAGAAATAACAGCCGCGATGGCACATCCGGACGGAATACGTACCTGACCTTCGACTTTCATATTTGTTTTCGTACCTTTCCATATAATAAAAAAACAAAGGAGCTCTTCTGAACATGGATATAACCGTATTCAGAAATGAACGCCTTTGCTCATTGTCGCTATTATACACCTCCCGCCGCGTTTTGTCAAGGGTATAATGTAAAGTTACGGATTTTTTTGCAGTATCTTCGACAAAAAATTGCAAAAAGGGGGTTGACATTTCGCTCCGACGGGTGTATAATACGTCATGTAAAGGCAAAGGCGTCTTTGAGTGATTGCACTCGAAGACGCTCTTTTCTTTTATGGGGGATTAAATATATATATCGGAAAAGGCAATGGCGTCTTTGACGGTTTGGTACCGTTAAAGACGCTTTCTGCTTTTATCCGAAAAACTCAATCAATTCAAAAAGGAGACGGAAAACATGAAAACGGTAGCAGACTATTTTGGAAGTATGGTCTTTGACGACAGAGCGATGAAAGCCTCCCTGTCGGCGAAAGTGTATGCCTCACTCAAAAAGACAATCGACGAAGGTACGGAATTGGACATAAGCGTCGCAAATGCTGTTGCGAACGCGATGAAAGATTGGGCTGTCTGCAAAGGTGCGACTCATTTCACGCATTGGTTCCAGCCTCTTACCGGGATTACTGCGGAAAAACACGACAGTTTTATCTCGCCTTCTCCGGACGGCGGTGTTATAATGGAGTTCTCCGGTAAAGAACTCATAAAAGGTGAGCCCGACGCGTCCTCCTTCCCTTCCGGCGGCATCCGCGCAACGTTTGAAGCACGCGGCTACACCGCATGGGACCCCACTTCTTACGCATTTATAAAAGGAAAGACTCTTTGTATTCCGACAGCTTTCTGCTCTTACGGCGGTGAAGCTCTGGACAAGAAAACGCCTCTGTTGCGCTCTATGGAGGCATTGAATAAACAGGCGCTCCGTATTCTGCGTTTGTTCGGAAACACCGACGTGAAGCGTGTACATACTTCTGTCGGTCCCGAGCAGGAATATTTCCTCATCACCAAAGAAATGTACGACAAGCGTCCCGACCTGCGCTATACGGGAAGAACGCTCTTCGGCGCGAAGCCTCCCAAGGGCCAGGAGATGGACGACCATTATTTCGGAGTTATCAAGCCGAAGGTCGCCGAATTCATGGAAGAGCTCAACGAAGAGCTTTGGAAGCTCGGTGTTCTTGCGAAAACGGAGCATAACGAAGTCGCTCCCGCTCAGCATGAGCTTGCTCCGATATATGCCACCACGAACATCGCCACCGACCATAACCAGCTTACGATGGAGATTATGCAGAAGATCGCGGCAAAGCACGGACTTGTATGCTTGCTGCACGAAAAACCCTTCGCCGGCGTGAACGGCAGCGGTAAGCACAACAACTGGTCTATGGCGACGGACACAGGCGTAAACCTCCTCTCTCCCGGTGACACCCCATACGAGAACGCGCAATTCCTGCTCTTCCTTTGCGCCGTGATCAAGGCTGTGGACGACTATCAGGATCTGCTGCGTATTTCCGTTGCCACCGCGGGAAACGATCACCGTCTGGGTGCCAACGAGGCGCCTCCCGCCGTGCTGTCCATGTTCCTGGGCGACGAGCTCGCCGCTGTGCTTGACGCTATCGAAAACGATACGCCTTACGCCGGTGCTGCCAAGACCCAGATGAAACTCGGTGTCGACGTGCTGCCTAAATTCAACCGTGACACGACCGACCGTAACCGTACGTCGCCGTTCGCGTTTACCGGAAACAAATTTGAATTCCGTATGCTCGGCTCATCCAACAGCATCGCCTGCGCAAACATCATGCTCAACAGCGCCGTTGCGGAAAGTCTGAAGGTCTATGCCGACCGTCTGGAAAAAGCGGAAGACTTTGAAAAAGCTCTTCATGATATGATTCGCAAGACGATCAAGGATCACAAGCGCATCCTCTTCAACGGCAACGGCTATGATGACGCGTGGATCACCGAAGCGACCGAAAAGCGCGGCCTTCTCAACTACCGCACCACTCCCGACTGCATGCCGCACCTGCTGGATAAGAAAAACGTCGATCTGCTGACAAGCCACGGCGTGTACACCGTAACGGAACTCAAATCGCGCTGTGAAATAATGCTTGAAAACTATTGCAAGACCGTCATTATCGAGGCAAGCACAATGATAGACATGGCGTCTACCGATATTATGCCCGCCGTTGCCGCATACACCTCGGATCTGGCAAAGGCAATCCGCACAAAGAAGGGCGCGGACGAAACCGTCGCGTGCGGCTATGAAACACAGCTTCTCAGAAAGCTTTCCGCGCTCAACGACGGCATTGCCGCAAAGACCGAAAAGCTCGAAGAAGAGCTGATGTCCATACGCGGCATATCCGACGTACAGGAAGAGTCTTACGCGATCCGTGACAGACTTATCCCCGCTATGGGCGAGCTGCGAGTGCTGTGTGATCAGGCGGAGACGAAAACCGCGAAATCCTACTGGCCTTACCCGAGCTACGCCGACATGCTGTTCAGCGTCAGATAAAAAAGAAGGTGAATTGATATGACATACAGTCCTGTTAACACTATATGGGTACTGGTCGGTGCCGCACTGGTGTTTTTTATGCAGGCAGGGTTTTCGATGTGTGAAGCAGGCTTCACCAGAGCAAAGAATACGGGCAACATCCTGATGAAAAACCTCATGGATTTCTGTATAGGTACTCCGTGCTTCTGGCTCATCGGATTCGGACTGATGTTCGGAACCGGAACCGCTCTGTTCGGTGCTGTCGACCCGTTTATTATGGGCGATTATTCGAATATACTGCCGGCGGGCGTTCCTCTTTGGGCGTTTGCCATTTTCCAGACAGTCTTCTGTGCAACTTCCGCCACAATAGTATCCGGTGCGATGGCGGAGCGTACAAAATTCAGCGCGTACTGCATTTATTCGGCAGCCATTTCGCTTCTGATCTATCCGATCTCAGGCCATTGGATCTGGGGCGGCGGCTGGCTTGCCGACCTCGGTTTTCACGATTTCGCGGGCTCGACCTGCGTACACATGGTCGGCGGCGTATGCGCCCTGATCGGTGCCGCAATGCTCGGTCCCCGTATCGGCAAGTATGACAAAAACGGAAAGCCGCGTGCAATCCTCGGTCATAACCTGACCTTTGCGGCTCTCGGCGTCTTTATTCTGTGGTTCTGCTGGTTCGGCTTCAACGGTGCGTCCACCGTAGGTATGGATACTGATGAATTGATGAAGACAGCCGGAATCGTGTTCTTTAACACCAACCTCGCTCCCGCGGTCGCGTGCTGCACGACGTTGATATTCACATGGCTCCGTTACGGCAAGCCCGATGTTTCCATGACCTACAATGCGGCTCTTGCCGGACTTGTCGGAATCACGGCGGGCTGTGACGCGGTGGATCCCTGGGCGGCTGCCGTAATGGGCGTTATATTCGGTATAGTGATAGTTCTCGCGGTCGAGTTCTTCGACAAAGTCGCAAAGATAGACGATCCCGTCGGCGCGATCTCCGTTCACGGAGTCTGCGGCGCGCTCGGTACGATCTTAACCGGTGTGTTTGCAAACGGTACTTCGACCGAAAAGGGTCTCGTTTACGGGGGATTGCATTTCTTCGGCATTCAGCTCCTCGGCGTGATCAGCGTTATAGCTTATGTCGCCGTCGTTATATCTGTTGTATTCATTATAATTAAAAAGACGATAGGACTTCGTGTCGACGCTGCCGAAGAGATAGCGGGTCTTGACGTTTCCGAGCACGGTCTGTCTTCGGCATACGCCGGCTTCGCGACCCTTCCCGAGGAACTGCTTGACAGCGGTGAGGCTGAGGCGAAGGCTGACAGCGGTGACGTATCAGTAGCGGAGGCCGTTCCCGTCAGGAAGATAACGACTTATGACGACCCGACCCGTCCGAAGTTCACCAAAATAGAAATTATCTGCAAAGAAGAAAAGCTCTACGCGCTCAAAGCCGCGATGAGCCAGCTGGGTATAACCGGAATGACGGTGTCTCATGTTATGGGCTACGGTCAGCAGAAGGGAAAACCCGAATACTACCGCGGCGTTGCGGTCGAAACGAATCTGCTGCCGAAGGTGCGTGTTGACATAGTTGTCAGCAAGGTTCCCGTGAGAAGTGTTATCGAAACCGCAAAAAGAGTTCTTTACACCGGCCATATCGGTGACGGAAAGATATTTGTGTACGATGTTGAAAACGTTGTGAAGGTACGCACGGGCGAAGAAGGCTACGATGCGCTCCAGGACGTGGAATGACAGATAATCACGGCTCGGAACAGAGCCGAAAAAAGGGGCAATCACGGTCTTGAAAGCCGTGATTGCCGCGGCCGTGGCAGGCTTGCATCTGACGGAAGGCTTGTATTCGCCGGAAGGCTTGCATCCGCCGGAAGGCTTGTGTCCGACGGAAGGCTTGTATCCGACGGCGTTCACGGTATAAAAGAGGGATATCAGACAGGGGTAAAAGCGTTTGAGAAAAGAGAAGTAATGCGGAAAATTACTCAGAGAGAGCGCGGGACGGTGTGATCCGTGCAGCAAAGTCCGTATGAATAACACTTTTCGAGCTGCAATCCGAACGAAAGCATGCTTTTCAGTAGGTGCGCCGTATTCCGAGCGTCATTCGGAGGGAGATTGACTCAAAGAGAGAAAAAAGATAGGTGGCACCGCGAGCACAGCACTTGCCCTATTGAATGCTGATTTCTTTTACACGGAGGAATTATTATGTGTTCTATTATGGGATATTGCGACAGCGGTGTCAGCCTTGACGCTTTCAAGGCGGGCTTTGATAAAACGGTGTCACGCGGTCCCGATGACAGCAGGATCGTTGATACCGGAAAAGGTCTGCTCGGATTTCACCGCCTTGCTATCATGGGGCTTACCGAGACCGGAATGCAGCCGTTCTGTCTTGACGGCAGCTACGTTGTCTGCAACGGTGAGATATACGGGTATGAAAAGATAAAGGCAGAGCTGGCAGAGAAGGGGTACACGTTTGCAAGCGGAAGCGACTGCGAGGTACTGCTGCCGATGTATCGCGAGTACGGCACGGAGATGTTCGATATGCTCGATGCGGAATACGCGATGATAATATATGACGGCAGGACGAAAGAATATATTGCCGCGCGCGATCCGATAGGGATCCGTCCGCTTTATTACGGGTATGACGAAAAGGGTGCGATCATTTTTGCGAGCGAGGCAAAGAATCTTGTCGGGCTTACGGCGCAAGTGATGCCTTTCCCGCCCGGACATTACTATAAAGACGGAAAATTCACCTGTTACCGCGATATAGCGGCGGTGGACGAGGTTTGCACGGACGACACGGAGACTGTCTGCGTAAAGATTCACGACAAACTCGTTAAGGGTATCGAAAAACGTCTCGTCGCGGACGCAAAGGTCGGATTTCTGCTCTCGGGCGGACTTGATTCGTCGCTCGTATGCGCGGTCGCCGCAAAGCAGAGCAAAGAGCCGATAAAAACTTTTGCTATCGGCATGAGCGGTGACGCGATAGACCTTAAATATGCAAAGCAGGTAGCCGATTATATCGGCAGCGAGCATACCGAGGTCATCATTACAAAGCAGGATGTGCTGGAAAGCCTTGAGCGTGTCATCGCGCTGCTCGGCACTTACGATATTACCACAGTCAGAGCAAGCATGGGTATGTATCTGGTATGCAAATACATTCATGAGAACACGGATATCCGCGTTTTGCTCACAGGTGAGATCTCGGATGAGCTGTTCGGCTACAAATACACCGATTTCGCGCCGTCCGCCGAGGAATTTCAGCGAGAGGCACAGAAAAGGGTTCGGCAGCTGCATATGTACGACGTGCTTCGCGCAGACCGCTGTATTTCTGTCAACTCTCTTGAGGCGCGTGTGCCGTTCGGCGATCTCGATTTCGTGAAGTACGTTATGGCGGTGGATCCCGAGAAGAAGCTCAACAAATACGGCAAGGGCAAATATCTGCTGCGCCATGCCTTTGAAAAAGACGGGATACTGCCGGATTCGATTCTTTGGCGTGAAAAGGCGGCGTTTTCCGATGCCGTGGGGCATTCGATGGTCGACGATCTCAAGGAGTACGCCGAAGGCTGCTATACGGACGCCGAATATGAGCGGAAACGTGAAAAATATTCGTTCGCGCGTCCCTTTACAAAAGAGTCGCTGCTGTACCGTGAGATATTTGAAAAATACTATCCCGGGCAGGCGCGGATGATAGCGGACTTCTGGATGCCGAACAAATCCTGGGAAGGCTGCAACGTCAACGACCCGTCGGCAAGGGTGCTGTCGAACTACGGTGAGAGCGGAAAATAAGCGGAAAATAGCATAAAAAGCCCCGCCCGAGACCGTGAAGAGGATGAGACGGTCTTATGTAAATGAAAATCCGATCCACGTTCCGGACGGAGGATCGTATTATATCACTTTATAAAGCGTGAGGAACAAAGAGCAATGGATAAGATTCTTGTTTTGGATTTCGGCGGTCAGTATAACCAGCTGATTGCCCGACGTGTACGCGAGCAGCATGTTTATGCGGAGATTGTTCCGTATAACAGAATCACGGTTGATCAGATCAAAGAGAGGGGATACCGCGGAATAATTTTCACGGGCGGTCCGAACAGCGTTTACGATGAAGCGTCGCCGCATTATGACCCCGCCGTGCTTGATCTCGGTATCCCCGTGCTCGGTATCTGCTACGGCGATCAGCTGATGGCGTATATGGCGGGAGGAACGGTCGCGAGTGCCGAAAACACAAGTGAATACGGCAAAACCGTCGTGTTCACGTCGGAGAGTGTTTTGTTTGCAGACGTTCCCGCGCAGACTGTCTGCTTCATGAGCCATACGGATTATGTCAAGGATCTGCCCGACGGATTCAGAACGATAGCTCATACGGAAAAATGCCCCTGTGCGGCAATGTGCGACGAAAGCAGGCGACTGTACGGCGTGCAGTTTCACCCCGAGGTGACGCATACCGTTTTCGGCAAGCAGATACTGGAAAACTTCCTGTTCGGGATCTGTGAATGCCGTGCGGACTGGAAGATGGACGATTTTATCGTGCGTTCCGTCGAGTATTACAGGGAGAAGCTGAAGGGAAAACGCGTGCTGCTGGCGCTGTCGGGCGGCGTGGATTCCTCTGTTGCCGCGGTGCTTCTGCATAAGGCGATAGGCGACGCGCTGGTGTGCGTGTTCGTGGATCACGGCTTGCTCCGAAAAGACGAGGGCGATTTTGTGGAGCAGACCTTCCGCAAAAAATTCGGAATGAATCTCATCCGCGTCAACGCCGAAGAGCGTTTTCTGTCAAAGCTTGCGGGAGTGACCGAACCGGAGAGAAAACGTAAGATAATAGGCGAAGAGTTCATACGCGTGTTTGAGGACGAGGCAAAAAAACTGGGAAAGATAAATGTGCTGGCGCAGGGAACAATATATCCGGACGTCATCGAGAGCGGCAAGGGCGATTCGGCAGTCATCAAGAGTCACCATAATGTCGGAGGTCTGCCGGACGTGATAGCGTTCGACGAGATCGCGGAGCCGCTCAGAGATCTGTTCAAGGACGAGGTTCGCCAAGTGGGAGAGAAACTCGGCATTCCGCACGAGCTTGTCTGGCGTCAGCCGTTCCCCGGCCCGGGGCTTGCCGTACGCGTGATAGGCGAGATAACAAAGGAAAAACTTTATCTGCTCAGAGAGGCGGACGCTATATTCAGGGAAGAGATCGCAAACGCGGGGCTTGAAAAAATGACGAACCAGTATTTCGCCGTTCTGACGGATCTGCGCTCGGTGGGAGTTATGGGGGATGCGAGAACTTACGGTTACACGGTGGCTCTTCGCGCCGTTACCACCGACGACTTCATGACCGCGGAATGGACAAGGCTTCCCTATGAGGTGCTCGAAAGGGCGAGCAGTCGGATCACCAACGAGGTGCGCGGAGTTTCGCGCGTTGTTTACGATATAACGTCCAAACCCCCGGCAACGGTGGAATGGGAATGATATGAGAGGCGGAAAAGTTATGACAAAATACATTTTCGTTACAGGCGGAGTCGTTTCGGGACTCGGCAAGGGAATAACAGCTGCGTCACTCGGCAGACTGCTCAAGGCCCGCGGGCTGAAGGTCGCCGCTCAGAAGCTCGATCCTTATATCAACGTCGATCCGGGCACTATGAGCCCGTATCAGCACGGAGAAGTGTACGTTACGGAGGACGGCGCGGAAACGGATCTCGACCTCGGACATTACGAGAGGTTTATCGACGAGGATCTTAACAAGTATTCCAACCTCACCACGGGCAAGGTTTACTGGAACGTGCTCAACAAGGAAAGGCGCGGGGAGTATCTGGGTTCGACGGTTCAGGTCATTCCGCATATCACCAACGAGATAAAGGAATTCGTTTACAGCGTCGGCAAAAAGACGAACGCGGACGTTGTCATTACCGAGATCGGCGGCACGATCGGCGATATCGAGTCTCAGCCGTTCATCGAGGCGGTACGTCAGATATCGCTTGAAGTGGGACGTGAAAACAGTCTCTTCATTCATGTGACGCTCGTGCCGTTCCTGCGCGGCTCTGACGAACATAAATCGAAGCCTACCCAGCATTCCGTAAAGGAATTGCAGGGAATGGGCATCAATCCGAATATTATCGTACTGCGCTGCGATGAACCGCTGGAAGATTCCATTTTTAAGAAAATATCGCTGTTCTGTAATGTCAAGCAGGATTGCGTTATAGAAAACATTACCCTGCCGTGTCTGTATGAGGCGCCGCTGATGCTCGAAAAATCGAATTTTTCAAGCGTTGTTTGCCGAGAGCTCGGTATTGACGCTCCGTGCGCCGATCTTACGGAATGGACGGAAATGGTCAAACGTATAAAGGAAAGGCCGAACACCGTCCGTATCGGGCTTGTGGGCAAATATGTGGGGCTGCACGACGCGTATCTGTCGGTCGCGGAAGCGCTTCGCCACGCGGGATACTGTCATAATACTCACGTCAAGATAGATTGGATAGATTCCGAGGATCTGACGCCCGAAAACATAGATCAAAAGCTTTCGGGGCTTGACGGGATTATTGTTCCCGGAGGATTCGGCAGCCGCGGCATCGAGGGCATGATTCTGGCGGCGCGGTACGCGAGAGAAAAAGGCCTGCCGTATTTCGGGATTTGTCTGGGAATGCAGATAGCCGTGATAGAATACGCGCGCAACGTCGCCGGTATCGCCGACGCAAATTCCGGAGAGTTCGACGAGCAATGCAGGCACAAGGTCATCGACTTTATGCCGGGGCAGAGTGACAATATCGACAAGGGCGGGACACTTCGTCTCGGTGCGTACCCGTGCAGGATCGTTCCCGGAACGACTATGCAGCGCTGCTACGGCGCGACGGAGATCTCCGAACGTCACCGTCACCGCTATGAATTCAACAACGATTACCGTGAAATACTGCAGAACGCCGGGCTGACGATAGGCGGTCTGTCTCCCGACGGACGGCTTGTGGAAACGGTCGAGCTTTCCGACAGACCGTTCTATGTGGGCGTGCAGTATCATCCCGAATTCAAGAGCCGTCCGAATAAGGCGCATCCTCTTTTCAAAGGATTTATCGGTGCGGCATTGAATAAAAAGAATTGACCTTGCGGCGCGTGCGCGCTTTGCCGCGGGGCGGAGAGAAATTTTTCGAAGAGAGAGGGAAAGGTCATGTTTGAAACAGAGAGAATAAAAAGCGAGTGCATAGACTGGATACGCGATTTTTTTGAAACGAACGGGAAGGGCTGCAACGCCGTCGTCGGTATATCGGGCGGCAAAGACAGCTCCGTCGTCGCGGCTCTGTGCGTCGAAGCGCTGGGAAAAGAGCGCGTCGTGGGCGTACTGATGCCCTGCGGCGAGCAGAGTGATATAGATATGGCGTATCTGCTTGTCAATCATCTGGGGATAAGACATTTTGAAATAAATGTCGGACAAACGGTGCAAGCCGCGCTTGACAGTATCGGCAAGGTCGGTCTGATCAGTCAGCAGACAAGAACGAATCTTCCGCCGCGGATACGGATGGCGACGCTTTATGCCGTAAGTCAGAGCTTGAACGGAAGGGTTGCCAACACCTGCAATCTTTCCGAGGATTATGTCGGGTATGCGACAAGGTACGGCGACGGTGCGGGGGATTTCAGTCCGCTGAGCAATCTTACCGTTACGGAAGTGAAGCTGCTCGGTTCGGCGCTCGGACTTCCGAGGGAATTGGTCGAGAAGCCGCCTATTGACGGCCTTTGCGGAAAAACCGACGAGGATAATCTCGGCTTTACATATGAAAAGCTGGATAAATATATTCGCACGGGGCAGATAGACGATGCGTCGACAAAAGAAAAAATAGACCGACTGCATCAGCTCAACCGCTTCAAGGTTCTGCCCATGCCGGCTTTTTGCCCGGAAATCCGGTGAGCACAGATACCGCTGTTTTGTGCAGATATGCCGCCGTCGCTCACGCACCCGTCCGGAAGCCTGTTTCATCGCGACTTCCGAACGGGACGCTTTTCATCCGCACACGACAAAAACGGCTAAAAGTTCGCAAAAATATTTCATTTACCCTATTGAAATCCGACGATTATTGTGGTATACTATATAAGCCGATTTGATGAGAGCAAGATGCGCCTGTAGCTCATCTGGATAGAGCAACTGCCTTCTAAGCAGTAGGTAGGGGGTTCGAGTCCCTCCAGGCGCGCCATAGAAGCGAATGGTGGGGCGAGAAGCTGAGCGGCACAGAGCAACAGTCCGGGGGACTGTTGTGACCGCGAGGAGACCGAGCCGCGAACGGCGGCGAGAAGAGTCCCTCCAGGCGCGCCATAGAAGCGAATGGTGGGGCGAGAAGCTGAGCGGCACAGAGCAACAGTCCGGGGGACTGTTGTGACCGCGAGGAGACCGAGCCGCGAACGGCGGCGAGAAGAGTCCCTCCAGGCGCGCCATAGAAGCGAATGGTGGGGCGAGAAGCTGAGCGGCACAGAGCAACAGTCCGGGGGACTGTTGTGACCGCGAGGAGACCGAGCCGCGAACGGCGGCGAGACCGAGTCCCTCCAGGCGCGCCATAGAAGCGGATAGAAAAATGAATATGGTGGGTATAGCGTAGTTGGTTAACGCGTCAGTTTGTGGCACTGAAGACCGTCGGTTCGAATCCGACTATCCACCCCATAGGAAACAGACAAGCCATAAGGTGAGTCTGTTTCTTTATTTCTTATGGTGTGAATATGTTTCGGAAGTGAAAGCGAGCGTACATGCAGGGCGAAAGACCGAGACCGTCGGTGTGCGCAGCGATTTTCCGGGCGGAAAATCAAAGCCTGCGGCTTTACGCGTACCGAGTACGCGCTGCGACAATGACGTCGTCGCAAAAATGCCCTTGCGAGCAAGCATTTTTGCTCCTCATACCGAATCCGACTATCCACCCCATAGGAAACAGACAAGCCATGAGGTGTGTCTGTTTCTTTATTTCTTATGGTGTGAATATGTTTCGGAAGTGAAAGCGAGCGTACATGCAGGGCGAAAGACCGAGACCGTCGGTGTGCGCAGCGATTTTCCGGGCGGAAAATCAAAGCCTGCGGCTTTACGCGTACCGAGTACGCGCTGCGACAATGACGTCGTCGCAAAAATGCCCTTGCGAGCAAGCATTTTTGCTCCTCATACCGAATCCGACTATCCACCCCATAGGAAACAGACAAGCCATGAGGTGAGTCTGTTTCTTTATTTCTTATGGTGTGATTGAGATAAAGAGAGGTATAGCACATGGTCATATTAATCGGAGGCAGCAGTCATGTCGGGAAAACGCTGATTGCTCAAAAGTTTCTTGAAAAGTATAAATATCCGTATTTGTCGCTGGATCATCTCAAAATGGGAATGATACGCGCGGGTATCACAGATCTTACGGTGAACGATGACTACGAAATGCGGTATTATCTGTGGCCGATCGTCGCGGGAATAATTAAAACGGTTGTGGAGAATGAGCAGAATCTTATAATCGAGGGCTGCTATATCCCCGCCGAATGGAAGGACAGCTTCACGCCGGGCTATCTTGATCAAATCAGATGTGTTTTTGTTGTAATGAGCGAAGAGTATATCAGAAACAATGCCGACAGCATCGCTCAGAAAGCAAATGTGATAGAAAAACGGGTCGAGGACAATGTGGATATTGACAGACTGGTGATGTGCAGTAAGCACTTCAAGGCGGACTGCATTGAACGCGGTATCTGCTGTCTGGAAATCCGCGATAAATTTGATATTGAGCAAATCGTGAAGCAAGCCGCCGCCATGCTCGGACTGTAACGGTGCGCAAGATTTTGAAAAGGCTCCCTTGTACAAAGGGAGCCTTTTTGTCATGCTTTTTATGCGGTTGAAACGTCGTTTCAGCCTTTGCTGTCGGGGAAGACGGAAGCAACGTGGGCTTTTATCGCGTCGAAAGAGGTCTGGCTGATGTCGTGCTCTATCTTGCAGGCGTCCTCCGTTGCGGTTTCCTTGTCGACACCGAGGGAAATGAGAAATTCCGTGAGAAACGTGTGGCGTTCATAGATGCGCTCGGCAATTTCGAGCCCCGCGGGTGTGAGGCGTATCGCGCCGATGGGGCTGACGGTTATGTAGCCGCCGCTTTTGAGCAGACCGAGGGCGCGGCTGACGCTTGGTTTTTTATAGCCCATGTATTCGCCGATATCTATGGCGCGGACAAAGTCGCTCTTTTTTGAAAGGACGAGCACCGTTTCGAGGTACATTTCGCCCGATTCCTGCAATGTCATTGCCGTTTCCCCCGTGAAAAGCTTCTGTATATTATACAGTATACACCCAAAACGGGGATTTGTCAAGTGGGGATATGCGGGAATGGCGCGGGCGAGAAAAAAGTGTGTTTTGAGCGAAGGAAAAGCTTTGTTCTGCGCGGCGGCGCGGCGGAATATGACGGATAGAATGCGGAAGATGAGGCGCGGCGGCGCGGAATATGAAGGGTAGAATGCGGAAGTTGAGGCGCGGCGGCGCAAATTTTCCGCGGAAAATTTGCGAGCCGTGCGGCTCGGAGAGCCGCACGGCTTACGCGCGGGGCGCGCGCCGCCGCGGGTTATTTTATCCTTGTAACATCCTGCAGTTTGTATGTGCCGTTGCTGTTTTGCTTGAACGTGACGTCGTATTCGGCAAGGATAGATGTGTCGGATTCGAGTTTTTCGCGGTTAAGGCCGGGAAAAACAACGCTCAACCCCATGTTATGTGCAGACGTTATAAAGTTTTCTATCGCCGCTTTTGCAACGGATATATCGCTGTCTTCGCCAATGCCTGTCGCCAGGAGAAGGTCCGTTTTTTGCCTGTCTGCGTAGAGCCTTGCGGTCTGTTCGGTATAGTCGTATTCCGGCATACCGTACTTGACGCGGATGACTATCGAGCCGTCGGAGCGCACGTCGTAGCCGACGGGAATGCAGAGGGGCGTTTCTTCTGCCATGTATTCGTCGTATCCGTCTCCTGCGCAAAGCATGGGAACGAGGTTGTAAAACTTGCCGTCAAAGGTGATTTGCGCAACATGCGTATTTACAACTGTCGTTGAGTCTTTGAAAAGTCTGATATCCGTGCTGTAGCCGAAAAGACGATGAAGGAATATCTGCGCGTCTTCGGCAGAAAGGGAGAAACGAACGGATTCATACGGGAGGTCGCAAAGCATCTGTCTTTCCGCTTCGGGGTTGTCGTGCAGGTATGAGCGCACGACCATTTCGAGCGCGATCTGCGGCGTGACGGATTTGTCCGGAATAAATCGGAAATCCGTGCCGTAGAACGTCGTGAAGATGTCTTCGACCGCGCCCGAGATGATTTTCTCGTCGCCGTCATCCCAGCCGTGAGAGAACAGGAGCCTGTCGGCGGCAAAGAGCGTCCGGGCGGTGATGTGCCAGTCCTCCCGGTATTTCGAGTCTGTGTATCGGCTGTATTTCGGGTCGATGAATTTACTGAGAGTTATCGGCTTATGCACGCCGCGCACCGCGCTGTCGAAGGAATTGTCGATGATGAGGAATTTTTCGATGACGGTGAATTCGTCTTTTCGGGCGACGCAGACGTACGCCTCGGTGGACGTTTCCATGTCGTCCGCCGTGCCCTTTACAACGATTCGGTGATACGTTTTGCCTTCGCTCTGCACCGTTTCGACGGTCTCGGCGGTATACGTCATGCGGATTATGCGCGGGCGATGGGCGGCGTAATGACCGAGCGCGTCGATGTAATCGACAATGGAGTCCTCGCAGGAGTAGAGAAGGGCGTTGAGCGGTGTGCCGTTGAGGGCGTTGAACCAGTCGACGGCGAAGTTTTCGGCAAAGCCGCGCGTGTCCGTCATCGGAGCGGGCTTGAAAGACTCTGTGAAAATCGAGTATTTGCCGTCGTGATAAAGAGGCGAATTTTCGGTGTCGATTTTCACGGGCGTGCCGTCGGCGCCGAGTATCTGCACGGTCATGTTTTCGGTGAATTCATAGCCGTCGGCGGGGGTGAACGAGATGTACAGAGCGTGGTCAAGCCCTTCGCCAAAGACGGTATGGCGGTCGATGCCGCGCCCCGTGGTCATGTCGTACCAGCCCGCGTATACCGAATACGGCGCGCCGTCGGGAAGGTATACGTTCGGCTCTGCCGCCGCCTGACTCGCGTATATCACGGCAGGAATATCGACGGTGACGGTGACGCAGTCTATCTGCGTGAGTGAGGGTCGCTCCGTCGGGCCTGTCGGGTCTGTCGGGGCCGTCGGGTCCGTGGTGTCGGTGGGGGCAACGGGGTTGAAGACGCACGCGGCGGTGACGCAGAGGCAGAGGAGCGTTGCGGCGAGCGTGAGGCGGAATTTCGGTTTTTTCCATTTGAGCGCGTTTTTGATGCGGCTTGCGACGGACGTTTCACCGAAAGCGAGCGGGCTCGGGGTCGGGAAGCGCGTGTCGGCGGCAAAAGAGAGCAACGTCGACGAATACTGCTTGCAGATGTTCGCGCCCGAGCCGAGAACCTTCTCGTCACAGCTCATTTCCATGTCTTTGTTCATTAAAATGAACGCCGCCCAGCAGAAAGGATTGAACCAATAGAACGCGAGAAGTGTAAACGCAAGGAGCTTTACAATGTGGTCGAGGCGTTTGATGTGGCAGCGTTCGTGCGCGAGGACGAAGGACTGTTTTTCCGCGTCGAGGCCGTAGGGAACATATATTTTCGGGCGGAAAATGCCGAGAATGAACGGCGAATTTACCCTTTCGGACGCGAAAACGCCGTTTTCGACGCGCGTCGCGGTGGAAAGGTCGCGCTTGAGGCGCAGATATGTAATGACGCCGTAGATGAGCATTGCCGCGATGCCGACGAGCCAGATGACGGTCGCGATTGTGAGGAATATCTGTAAAGGGTCGGCACTTGTCATGGGCGGCGGGGTTATCGGGTCGGCGGGGAGTATGGGGTCTGTCGGCAGGATGGGATTTGTCGGGATTACCGGCTCCGTCGGCAGGATGGGGTTTGTGGGAATTATCGGGTCGGCAGGGAGTATCGGGTTTGAGGGAATGACGGGATTTGTCGCAATGACGGGGGGGACGCCTATATCCATGGAAACGCTCGAAGCATGGTCACCGACGGGGGTGCTGACGACGCCTTTTCGGGGAATGAGATTGAAAAGGCTTACAAAGGAGCGCAGGGAAACGGGGCAGCAAAGACGGAACGCGGCGACCGCCCAGAGCGCGTACGAGTATTTTTTCGGGGCTTTTTTAAGCATGAGCCGTGCAAGGATTATCGCGACGATGACGATGCTCGCGGTGAGGGAAAGATTGACGGCTTTAAGCATAATGTCGGTCATAAAATTTGTCTCCTTTCGGGGGCGACTGCTAATCTTCTCTATATTCGTCGATGAGTTTCTTCAGCTCTTCCGCCTGGGACGCGGAAATTTTCCTGCCGCCGAGGAAAGAGACGAGAAAGCCCGGCAGAGAGCCTTCAAACGTGTTTTCGATGAAGCGGTTGCTCGCATATGCGCGCACGCTTTTGCGCCCGACGAGGGACGAGACGACTGTCTGTTCGTTCTTGAGGAATCCTCTGTCGCAGAGTTTTTTGAGTTCGGTGTATGTCGTGGACTTTTTCCAGCCGAGGTTTTCGGCGCACAGCTCGACAAGGCGGCGCGATGTCAGCGGCTCGTTGTCCCAGACGACGTTCATAAAGCGGTATTCGCTTTCGCAGAGCTTCAATTCTTCCATTGTATCCTCCTGTGGTCTATTATCGTAGACCTTTGCAATTACAGTCTATATCAATAGACCACGTTTGTCAAGGGGGACGGAGAAAAGTTTACATTTTTGTCAAAATAGGGGCGAGGGTAGATGTTGAGAGGGGGGCGGGGGCGCGGCGCGGAATACGACGGATAGAATGTGGAAGATGAGGCGCGGTGCGGAATATGAAGGATAGAATGCGGAAGATGAGGCGCGGCGGTGGAATACGACGGATAGAATGCGGAAGCTGAGGCGCGGCGGCGGAATATGACGGATAGAATGCGGAAGATGAGGCGCGGCGGCGGAATGCGACGGGTAGAATGCGGAAGATGAGGCGCGGCGGCGCGCGTTCCCGAGGGAACGCGAAGGGCGTCCCCATGGGGACGCCCTGCAATTTCTCCGAAATTGCCGCCGCGAGTGGGGGGTGTGCGAAGAAACGAGAGGGGTGCGAGAAAACGAAGGGGGGGAGATGTGCGAGAAAACGAGGGGGGAGAGATGTGCGAAGCAACGAGGGGAGAGATGTGCGAAGCAACGAGGGGGGAGATGTGCGAGGAAACGAGGGAGTTATCTTTTACTATGCACGCCTCCGGGCATGGCTGCGGCGACACGCCGCCTTGCTTTAACTTGCGACCGAAAGAAGCCGAATCCGGCGGAGACGCACATTATTTTTTTACTCTGCACGCCTCCGGGCATGGGCGCGGCGACACGCCGCCTTGCTTTTGCTTGCGACCGCAACGAGCCGAATCCGGCGGACGCGCACATTATTTTTTACTCTGCACGTGTCCGTGTATGGCTGCGGCGACACGCCGCTAGAAGACGCGGACGGGCTCTTTTGAGGCGTTGCGCACGAAAAGATTGACGGCGGGGTCGAGGGTGAACATACGCTCGGGCATGAGGCGCGCGGTGTGGCCGTCGGGGAACGTGCCGACGACGGTGACGTGGACGTGGTTGCCCGTCGCGTTTCCCTTTTTGCCCTCGTGCATGAAAACGGCGCCTTTTTTGAGTTTCTTTCCGACGGTGATGCCTCGGTCGGCGGTTTGGTGGTAGAAGCGCACGTCACAGAATTTGTAGAGAGTGCCGCTCTGTCCGATGACGTTCGGGTAGCGCACGGTGACTGAGGTGTCGGTTATCTCGATGACCGTGCCGACCCCCTGTGCGAAGATCTCATCCGCGCCCGTGTCCTTGCCCGCCAGATCGACGGCATAGACGTTTTTATGTGAAAATTCGCCGTTGCTGCCCTGCGTGATATTGACGTAGCGCATGGGCCAGCAAAGCTTTTGGGATAACGGTGTTAACATTGTTTTTTGACCTCCTGTATTATATTTATATGTATAAGCGCGACTTTGCGTAAAAGTATGTTTTGCGTAAAGAAAGAGCCGCGGCATGTAATATGAAGGATAGAATGCGGAAGATGAGGCGCGGTGGCGGAATATGAAGGGTAGAATGCGGAAGTTGAGGCGCGGCGGCGGAATGCGACGGATAGAATGCGGAAGTTGAGGCGCGGCGGCGCGCGTTCCCGAGGGAACGCGAAGGGCGTCCCCATGGGGACGCCCTGCAATTTCTCCGAAATTGCCGCCGCGAGTGGGGGGGGATGTGCGAGAAAATAAGGGAGAGATGTGCGAGAAAACGAGTGGGGGATGTGCGAGAAAACGAGTGGGGGATGTGCGAGAAAACGAGTGGGGGATGTGCGAGGAAAAGAGGGTGTTATCTTTTAATCTGCACGTGTCCGGGCATGGGCGCGGCGACACGCCGCCTTGCTTTAACTTGCGACCGCAACGAGCCGAATCCGGCGGAGACTGTACGATGTCGTTTGAGCTGCACGTGTCCGTGTATGGCTGCGGCGACACGCCGCCTCGCTTTTGCTTGTGACTGCAACGGGCCGAATCCGGCGGACGCGCACATTATCTTTTACTCTGCACGTGTCCGTGTATGGCTGCGGCGACACGCCGCCTTGCTTTAACTTGCGACAGAAAGAAGCCGAATCCGGCGGAGACTGTACGATGTCGTTTGAGTTGCACGCCTCCGGGCATGGCTGCGGCGACACGCCGCTAATCGTGCGCGTCGCGGTCGGGAGAGGCAGGTGTGCCGGGTGACGCGGATGAATTTTGCGCCGAGGCGGCGGTTGACGCCTCTTTTTTGCCGCAAAGGACGCGTTTGAGGGCGCAGAAGCCGAGTTCGGAGCCGAAAAAGGCATAGACGGACGCGGTGAGAGTGGACGGCTCGCTTCCTGTGAGGAAGAAGAGCGTTGATGCCGCCGCGGTGTACACGCATATCACGGTGACGCAGACGATGACGACGCGTTTGCCGAATTTTCCCGCAGTATCCGCCTTTTCGGCGCGGTTTTTGCGTGAGCCTGTCGCGACAGCGCGTCTTTCGGGCTTTTTCATGTGTCGCGGCTTGCTCATATATCGCAGTTTTCGGAGTAAGGGCAGCCGATGCAGCGGTCGTCGTCTCCGTCGCAGTTGTCCCATTCGTCGGCGCAGAGCGCGTCGCAGATGTCGTCGAGTTCGGACGCGACGTCGTCATTGAGCATGCCGCTGTCTATTATCTCGCGGAGCGTTTCGCGTGCCTGTGTTCTTGTCATTTGTCTCTCTCCTTTCTCGGCAAAGGCAGTTGTAAGCATTGCTTGTACATTGCTTCGGCGGTGCCGTTGCCGCCGAGCAGTTTGTAGGGTGTGTAAAGGTATTCGAGGTTGTGCTTGTCTTCGGCTGACGCGGTGCCGAGCCAGAGCAGGCGCGAGCATTCGCCGTACATTCTGTCATGGAGCAGCGCAAGAATACCGCGTTCGATCTGATGCAGACGCCCGATGCGTGAGCGCAGGTACGCAAAGCCGCCGCCGAGCACCGTTAGGGATGCTCCGAAAAGCACCTCGAGCCAATACCTGACGATAAACTCTTTCATTTTTTAATGTTGTTCTCTTTTCTTATTTTGTTTCATTTTTGTGGGGAATGTGTCGTGCAAAAAGCGTGTTTTACGGTGTCAAGTGGTGCGACACTTCGCTTTTTGCAGTAATAACACGCCGAATGCGGCGGCGACTGTACGATGTCGTTTACGGGGTGATGCCTGAAAATGTTTTACTTGGAGGCGATTATCTCTTTTGCCTGCGCGTAGGTGATGACGCCCTTACGTGCCGCGAGGCGTACCGTTGCCGCGGGCCACAAGCCGCGCTGATAGTTGCGTTTTATTGTTTCGTAATTCATGTGTTTTCCTCCTTTGAGCCGCTTTCGGGGGTGTCATTATATTGCGGCACGCCGCCGTTCTGCGGGTTCTGTACATTATCTTTAGGACTGCCCGCCTCCGTGTCCGGGAGCGGTGCCAAGCTGTCGTTGTAGCCCTCGACGAATATGTAGCCGAGCGCCGAGAGCACCGCGCCCGCTACGCCGACGATCCGCGCCGCGGTGTTGTTCGGGACGGCGAACATCGTGCACACCGAGACAATCATGCCGCCGAGCGCCGTGATGAACTTACGCGACGTGAGTTTAATAAAAAATCTGTGCCACGAGAATTTTTCCATGCTGTTACTCCTTTATTATTTCATATTAACTTGCTCCGATAATCGAGCCGTTATGATTTATGCAAGCCCCTGGTTGTCAGTCATTCAGACAAAACGTCGGTTTCTTCATATGTATATCCGGCGTTCTCTATGTCTATAGCCTCTTGATACTGCTTTCCCGTCTCGACTTGCAGTAGCATATACCCCGCGTCCGAATATGTTCGCTTGTACTTTTTGCCTTTTATCGTTACGGTTTCTGTATATATCATGCGCTCACCTTGCTTTCGTCAAGTTCTCCCGTAGTCGTGCCGTCACCCGTGTAATCTTCCAACGCTCTGAACTGCGCCGCGTATGTTACCCAGTTTGTCGCCGCCTTGTATTCATTAATCAGCGCGGACGGTACGTATATATAGCCCGTTCCGTTTGCTATAGGTGTCCCTCTAAATGCGTTTGTATTGCTTAATGTACATACTGTGTTTTTGCGCAGTATTAACTTTGTGAGTGTTGAGCTATAGTCAAACGAGTACATTGCGATGCTTGTGATATTCGGTAAATCCACGGTTGTGAGTTTCGAGCAAGTAGCAAGCGACCCACTTTCGATGCTTGTGACATTCGGTAAATCCACGGTTGTAAGTTGTTTGCAACCATAAAACGCATAATAGCCGACTTTTGTAACTCTGTCGTTACTATATTCTGTAATTGTCCTCGTAACAATCGAATCCTCGACCGTGTGGTCCGGGCTTCCGTATCCGTCTATTAAGGTTTTAAGCGCATCTGTCAGAGTCGCGTCCGCGCCGCCCGTTTTCGCGTTCGAGGCGGATATCAGGCTCCGGATTTTCGTTTCGACGCTCACGATATCACCCCGCTTCCGACAAGTGTGTCGACGCTTGCTATGGCCGCGCTTATCGCGTCATTGACCCACGTCTTTTCGGCGTATGCGGTGAGGTCTGCGGAATCGCCGTCCGCGCAGAGCAGGCGGTAGTTCTCGCCGTCGTCGCACGGAGTCAGGCCCGTTACGGTGCGCAGGACGATGAACGCTTTGCCGTCATGGCGCACGATGTCGAGGTTCGTGTACGCCGCTTCGGCGCTCCACTCCCCGCGCGGTGTCGGGGCGACCTTGCCGAGAGGTGTTTTAGTCATTTGCCGTCACCTCCGCGCCGCCGTCGGCGGCGTTTTCGGGAATATTTTCGCCGTTTCCCGCGGTGTTTTCGGCGCTGTCCGCGGTGTTTTCGGCGTTTTCGGCGTCATTTTCCGCGTCGGGCATCGCGAGCAGGAGCTGAGCCTCAAGCGCGGCGGCAATCCGTTCTTCCGCGGAGGGGATATCTGACGTTTCGGGCGCGGCGTTGGCGATGACATTTATTTCGTCTATCGCGTCCTGTGCGGAGAGGGCGGGGTCGATGCCGAGGCGTGAGCGCAGAGCGGAGAGATTTTCGAGTGCGAAAAGCACCTCCGAGTCCGCGTCGGTCTCAACCGCGTGCGCAAAGACCGCAGTCGCGGGGTATCTCTGGCCCACCGCTTCGGGCGACGCGAGCTGTCCGTTGGGGAACATGTATGTTTTTGTTGCGTTGTAAAGTTCAAATTTTCTCATTTTGTGACTCCTTTTCAGCTTATGAAATATACGTCTGCGGTGTCGCACACACCCGAGGTTGCGGCGGTCTGTCCGCCTGCGAAGATCGCGTATGCGCCCGTTACGGCGGCCGCGGAGCGCAGACGTGCCGATGACATTGAGGGTGCGTCAACGAGCGTGAAGGATGACGTGTCGATGGCGATGACGTCTGCGGACGGCACGGAGAATCCCGCCGTGGCAACGCCCGCGAAGAGTGCGATATCTCCGAGCACCGCCCCCTGTGACGCGCGATAGACGGGCGAGGGGAGGGTGACGGTGTGACGCACCAGGGCGCTGTCGAAGCAATCCGCGACGCCGACGGGGGATTTTTTGGAGTTATAAACTCCCGGGAAAAAGACCGCGCCGCGCGGTGTTGAGGCGCAGGTGGGACACATGGGCGCGGAGAGTGTGAGGGAAGAGGTGCGTGTGCCGTCCGACGCGTAAACGTCGACCGCGTCCGTCATATCCGACGCAGGTTTTCCGCCGCCGAAGAGTACGTTTGTGCCGCATGCCGCACCGCCGCAGCATGATCTTGCCGACGAGAGAGGTGAGGCGGAAGTTTTCACGCCGTCCGCATCGTAGACGCAAACGCTGTCAAGAAGCGTTTCGACTGCGTCGTTGTAGTTCATGCCGCCCGCGAAAAACGCGCTTGTGCCGCATTGCGCACCTGCGACGTCCGCCGCGGTTTCGGCAAGTGCCGCGAGTGTCGTTTTTTCAAGCGTCGGGGAAAATTTCTCAACACTTGACGACGAGCGCGGATAATTCGTCGAGGCTGACGGGCTTCTGTATCCGCCGGCGAAGATCGCGCTGCCCGACGCGGAAACCGCCGCCGCGCCCGAACGTGACGAAATGCTTGTCGCCGCCGTTCTTACGAGGGCTTGAGAATACGCGTCCGCCGTGTTGTACATCGAGCCTGTTACCGAGCCGCTGTCGCCGCCGACGAAGAGCGCATATTCGCCCGCCGCCGCGCCCGAGGCTGACGCGCGGGGCTGAGAGAGAGGCGTTGCCGTGCCGTAACAGTTGACCGTGCCACCGCTGCCGGCATAGCATAGCCGCGCCGTGCCGCCGACGCCGATGTACGCTTTTTTTATCTTTCGCGCCGTGTCCGCGACACCGACGTAGGCCTTAGAGACGCGCTTTGCCGTGCCGTTTATGCCGACAAATATATTACTCATACACGAACCTCACTTCTCCCGTCGCGAGCGGTGACGTGCCGGGCGTGAGGTCTTCGTCGGACGCGGAAAACGACGTGACCGTGCCGCTTTTTGCGACCGCGTCGGTGATGCCGTAGCCGCCGAGAGTTGTGGGCGTGGAGTGCAGGTTCGCAAAATCGAACGCGTCCGCTTCGACGCCCATGGGGTCGTAGATGGATACATTCATGCCGCCGCCTGCGCAGAGCATGGAATAATTCACGCCGTCGTCCGAAGGTGTGACGCCGCAGACATCGCGCAGAGCGACGTACGCGCCCGTGCCGTATGCGACGACGTCGAGAGGTGCGTATTCTGTCGCTGCGTTATACAGCCCGCGCGGAGTGAAGCGCACCTTGCCGAGTCTTACCGTGGTACTCATACCGTCACCTCCAGCCATGCGCCGTTGAGGGCGAAGGTAATGTCCGAGCCTGAGTCGGGCACGCGCGCGTAAAGCATGCCGTCCTCGACCTCGAACGTCGCGTACTGTATGCCGCCCGTCGCGCCTGTGTCGCCTTTGTCTCCTTTATCGCCCTTGTCGCCCCTGTCGCCCTTTGCGCCGGGAGAGCCGACGACCTGCCCGACGTCCTTTGACGTGCCGTCCGCGAACGTGAGCACGAGATGACCGTTAACGACCTGCGACGCAGTTATTTTTGACGCTGACGCTTCGGAAAGTGCGGCTTGCAGTGCCGTGAACTCGTCCTCGCTTTCGACCGCCGCGTCGTCGCAGAGGCTTTCCTCTACCGCAAGGGTGAATGACGGGCTGACAAGGCGCTCGCCGTCCGTGCCGAGGATGTCTATCTCGCACGTTACGAGCCCCGCCGCCGCGACGGACTGCGAAGTGATGTCATAGATGACAGAGCAGCGGTCGATGTCTATGCCGCAGGCGTTGTAAAAGACTGTGCCGTCGGGCTTTTTGCCCCGTACCGACGCTGTGCAGCCCGCGCCGATGACGTAGGGTCTGCCGCGGTATGTGAGACGTGCCGTGACGCGTCTTGAGGCGGTGTCGCCGCGCCTTACGCACACCGTCGCCTGACTGCCGTCGCGAGCACAGTCGAGATTGATGCTGTAATTTATGGGTTTAAGCATTTTCTTTGTTGACCTCCTTTAATTTGCGAGCCGCGTTTTCACGCCGATGCTGCCGACCGCCGCCGCGCCGATGCCGCAGACGCTCACGCGCACCGAGCCGCATTTCTTTTCGCGTGCCGCAAGCTCGAACGTCCTGCGCACACTGCTCCTTACGGTGAAGCAGTCCCGTGTGCCGTCGCTGTATTCCGCGACAACCTGAGCCGACGCGGGGAAGATGCCGCAGACGCTGACGGAGCTTACGCGCCTGCTGTTTCCGACCTCGACGGGGACGCTTGTGACGTTCCACGCGCAGTCGTTTTCCGTGTCGAAGCCGTCGGGCGTGAAGCAGAAGCATTTGAGCCGTCCGTCCGCGATGTCGCGCCAATAGACTTTGTCGCCGCAGACCGCGAACGCCTGAGAGGCACAGTCGCATGTCGTCCATGCGGAGTCGGCCGATGACCATATGTACGCTTTGCCGCCGACGCTTACGATGTACCGCCCTCGGCACACGCACGCGACCGCTCCCGCGAAGGAAACGTCGCCGAGAGAGCCCGAAATGAGCACCGATGTGCGCCCGTCATAGACGCGCACACCGTCCGACGCGCAATAATAGACCTTTTCGCCCATCGTGCAGACCGTTTCGCCGCATCCGATGTCCGCTCCGGGGAACGCATATGCTGTAACGGTGAACGCCTTGCCACTACGCTTAACGCGGTGAATGACGTTCTGTTTGAAGAATACCGGCGTGTCGCCGAGAGTTGCCGCACCCGTGAACACTCCGTCCGTGAAAACATCGGTTCGGAACGAGTCGTCCGCCGTCTGTGAGGAGTAATTGAAGTTGAACGGGTCGCCGGGTTTTGACGCGCAAATGCGGTCAACGCCGTTGTTTCGCGCGCAGCACCAGAGCCTTCCGCCGGCGGTGCTGACGTACGCCGCGTCGGGAATGTTGAGGCTCACGGTGATGGGCGTGCGCTGATTGAGCGAGCCCTGCACGACACCGACGACGACAATGAAATCATCGCCCTTGCAGACGACGCGGGTGTAGCCGTTCATTTGTCCGAATGTGCAGTCATCTACCTTTACACCGTCGCCTACCTCGAACATCCTGTCGATTTGGGGTGCGTCGATGCGAACGTAGCTTTCCTTGACCTCGACCCACGTTAAAGCGGTGCGCACGCGCACGACGTTGGGGATGACGGATGTATCGACCCACATTGCGCCGATATGTGTCGTTGTCGGCTCGGTATCGGTGACCTTCGTCAGCAGGGACGAGCCGTCGATGCCGCAGAGGGTGAGGGTCGTGCTGTTGCAAGAGGTGTAGGTTTTGACCATCGTGCCGAAGTCTTCGGGGTCGAGGGTGTTGAAGTAGACCTTGTCGGGGTGTATGATGATGTATTTGCCGAGTTTTGTGAGGCGCTTTGTGCCGGGGGTGATGCCGATGTCGTACGCCGTGCCGTGGAAAACGATGCTTGAGCCGCTTATCCAGACGGGTTCGCCGTCGCAGGCGACGATGCCTCCGAAGGAGGGGAGCGAAGAGCCGATGCCGTGGGCAGAGCGGGTGTGAAGCATGCCGCCCGGGCCGTTGCAGAGGTTATGAGCCGCCGCAACGGAGCCGTCGCCCATGCCGCGCAGACCTTCGAACGTTACGCGGTCGTATTTCGGGACGGGGAGAGTGTCGAAATGCATTTCGCGCTCCTTTCCGTCAAAATGACATGCAGGTGCGCGTTTTGCGCGGATGTGACGCGGCGTAAGACGAGCGGAAGAGCCTGAAAGCGGCGGTGAAGCATTTGGACATATCGTTGAAGCGCGCGATGTCGCCCGTTTCGAGGCATATTTTGCTGCAAAGCAGGTATGTGTAGACGTCCTTGTTTTGCTCGGGGCACGCGAGCGGCTCTGACAGGTCGGTGTCGGGCGTGTAGCCCTCAAATGGCGTGTCGGGGGCGTTCTCGCGCTTGTCGATTATCATCAGGCGCACGCGGCTGTCGAACGCGCTGAGCCACTCTATCTTTTTCTCGACGGGGATGTCGTTGGGAATGAGGCTGTCGGCGTCGCAGATGGCTTTGGTTATGGTTATGTTTGTCATTTTTAACTCCTTTACGCTTTTTCTCTATTCGGCGTTTTTTGCGAGTTTTTCGGCCTGTAAAGCCGCGTAGCGTTCGGCTTTCTGCGACGTTTGGAGCACTTCCGCCGCGCAGACGGGAAGCTCGACCGTCATACCGCGCTTTATGCGCCATGTGCGGCAGTTGACGGAGACGAACACGTCATCCTCCGCGACGCCGCGTATATACGGCAGGTTGATTTTGACAGTTATTTCATTTTTTTTCATATGTTCCTCCTTTATTATGCCGGCGGCAGCGCGCGGCGCGCGCGCCGTGGGCCCGCTCCGCGGCCCCACGGCGGCAAATCCCGTTTCGGGATTTGCGCCGCCGGCGTGCATGCCGTGGGATGATTTACAGAGTTACGCTTTTATTCCGCCCCGCAATCCATACCCCGGCGGCGTGTCGCCGCAGCCATGCCCGGAGACGTGCAGGTTAAAAGAGAAATTGCAGTCTCCGCCGGATTTGGCTGTAAGGGGGCTAAAAGCGAAGCGTCGCAGTCATACCCGGGCGGCGTGCCGCCGCAGCCATGCCCGGAGACGTGCAGGTCAAAAGAGAAATTGCAGTCTCCGCCGGATTTGGCTGTAAGGGCTAAAAGCGAAGCGTCGCTCAGTTCTCTTCGTCGGTTGCGCTGTAAGAAGAGCCGCATTCCAGACGGATAAGACGTTCCTGGTACAGGATCTTCGCGGCGTGGCTTGCCTTCCAGCCGACGGTGCTGAACTGATTGAGGGGACCTCCGATCTTGTCCTTGGGCTTGATTATCATTTCGAGGGACGCGCCGTTGGGCTCGACGATACCGTAAGCATCTCTGCCGAGGAAGAGGCAGCCGTAGACCGCGCTTCCGTCCTTGCCCGCGCCCTGACCGCAGATCATGTCGCCGACGGAGAGAGAGGTGACGGCGGTGCCGAGGGTGAGCTTCGCGCCTGCCGCGTTGTACTCTATCTTCGTGACGGTGTTTGCCGAGCCGTTAACGTATACGGGAATGGCGATTTCGGGAACATACGCCGCGCCGTTCTCTTCGATGAGGGATTGGCTGACGATGACCGCGGTAGTGGAGGAGGACACGGCGGTCGCGACGGTAAGTCTGCCGAAGCCCGCGTAGATTTCCGCAGGTGCGTAGACCTTCGCCTCGGTCGTCTGCACGAAGCGCACGCCGTGCAGTTCGCCGATTTCGCCGTTGAATATCTCTTTGACGGCCGCGTATTTATGCGCCTCGTTCCATGCCTGGCTCATGCGCAGGTCTTCCGCGACGGAGGGGTGGATGATGGCGACATAAGAACCGTTGATGGTGGGAGTTTTCATTTTTTTGAGGCTCGTTGCCGCTTTCGCGACGAGCTTGTCTGTGAGCTTGCAGTCCGCGGTGATGTCCGCACGGCTCTCGACGGGGGTGCTGTCGGACTTGTCCGCGTAGATGACGTTTGTGCCGCTCTGAAGCTCGTTTCTGGTTATCGCATCGAGCGTCTCGCCCGCCTGTGCGCCGTGTTCGACAGCCGCTTCCGCGAGAACGTTGTCGACCGCCGCGAACTCAAGTCTGTCGGAAATGGGTGTGTAGTCACCGTACTGCTGGATGTTCGCTTCGACCTTTGACACGTTGAGCTTGTTGCCGTCGGGGATGACGCCCTCGGTAAGAGGCTTGAGCGCTTTGCCGAAGGAATGCCAGCGTCTCCACTCGACTTTTTCGCCGCGGCCGCCCTTGAGCGCCTGCTTCATGCCGAACTGGTTGTGGTACAGCTCGCCGCGTGCGGCGGTGAGAAGTGCGGTGTCGTAGAAGGATTTCATCTCGGGGGAGAGGTCGTTGCCGTTGTCTGCGGCGGTGGTGAGGTTGATGTTTGTGATGGTGTTGTTTTCGCTCATGTTTTTGATTCCTTTCATTTTTCGGTTTGACTTTTTTTATATATAGATTCCGGATTCTATATCTCTTTTAACGTGGCGTCAGAATGTTATCTTTTCGCCGTTTCGTGCCCGCTCGATGACGTCTTCTATCTCCTGCTTCGTCATCTTCGATGGCTCCACGCGCCACACGGGCGGAGGCGCGACATATATGCCGTTTTCGACGGGACGGAAGGGGATATTCCTCCCCGTATCGGTCAATTCTTCATCTGATTCGCCGTTTTCGCTCCCTTTTTCGGGGTCTTCCGCGGCAATTTCCGTGCTGTTGCTCCCTTTTTCCTCTTTTTCGCAAACGTCGGCATGCGTCGTAACGCTTCCGCTCCCTGTGGTGGCGGGTTCGGGTGTGTTTTTGTCGCTTCCGCTCCCTGCGGCGGCGGATTCGTGCACGTTTTTGTTGCTTCCGCTCCCTGTGGCGGCGGATTCGGGCGGTATTTCCGAGTTGTTGCCCCACTTCTCGGGAATGTCGTCGGAAATTTCGGAGTCATCGCACTCCTTGGGGCGCGAGGGGAAGAGATTTACGAGGTCGCGCAGAAATTTCATTAGCGCGGTCTGTGTTGACTGCATTTTTTGTCCTCCTTTATTTTTTAAGTATTTGAAGTATCTTTTATGTCGAACACGGCGCGCCGTTGTGCGCCTCTGCGAGGCGCACAACGAGCAAATTCCCGTGGGAATTTGCGTCGCGGGCGACGTACTGCACATTTAATTTACTTTTTCAAGCCGCGTTTTGCGGCTTATTCTTTTGCCTCCGAAGCAATCCCGATCCGGCGGAAACTGTGCATTATCTTTTCTTCTGCACGAATCCAAATCCGGCGGAGACTGTGCTTCATCTTTTGTTCTGCACGAATCCAAATCCGGCGGAAACTGTGCATTATCTTTTCTTCTGCACGAATCCAAATCCGGCGGAAACTGTGCATCATCTTTTATTCTGCACGAATCCAAATCCGGCGGAAACTGTGCTTCATCTTTTGTTCTGCACGAATCCAAATCCGGCGGAAACTGTGCATAATCTTTTCTTCTGCACGCCTCCGGATATGGGTGCAGCGTCACGCTGCCGGGCATGGCTGCGGCGCCTCGCCGCCGGCTATTTGGGCATCGCCGCCTGACGGGACTTTTTACGCGCGCTGGTCATCCATGACGGCTCGTCGGATGATTTTTTGAGGTTGTTTTTGCGGATTTTCTTCTTGCCGCCCGACGTATACGCAACGTATTCGCCCTCGACGCTTTCGCCGAGAGATGTGCGGATGCGCGCCGCAAGCTCATCCTTGCCCGCGAAATCCATCGTGTCGAGCATCAGCAGTGCCGCGTCAGCATTTTCGGGGTCGAACGCGCCCATCTCAAAGAGCTGGATGGCAAGCTCGTTGAGCTCCATCTTCTTGTACGGATCCGCCTGATGCGCGCTCACTTTTATGTCGAACACGGGACGGCGCAAGCCGCAGAGGTCTTTGTTGCTGTATTCGCTGAAATCCTCGCCGCTGATGCGGAACCAGCGCGGCAGGTCGTAGAACTCGCGGATGAGCTCGATGCACAGATTGACGACCTTCCTGAACGCCGCGTATGTCGCTCTGATGCAGTCGCGCGACTGCTTGCTGCCTGCTTCCTGTATCGCCGCGATCGCGCTCGCCGCCGTAACGCCCGCCACCGTGCCGCCCGTTGTCACGTCTCGCGTACCCGTCACTTCCTTGAGCTCGTTTATTTTGTTTGAGAGTATCTGTAGATACACGCCGTCTATCGGTGTGACGTTGACCTGACGGATCGCGTCTTCGCCCAGCGCACCGTCAACGTGTACGAAATCGTTTTGCCAGTCCGCAAATTCCGCCTCGTCCACCGAGCCGTCCTCACGGATGAAATATCTCGGATGCGACGCCGCGAGCGCGTTCTTCATCATCGCCGCGCTGAGCATGTCTATCTGCTGCTGTGCGGACTTGCCGATGTCCGTGTAGCCGTAGCCGCAGATGCTGCCCTCGATGTCGAAAAGACTGTCGAACACGAACGGATACAGCCCGTGCGCATACCAGCCGCGCTCGCTCACGGCGGGGTCGTCTTCGGAAGCGTAAAGCACGGTGTCGCCGACGAATTTGCAGTATTGCAGTATCTTTTTGCCGTTTTGGCAGGTGTGGTAATACCAGTCGATGACGAGCGTTTTGTCGGACGTGTCGACGGCGCTGTCATAGATGAACTGTGTGCTCACGGTCGTCCGCATCGGCAGTTTTGCTTCAAGCTGCGGCCATTGCTGACAAAGCAGGTCGTTGGACTGAAGACAGACGTGGAACACGTTTCCCGACGCCTGGATGTCGGTTATTCCCGGTTCCCAGAAGAGGCTCGCAAGGTCGCATTTCTTTATCGAGATGTCGCCCTTGCCGTTGTTGAGCGCGGTGTCCCAGAACACGCCGTAGACGCCCGTGCCCTGCTTGAGCTTGTACCACGCCACATCGCTGTATGTGTCCTCGAAGCCCGTCTGCTCGAGCACTACGGGAATGAGCTTTGTCAGCCTGCGTGCCTCTTCAAGGTCGTCGAGCGAGCGCGGCATTATCGTCGGTTCGGGGTAGCCGTCGATGAGGTCGGCGTGCTTTGAAACGATGCAAGACCACAGCCAAGCGGAGTTGGGAACATTGCTTTGCGCCGCGGGGATGCCCGTTTCCGCCCTGCCGCGCAGACGCCAGAACTCCTCGTTCTCGACGATGCGGCGTTCTATGTCGCGCTTTCCTTCTTTGTATTTCCGCAAAGTTTCGGTCGCCGCGCGCAGACGTTCTTTCGTCATTTTGCGTCCCTCTTCCGCGTCCTCGGGCTTCTGTTTTTTCGCTTCGAGTGCGGCAAGAGCGCGGGTGTCATGCTCGATGCGATGCTTGAGCAGCTTTTCCTTGCGCCATTCGGGCGTCATGTAGCTGTAATCGGGGTAATCTGAGTTTTTCTGCTGCATTGTCAATCTCCTTTATATTTGTGTTTATACATCTCTTCTATATATATTTTTTTTATATATCTCTTTCTGCCGCGAGCCGCGGTACCCATGCCCGGAGACGTGCAGGTCGAAGGACGGTGT
>CAUHAO010000019.1 GCA_959604355.1 uncultured Eubacteriales bacterium
GTTTTTACGGACTGCCTTTTTTATTGCGTTTTTCTTTTGCTTTTGAGATTATACACCCCGAAAACAAAATCGGTTTCTTCCTTTTGATACCTTCTTGTATATTTGCGCAGGCCTTACATGGAGACGCCGGAGCCGGTCTCAATTTCAATCTGCTCAGGTGCCTTGTATTCAACCGAGATTTTCCCGTCGCCTGTTTTTCTGCATTTCACGCTCACGGTTCCGTAAGGCGTCGGGTATTCCCCTTCCGCCCACTCAAGACCGCCAAGCTCGGGATAAATGCCTATCCTGCGGCAGCCCGGCTCAAGGAGACGTATCCCCAGCACCCTTTCCGCCAGAAACGCGGCAGGAGCCGACGACCAGCCGTGACACAGGCTGTGCCTGTAACCGATATAGCAGTGAGCTCCGTTATCCCCGTGAATATCGTACTCCCCCGACAGCGAGTCAAGCGCCGCGCCGTCCTTCAGCCAGTCGATGTCGAAATCCTCCCAAAAGGTGGTGGCTCCGGCTTTAAGCATTCCGCCGTAATATGTTTTGAGCATCGAAAGCGCCTCGGCTGTTTTTCCCGCGTCGGCAAGCGCCGAAAGCATATAATAGCTCATAAAGGTCGAAAAGCCTTTCGCCCCGCCGGGAAGCAGCACTTTCTCGGCGGCGCTTACGGGGTCGGTATGCCCCGCGAGCACCATAAGGGCGGCCGGAGCCTTCAATTCGCTCACGTCGGAAACCTTGCTGCCGAGCAGCTTGCATTTTTTTAGGCACTTATCTGCGAGTTCCTTTTCGCCCATGACACCGCAAAGCTCTGCTCCGGCGTCGAGCGACATCGCGAAAAGCGCGCGCACCCCCGCTTTCGCCTCCTCCCTGCCGTAGGTCGGCCAGTCTAAAAAATAGCCCATATTAAGCTGACCGAGCTTATCGCCGCCGTCGCTCTCAACCAGAGCGCAGAGCTGCTCAAGCAGTCCCTTGATATATTCCCTGTGAGACAGGGCGAAATCCGTCTCTCCGGTGTAGAAATACCAGTCGCGCGCTATCAGCAGCCACCACATTGCATATGTGACCATATTATTCGGGTACATCGGCAGCGGATTGTTGCGGCTCGCAAAATCAAGTCCCCTCAGAATACACGGATCGTTTCCGAAAACCGTCCGCACGGTCAGCATCTCAGGGTGCATATCCCCTATCCAGACCAGACGGTCACGCTTTATGCCGTCCCAGATCATTCCCTGCATATTGAGATGACAGGTATACGCCGCCACACTGTAAATATCGTTAAGTTCCCCGTCGCTGCAGCGGAAGCTGCCGAGATAGGGTATGTCCCTGTAAGTAAAAACGCCCAGTACCGATTTGATTTTTACCGTGGCGTTATCGCTGAGCAGCTCTATGCGGATAAATCTGTATCCGGTCTGCGCGAACTCCATATCGCTGAACATCGGCAGCCTTACCGTGAAATCGCGCATTGAGTGATCGTTGGTTGAGTTCTTCTCGCCGATATCGCTCATCGCCTCTCGCGCCGATTCGCCGAAAACCAGCCTGAACTCGGGTATGCCGCTGTCGCACCCGAATACCTCGGTAAGGATTTTTACGCCGCCCGAAAACTCAAAGCCGAAATCAAGCAGAACCGCCGCATGTTCCCCACCGCCGGAATTGCTCATCACAAGGCAGTCCGGCTCGGTCGTGGAAATCTGTATATCCTTTTTTATAAAAATATTTTCCTCGCCGCTTACGTCTCCCGCCTTAAAAAGCAGTTTTTCGGGCATAAGATACTTCTTTATCTTTTCGTCCTGTCCGCAGAAATTCATTTTTGATATCATGGCGCTTTAATCCTTTCGTTCGCAGATATAATGTTATTCCAGAATATTTGTGGTTATATAATCGACGCCCCAGCCGGCGAGCTTCTCGCCCTCCTCGGGTGAGTCGCAGGTCCAGCAGTTGACGGTTATGCCGTTATCGTGCAGTCTTTTTATGTTTTCCTCATTAAGACGCTGATAGAAAATATCAAGATCGATGCGGTCGCCGGCAAGACGGCTTATAAGACCGTCGGTAACCTCTTCGCCCGTAAGGAACTGAACCGGCTGTTCGGGAAGTATTTTTTTGACGTCGGTCAGATTTCCGTAATCAAAGGAAATAAATATCGTGTTCTCAAGCTGTCCGATGCTCTCGGTGATTTTAATTATTTCCCCGATATGCTCAAACGCGAATCTGTTTTTCAGCTCAAGCACGGCCGTTTTCTCGTATTTGCGGCATATCCTCATATACTCCTCCAGCGACGGTATTTTCAGCTCGATTCTTCCCGCGCTTCCGTCGTTGTCGTTCAGATATATGTTTCTCAGAACCTCAAAATCCGTATTTTCCACGGTCAGGCCGGTATTGGAGACATTCGAGGTGACGTCATCGTGAATAATGACATATTTGCCGTCCTTTGTGATATGTACGTCGGTTTCAATTCCGAAATAGCTGCGGTTTCCCGCCGCGGCGAAGGCGATCGAGGTATTCTGCGGCTCTATTCCGCTGAGTCCCCTGTGCGCTATCATCTTGGTTTTGCTTTTTTTGATTTTAACAGTCTGCATTTTTACCACCTCAGAAATATTCGATAATATATTTTAACGCTGCGCAAAAATTTCTATTGCTCTTTTTTCCTGCGTTTAAATCGGTACAGCAGTATCGCGCCGGCAGCAAGCGCCGCCGCAGCTGTCACAGACACCGCGGTAATAATAATTGCCGCCGAAACACCGCCGTTTTCCGAGACTTCTGTGCCGTCAGACTCTTCCGCCTCAGCAGCGCTTTCCTTATTCTCTGCGCTATCAGTGACTTCTGTGCCGTCGTCGGTCTGCGGCCCGGTTGGTTCGGCAGAATCCGGCGGGGACTGTGTGCCCGCATTTTCTCCGGAAGACTCGGGATTTCCTGCCGGTCCGCTCTGGCTTGCGCTCGGACCGGACTGTGAGCCGGTGTCCGAATTATCTGCGGACGGCGTATCCGGCAGCGTGTTGAATGAATCCTTCACAATATCCGGCTCGCCGTCATACGGCACCAGCAGTATTCCGTTCGCCAGGCTTCTCTGCGCCCCGTCGCTCGGACTGTTGGCGACCTTCAGGCCGCCGTCGTTTATAACCATGGTGGTGGAGCCGCCTCCGTCAAGGTGGATCGCGTTATAGCAGCCCTGCTCGAGCATAAGCTGAGCCAGCTGATAAACGGTTATGCCCTTGCTGTATCCGGGCTGACGCCCGTCCACCGTAAGCATTATAACCATTCCGTCCTTCTTTACTCCGACCGCCGTCATGGGCGACAGGGACGAATATCCGCCCGTATCCGAAGAACCGCTCAGCCCCGAATTTATCCAGCCGTCGATAATAAGCATCTGTACCCCGCCCATGGCGAATTTTACGTTGTTCCATCTCTCCTGCGCGTATTCAAAGCTGAAATATACCGTTTGTCCCGGCTTCAGTCCCCTCAACATATCCTTATAAAAATTACAGCCCGACAGCACAACGCAGCCGTCTTCTATCCCGGTGTTTCCCTTTCCGGGCTCGGCAAGCCTTTCGACGGTGCCCTCAAGCACGTCTCCGCCCCTGACCTTGCCTTTCTTTACTCTGATTACAACCTCCTGGCCTCCTGTGCTGTCTGTCATGGTGGAGGCGCCGAACTTATCGGTATACAGAACCAGCGCGTCCGGACAGTAATCGGAATATGAGCCGTCCATGCGCATACGGTTTATATGATTCACAGTATATGAATTGTCTTCCGTATAGAAAGTGATGTCCATATGCGGCGCGTAATCCACGAAAGCGGTATTGTCGTCATACATCGCGATGCAGTAGGGGTCGCACCCGTTAGGCGGATTGGGCTCGCCTTTATACGGAACCGGCGGACTTGTATACAGCTCCCCGTCCTGAACCATAAAATCAAAAGGTATTCCCAGGCCTTCGGAAATATCCATCGAGAAAAAACCGCCGTTTATGCCGCCTATGACTCCGCCCTCATATATCGAATCTGCGTCCTGCGACATTCCGAGCAGGGGCTGAAGTCCCGTAACGCTCCGGTTTGAGAGCCCCAGCTTCAGCTCCGCCTTTTTCTCTGACGGATTGAATGAAAGCGAGTGCATTTTTATTTCCCCGCTCTCGGTCGAGGTATCCCAGTACTCATATGTGACCCCGTAGCCCAGATTTTCGGTTTTTGACGGATTTTCGTTCTTAAGCACCGCCGCGCCGGATACCATGACAGGTATAAGCAGAATCACAAATAATACAGCCGCCGCTTTTTTCATAGGCTACTCTCCGTCTTTCCTGAATATTATCTGAAGTCTTTCGTTGAGCATGCTTTCACGGTCAAGCTTATAGCTGTCGGTCAGCGGACGCAGAACCGTATTTTCACCGCACGAGTAAACCCCCGGCCGGACGGAGGCAAGCGCCGCGGGATCAATTTTTTTCTCCTCCTTTGTGTCGGTGCCGAGAAGCAGAAAACCGTGGCTTACCGTAAAATATCCGGGAACGGAATGTTTTTCCGCTTCCCCGGTGATAAGCGGAATCTCAAATTCAAGCCCCGCCGCCGAATTTGCCGGCATATCAAAAACCGTAAAGCCGTTTTCAACCGGAGGGTTCGAGGTTTTGACACCGTTTACCGTAACCGAGAACTTTTTGGCGTAAGACGGGACAAAAAGCGCCAGACGGTTTTCCGGCAGTGAACCGTGAAGCTCAAGCCGCACCCTGCCCTCAAGCGGGTAGGCGGTTATTATCTCCAGCTTTCCGTCAGGGAGGCTTAACTCCGCCGGATTGTAAAGACCTATATGGACAACGCCGTCCTCTTCCATTGCTATTGCGGAGGAAACCTCCGCGAGGCCCTCCCCGCCGCGCATGGTGCAGCACCAGTAAGCGTCTCCGCCGTCGCCGGCGGCGGCAAGAAATATCTGATCCCCCACGGTACAGTTGTCCAGTCCGAAGCCGCCGTTGCTGCGCTGCGCGTGGCAGAGCGCGTTAAAATATATTTTCTGCGCCGTCTCAAAATACTCTATCTCACCGGTAGCGCGGAAAAGGCCGGCGGCAGCCATAAACGAATCGACGATGGCGCACGGCTCTGTCCAGAAAGGTCTTCCGAACCAGTTGCAGTTGGCGTAATTGCGGGTCATGCCCTCATCCATATAAAGCGAAAAAATACGTTTAGCAATATCAAGCAGTTTTTCATCGCGCACGCTTTCGTAAAAACACAGTATTCCTCTGAGCGCGGACAGGGTAGCATGGGTCTGCATTGATATTCCCGTAAAATCAATCGCGGAATATTCCTCCGCCATCTCATAAAGCAGTTCTTTAAGACCCGGCATATCCAAAACCTTATACGCCCTGCTCAGACCGTCCATACACATATATGCGCAGCCGATATCGGTCGAGAGATACCAGCCGTTAATGCAGTCGCCCGTAAGCTCGCCGTCCGGTCTGCCCTCGAAAACCCTTTCCTCCGGCTTCAGCGGATATGAGGCATATGCCCCTTTAAGCGGCATATAAAGATTTTTGACTATTTTTTCGGCCGCGCCGAGAGCCTGCCGCGAACCGGTCAGACGGAAATACTCGAGCAGCGCCCTGAGAAGCCAGTTATGACCCGAAAGCTGCTGTTCGTCGAACTGTCCTTCGGGAAGGATTTTCCCGAGATACCCTTTTTCGTTGAAATTTCCGTAAACCTTCCGCAGAATCTCGCGCAGATATGAAGGCTCCCTGCCGGTCGCCTCCATCTGTCTTACAAGCGCCAGCAGCGTGCGCCCCTCGGCGTCCGCCGGCCAGCCGCCGGAATCGAGTCTGCAAACCGCGTCAGGCATATAAATATCCGATTCGAGCCTGACGCTGTTAAGCAGCAGCCTGTGCGCCAGACCGCCCAAGACGGTTATTTTTTCCAGTGGAATACTTTTCATTTTTTTCATGCCTTTCCGAAGATGCTTCCGCGCAAAAGACCAGAGCGTTAACATTCCCGCAGAAACATTATATTAAATTCAAAATTGTATATCAATCGTTTTTTTTACATCAGTATACCGTTTTCCGTGCGGTATTGTTCCGTTATACAATACAGGAGCCCGGCAAAGAGGCGGGCTCCTGTAACATTACCGTTTATATCCGCGGTTTCCGGCTGCTATGCCCTGCGTCTCTTTATCACATACACGCAGGTAACCGCGAGACTGCCGATTAAAAGAACTACTGCCGGAAGCAGCACTGTTTTGCTGCCGGTTGTGGGAAGATTATTTCCGCTCTCTCCTGATATATCTGTGGAGGGCTCCTCCTCTTCGCCGCCGATATCGGGCGTAACGTAACCGTCGTCCGGAATCTGGCCGTCCTGACCCGGCTTCTCGGTTCCGCCCTGCTCCGCCGGATCCGGCCTGCCCGAGCCGCCCGCCGCCGTCAGGGTATAATTACCGGTCATATTGTCCCAGGTGCTGTCGCCGTACGAAATATACATTCCCTGATCAAGCGAGGTGTCGCCTGAAAAATCGTCGTTCTGCTTTACGGTTATTCCGAAAACATCGGAAAGCTCATCAACGCCGAGCGTCTCCCAGGGAATTGATATCTCAAGGTACCATCCGAAATCGGTTGTTGTGCAGGCGGATTTTATATTATCGAATTTGCCCGCCGCGAGATCCTCGCGCTGCGAGCCGCTCGCGCCCGCGGCGATAACCGGCTTTCCGTCCTCCTGATATGTGAATATCAGCTGTATGTCGCCGTCGGCGTACGCGCCCTTGCGGTTTGAAGCGGAGAAATAAAATTCAAGAGCGTCATACTGGAAGGTATAAATTTCGCCGTTCCCGTCGTCCGCGAAGGCTTTATCGCTGCTGTAAAACGGCGTGGTATCAATCATTTTAGCCGCGAAATAGAGATTCTGCTTATCCCAGGCGTATTTAAGCTGCAGCGGCTTTCCGGTGGCCTCATCGGTATATGTGTAGAAGCCGCCGTTCCATACAGCCTCGTTAAGCTCGCCGTCAATCTGAAGCTCTGCCCCGCTCTTCTCCGCCGAAAGCGCTTTGGGTTCGCCGGATTTTTCAGATGCGTTTTCCGTGGAAAGCGAAAGCGTGAAATTGCCTGTCATAATATTCCACTGCGCGTCCCCGTAGGAAATATAGGTTCCCTTGTCAAACGCCGTGTCCTCAGGATAATCATCGTTCTGCTTTACGCTGATTCCGAATACCGAGGTAAGATCGGTAACACCGAGAGCCGTCCAAGGTACGGCGGCCTCAAAATTCCAGCCCGACGCGTTTGTCTCGCAGGCGGTTCTGACCTGCGCATACTTTCCTGCGGCGTAGTTTTCCGCCTGATTTCCGCTGCCGCCCACTCTGAGAGCCGGAGCGCCGTCTGTCTGGTAGGTGAAAATAAACTGCACATCGTCGTCGGCATATTCACCCTCGGTATTTTTCCCCGAGAAATAAAACTCAAGACAGTCATACTGAAACGAATACGCGGCATCAGCGGCGGCGCCGGCTTCGTCCTTGAATATCTTATCGGTATTGCAGAACGGCGTGACGTCTATCATTTTCGCCGCGAGATATAGATTATCATCGTCCCATACAAACTTGAACTGCAGCGGCTTTCCGTAGGATTCATCGGTATATGTGACAAATCCGCCTTTCCATACGTCGTCGGCAAGACTTCCGTCAATTTCCGGCGTTTTATCGGCCTTAAGCGCCGAAATATTCACCTTGTCGCCGTCCATCACGGAAACCGGCGCGGCGTAAACCGCTCCGGCAATTCCGCCGGCCTCCTCGCCGTTTCCGCAGTCGGCTATATAAACCGTGTCGCCGCCTATTGCCGACTGTACGAAGTTGCCCGAAAGTCCGCTTACGGTATACTGCCCGAGAATATTCAGTCCGGTGTCAAGCAGGGTTATTGTGCCGTCGTTGCCCGAACTGCTGATTAAAATATGCGTATCTTTAAGCACAATTCCGTAGGCTCTGTTTACGGTCGCCTGAGCCAGAATTTCTCCGGAAGCGTTTATCTTGTAAACGCCGTATATGCTGTTCTCAACACCGGTCACGTATACGTTGCCCATACCGTCCGCGGCGAGATAATAGGGCGAAAATCCCGTTGAAAGAACCCCGTCGGACGCGAAGCCGCTGTAAAGCGTGATGTTCTCGGGATCGGTAACGTCATAGCAGCGTATGGAATAATTGCTGTAACAGATTGCCGCATAGCATAAATATCTGTCTCCCTGCTTTACCACTGTTATCCCGTTTACTCCTATCGCTGTTCCCGCCTCGGCTACCGTATCGGTAATATGCGATATTTCGGTCATATCGGACTGCCGGACGGCGGCAAGCGTCAGCATATGGTTGTTGCCGTTTTCGGCGTGGGTTATCCCGACGAAAAGGTTGCCCCTGTCGTCGGTCGCCAATCCCTTCGGATATCTGTCAATATCAAGCGATATCTCGGGAATGGCGGGCGTGTACGCATCGACTATACTGCCGTCCGCGGCATCAATTTTCAGAACGTTTCGTGTATTCTGCAGAAAGCCGGCATACAGGTATTCCCCGTCCTGCGACGCCGCAAGGCCCCTTAATTCATATCCTAAATCCGTATCTGCAAGCGTGAAAGTGTAAAGAGATTTGAAAGGCACTTCCTCCGCCGCCGAAAGGACAGAGGAAAAAGCCGATATAAAGCACGCGGAAAGCGTTACTGCCATAACCGTTACGATTGATAAAATCTTCTTCATAAGAACCTCCTGTTTACTTTTTTAAAAAATTCTGCCTGACGAAAGAATCCGTCAGGCAGAGCAGACAAACCGAATTTTACCTTACGTTGATTCTTTTTCTTATCAAAAGAACACCGGCAAGTGAGGCTGCAAAGAGAACAAGGATACCATACGCGAATTTTTCTCCGGTAAGAGGAGCGTTGCCGTAAGCGTTATCGTCCCCAGAAGGAACATATCCGTCTTCCCATGTAAGTACACTTGTGGACCCTATTTTCAGATTATTTGAGCTGTCCAATATCAGATTGAGCGAAATTGCCTCGGCCTGCTCGGGAACCGTAAGCGTTTTTCCGTCCTCGGAAAGACTGGTTTTATTCACAGTGGCCGAAAGAGCAATGTTGAATTTATGTGTTGAAACCTTGCCGGACTGAATGACGAGGAAAGTATACTCGCCGGCTTCCATCTTTGTCAGGAAAAAGCTTCCGTCCTCTTCGGTTATCAGTGTAGTAGTTGTTGCGCCGTGTATGCTCATGGATACGCCGCCGAGCTTCTTGCCGGACTCGTCACTGAGCAATCCCTCTATTATAAAGGTATTATCCTCTTCTTTCTCGCTGCCGCCAGAAGGATTTTCCGAAGGATCCTTATTCGGCTTGTTGTCTGTAGACTCATCTGTCGAGCCGTCATAATACCTTACGGGCTTCTTGGTGATGTTTGAGGGAGTGGTCTGTGTTCCCTGAGGCTGTCCGGGGGTGACATTCCATGCAATATTGGTCTTTATCTCGGTTTTATTCGGAAGCAGGCATCCCGCGCGCAGATCTATTGTTTCGCCCTTTCCGGTGGTTCCGTAATAGGGGATATCATTGCGTTCGAGCGCTTCGGGAGAAACGGTGAACTCGATGTTATCGGTACGTCCCTCGGACGCCTGTATGGTGATGAATATCTCAGGATCCATTTCTATAAGATCCTTGAATGAATAGCCGTTGAAGAAAATATAATCAGCGAACTGCCAGAACTGATTTTCGGACATATTGACTATCTCGCCGTTATCATAGTATTTCTGTCCGGCGACCAATGTCTTCAGCGATACGTTCAGATGAACGATATAGTTCTTGGAATCGTAATGATGTACGCCGGCCCAGGTTATTGTTCCCTCTTCAAACTTGTCGCTGGTCGGCTTGTCGTCGGGATCTTCTGGCGGGTTTTCCGGCTCTTTCTCGCCCTCAAGCGTTCCGTCAGCTACACCGCCCTGAACAAAGCTGAACTTATAGGTGACATCTTCCTCAAGTGCGCCGCCGGCTCCGGGGAACTTGCAGCCCTTTTCAAATACGATTATCTCGTCGCCGAAGGTAAGGAACTCGCCGCCCTTGGCATTGTCGAATACTACATCAAGCTGTCCCGGATTGTTGGAGGGGATATATTTTATAAAGCCCTCGCTCATATACTGCTGAAGTGTTTTGCCGTTTAGGGTTATCTTTGTCGTGAAGGCGTCAAGCTCTTCCTGTGTAATAACATCCTTGACGCTGCCTTCCCAGTAGTTTCCGCCTGTAAGCGAAGCGGGCGATACCGAGATATAGAGCTTGAGCTCTCCGGCTCCCGCGAAAGTGCTGTCAAACTGTACTCCGGTGACCTCAGCCGGCTCAACGGTCGGCTCCACTACCTTTTCAGCGGTAGCTATTCCGCCGCTTACAAAGTTGAATTTGTAAGTAATATCCTCTTCAAGGGCTTCGCTAACGCCGGGGAACTTGCAGCCCTTTTCAAATACGATTATCTCGTCGCCGAAGGTAAGAAACTCGCCGCCCTTGGCATTGTCGAATACTACATCAAGCTGTCCCGGATTGTTGGAGGGGATATATTTTATAAAGCCCTCGCTCATATACTGCTGAAGTGTTTTGCCGTTTAGGGTTATCTTTGTCGTGAAGGCGTCAAGCTCTTCCTGTGTAATAACATCCTTGACGCTGCCTTCCCAGTAGTTTCCGCCTGTAAGCGAAGCGGGCGATACCGAGATATAGAGCTTGAGCTCTCCGGCTCCCGCGAAAGTGCTGTCAAACTGTACTCCGGTGACCTCAGCCGGCTCAACGGTCGGCTCCACTACCTTTTCAGCGGTAGCTATTCCGCCGCTTACAAAGTTGAATTTGTAAGTAATATCCTCTTCAAGGGCTTCGCTAACGCCGGGGAACTTGCAGCCCTTTTCAAATACGATTATCTCGTCGCCGAAGGTAAGAAACTCGCCGCCCTTGGCATTGTCGAACACTATGTCAAGCTGACCTGCGCTGTTCGCGGGGACATATTTCACAAATTTCTCGTTCATATACTGCTGAAGTGTTTTACCGTTGATGGTTATTTTTGTCGTAAAGGCGTCAAGCTCATCCTGTGAAATCACGTTCTTGAGCGAGCCTTCCCAGTAGTTTCCGGTTTTAAGCGTAGCGGGGGTTACCGAAATATAAAATTTAAGCTCACCGGCTCCCGCGAAAGTGCTGTCGAATTTTACTCCGGTGACGTCAGCTCTGGTATTCGCAGAGCCCTTTATCCCGAACATTGAGAAAGACAGCAAAATCATACTTAAAGCCAACAGAACAGATACTAAAAAAGTAAATCTTGCCGATTTTGTTTTTTGCATAAATAGACCTCCAATATTTTATATTTATATTTTCCGGATTCCGACGTCCGGAAAAGATGTACAATTGAAACGCCCTGTATCATTCATACCGGCACAGCCTGACTCCCGCTGTCATTCCCTGCGGAAGCGGATGGTAGAAAGAGCCGTTCTGACCGCCGGCGGCGCACTTGATGCCGAAGGTGTTTGTTCTTGTAAGGACATATTTAAGCCCGAATCTTCCGCCGGCAGTACCCATTCCGGTAATATCCGCGCGGTACGGTCTTGCCCATATGCCTTTTTCTTCACAGCCGTCCGACACAACTATAAGCGCGGCGCCGTAGCCGTCGGTCTGCAGAACCCTTCTGCCCTCGCCCGAAACCGGCAAATCCGCGAAATATGTGATGCCCGCTCCGTAAAACGGGAAGCCCTGCGCCGTTATGTCTCCCGGCAAAATGCGTTCGGGCAGCTCTTTAAGAACCGCGCCGCCTTCGTCGAGCCCTACGGCGAAGTCCCCGAGCAGGTATACCGCCTCAAGATTCAAGCTGTTCTTAAAGTCACAGGAAAGGGTTATCTCGTTCCGTCCGGCTTTAAACGCCTTTTTGCTGATTCTCAGCACGCTGAAGCAGGGGTCAACCCATTTTTTATCGGTTTTTTCAAAGGCGCCCTTGTTTGCGTTGATTTCTATTTCAAAGTCATCGGGCGACTCAACCGCGAGAAACAGCTCGTCAGGCAGATAATCCGCGCGGAAAGAATAGCTCAGCCTTACTCTGCCGGCTTTACCGTCGTTCTTCCCGTGTGAGAACCACGGCTGAAGCATCTGGCCGCCGCGCTGGGGAAGCCCGAAAATATCGCGTATTTCCCTGTCCGCCTCAAGAATATCCTTATTAAAAACGGTTTCTCCGTTTTCAACCGTGTAATCGACGAAATTCAAAAGGCATACGTTAGGCTCGTCAAGCCTGTAATCAAATGAGCTGCCTAAGGAAACCGTGCCTGTCAGCTTTCCGGTCTGCGGTTCCTCTGCGAGCTTTCTGTCCTCTGCCGTAATAACAAGGCAAAGCTCCGCCGACGGCTCAAAATCATATTTGAACGATATGCGGTCACCTTTTGCCAGAAGCCTTATCTCACCGCTTCTCGGATCCCACCGCTCACAAAAGCCTCCCGCGGAAAATTCCACGCTCGCGCCGTAATACGCCTGAAGTCGGTTTATATTCATCAGCACGGCGATTAAATTCTCCCCGTCGCGGCGGAGCTGAATATATATATCGCCGATTTCCCTGCCTTCGGCGTCCTTCACGCTTGCCTGAGGCGAAATCCCGAGCGCCTGAACCATATTCTCACGCGCGGTGTAAACCGCCGGAAGTTTTGCGGCCTCGTCCGAGGCGACAGCGTCGATATACCGGGGCGGGCTGCCCGCCACAATAATGCTTCCGCCCTTATCGGCGAACTCTTTAAGCAGCCCGAGGGTCGTGCGGCGCATATTGCTCATTCCCGTGACAAGAACCTTTCTGTAAACCGATTTGCCGATTCTTAAAACGGTTTCTCCGTTCAGCTCCTCCACGCTGCCCATACGCTTTATAAAATCCTCGTCGCCGTAGTCAAAATCCGTTTTGGCGGCGCAGAGCGTGCGGAAGGTTTCCTCATACATTCTCTCGGCTTCCCGCACCTCCTCATCGATAGGCACGAGCTGCCACGACCATTTCGGGTATATCCTGCACCAGAGGCTTTCGACCGGATTGAGAACCAGCAGGTCACATACCGGCTCGCCCTGTTCAAGGAAAACATTAAGGCGCGAGAAATAATCCTCAACGTACGAATAATAAGGATACCACGCCGACTGATAGGATATGCTCGCAGGATAGTCGCGCTTTCCCTCGCCGCGCATGCTGTACCACGACAAATGGTGACAGCGCAGATTTATGCCGAACAGCGCCTGCCAGTCGCCCACCGATTTATGCGACTCAAAATCAAACTGCCAGCCGGTGACGCCGTAAAGCTCGCTTAACATTTTATTCTTTCCGAGCTGTCTCGCCGCGGATTGAAGCTGCTTTACGATCCAGAAGCAGTAATTGTGCTCCGTAAGCACGTCAACTCCCGGGACGTCCATATATTCATAAGCGCGCATTATCGAGCCTATCATAGTGGTCTGGGCGGTCAGGCTGTCCTCGTGGAGCAGGTGTCCGGTAAAAAGCATATTGTTTTTCCGGCACCAGTCATGTATCGGAGCGAGGAAATTTTCAAGGAAAAGCCGCTCCGTCAGCTCCATATACTGCCATTTTACGGGGCTTACCTTTTCCCCGTCCTTCCACAGATACAGCTCCGGAAGGAAATCGCGCAAATCATATCCGTAAGCCGACTCAAACTCATCAAAAAGCTTATCCGTAAAGGGCAAAAGGTACTCGGAATCCGGGTTCGAGTTGCCGAAGCCCGCCATTATCGCTCCTCTGTGGGGCTCATCGGTAAAAATGCCGAGTATTTCCTTTCCGAAATGCTTTCCGCAGTGTTCGCGGTATTTTTCATGCGTTTCCTTTATGAAGCATTCCGTCGCTTCCCGCTTCATGGTATCAAGATACGTATACCCGTTGCAGGAATCCTCGCGAACCATATCTTCGACGGTAAACTTTAAAACGGTTCTTCCGCCCGCCTGCGAGCCGGAGGAAATACGTTCCTTGCCGGAAAAAGAAAGTCCGTCAAGATTTACCGCGAAAACGGCGACCGCGTCCGTCCGGTCGGTATCCTCGCAGCTTTCAAGAACCGTCATTCTTAAAAACTTCATACGGTTCTCACGGTGCTTTGTCACCATTCCTCCGGCGATACCCGACGGCCAGCGGTCCTCGTCGTAAAGCCAGGTTTCCATTCCGAGTGATGCGCCCTTTTCCGCGCACGAGTTTATAAGGTCAAACCATTCGTTACCGAGATATTCGGTCTCAAGGCCTATTCTGGAATGGCAGAAATATCCGCCCATGCCCATCTGTCTGAATACCTCTATCTGTCTTAAAAGCTCTGATTTCTCGAGCTTGCCGTTCCAGCTCCAGAAAGGCTTGCCGCGGTACTCTGCGGTTGGATTTTTAAAAAGCTCTTCCGTTTTTCCCATCCGATCACCCCTTGTGTTTTACATTTTCTGCGGTCAGACGGCTCCGGCTCGCCGGCAGCCGTCCCGCAAAAGTGTCCGTTATACGTGTTTCTTTTTTATTACAAGGAAATATACCGCCGTTCCGGCTCCCGCCAGAACAACAACCGCGCCGATCACAATATACAGCCACAGATAGGAGGTTTCTTCCTGCTGCTCGGTTTTGTTGTTTACTTCCTTATCCTTGTCTTTATCGTCTGAAACGGTAGACTCTATATTCGAATTCTGCGGCTCCGAAACCTCGGTTTCGGATGACTCGCCGTCGGTGCTTCCGACAGACGATGTCGTCGGCTTCCGGGAAGAGCTGTCAGTGCTGCCCGAGGGCTGTGACGAGGTTGTGGAGGAAGGCTGCTCCTCACGGATATAAAGCGGGATCAGCTGAGTATGCCAGTGTCCCCACCACGCCTCCACGCCTGTGGGCGTATAGGCAGTGCCTATATAATTCTGTATGCTTAAATCAAGCTGTCCCAGATTGTTTCCGCTTATGCCTATATTATGGGCATAATGGGGGAAATTGTTGCGGAACGAAGATGTTTTGGTGAAGTTTACACCGTCTGTCGACTCGTAAATTTCCACATATGAATCGTAATCCCATCCGCCTTTGAGCTGAAAGCCTATAAATTTATCGATATCCGGACAGTATCTTACTTCCTCCGGCTTATTCTCGCACATTTTGTTTGACAGCTCGTTTCCCGGCCAGTTGGGATCCTTAAGGGAAAACGTCGATACCGATATATTGCCCTCGCTGTTCCAGTCCTGATCGGGGTGAGTCTGATCAACATAGTACATATAGAGCGTATCGCCCTTTACGGTGAAGGAAGGCATTGAGCAGCCCACGCCGTCACCGCTGTACCTCGTAATGGCGTAAGGATCGCCGCCCCAGCCGTTGCCGTTCCATTTCTCATACGGTCCTTCCGGATTTTTGGCTCTTGCAATAAACAAGTTATTAACTTGCTTTTCTTTGTCCGGATTAGTGCGGAACTCAGGCGAGCCGGTGTATCCCACATAATAGTAATCGCCGTATTTGAAGGCGCCCGGGTCGCAGGTAGACCACTGATCCTCGGAATTAAGGGTAGGATAAAGCACTGTTTTCCATTCGGTCCATGTTTTTCCGCCGTCGGTCGAACGGATGTATTCGATACTGTCGTTTCCGTATCTTACGCCGTTCGAGACGAGCGGAGGAGCCGACGCCCATATATCTATGCGGTCGCCGTCTATCAGGATAGCAGGTCCGTAGCGATATGCGTACTGGGTGCTCCCAGGCGGGGTGAAAATTACCTGCCCCGCATCGGCACATATGATTTTGAGGGTTGAACCCGAAGATGCCGCTGAGGCGGGAACCGTCAGCAGGACGATCGCCGCCAGAACGGAGAAAAACGCTGATATTCTTTTTCTCATTTTATTATCCTCCAACTGAGGTCATCAGACGCCGAAGCGCTCGTTTATTTCGGCCTGAGCGGAATTTATGATAGACTCCATTGCCTGCTTAGGTGTCATTTTCTGATCGACGCAGGCGTCTGCCGCGTATTTTTCGAAAGAAGTGGTCGTTACACGGAACACCGAAGAATACGAACGGATCTTGCGGAGCATTTTGAGTGATTCCTTATCGCGAACGTAGGAAGCGTGCTCACCGTCCCAGTTAGCCGCCTTTGTAAAGGTGCGGTTGCCCAGCGCTACAAGTACCTTGCCCGCGTCCTCTACCTGCGAATTGTTGCTCGCAAGTCCGTAGAAGCGGTTATTCATGAGTATGCAGGTGTAGTCCTTCTGACCGTCACCCTTCGGGAAAGGTATGATGCCGTAGTCATCTTCCATAAGGGCGGAAAGGTCATTTATATCGGGGGAGCCGTTTCCGCCTATATAGAAGAAGTTTTCACCGGCCATAAACGAGTTGATGGCAGTGACATAATCGCCGCTCTTGTTCTTATTGTAAAGACCGGCTTTACAATAGCTCTGCAGCCAGTTGAGTGCTTCAAGTAATTTTGAATCCAGTCCGTTGAATACCGGAATGCCGTCCGCCAGAACAACCGGAGAGGTTCCGTTTGCGAATACCAGATTGAAAAGATAAGGAGTAAATGTCGCGTTGCAGCCGTAAACCTTTCCGTTGGACTGCTTGTATACAGATTCGGATATTGAGCGGAACTTTGACCATGTCCACTCGCCCTTGTTAACAAGGCTGTAAAGATCGCCGACCTTATATTTCGAGGCAAGCGCCTTATTGAAATACACGACGCTGTATCCTATGTATTTCTCAAGACCGACGCCGTAGCAGACGTTCTTGTAGGTCGCGTTGACGATGGAAGCCTGGCTCCAGCCGTTTGTGTTGAGACCTACCGACTTCACTTTTGAGAGATCGGCAAAATAGCCGTTCTTATAAAGATCCGCCATCTCGCCCTGTATCTCGTATATATCAGCGTAGATATCTCCGCTGGCGGTCGAGGTCGCCACATCGCTTAAAAAGCTGTTGGCGTCCATATACACCATTTTGATTTCGCAGTTGTAATCCTTCTTAATAGCCGCTATCGCCTTTACGTTCGCCTGAGCCACAGGGTCGCTGTTGCTTGACTTGTAGTTGTTGGGCCAGAAAGTTCCGATCTTGATTGTCTTGCCCTTGAGATTTGTTACCTGCTCTTTGAAAACCGGATCCTTAAAAGGATCTATACCGTCAAGAAATCCCGGGTCAACCATGACCGCGTTGCCGCCTGTTTTGCTGGGAATCGATGCGGTCGGTTTAGAGCTTGTGCCTGTCTGTCCGCCGTTTGAGCTTCCGCTCGTCGTGCTGCTGTCTCCCGACTGCTGTTCGGAAGAACCGGAGCTGCCGTCATAAGTGTAGTCTGAGCCTGTATAACCGGACGAGCTTCCGTCTTCGGCAGACTTGCTCGAACGGCAGGCGCTGACTGTGAGCAGAACGGCTAACGCCGCACCAATAGCTAAAATCCTTTTTAACATAATATTTCCTCCTGAAACTGAAAATATTTTGAATTAAAATCAGCGGTGTTACACGTGTAACACAAGTGCATTATAACACATTTATGATAAAAATGCAAGTGATTTGTACAAAAACTTTTCATTTTTTAAAAAAACGTTGACAAATTTCCGCATAAGGTCAATCAAACGCGCCGCTCCAGCGCGTAATTATTTAAGACCGGGCGCGAGTCCGGTTGAGCTTCTGATGTAAAGCTCGGTCCGGATATCTATATCCTTGACGATATTCTTCTTTATATGGTTATACAGAAGCTCAAACGCCATCATTCCGTATTCCCGCTTGTCAAAGCCGATTGAGGTCACGGTAGGATTGAAGTTTCTCGATATATATATATCGTCCATACCGATAACCGACAGCTCATCGGGAACTGATTTGTTGAAATACGCCGCCGCCTGTATAACGCCGTACGCCATCAGGTCGTTAAGGCAAATGACCGCGGTCACTTCGGGGTGATCGGTCAGAAGTCTTTTGGTGAGCGAGTAGCTCGAATCCATATCCGGATTCCTTATGCCGGTTTCGCTCACAAAAATTTTCGGACTGTCCGGAAGGTATTTGTCCATCGCCGAGAAGAACATACGGTCGCGTATATCAAAGTTGCTGTTTCTGCCGAAGGTGCTTACCATCGCGATATGCGTGTGCCCCATGCTTTTAAGGTAAGAAACCGCTTTGTCGATTCCTGTCATATGGTCTACGAAAATGTGGGATATTTCCTTGCTGTCCTTAAGTATTATTCCGTTTATCAGAACCCTGATACCCGCTTCGACCATATTGAAGATGATTTCATGGTATTTTTCGTCCGACAAAGGCGGCATACCCACTACGAAAACCCCGTCTATCCTCTGGGCGATAAGGCGGCGTATATAATTCTCGATTTCACGCTGGGCGGTGCATATGCTGACAAGATAATTATTGTCGATTGCCGCGTTTTCAAAGCCGGTTATTATCTCGGCAAAATACGGGTTGGACAGATCGTTCGCCAGAACGGCGAGCTGACGCGTCTCGTTCTTTGTCATCGAACGCGCCACCATATCCGCCGTATAGTTCAGCTCCTTTACCGCATCCCATACCTTTTTGGTGATTTCCGGAGAAACGCCCCTGCTTTTATTAAGAACATAGGAGACCGACGCCTCCGAAACTCCGGCCCGTCTTGCCACATCTTTCCTTGTAACCCGCACAGCTACTCCGCCTTTTCAAAAATTATCCTACTATACCCGCCCGGTCAATAGACTCAACAAAGAATTTCTGCAATACTATATAAACCAACGCGATCGGTATCACCGCAAGAACCGCTCCGATATTTACGTAATTCGCCACCTCTATCGGCTTTCCGGCGCTTTGCATCAGAGCGTTGACATTGCGCGACATTATATCTATATCATCTAAAAATCTCGGCGTGAAAACCGTGTCCGTCCACTGCCATGCCAGTGAAAGCAGGAATACCGTCACCATTGTCGAGGTCGCGGCGGGAAGCATTATTTTCGTGAACGTCCTAACCGTGCCGCAGCCGTCAAGATACGAGGCTTCCTCCAGCTCCTTGGGCATATTCCTGAAAAACTGCCTGAACATAAAAATGTAAAGCCCGTTTTTTATTCCGAGTCCCGTAAGTGACATAATCACGAGCGGCCACGGCGTTCCTATGAGATTGAAGACTCCGAGGAAGGTTTTGAATTTGAGATACAGCGGCAGCAGAATCGTCTGGGAAGGCACTATCAGCGAGAAAATGACAAGGAAAAAGCATATTCCCCGCAGCTTGAAGCGGAATCTCGCGAAGCCGTAGCCGGTAACAGCGCACACCAGAGTCTGCAGCGGGCTGAGTATCAGGCAGATTACAACCGTATTCCTCAGCGTGGTCCAGTAATTCATCTCGTTTATTACATGTTTTATATTGTCTAACGTAAAATTTTTCGGCAGGAACCTTACAGTCGGATCGATAAAATCAGAGTAGGTCTTGAAGGCGTTGATTATCTTTATAAAAAACGGATAAAGAATAATGTAGCACAGACCGAGAAGAATTATCGCTCTGACAATCACCCACAGAACCGAGGTCAGTGTCTGGGGCTTCAGATACTTTGATTTAAAACGTTCCAGCCGCACGCCGCTCCGCGGCGATGTTCTAACAGATGCATCCATTTTTCAACCCCCCCTTCTAATCCAGATACTGAACACGCTTCGAGAGTATCCCGCAGATTATTCCGAGACAAAGCAGGATAATCACGAAAAACATCCAAGACATCGCGCAGGCATATCCTATTCCCCTGCTGTGAGTAAAGGAATTGTCCAGAATATACTGCAGTATCTCATATTTCGGATTTGTAAAGGAGTCTATGATAGTATACACTATATTTACGAGTATCATCGGCGTGAGAATCGGGAAAGTGATTTTCCAGAACTCCTCCCACTTGGTCGCGCCCTCCACCTTTGAGGCCTCAAAAAGCGAACTGGGTATCGACTGGAGCGCCGATATGAAAATCAGTATCTGCACACCCGACGAGTTTACTACACTGTAAGTATTGTCCACCGCGTATATTATCACTCCGGTAAGGGTGCTGTTCAGGTTCGCCGACTCAAGCAGGGACCTCAGGTCAAAGAAGGAGGAGAAGTTCCCCGAAAACGCCGTTGAGATAGATTCGCCGGTATTGCTCGACGAGCTGAAAAACGATGTCGCCATATTGTTGACGTCTGCTCCGGCTATAATTCCAGTTGCCACAAGCACGGGAAGGAAGAAAATAGTCCTCGCGGCGCCTCTGCCGATAAACTTCTGGTTGAGAACGTTGGCGATGAAAAAGCTGAAAAACAGTATTACCACCAGATCAACCAGCGTGCCGCGTATGGCGCTGTAAAGCATGGGTAAAAAATCAGTGTCGTTTGTTACGGCCTCAACATAATTTTCAAACCCTATATACTCCTGCTCGACATAATTGAATTTTATCGCGGCAAACTCCAACGAGTATTTGAAAGATTCCGCCAGAGCAGGAAGAAAAATGAAAAGCATTCCGAAAAGAAACGGAGCGATAAACAGATAACCGGCTCGGTTTTTTCTGTCCATCAGGTTTCCGACGTGTTTTTTTCGGAGATCGGATTTACGAAAATTCATCATATCCCATTCCTTTTGATTGGTTTATTTCAGCAAGCAGTAATCCATTCCGTCAATTGTCGTTTCGCCGACAGTCACAGGCTGATCGTTATAATTTATCAATACACTGCTTCCGTTTTCATAGCGTACCTGAACCACATTCTCGGAAAGTATGCTGTGCTGCACTATCGCGCTGTCACTGACCTCGTAAAAGAAATCGCTCAGCTGCTCATAAGCCGATACAATTTCTTCCTTCCACTCATCGACCGAAACCGAATAGTAGTTTGAGCAGCTTGTGTCAGCCAGCAGAAGAGGATCCTCGGTCATCAGGATATAATGAAGACCCGCGCCGTTTTCGATGCTTTTAAGAAACGAATTCTGATAGCTGCCCTGCTGGTTCAGCGCGACACCGCTGTAATCCACACACCCGTGCAGAACCATACCCACAAAAGGAACCGTATAGCTTTCAATACTTATACCCGAAGATTCCAGCGGCACATCCGTGACCGCTCCGGCATATTTCAGCGTATAAATATTTCCGCCGTCTATCAATAAATTATACCATGAGTCCCGTAGATTTTCAAGTGAAGAAATGACAATATTTTTAGTGTCCTCCCTTGTGAGCCCGTGCCTTTCATCGTAATTTCCGGAAAGGTATGAGCCCATTGACGAAACCCGTATCTCATTTATTCCGACGTCCTCCGCGGCGTCCTTGAATTTCCCGATTATGTAATCGAAGCTGAGCGGATTTATCAGATGCGCGCTGCTTTCGGGATCGCGCTCGCCGTTGGCCGGCGAGTAGCCGCTCAGAACCGCCGTATTGTTGCTTATGAACCTGGCGATCTGGGAGCTGGTGTCAAGTCCGTTGCCGTTGCGGTAAACCTTTGTGAAATCAACGTCAAGATAGAGCTTGTTTCCGCCGTCCTCAAGATAATCCGCGAGCGTTTTGTAGCCTTCGGCTCCGCCCATGGATTTCTCTATTTTGAGCTTCTGCGGTATCCTGAACTGCATTCCGCCGTTTATGCTTCCTTGAAGCGTGATATCGAAGTCATCTATACCGTCCTTCTCAAGCTCCTCGGCAAACCGCTGTATATTCTCAAAGGTTGATGCCGCGACCTCTACATTCATCGGAATAAAGCCTATCATCTGGCGCTTTGTCACGGCTCCGATAAAGCTCAGATCCAGTCTCGGGCTGCTTTTTGAATCCTTTTCGGTCAGCGAGCCGGTGCTGCAGAGATACGCGCGGTAGTATGCCGCCATACCCGAATATCCCGATTTTTCGCCGTAAAGGAAATGGTAGCGCACCACATACGGCGCGTCAGGCTTCTTTTTGGAATAAACCCTGTTGGCAACAACGTTTTCCTGCTGGTCGAGTATATCGTTCTGCGCTATATCCATAGCGTAATAGGTGAAATAGGGCGATATGGCATTGTATTTTGAAAGCGAGTTTTCGGTTTTGACTCTCACGCCGCCCATCGCGTCGCCGCTCTCGACGATTCCAAAAACCCCTGCGGAGCCCCGCTGTATGCCGAAAACCGGAAAGACGGAATACGGTGCAAGCGAGGATGAGTTTGACAGGTCAAGCCCGAAATCGCTTCCGTAAAACGGGAGATCGGTCTGGGTGAGGGTCGAGGTGTTCTCGTTTCTCGAGTCATTCTCGATAATCGCGCCGCTGCCGTCCGACACAAGCAGATAGCCTTCCTCGTCCGCCGTCGATGCGAAAAAGTTGCTTAACAAATATATCTTTGTCAGATAGTAGCCGCTGTTTTCCACATGCACGATATTCGGCGTATCAATCTGAGCCACGAGATCCCTGCCGTGGATACGGTAAATAACCGGTATCTCAAAATACGCCTGTACCGCTCCCGCGGAATTTTCAATGCCTACGAGCTTTTCCTGCTCCGCCACAAAGTCCGCGTCCATTTTCAGCGCCGAGGACACCTCCTCCATCAGCGTGCGCTGAACAGTCGTAAGATAATCGGCCTCGCATACATATATTGTTCCGAGTTCTTCAAGTCCCGGATATTTTTTTATGTTTTCCGATTTGCCCGCGTCGTCAAGCTCGTCGTAAACCACCGCCTGATAAAGACGCTGGAACCTCGCGAAATCAAATCTGTCTAGCCTGCCTTCGCTTATCACCTCGTCGGCGCGCTGCTCAAGCTCGTCGTACCCTTCCTTTGACATTACATAGCATATATTCTGATTCGCCGTGTCTGTACCGAAGCAGTACGTAACCTTCAGTGTATCCCCGTCGCACTCCGTGCGCACCTGATTCATTCCGTCGTCGTTTATGCTGTCCGGATAGCTGCTCATGGTGTTCTGGGCGCTCGCGCCGTCATAATATTCGATGGAGACTTGGGAAAAAGCGTCCGCCTTGCCCTCGTCGCTCAGCTCGTCGGGATTCTCGTAAATCGCGCGGTTCGAGAAGAATATTTTACCCGTTTCCTTATCAAGAACCGCTATATCGTAATATTTCCCCATATAAAGAGAAATATATTCGTTGCTCAGCATTTCTTCCATTGAGGCAAGCGCCTGCGTTTCGTGCTCGGCCGCCTTGTACGCTCCTGTTTTCGCCTCTGCCTGGAGATCGTTGACAAACTGACTGTCGCTGAACTCATAATAGCTTTTGACGGAATCGGCCGGCTGAAGCACGTCCGTGCAGCCCGAAAGCATAATCACTATACCGGCGCAGCCTGCCGCGGCTGCCCTGCGGATAATTTTACCGGCAATATTCATTCGGCTTCCCCCTTTCCTATCCCATCCTGAGCTTCAGCTCGGTCCAGAAAGTAACGACAAAGCCGGACATCTGCTGAATCAGATTGAAGAACAAAAGCGCAATATACGCTATCATACACATTCCGAGAAGTATAAATATTATCATAAGCACCGTTTTGCCGAAGGTGTACTGGTGCGTCACCAGTGTCCCGCTGAAAAGCAGAAACGCCATCCACACGTAACCAAGATTGGTCAGCATGGTATAGAATGAAGCCTCGGTGAGAACGAGCGCGTAGCTCATGGGAATGAGAATGATATTCACCAGCACAAGCGGGATAAGCGCGTAGGCTGTGGCTTTGACTATATCCACAAATTTACCCTCGCCGTCATAAAGGCTCGTAAGGCTCCAGTTTGAAATGCACCAGAGGAAAAACAGCGCGAGTGTTGTCGCTACGCTTTTATATACGTTGAAATTCACGCCGCCGTCCTGATTGAAAAGATAAGCCGTGCAGAAGCCCGACAGAACCGAAAGCAAGGTATACGCCGCGAGCCAGAAGACCGCTGTGCGCAGGCTTCCCCTGTTTTCGTGCTTGATTTCCCAGAAACCCTTGAACGGATGCGTGGTCAAATATAGAGAATACCGTAATTCCTTAAGCATGGTACCCATATTTATTCACTCCTGACTTCATACTAACTGCCCTTATAGTATCTTACGAAACGCCTGATTATATGGTAAAGCAGTATGACAACAGCTATTACTATGACCGTTACCATTATCGCCGGAAAGTATTTCTGCACATTCTGCTTACGGATTATTTCAACCGTATCGGAATAGCGTTCCGTATCCTCGGCATACTTGAAATATTTGAGCGCCGCGTCGTATTCTCCCTGTTCAAGCATTGCGTTTCCGAGACCGACAAAAGCGTATTTGAAATTTGTGTTTTGGCTCGCGAGCTGCGACCACAGTCCGTACGCCTCCTCGTAATCTCCGTTATACTGGCTGGCGACAGCCTCAAGGACAAGCTCGCCGTATGATGACGGACTGAAAACAAAAATTTTCCCGAGTCCGCTGTCCAGCACAAGAATCTGGTCGCCCTTGTAGCGTATATCGGCGGGCGTCTGGAAGCTGCTCTTCTCGTTTCCGAGCTTTCCGAAAACGAAAAGCAGATTTCCGTTGTCGTCATAGGTGAAAACGTGACCGTTCTGCTGGTCGAGCATGCTGTAAACACCGTTGTCAGAGGTCGAGACCCCGATGATTCTCGATGGTTCCTCGTCAAACTCAAGGTCTCCCATGGGAGCGTAAAAGCCGTTGCGCTTCAGAACGTCGGTTCCCATTGTGTTCAGCTTCTTCACCGGAGTGACCGAGCCGGATTTATCCTTTGACTTTATCGTGTTCTCTATATCCTCGGCGTCAAGGGAGCTTATCGTCGCCCACAGAAAATCCTCGCCGTCCATACATATGTTGTTGTACTCGGTAGGAACGAACTGTTCCGATTTTGCCTGCTGCGCCTCGGTGTAGAAACGTCTTAATATGATGGTCATAATATCGTACTGCACCTGAGGGGAGCCTATGTATCCCATGAATTTGCCCTGGCTGTCGAGCTGAATGATGCCGCGGTTGATATTGCGCGCCACCACGTAAATTCTCCCTATGCTGTCAACCGCGAGCTTGACGGGCAGGAAAACCTCCGAGTCGCTCACGCCGGTCATATTTTCCGGACGCTCTATCACCTGCTTGACGTTGCCGTCGGCGTTGCATTTAATAATGCGGTTATTCTGAGTGTCGGCTATCAGAAGATCGCCGTTTTTGTAAACAAACATTCCCTCTGGCTGATTGAGCTGCAGCGTCTCCCCGCCGTTTTTGAATTCGGAAAGGGCTTTCTCGTAGCTGAAATCGTCGGAAAAAACCAGTATGCGGTTGTTTCCCGTGTCAACCACATACGTTTTCCCCGTCTCCTCTGAAACAACAAGCCCGTGCGGATCGCTCGCCCGCACACCCTCGGAATCGGTTATATCGACCGACTTCTTGAAGGTATAGGCGTCGGGTATGCTTACGTCATTTCCGTTTTCGTCATATGTATAGCTGGTGCTTCCGCCGTTTCCCTCATATGCGGCCGCCGTTACCTGAAAAAGCATCAGCGCGATAATCAGTAACGCAGAAAGGTATTTCAAATATCTCACAAAAACACCTCAATCTTTCATGCCTGACGTCGACATTGTTTCCGTAACATTGGACTGCGAAACAATAAAGACCGCAAGCGGAACCAGCATCATAAGCACGGTAATGGCTCCTCCGACTCCCGCGCGGGCTATGCCCGCCGCCTGAACCTGGCTCAGCGCGTAGGAAAGGGTCTTGAGCTGTTCGCTGAATATGTAAGACGAGCTTCCGAGCCCCCAAAGCGACTGAACCGTGAAAATCATAAGCGTTATCCACGCAGGCTTAGCCATCGGCATTACCAGCTTGAAAAATTTTACAAATTCGCCCGCACCGTCTATATCGGCGCTCTCAAGAACGGAAAGGTTCACCGTCTGATCCATAAACTGCTTCATAATGAAGAGTCCCAGCGGCGCGCCGACCGCGGGAAAAATAACCGCGGTGTATGTGTCTATCAGGTGCAGCTTGGACATTATTATAAAGCTCGGAATGGCCGTAACGGCCGAGCTGAACATAAGCGTCGTCTGTATTACCGTAAATATGAATCCCGAGCCGGGAAATTTATAGCGCGAAAGCGGATAAGCGCACATTGACGCCAGCACTATATGCAGCAGCGTACCCGCCGCGGTTATAAAGACCGTATTGAAAATATACCGGCTGAAGGGGATCCACGAATCCGACATCAGGGAAAACAAATCGCTGAAATTCTTTAAAGTCGGCTTTATCACGAAAAACCTGGGCGGGAAAAGCCACAGCTCGTTTGCCGGCTTGAGCGATGTGGAAATTGTGTAGACAAAAGGCAGTATCATCAGTATTCCTATAAGGGACAGGAATACCACAAGCACTATATCGCCGCCGATTGAGCGGGAAACCTTTTTCTTGAAAATCACACGTAAAATAGACATATATCAAGTACCTACGCTTTTCAGAAGTTTACGTATAACCGAATTGCAGAAAATCATCATAAGGAACAGTATCGTCGCAAGCGTACAGGCATATCCCATTTCGTACCGCGTAGTGCCGTAATCCGACAGATGGTTCATTATCGTATGAACCGCGTAGTTCGTGCTCGGGAAACCGCAGAGGTTCGTTATTACGTCGCCGACTCCGAACGAACCGGTAATGCTGAGCACCGCGGAGAGCAGAAGCTGCGGCTTCATCATGGGCAGGGTCACATACCAGAGCTCCTGCCAGCGGTTTGAGATGCCGTCGAGCGCAGCGGCCTCGTAATACTGCTTATCAACACCCTGAAAACCGGCTATGAATACCAGAAAAGACGTACCGAGACTCATCCAGAGGATTATCACTATAAGTATCGGGAACATATAGTCGGGGTTCTGGAAAAACTGTATCGGCGTCTGGATTATGCCGAGCTTTCTGAGAATACTGTTCACATAACCCTGAGCGTCTCCGCTGAAGAGATAGTTCCATATAATGTATATTCCGCCCGAAATTGACGGCGCGTAGAAAATGATAGTGAAAAACACACGCATATTATGCGAAAGCTCGTTTATCAGCCACGCGAAGAAGAAGGAAAGCAGAAAACCGCCGGGTCCGACGATCACCGCGAAAAGCAGCGTGTTTTTCAGAGCTATAATGAATATATCGTCATTCAGGAAAAGCCTGAAATAATTATCCACACCGATAAACTCCGGCGCGCTCAGCATATTGAAAGAAGTAAAGCTGAGCAGCACCGCCACTATTACCGGCAGAATCGTAAATAAAGTAAACAGCAGCAGATAAGGGAGCATGAACAAGTAATGAACCCTGTGTTTTCTCATTGCCCTGAGCGTAAGCCTGCAATCGCTTTTCAGCCGTGCTTTAAAAGCATATCTGCCAGGAAACATTTATACCTTCCACCCTTTCAACATCAAAATCCGAAAATCATTCCAGTCCGAATTCCCGGCGCTTCAACAGCATTTCTTGATTTATCTGATCAATATAGCCGAGCAGCGTATCGCGTGTACTTACGTTCTCACTGTACACCGTAGCTATCGCGAATCCGACGTTCCTGCTTGTCATATATCCGCCCGGAACCTCAGGCACGCCCTGTGTCGCGTCCATCTGTTCAAGCAGCACTTCTATTTCGGAGGTGCGCCACGGAAGCATTTTCATCGCCTCAAGGTTAGCGGTGTTGTACCTCGCTCCGACGCCCATTACATTCTCAAGCTCCTTGCCGTACTGGTACTGGGTGTCGGCGGAGGTGAGCCATTTCATAAATTCCCAGCCGCTTTCTTTTTCCTTGCTCGCCGCCATAAGCACACAGCCCGCTCCGGTAGACGAGGATGTGTTGTTTACGGTGCCGTCCTCGTTCTCAAAGCCGGGAATCGTGGTCATTCCCCATTTTCCGCTTATTTCCGGCGCGGAAATCTGAAGCAGATTGTAATTGCTGTAATCCTCTATTCCGATAACTATCTCGCCGGTGCGGAAACGTGTCACGAAATTGTAGGAATAGGGCAGATTGTAGTCCGTATAGAACCGCATGAAATAATTGAAGGCGTCAAGAGCGGTTTTTGTATCCAGCGCGCTGTTTTTTTCGTCCTCGGTGTAAAGCCTGCCGTTCATCTGATACAAAAACGTCACGTAGGAATTGAAATTAGGCATCATGGATATATTCATATTCTGTCCCTGTATGGTCGGGAGAGCCGAAATCACATCCTGCCACGTTTTTATGGAGTTGATATCGATTCCGAGCTGTTCAAGAATATCCTGGCGGTAGAACATCATCATATAGGAGAAGGTCTCCGGTATGGCGTACACTCCGCCGCGGTAGGTGTAAGGCGTGAGCGCGCTTTCGGGGAAGCGCGCCGCCACCTCGTCAAAGCCCGGCATCCCGGACAGCTCCGCGACCGCGTCTCGCATGGCGTAGTTTGCCGGCTCGCTTCCGGTAACCTGCAGCGCCACGTCAGGTCCTATTCCGGCAACGGTCGCCGTAAGGATCGTCGTGGACGGAACAAGCTGAAGGTTTACAGAGGTATCGTACTCCGGCGTGAAGTTCCCGACGATAAGCCGCCTTAGCACAAGCGCCTGGTCACGTCCGCCCGACAGGCCGTTTCCTACCCAGACCGTTATCGAGTTGCCGCTTCCGCCGCCTGAAAGATTATTGTAATCGTTGAAGAACGAGGATATGAATTTAAGCACGCCGTCCTTGAAGGATACCCACAGGTTTGCGTTCGCGCGGGGCAGCTCGGCGCCCGCCTCGGATACGAACAGGTAATCGAGCAGCAGCGGCTGCTTTTTTACATCGAGCAGCAGGTTCGCGAAGGTGCTGAGAGAATCCTTGAACTGGCTGTACAGCGCCGGTATCTGATCCGGGTCGTCTGCCATTTCATCAAGCTGATACGCCAGCTGATTCATCTGAGCCACGTTTGAATCCTGCTTTCCCGTAAGGTCAACCCATTCCTGCGCCACGCTTCTGAGCGCCTCGGCTTCGGCGGCAAAGGTCTCTATAACGTCGGGCATATACTGGTCAATATTATAGTCACGGTAAAGATCCGGCTCCGAACCGAGCAGCGTAAGCAGTCTCCACGCGGCGTTGTTGAGGTTGTCAAGACTGCGGGTCGCCTTTACGAGCGAGCCCGACAGCTCACCGAGCACTACCTCCATTGTTACGGTCTGGACTCCCTTTTCAAGGTAGAAAAGATAGGGCTCATCTCCGCCGGCAAGCTCAAGCTGCCATTTGTTGTCGTATTCAAACTGCAGGTTCTCCGCCTCCGCGAAAGGCACCTTGCCGTTTATGTACAGGCGCCTGACGCACTGAACGTCCCGCAGAAAGTTCTGCTTGAAGCGGCAGCCTATATTGTAAAGGCCGCTTTCCGGCACATCTATCTCCCATGATATCCACGCTCCCGGCTCCTGCCATTTGGTTCCGCCTATCACGTTGATTTTCTGCTCATCGTATCTGTACGGCTCATTCGCCGGAGAGCTGTTGTCCGCCGTCGCATAGAGCGCCGAGCTTGATACCGCGGACGCGTCCTCAGCCTGAATTTTAAGTATTCCGCCGTCCAAAGCGCCTTTAACCTCGGTTATTCCCTGGGACCTGTAAGACTCAAGCGCCTCTTCGTAAGACGGGATCCCGTCCTCCGCCTGCTCAAGAACAACGGAACTGACCGCCATCGGCTCCGAGGACGATTCAAGCGCTACCGTATGCGCACCCTCTGAAAAGTAAAAGGCGAATTTTCCGAACATACCGGAAGCGTCCGAAAGAACGGCGGTTGTCCAGCCGCTTGTCTCCTTCGTTGAGGGTGAAGAGGTGTCGTCCTCCGTTTCCTCAAAGCCGAAGACCCGTCCGAACTCAATTTCGCCCGCCTCCTCAAAGGGAAGCTTTCCGTCTATAAGGAATTTCCGCTGTATTTCCGAATTGGTGCCCGGAAGCGGAAGATATCCTATTCTCACATAATACAGACCCGCCTCAGGAACCGTTACATTCCAGCCGACTTTGCTGTTTTCCCCGGTTATAACCGCGGTGCCCTCACAGCCCTCATATGATTCCTCAACGGTCACGTTCTCGGAAAAAGCGATGGCTTTGAGGTCTACGGCAATGCTTTTACCGCCGCTTTCCGTTCCGGACAGCGCTTCCGAATACTCCCCGTAATCACTTATTGCCGTACCCTGCGACTCACCGGACGCTTCAGCCGCGCCCGCGCTCTCCTCGGCGCTTCCGTAAACACCGCAAACCGCACCCGATGCGGCAACCGTAGCGGCGACAAGAAAAGCCGCGGCGGTCTTTTTAAGTAAACTCAGCAATACAATCATTCCTTTTGCTATTGATTTTGCAGGCGTTTGTGACACGTGTTTCATACCGTAATTATACTACACGCATTATATCATTGCAACAATTTTTTTGTATAATTTTATATCTGAAACCGTTTTTTACAAAAACTTTGGATATTTGCGACTAAAAAGCACAATCATTTAATTGTTTTTACGCAAATTTAATATAAAAACAGGAAAGCCTACTTCATGTTAAATTATGCGCAAAACGAAAACAAAACCAATTTGTTGTTATACGAGTAACCGATTAACGGCGCTTTTTACTTCAGTCCGTTGTTTTTTATCACGTCGCGGTACCAGTACGCGCTGTCCTTCCATGTGCGCTTCTGTGTCTCGAAATTGTTATGGATTATCCCGAACCTGTATGAATATCCGGCGCTCCACTCGAAATTATCGTACAGCGACCAAAGATAATAGCCTCTTATATCGATGCCTTCCTCTATCGCCTTATGTATCCACTTCAGGAATCCCTCCACATATTTGATGCGGTACTCGTCGTGAATCTTGCCGTCAGCGCCTATTTCCTCGTTTTCCCCGTGTATGCCGTTTTCGGTTATGTAAATCGGTATAGTCAGCCCGAACTCTTCCTTAAGCATTTTCACCGCGTCATATACGCACTTCGGATAAAACTCCACGCCGCGCTCAAGGAAGTTCCCTCCGTTGCGCTCAATCGAACGCAGTATTTCAGACTGCTCCGCCGAAACCACGACACGGTTATAGCAGTTGCAGCCGAAGAAGTCTAACGGCTGGCTTATCTTCTCCATATCGCCGTCCCTTATCTCGGGCATGGTGCCTTCACGCTCCATTTTCGCGAGAAGATAATCGGAATATCTGCCCTTGAATATCGGGTTAAGGTACGAAAGATACGATTCCTCATTCTCGCGGCGGGCAATGCTTACGTCTTCCTCGTTGTCCGGTCTCGCCGGGTGACGTTTCCATATATCCACCACTATTCCTATGCCGCTGTTTTTAAGATTCGCGGCGCGGAACGCCGATACGCCCTCTCCGTGGGCAAGAAGAATATTATGATTCGCGGTTTTGCCGAAACGGTCAAGCTTTAATCCGGGTGCGAACGCTCCGCAGGCGTAGCCGACATATGTCGCGATAGGCTCATTGATAGTGGCGAAGAGCGGCACGGTATCGCCGAACTCACGGAAAATGATTTCCGCGTACTCGCCGAACCATTTGGCGACGTCACGGTTGAGCCATCCGCCGAGATTTTGCAGTTCGTACGGCAGGTCCCAGTGATAGAGCGTCATATTCGGTACTATATCATTCTTAAGCAGCTCGTCGATAAGCCGCTTGTAGAAATCAATTCCTTTTTGATTTATCTGTCCCTTTCCTTCAGGAAGAATACGCGGCCAGGACACCGAGAAGCGATAGCTTTTCAGCCCCAGCTCCTTCATCAGTTTGACGTCTTCCTTATAAAGGCCGTAATGATCGCAGGCGACTTCCGGCGTATCGCCGTTGGTTACCTTGCCGGGTATGCGGGAAAAAACGTCCCAGATTGAGAGCCCCTTGCCGTCTCTCTGGGCGGCTCCCTCTATCTGTGCCGCAGCGGTAGCAGTGCCCCATAAAAAATTCTTTGGAAATATATATTCCATGTTATTTATCCTCCACAATTGCTATACGTATAACTATAACATCATTTTACATAAATGTAAATACCCAAAACGGATAATTTTTGAAATTTTTTCGTTTTTCTTTTGAAATTTGTCCGGATAAATAATTTTAAGAAACGTTTTCCGGCCGCTTCGGCTTTGTCTGTAATCTGCTTTTTTCCTTGTTTTAAGGGAAAAAATCAAATACGGCCGCAGTCAAAACTCGCGGCCGCCATAAAAAAATAAAAATGTCACTGTATTTGCAGAAAAAGGAAAAACAAAACTTCCGTCTTGATTTTTTTCGGCTTTAGTCAATACAGAAAGAGTGAAATGCGATGACATCACGCTCCGCGTGAAGAAATTTGTGAATTTTTGAAAATTATTTTCACACTGTAACGGTTGCTCTGTTCCGAGGAAAAATTATATGCGGCAAGAAACTTAAAAAAATATTACAGTATTTCCCCAGCGTGATTTAACTTTGCTATTCAGCCTCGCTCGGGACGTAATTCAAAAAATCGGCGCAGGAGGAAAGGACGATATCGGGTTTAATATCCGAACCGGCGAGAATTTCGGGTGTGGTTTCCCCGCTCATGACCAGCACGCTCACCGCTCCGGCGTTTATTCCGCTTTTTACATCGGTATATATCCTGTCGCCTATTACGGCGGTTTCGCGGGGCTTACAGCCGGCGCGCTCCATCGCGAGCAGCGGCATAAGCGGCTGCGGCTTACCTACCACCTCAGGACGCTTGCCGGTCGCGTTGAATATCATATCGCATATGCTTCCGCAGTCGGGCACGCTGCCGAACTCGGTCGGGCAGACATAGTCGGGATTTGTGGCAATATACGGTATATCGCGGGTCGAGAGCATATACGACACATCATACAGCTTCTGATAAGTAAGCTCCGTATCGTATCCCATAACTATACATTCGGCGCGAGAGGTGTCGCAGGTCAGGGAAAAGCCCTCCTTTTCAAGCTCCTCCTCAAGCGAGCGCGTGCCGCACACATACAGCGTTTTCCCGGGATAATCGCGCCTTAGCAGATACGCCGTAGCCTGTGACGAGGTGAGAAAATCGTCACAATCGGCTTTAATGCCCATTCCGCCGAGCTTTTTTATGTAATCGTTCACGCTTTTGGAGGAATTATTTGTAAGAAACATATATCTTCCCCCGTTCCGCTTTATCGTATCAAGCAGCCGCGGCGTGAAATCAAACAGCCTGTCGCCTATATACAGCGTTCCGTCCATATCAAAAAGAAACAGCTTTATTTTTCTCAAAATTTCTTGCTTTTTCATTTCGGCACTCCGTTCTGAAAATTACAAAGCCGCGCGCGGCTTTACACACACAAAAAGGCAAAAAAGAGCTGTCGCGCCCTCTTTTGCCCTTCTCCCGTTCTCATCTGAAATTATAACCTCTTGCCGGCGGTTTGTCAACATACAGGGCGTTGACGTAGGAACCGGTTTTAAAAACGGCTCTCCGCTCATATAAAGCGCATATTTTTATTTTTGTGCCCGGCGTTTTACTTGCGCAAAAGCGGACGGTGTGTTATGCTTGTAATATACGGCGGCAGGCGTGCGCGGATATGTTCCGCCGGCCGCGTCAGCACTGCGGCGCCTGCCGCAGGTAAAAAGGAGTTTTTCATATGGAATACAAACGCTTCGGGGACACACTGGTTCTGCGGCTTGACCCGCCCGAGGAAATCTGCGAAAGCATTACCGCCGCCGCGAGGGCGGAAAACATAGCTCTCGCGGAAATTTCGGGAATAGGCGCGGCAGACAGCTTTACCGTGGGCGTCTATAATACTGTTACAAAGGAATACCGCTCAAATACCTTAAACGGTGCATACGAGATAGTGTCACTCACGGGCACGCTCACAAGCAAGGACGGCGAGCCCTACCTGCATCTGCATTTCTCGGCGGGCGACGAAAACGGCAGAGTATCAGGCGGCTACCTCAACCGCGCCGCCGTAAGCGCCACCGCTGAAATTATTACAGGATAATTGAAGGAAGCGTCGGCAGGGCGTTCAGTGAGAAAATCGGGCTTAATCTGTTCAAATTCTGACCTTAAAAGGTTTTCCGCTCCGCGCGGCGCTTTGCCCGGGAAAAGAGAAAGCGTCTTTTCACTTATAGCGGGTTTCCCCGACGCGCCTGCCACCCTAAAACCGCGCGGCTCTTCGCCGCAGTGAATCAAATTTCAGTTTCAAAGACAGACCGAGGGGCACAGCCTTATAGGCTGTGCCCCTC
>CAUHAO010000020.1 GCA_959604355.1 uncultured Eubacteriales bacterium
TAGTCGTTGCGACTCCCGACCGCACGTCTGTGTGCGATGCGGAAAAAGCGGCTGCGCTGATGAACAAAAAAGGTCTGATCGACGTGCGCCTTGTGGTTAACCGCGTGCGCCCGGAACTGATAAAAAAGGGTCTTGCGCCCGATATCGATGAAATAATGGATCTTACGGCAGTTCGGCTTCTCGGACTCGTTCCGGAGGATAAGCGCGTGATAAGCTCGGGAAACTGTGATACCCTCGTTGCCGACGTCAGGCGTACGAGGTCGAAAAAAGCGTTCTGCAATATCGCGGCACGTCTCTGCGGAGAGGAAAGAGAACTGTATAAATTCTGGAAATAGGCTTTCCCTTGAAATAAAAGAAAGGTGACAACGTAAATGAATATTGCACTCATAGCTCACGATAAAAAGAAAGAACTCATGGTTCAGTTCTGCATTGCGTACTGCGGTATTCTTGCTCAGCACAAGATATGCGCGACAGCCGCTACGGGCAAACTTGTGGCGGATGCAACGGGACTTGACATATTCCGTTTCATGGGCGGAAACTCCGGCGGCGACCAGCAGATAGCGTCCCGCATAGCCAACAGCGAGATAGATATGCTGCTGTTTTTCCGCGATCCGACAAACACCGATAAAAGCGGCGTTGACGACGCGACGCTGCTGCGGCTGTGCGACGTGCATAACGTGCCCGTGGCGACGAATATCGCGACGGCGGAGGTGCTCATACACGCCATAGAAAGAGGCGACCTGTCGTGGAGAGATACCGTAATGACGACAAAGCGCCGTCCGATAGATTTTTATAACTGAGAGAAATCCGAAAGGGGAATAATATAAATGGCAGCTCAGCAGATAAAGGCGCCGCGCGGAACTCACGACGTTCTCGCGGCAGACTCATATAAATGGCAGTACGTGGAGAAAAAAGCCGCTCAGGCGGCATCCTGCGCGGGATATAAGCAGGTACGTTTCCCGACGTTCGAGGAGACGGGACTTTTTCAGAGAGGTGTCGGCGACACTACCGATATCGTGCAGAAAGAAATGTATACTTTCTCCGATAAGGGCGACCGCAGTCTGACTCTCCGTCCCGAGGGTACGGCAAGCACCGTGCGTTTGGCACTTGAACACGGATGCCTCAACGACGCGCTTCCGTTCAAGGCGTACTACCTCATCACCGCTTTCCGTTACGAGAAACCTCAGGCGGGCAGATACCGCGAGTTCAATCAGTTCGGCATGGAGCTCTTCGGCGCGGGAGACCCCTCCGCCGACGCGGAGCTCATTTCCGTCGCGGACAAGTTCATCCGTTCACTCGGTATCAAGGGCGCGGAATTGAAAATCAATTCCATCGGATGCCCCGTTTGCCGCGCGAAATATTCCGAGGCGCTCAAATCGTATTTTGAGGCGTATAAGAGCGAACTGTGCGACACATGCCTTAATCGTCTCAACCGCAATCCGTTGAGAATACTCGACTGCAAGAGTCCCGTTTGTTCGGCGATAGCGGCTGAAGCGCCAAAGATAACGGACTATCTCTGCGACGACTGTACGGCGCATTATGAGGCTCTGCAAGCCAAGCTCACCGCGCTCGGCATCCCGTTCGAGAAAGACCCGGGTATCGTTAGAGGCCTTGACTATTACACAAAGACCGTTTTTGAATTCATCGACCGCACATCGGGTCTGGCGATCCTTGCGGGCGGACGTTACGACAATCTTGTCGAAGAACTCGGCGGAAAATCCACCCCCGCAATAGGCTTTGCAAGCGGACTTGAGCGTCTTGTCGCGGTAATGCAGGACGAAGGCCTTTCTTTCGGTGAAGAGCCGAAAACGGATATTTATATCGCGAATATCGGCGCTTCCGCCGCAGATAAGGCACTTTCTCTCGCATCGGGGCTGCGTGACGCGGGCATTTCCGCAGAAACGGACATAATGGCACGTTCACTCAAGGCTCAGATGAAGTACGCCGACAAGATAGGTGCACGCTATACTGTGGTTTTGGGCGATGATGAGGTCGCCGCGGGCAAAGCGACGCTCAAAAATATGGAAAACGGCGAAAAAACCGACGTTTTACTCACCGCGGACGAAATCAGCCGCATTATTTCCCGCTGACGGACACAAACCTGACTAAAATCAAGTATATAATCACAATAGAAGGTGCAATAATATGAGCTATATCAACAGAACGGCATACTGTGCTGAATTCGGAAAAGAATATATTGACCGACGTGTCACGGCGGCAGGCTGGGTGCAGCGCCGCAGAGTTCTCGGCGGACTTATTTTCATTGACCTGCGCGACCGCACGGGTATATTGCAGATAGCATTCGACGAGCAGCATCAGAAAGAGCTTTTCGACCTTGCGTACACACTGCGTTCGGAAGATGTCATCGCCGTCACGGGCGTTATCCGTCCCAGAGGCGAGGGCGCTGTGAACAAGAACATGAAAACCGGCGAGATAGAACTTCGCGCGGAGGAACTCAAAGTCCTCGGAAAATCCGAGACTCCGCCATTTGAGATCGTCGAGAATTCCAACTGCAACGAGGAACTGCGGCTGAAATACCGTTATCTGGATCTGCGCCGTCCCGACCTGATGAACAATATCCTGTTCCGTCACAAGGTTGCGAAAATAACACGTGACTACTTTGACGAAAACGGGTTTATCGAAATAGAGACACCGATGCTGATACGTTCCACGCCCGAAGGCGCGCGCGACTATCTCGTACCGAGCCGTGTCCACGAGGGCGCGTTCTATGCTCTGCCTCAGTCTCCTCAGCTTTACAAGCAGCTTTCCATGGTCGCGGGATTTGACCGCTATATGCAGATAGCGCGCTGCTTCCGTGATGAAGACCTTCGTGCCGACAGACAGCCCGAATTCACGCAGATTGACCTTGAAATGTCGTTCGTCGACGTCGAGGATGTAATGAAAATAGGCGAGGGCTTTATGAAACGCCTGTTCAAGGAGGCGCTCGGCATAGATATCCCCGCTATCCCGCGCCTTACTTACAAAGAAGCAATGGAACGTTTCGGTTCCGATAAGCCCGATACACGTTACGGCATGGAGATTGTTGACCTGAGTGACATCGTGCGCAATTGCGGCTTCTCCGTATTCTCGGGCGCCTGCGCGAACAACGGCAGCGTCAGAGCGATTAAAGCCGACAATGCGGTCTCCGTACTTACGAGAAAAGAAATAGACAAGCTCACCGAATACGTCAAAGGTATCGGCGGCAAGGGCCTTGCGTGGATACGCATGACCGACGACGGGGTTTCGTCTTCGTTCGCGAAGTTTATGACCGAGGATGAAATGAACGCGATAATCGAAAAGACGGGAGCAAAGACGGGCGACGTGGTGATGATAATCGCCGATACGAATAACGGCCATGTTCTTTCCCAGCTCGGTCTGCTTCGTATAAAGACCGCGCAGAAGCTCCAGCTCAAGCTTGAGGGCTACAACTTCCTTTGGATAACCGAATTCCCGTTCTTTGAATATGACGAAGAAAGCGGCAACTGGCTGGCAATGCACCATCCGTTCACGTCTCCGCTCGACGAATGTCTGCCGTATCTCGAAACGGACAAGGCAAACGTCCGTGCAAAGGCGTATGACCTCGTTCTGAACGGCATCGAGCTTTCGAGCGGCTCAATAAGAATAACAGACCCCGAACTGCAGGAGCGTATGTTCAAGCTTCTCGGTTTCAGCAAGGAAGAGGCACACAAGAAATTCGGATTCCTGCTTGACGCGTTCAAATACGGCGCTCCTCCGCACGGAGGCATGGGAATCGGTCTCGACCGACTCGTCATGCAAATGCTCGGCGCGGAAAGCCTGCGTGACGTTGTGGCATTCCCAAAGGTTCAGAACGCGTCCGAACTTATGACCGACTGCCCGTCCGAAGTCGACGAGCAGCAGCTGCGTGACCTTCATATCTCGATAGTCAGAAGCGAAAAAGAATAATCGGACAAAAATAATTTTCGGAAAGGATCCCGTCCCTCACGGGACGGGAAAAACCTTATGATAGAAGTCTGCGGTCTTACAAAACAATACGGAAACAAAACCGTTGTCAATGATGTCACGTTCGCCATCGACAAGGGCGAGGTAGTCGGCATTCTCGGGCCCAACGGCGCGGGAAAAAGCACAACGATGAACATGATAACGGGCTATATCTCGTCGACCTGCGGCACGGTAAAAGTCAACGGCCATGATATCCTCGAAGACGCGTTACGGGCAAAGGCGGGCATCGGCTATCTGCCTGAGATACCTCCGCTTTACACGGATATGACGGTCAGGGATTATCTGAGTTTCGTGTACGACCTGAAGGGCTGCGCGCGCAAGGAAAATATCCGCAATAAGAAAGAGCATATCGCGGAAGTGTGCGAGGTCGTACGAATCGACGGCGTTTACGGCAGACTTATAAAGAATCTTTCAAAGGGATACAAACAGCGCGTAGGCATTGCCCAGGCGCTTATCGGCAACCCCGACATACTGATTTTCGACGAACCGACGGTGGGCCTTGACCCGCGTGAGATAGTCGAAATACGCAACCTAATCAAGCGTCTCGGCAAAGACAGAACGATCATTCTTTCGTCGCATATTCTCTCGGAAGTGCAGGCTGTATGCGAACGTGTTATAGTTATCAACGAGGGCTTTGTCGTACTCGACGCGTCTGTTGAAGACCTTTCCGCGGCGATGGGGGCAAACTCTCGCTACGCGCTGCGGCTTGCCGCGCCTGATGATGCGGATGTGGTGGGTGTACTTTCTGCGCTGGACGGTATTGCGGAAGTGCGTGATAACGGTTCGACGGAAAAAGGCACACGGGACTTTGTCGTCGCCGCGAATCCGAACGCGGATATACGCCGCATAATTTTCGACGAATGTGCAAAGCGTAACTGGTATATACTCATGATGACTCCCATAGGAATGTCGCTTGAAGATATATTTCTTTCGCTTGTCGATAAACCCTCTTCGCAGGCGTCGCCTAAAGCGATAGATACAGCGGCGGAGAGAAGCGGTAACGAAAAAACGGATGCGGGCACGCAAAATGATGATATCCAAAAAGACGGCGATAGCCGTGACGGACAGGGAAACGGCGGAGGTGACACGAAGTGACGGCGATATTCAAAAGAGAACTCACGGCGTTTTACAAGACGCCCGCGGGATGGTTCGTCACGGCAGTATACGCGTTTCTGTCGGCGCTGATGTTCTATCTTTTCGTTATCGGCAGCAACACGAGCTACCTCGGAACGTATTTCGGTATGTGGCTCGTGATAATCGACGTGATAATAATTTCGGTACTTTCGATGCGCTTTTTCAGCGAGGAGCGTAAGAATAAGACCGACCAGCTCATAATGACGTCGCCCGTAAGCCTCTACGGCGTTGTCGGAGGCAAATTCCTCGGCGCGTATACGATAATGCTTGCATGCACGTCGATAAACCTCATATATATCCTCATCACGGACTTCTTTGACGACTCAGCGCACGAACTCGGGACTCTTGCAGCAGGCGAGTTGGGCATGCTTCTGCTCGGTACGGTACTTTTTCTCGCGGCGGCGGTGAGCGTGGCTGTATTTGTGTCGTCCGTGACCGAAAACTCCGCGGGTGCAGCGGCCGGAACTTTCGGACTCTTTTTGCTGATGTACGTTGCCGACTGGATATCCGGCATTCTTCCCGCGTGGCTTGCGGCGGCTTTGTCGAGCCTGAATATTTTCTCGATGTTCCATGATTTTGCAAACGGCATTCTTTCACTCAAAAGTGTAGTATACTATATAAGCGTTACCGTCATATTCCTGTTCCTCACGGTCAGGGTACTGGAAAAACGCCGTTGGAGCTGAGGTGACACGGAATGAAAAAAAATAAATCGAAGCCTCTTGCTGTTACGACCCATAAGGCGGATCTCGTTACGGGCGAGCATATAGTCAATGCGGTTTCGCCGCAGGTGACGAAGCAGAAGGTCGTTAAACGTCTTAAATACGGCGGCACAGCGGTGGCGTTTACGGCGATGTTCATAGCCGCGGTAGTGCTGGTGAATGTGTTCGTGTCTTATCTTGACGCGCGTGTGACGCTCAAAAAAGACTTCACGTCCGAAAAAACATTCACTCTTTCCGAGGAAACGGTGAGATTTCTCGGCGAGCTCGATGCAAAAAAACTCGACGAGCCCGTTGAAATAATCGTTCTCGGCGACGAAGCGGATTTCCGCGCTACAACGTCGCAGATAGATTACGTTTCGCTTACGAAATACGTCACGGAGACGGTTGATAATTACGTAAAGGCAAGCTCATCGGTTTCGCTCAAATTCATTGACCCGACGTATAATCCCGCCTTCTTCAACGCGCGCGGCATATCCCTCAACGACGGCACGGACACCGCCAAAGATATTTTCATTGTCATATATTCGCCTCAGACGGGCAGATACAGGACCGTCAAGGATACGGTTTTCGACGATCTGGAATATGTCGGTCTCGAACGCCGCATAACGTCCGGACTGATGTATGTTACGCTGGATAATATAAGCAAAATAGGATTTGCGACGGGACACGGCGAGACGAAGACCGCGTATTTCTATGAGACTTTGCGCGACAACGGCTTCGACGTTTACTATATCGACTTTTCGGACAAAACGATGACCTCGATCCCGGACGGGATATCAATGCTCGTCATTTGCGACCCGACCCGCTCATACAGTCTCGACGATATCGAAAAAATCGACGAGTGGCTCGACAACGGCGGAAACTACGGGCATCATCTTATGGTCTTTGAAGATCTCGACGCGTACGCGGACAAGCATCTGTCGGAGTATTTTGCCGAATGGGGCATAAGCGTCGGCTCGGATAATATTTTTGATACCGAAGCGTCGGGCAACGTCTATACTTTTTCCAACGCGTACTATCCGCTGCTGCGCGTATATTATTCAGATACCGCGTCGAGCATCATAGGCTCATCGGCGGCACTCGGGGATTACCAGCAGCTTCAGCTCGGCAAAGTCAGAAGCGTATCGGCGCTCTATTCCGCGAAGGATAACATCACCGTTACGCCAATTCTTTCGACTTCGAAAACGTCTTTCTCTCATTACACCGCGTCGACGTCTTCCATTTCGCTTTCCAGCTTCAAGAATTACTGCGTAAAATCCGCGGAGGATACCGAAGGCCCGTTCGACGTCATGGTGATGTCACGAAAGATGCGTTACGACGTGGGGTATGACAATTATTCGTCCACGGTCACGGTCTGCGGCTCGATGTCGCCCGTTGATGATTATTTCGTGAGCAATATTGACGGCGCGAACCAGCAGACGGCACAGTTCATGATAAAACTCGTGCGCTCGCTCGTTTCGACGACGCAGTCTGTCGATTCGATGGTCCTGCCGGATAAACTTGTGTTCAATACTCTTTCTTTTGATAATGATATTCAAATTTTCGCGGTATTCATCGGCACCGTTATCGCCGTTCCCGTGATCTTATGCGTTATCGGGTTGATAATCGCCGCGAAACGCAAGCATTTATGATGACAAAGAAGAAAATTATCGCAATTATCGTTTCGTTCCTCGTTATTGCCGCGGCTTTCGCAGCCGTGTGGTGGATGACGCGGAACATTGACGAGTTGCCCGAAAAGCCTACGAGCCCAACTTCGGTTTCGATCGATCATGAAAACGGGCAATATGTACTTTTCAGGTGCAATATTTACGACATTGACCGTATACGAGTCACGAACTCGCACGGGCAGTATTCCGTCGCCCGCAATATTACTAAAAAGGTGTATATAGTCGAACATGATGACGTTCCGCTCGAATATATTTCATCAAGGACAATGTATGAGAGCGCTCAGAGCGTCTATGCGTCGCTGTGTATAGAGAAGGCGACGAAAAACCCCGAATGGTACGGTATTGACGAGCCGTCCGCTGCGGTGGAGATAATTATGAAAGACGGCACGGCGACGAGACTGAATATCGGCGCTGCGGCACCGCTCGGCGACGGCTATTATATAACTGTCGGTGACAGCAATGACGTCTATCTTACGTCGAACGCGTTCGCGCAGCGTTTTCTGTGTGACCGCACAGCGTATTACGATACTGTTATCAGCGCTGAGGCAGACTTCGCAACGGGATTTGTGAATCTGCATGTAGTTCCCGCAGACGATGAAGAATTATATATCCGCAAGGCTACGGATGACGAGGCGGAGCAGCTGCGATATTACGGCGGCACGGTCGTTGAAAAACCGTTCCTCTGCGGCGGAACGTATACTCCCGTTGAGGAATTGATGAACAAGCTCTGTTTCCTTAAAGCGACGGGCATCGTGAGCGACGAAATAAATGACGATACCCTTGCGCGGTACGGTCTTGACGACCCAACGCACGTGACGATAACCGTCAAAACCGATACCACGCAGATATACAGTAAAAAAACGGGGAACATGAACCCGTATTATGACGCAGCGAACAAGGACGGATACGTCACCGTCACGAGCAGTTATCTTATAGGCAGCACCGAGGCGCAGACGACGTATGTGATGTTCAACGGATATCCGGTTATTTACGCGGTTAACGCTGCCGATCTGGCGTTTCTTGAAAACACGGCGGACGTGTATTGTTCGGATATGCTTGCACTTCAAAGGCTCAGCGACCTTGTTTCGCTGGCGGTTGAATACGGCGGCAAGGAGTATTTCTTTGATATAAAGGATTCCGATACGGACGATATGCGCGTTACATGCGGAGAATACGGCGAAATCGACGAAGATGCATTCCGCAATTTTTACGTTACGGTACTGAGTGTTACGCGTGACGGGATCGCCGACGAGCCCAACGGTGACGATGAAACGGTTCTGAAGATCGTTTACGGCATACGCGGCGGAAAAAAGATGACGCTTGAATTTATCCGCGTCGCGGAAAGAAAATGCGTAATGAAGGTCGACGGCGAAGGAAGATTTTTCGTTTACAGAACGAAGGTGGATAAAATCGTCGAAGATATGCTCACACTGCTGGGCAAATGATACGGAGGAAAAATAAATGCCAAAGCCCGCACCATACCCGATAGAGATCAAGACCGAGCGGCTGACGCTTCGGAGGATATATACGTCAGATATCGGAATTTTCGAGGGCATGTCGGATAAGCGCGTGTCACTTTACGAGGCGTGGAGCGCTCACGAGACGGTAGTGGACACGATGCAGTTCATCAACCGTGTAATGGAAAAATACGAAAAAGGCGACTGCACGGAGTGGGTCATCGCGCTCACGCAGACCGACACTCCCGTGGGCATGATAAATCTGCATAACAAGAATTTTTACCACGGAAGGGCGGAGCTCGGCTTCTGGATCATTCCGTCTTACTGGGACAACGGCTATGCAACGGAGGCGGCGCGCGGAGTCATCGACTTCACGTTTTCGCATACGTCTTTAAGGCGCATAGAGAGCCTTTGCAGCCCCGAAAACGCGGCAAGCGTCGCGGTGCTGTGCAAAGTGGGCATGCAACAGGAAGGATTGCTGCGCAAATATATGTACATAAACGCCAACGAGAGAAAAGAGCCGTCTGATATAGCGATATTTTCCTTGATTAAAGAGTGATCCGTAATTTTTGAACAATTGCGTCGGCAATCAAACGAAAAACAGGTCTAAGGTACGAAGTGAAAATAAAAATGGAGGACTTACAATGGAAGAAAACAATACCACGTTCGCGTATTCGGGCGAATATGACGGCAAAAATGTGAAAAACACGAAAAAATCTTCAAAAGGGTTCTGGATAGCGACCGCGTTATTGCTCGTTGCTGTCATAGCACTTTCGGTTGCTGTGCCGTGTGTGCTGGAATCAAAAGGCATCGTCGATTTTGATGATTTTCTGCCTCATTGGCAGTCTGTCGGGCCTGAGAAAGAGACAGAAGCGCCGACGCAGCCTCCCTCTCAGGAGAATAATATCCTTCCCGTCGGTCCTTCGGCCGAGGAGCAACCCGATACAGGAAAACTGACAATAACTCAGATCGCGGAAAAAGTCAATCCGAGCGTGGTCGACATAACCTGCACGACCTCCACCGGAACATCTACGGCGGTGGGAATGATATACACCGCGGACGGATATATAGTTACATGCGCACACGTGATTGATAATGCGGTCTCCGCGCAGGTAATACTTTATCCGAGCGGCGACACATACGACGCGACGATAGTCGGCTTTGATACATACACCGAAATAGGCGTACTCAAGATTGAGGCGACGGGGCTTACTCCCGTCACGTTCGCGGATCCTGCGTCGGTCAAGGTCGGGCAGAAAGTCGTTGCCATCGGCTCGCCGTGCGGCCTCGAACTTACACATTCGGTCTCCGAGGGCATCGTTTCGGGCCTCCGCGACGATCTGAAGTTTGAGTCTCTCGGTCTTATTCTCAATGTCATCCAGCACAGCGCGTCGATAAATTTCGGCAACTCCGGCGGCCCTCTTTTGAACGAATACGGGCAGGTCATCGGCATGAACTCGATAAAGGCTTCGAGCGACACATATGACAATATCGGCTTTGCGGTGCGAGTCGAGTCTATAATCGACATGGCTGATAAATTGATAACGAACGGCTCTGCCGGTCGTCCGGTCATCGGAATAAAAGGTGCTACGGACACCGCCGTGGGCGGCATTTACGTTGCACAGGTCATACCCGGATACGGTGCGGAAGCCGCCGGCATACAGGTCGGAGACATAATCACGAAGCTTAACGGAGAGCGTGTCGACAGCATTGAGAAATTTATTCTCCTTCTCGGCGGTTATTCCGAGGCAGACGAGATAGAGCTGATGATACTGCGTGACGTCGAATCGCTGACTGTAAAGGTAAAATTGATGAAATAAAAACATGCCCCGCGAAAGCGGGGCTGTATCGTATGAGGTGTAAATATGCTTACGATAGGCTGTCATCTTTCCGCGTCCGACGGATTCGCCGCAATGGCAAAGACCGCGGTCGCAATAGGCGCGAATACTTTCCAGTTCTTTACCCGTAATCCACGCGGCGGCAAGGCCAAACCCATTGACGCGGCAGATATAGCGGCGTATAAGGATCTTGCGGCGGCAAATGGGATAAATATAATAATGGCGCACGCTCCGTATACGCTCAACATGTGCTCCGCGGATCCGAAAATACGCGCTTTCGCCCGCGACACTTTTGCGGACGATCTGCTGCGCATGGACTGCCTGCCCGGGAATTATTATAATTTTCATCCCGGAAGTCATGTCGGTCAGGGCGAGGATGAAGGCATACGACTGATAACGGAGTGCCTTAATGAGGTTCTTAAGCCCGAGCACAAAACCACGGTCCTGCTTGAAACGATGGCAGGCAAGGGTTCTGAAATAGGGGGAAGGTTCGAGCATCTGCGCCGCATAATCGACGGTGTAGCGCTTTCGGACAAGCTCGGAGTGTGCCTTGACACATGTCACGTTCACGACGGCGGATACGACATTGTGGGCAATCTCGACGGTGTGCTTGGGGAATTCGATAAAATCATAGGAATAGGTCGTCTTAAAGCAATTCATATCAATGACAGCATGAACCCGATCTCGAGTCACAAGGACAGACATCAGAAAATAGGGCAGGGCAATATCGGTGCGGACGCGCTCGTCCGTGTTATAAACCACCCCGCGCTTAAGAATCTGCCGTTTTTTCTCGAGACGCCGAACGAACTTGACGGATATGCCGCTGAAATTGCGTTTTTAAAATCAAATTACACGGAGTAGAAAAATATTCATATTTTTTTTGTAGAAATGAAATATTGTTATGCTATAATTTTCAGGAAAACAAAAGAGAAGGAAGCGTAAAGAATGCTCTATATAATTGATACCGCAAATATTGAAAAAATTAAAAAATGCGTTGAATTTTATCCTGTTGCGGGCGTCACGACCAACCCCACGATAATCTCCAAGGAAAAGACGGATTTTATTCCGCTCATCAAGGAAATCAGAAATGTTATAGGTCATGATAAAATGCTTCACATCCAGACGACCGCGACCGTCTCAGAGGATATCATCAAGGAAGCATTGGATCTGCGTGAGATCGTCGGCGATCCGTTCTATGTCAAGATCCCGATAAGCCCCGAAGGTCTCAAGGCGACCATGCAGCTCAAGAAAATGGGTATCGGCGTTACGATGACCGCTATATTTACCCAGCAGCAGGCAATGATTGCAGCTAAGGCCGGTGCTGATTTCGTCGCGCCTTACGTCAACCGTCTTGACAATATCGTCAGCGACGGTGTTCATGTTATCGAAGAGATCGTAAAGATGTTCCGTACTTACGACATTAAGACCCAGGTTCTTGCGGCAAGCTTCAAGACCGTTGAACAGATTCACAAGGTCGCTCTCTGCGGCTGCGACACTGTAACGATCAACCCCGATCTGTTCCAGATGCTCACCTATCACCCGCTCACTCAGTATGCCATCGATGACTTCATGGCTGATTGGTCTCAGGTTTACGGCGATAAGACGGTCGGCGATTTCTGCAACGAAGAACTCAAAAACAGACAATAAACGATAGTAATAAAGAGCCCTTTTTCCTTCGGGAAAACGGGCTCTGTTTATTTTAGAATAAAACAATAACTTGACAAATCCGGCTTTTTGGTGTAAAATAGCATTATGTTTAATTGAGTTAAGTCTCTCTTTGGGAGGTAAAAATGGATCTTTTTGAAAAATGCTATGCACCGTCTCTGGCAAAAGAAATACAGGAGAAGAATATTTATCCTTATTTCCACTATCTTGAAACGCGCCAGGCTCCTGAGGTCATCATGGAAGGCAAGAGGAGAATAATGCTCGGCTCGAACAACTATCTCGGCCTTACGGAAAACCCGGAGGTTATGCAAGCCGGTATAAAAGCTATTGAGAAATTCGGCACGGGATGTTCCGGTTCAAGATTTCTTAACGGCACCCTGTCGCTTCATCTTGAGCTTGAAGAGGAGCTTGCTGAGTTTTTACATAAAGAGGCTGTTATGACATTCTCTACCGGCTTCCAGTCGAACCTCGGTATAATAAGCGGCATAACCGGCAGAGGAGATTTCATAATCTGCGATAAGGAAAACCATGCGAGTATATACGACGCTTGCAGGCTCAGTTTTGCAAAAATGTACACATATCCTCATAACGATATGGCGGAACTCGAAAGGCTGCTGCAACTCGTCGAGGGCAAAGGCGGCATACTCATCGTCACAGACGGCGTATTCAGTATGAGCGGAGACATCGCAAATCTTCCCGAGATCGTGCGTCTTGCAAAACAGTACGGCGCACGCGTGATGGTAGATGACGCTCATGGTATGGGCGTTATCGGTGAGGGCGGCCGCGGCACGGCGAGCCATTTCGGACTTGAAGACGAAGTCGATATCTATATGGGTACGTTCTCTAAGTCCCTTGCAAGCCTTGGCGGTTATATGGCGGCGAAGAAGGAGGTTATAGACTTTGTCCGTCACGCTTCCAGACCCTTCATTTTTTCCGCCTCCATCACTCCGTCATCCTGCGCTACGGCTCTTGCGGCGCTGAGATATCTCAAAAAACACCCTGAAATCGTAGACAATCTTGCGCACATCTCGTCTTATGCGAGAGAGCAGTTTAAGGCAAATGGTATAAAAATAATTTCCGCGAATGTTCCGATAATCCCGATCTATACTTACGATATGTACCGAACATTGAAATTGGGCAAAGTTATTTACGAAGAAGGCGTTTACCTTAACCCCGTTCTTCCGCCGGCAGTGCCCGAGGACAGCTGCATGCTGCGGTCGAGCTACATGGCGACGCTGACAGAGCCCCTTGTCGATGAGGCTGTCGGCATCATTGCTGAGCAGATGCAGAAGATATGAAAGTCGCTGTAATAACCGGAGGCAGCTCCGGGATAGGTTTGCAGACAGCGGATATGCTCGCCGCGTCGGGCTGGCGCGTGTACGAATTGAGCCGTCACGGCAAAAGTCGCGCAAGCGTGACACATATAACGTGCGACATAACGGATGATACCGCCGCTGCTGAAGCGATGAAAACCGTTGTCGACGCGGAAGGGAAGATAGACCTTCTCGTCAATAACGCGGGTACGGGCGTTTCGGGCGCGGTGGAGTTCATCTCCGCCGCGGATACGCAAAAACAATTCACAGTGAACGTTTTCGGCACAGTCAATATGATTCGCGCGGTGCTTCCGTATATGCGCAAGGCTCGAAAAGGCAGGATAATTAACGTCAGTTCGATTGCCGCACCCGTTGCGATACCTTTTCAGGCATATTATTCCGCGTCGAAAGCCGCGATAAATTCGCTCACTCTTTCTGTCGCAAACGAGGTGCGCCCCTATGGGATCACGGTTTGCGCGGTCATGCCCGGAGATACGAAAACGGGATTTACCGCCGCCCGTGCGAAAACGGTTGAAGGAGATGATGAATACGGCGGACGCATATCGCGATCTGTCGAGCTGATGGAAAAGGATGAGACAAACGGCGTGTCACCCAAAAAGGTTGCCCGACTTATTGTAAAACTTTCATGCAAAAGACATATAAGGCCGTTTTATTCTGTAGGATTGCCGTATAAGGCGGCGACTTGTGCGGCAAAACTTCTTCCGACACGGGTCGTGAACTGGTTAGTCGGGAAAATTTATGCATCGTAAAGGAGAAAATTATGTTTGAACAGGTAAAAAATCTTATTGTCGAACAGGTCGGGGCGGATGCCTCCAAAATAACCCCCGACGCGAAGCTTGTTGAAGATCTCGGTCTTGACTCGATGAGCCTTATAGAGATGATAACGGAGTGCGAGGACCGTTACGGTATTGTAATTGCAGACGACGACGTTAAGGACTTATTAACAGTCGGCGATATCGTAAAATACCTCGAGGAAAAAACCGCGTAAAACGTTACAGACAATATTCCGCTCTTAAAGGGCGGAATATTGTTCATAATTTTGTCGCGATTGCATACTTGAAAAACGTTGAGGATTATGCTATAATACATAAGCAACAAAAATATTTAGGGGTATAGCTCAGCAGGTAGAGCAGCGGTCTCCAAAACCGCGTGCCGTGAGTTCGATTCTTACTGCCCCTGCCAGAAAAGTCCAATGCGGCAGCATTGGACTTTTTCGATTGATCGAGGTTTTACAACAGGCAAGTCTTGATTCTATATTTTGTATCGGGTAAATCTCTGCTTATGACGGGCTGCAGATGTTGTCGATGTGCCGAAATTATGAACAAATTCGAAACGCTCGCGCGAGGGTATTGACTTTATCGAGAAAAAGTGATAAAATGATAAAGTAAAATACAGGCGATAGGGGGAAACTGCCGTGAATTTTCGTTCGGAATCCGTAGACAGGCTGTTCCGCACAATACTGAATCTTCAGACGATAGATGAATGTTACGCGTATTTTGAAGACTTGTGCACAGTCAAGGAGATACTATCCATGGCTCAGAGGCTCGACGCGGCGATAATGCTTGATGACGGAATGAATTATAATCATATAACCGAGGCTGTACAGATAAGCAGTGCGACGATAGGAAGAGTCAGCAGATGCCTTAACTATGGCAGCGGCGGATATGCCGAGGCCATCGCGAGACTTAAAGGAAAGGAAAACAGAGAATGAGATCGGGACCTTTGCAGGCAAACGAGAGCGTAGTTTTCGCTTTGCGTTCTTTATATGACAGATACGGGTATTCCCGTTATAAAATGAATAAATTCGAGGAGTACGACCTATACGCCCGCAACAAGGATTTTCTGATATCGGAAGGTGTAATCACCTTTACCGATACGAACGGAAAATTGATGGCACTCAAGCCCGACGTCACGCTTTCAATAGTGAAGAATACAAAGGACACCGAGGAAACGGTCAACAAGCTGTACTACAACGAGAACGTCTACCGTGTGTCAAAGGGGACACATTCCTTCAAGGAAATAATGCAGGTCGGTCTTGAGGCTATCGGCGATATAGACGACTACTGTATTTACGAGGTTCTCAAGCTTGCGGCAAAGAGTCTTGCGTGTACGGAGAAAAACTGTATTCTCGAAATCTCGCACCTGGGGCTTCTTTCCGACGTGCTTGATTTTGTCGGCATCCCCGCAGGGGAAAAGCCGATGGCTCTGCATTATATAGGAGAAAAAAATCTGCACGAGCTGCTGAGTTTTGCAAAATCGCTCGGAATAAGCGATGATAAGGCGGCATTGCTGACAAAAACGACGTCGCTTTACGGAGCGCCCGATGAGGTTCTGCCGAAGATGACTCAGCTGTTGACGGGAATCGTCAACGGCGAGACGCTCTCCCAGTTCGTAAAGATCGTTTCCGCCCTCAACGCCGACAGCGGCAAGAACATGCTCCGTGTCGATTTCTCCGCTGTGAGCGACCCGCGATATTATAACGGTTTCGTCTTCAAGGGCTTTGCGGAAGGACTTCCGAGCAGCGTGCTTTCGGGCGGACAGTACGACACTCTGATGAGGAGAATGAACCGCAGGTCTGGCGCGATAGGTTTCGCGGTGTATCTTGATATATTGGAACAATTTGCCGTGAACGCTGCAGAATATGACGTGGATAATCTGCTGCTTTACGACAACGCGTCTGGTATTTCCGAAATTGAGATGCAAGCCGCTCGATTTGCGGAAAACGGCGAAAGCGTGATGGTTCAGAAAAGCATACCGACGGGGCTGAAATACAGGCGTCTTGTGAAAATAACCGCGGGGGAGGTGCAGGTCGTTGAAAACGATGCTTAATGTGGCGTTGCCGAAAGGAAGGCTCGGCGAAAAGGTCTACGCGATGTTTGAAAACGCCGGTTTCCCGTGCCCGTCGATAAAAGAGAATAACCGAAAACTGATTTTCGAAAACGAAGAATGCGGCGTGCGATATTTCTGGGTCAAGCCCTCTGACGTGGCGATATATGTAGAGCGCGGAGCGGCGGATATAGGCGTCGCGGGCAAAGACATACTGCTTGAATATGAGCCCGATATTTATGAATTGCTCGACCTCGGCATAGGAAAATGCCGTATGGCAGTCGCGGCGAAAAAGGATTTCCGTGACGACCCCGGCAGAACGCTGAGAGTAGCGACAAAATTTTCCAACATTGCCGGAAATTATTATTTGTCAAAGGGCAGAGATATCGATATAATACATCTTAACGGCTCGATTGAGCTCGCGCCGATACTCGGTCTTTCGGACGTGATAGTCGATATCGTGGAGACGGGGACGACGCTCAGAGAAAACGACCTTACGGTCATCGACACAGTCGTGCCGATAAGCGCAAGGCTCATATCCAACAAAGCAAGCTATAAATTCAAAAACCGTCAGATAGATAGTATTGTGCGTGAGATTGCCGCACAGACGGAGGGTTAGTTATGATAAAAATACTGAAATACGGGGAAGTCCCGAATGAGGATATTTTCGCGAGAAGCACTCCCGCGACGAATGTTGAGGACGTTGTTTCCGATATAATAAAGAACGTCAGGCAAAACGGAGACAAGGCGTTGTTTGAATACTGCAGAAAGTTCGACAAGGCTGAGCTTTCGTCATTGCTCGTATCACAACAGGAAATCGACGAGGCGATGGCATCTGTCGAGCCGAAATTCATCGAAATACTGCAAAAAGCCGCCGCGAATATCCGCAAATTTCATGAGCGTCAGGTGCGCAGCAGCTTCATCATCAACGACGAGGACGGCATCGTCATCGGGCAGAAGATAATTCCGGTTGACAGGGCGGGGCTTTACGTTCCAGGAGGCACGGCGGCATATCCGTCTACGGTGCTCATGGACTCCATACCCGCAAAGATCGCGGGCTGCCGCGAAGTTGTAATAGTCACCCCGCCGTCCGCGGATGGCAAGGTCAATCCCGTCATCCTTGCGGCGGCAAAAATAGCCGGGGTAGATAAGATATTCAAAGTCGGCGGCGCGCAGGCGATAGCGGCGCTCGCTTACGGAACGGAAAGCATACCGAAAGTAGATAAGATCGTCGGGCCGGGCAACGCATTTGTCGCGGAGGCGAAAAAACAGGTTTTCGGCCGTGTTTCCATAGATATGATAGCGGGACCGAGCGAAATATTGATCGTCGCGGACGAAAAATCGAACCCGAAACACGTCGCCGCAGATATGCTTTCGCAGGCAGAACACGATAAGATGGCGAGCGCGGTGCTGGTGACAAATTCGGAAGCGCTTGCAAAGGCCGTGCAGGCGGAGCTCGAGGTTCGCATCCCGCGTCTTAAGCGTGCTCATATCGCAAGAGAGTCGATAGACTCCAACGGCAAGATAATCGTTGCGGATGACCTTGAAAAAGCCATCGGGATCGCAAATGAGATCGCGCCCGAACATCTTGAACTCTGTGTCGAACAGCCGTTTGACTGGCTGGATAAGATACGTCACGCGGGCTCGGTATTCATGGGCCGCAACTGTCCCGAAGCGCTGGGCGACTATTTCGCAGGCCCGAATCACACTCTGCCTACCGGAGGCACGGCGAAGTTTTCAAGCCCACTTTCGGTCGACGATTTCGTGAAGAAGACACAGTACACATATTACACCGAAAACGCTCTCAAAAAAGTCGCGCGCGACGTAGCGTATTTCGCCGAGGCGGAGGGACTTACCGCTCATGCGGAAAGTGCCGTGGTACGCCTTGAGGAGGACTGAGAATGAGCCGCTTTTTCAGCGAAAAATACGCCTCTCTCGTGCCGTATGTGCCGGGTGAGCAGCCCAAAGAGCGAAAATACATCAAGCTCAACACGAACGAATCGCCGTTTGCGCCGTCACCGCTCGCGCAGGAGCTTTCACAAAAAGCCGCCGCGGACTTACAGCTCTATTCCGACCCCGACTGCCGTGACCTTGCAGCCGTTGCCGCGGAGCATTTCGGTATCGGCACGGACGAGATACTTTTCACCAACGGCAGCGACGAAGTGTTGAATTTCGCGTTTATGGCGTTTTGCGATGAAGCGCATCCCGCGGCGTTTGCGGACATCACATACGGTTTTTATTCCGTTTTCGCCGACCTTAACGGCGTTCCGTATACGCGCATACCGCTAAAAGACGATTTTTCGATAAACGTTGACGACTATATAGGCATAAACAAGAATATATTCATTGCAAATCCCAACGCGCCCACGGGCCTTGCGCTTGAGTTGTGCGATATTGAGCGCATCGTGAAGAGCAACCCCAACAACGTGGTCGTCATTGACGAGGCGTATGTGGATTTCGGCGCGGAGAGCGCGGTAAAACTCATTCACAGCTATGACAATCTGCTTGTCACACAGACTTTCTCAAAGTCACGTTCGATGGCGGGGGCTCGTCTCGGTTTCGGCATAGCATGCAAGGCTCTGATAAACGACCTTGTCACCATCAAGTATTCCACGAATCCATACAACGTTAACCGCATGACGATGGCGGCGGGCATCGGTGCGCTGAAAGACAACGAGTATTTCGAGCGCGGCTGTGAGATGATAAAGCAGAACCGCGACATGACGACGCGCGAACTGCGGCGTCTCGGTTTCACAGTTACCGATTCCCGGACAAATTTCGTATTCGCTCAGTCGCCCGACATCGACGGCGAGACGCTCTATCTGAAGTTGAAGGAAAACGGCATTCTTGTGCGCCATTTCGACACACCGCGTTTGAAAAACCATAACCGTATCACGGTGGGCAGCGCGGAGCAAATGAAGACGCTCATCGACACCGTAAAAAACATATTGGAGGAAATAAAATGAGAACTGCCGATATAAAAAGAAAGACCGCCGAAACGGATATCAACATTGCGCTTGACCTTGACGGTGCCGGAAAAAGCACCGTTGATACAGGCTGCGGCTTCCTTGACCATATGCTAACGCTTTTTGCAAAGCACGGCCGTTTCGACCTTTCCGTTTCCTGCAATGGCGACACGAAGGTGGATTATCACCACACTGCAGAAGACGTCGGGATTTCGCTCGGAGAAGCTTTCGCAAAGGCGTTGGGTGACAAAAAAGGTATTGAACGGTACGGCGACACCGTTCTGCCGATGGACGAAGCGCTCGTGCTCTCGGCGGTCGATCTGTCGGGTCGAGCGTATCTCGGCTATGACGTTGCCATCCCGGCACAGAAAGTCGGCGACTTTGACACCGAGCTCGTCAAAGAATTCTGGTACGGGTTCGTGCGCAGCGCTGCATGCACGCTGCATCTGCGAGGTCTCTCGGGTGAAAATTCGCATCACATAATTGAGGCAATGTTCAAGTCCGCGGCACGTTCTCTGCGAAAGGCGGTCGCGATAGACCTTGCTTTCGCAGATGAGATACCGTCCACAAAAGGAGTTTTGTAATGATCGCGATAGTGGATTACGGCGTCGGAAATTTGTTTTCGCTCAGGTCTTCTTTTGCCGCAATAGGTGCACCGGTCACGGTCACGGATGACAGAACACAGCTTGAAAAAGCCGATAAGATAATTCTTCCCGGTGTCGGCGCGTTCGGGGACGCGGCGGAAAAACTGCGTGCATCCGGGCTCGGAGAAGCGATAAAATCGGAAGCGGAAAGGGGCAAGCCCATAATGGGGATATGTCTGGGCATGCAGCTGCTTTTCGATAAAAGCTTTGAGTACGGCGAGCATGAGGGCTTGGGTCTCATTCACGGAAACATCGTTCCCATTTCGGACGTTATACCGCAAGGATTGAAGATACCTCACATTGGCTGGAACGCGTTGCATATAAAGAAAAAAAGCCCGATACTGCGCTATTTATCGGAAGGCGATTTTGTATATTTTGTTCATTCGTATTATGCTGCGAACTGCGAAGAGAATGTCATAGCCGACGCGGAATACGGCGCAATGCTGACAGCCGCGGTACAAAACAAAAATGTTTTCGGATGCCAGTTCCACCCCGAAAAAAGCGGAAAAACAGGGCTTGATATACTGAGGGCGTTCGTCGAGATGAAGGAGGAAGAAATATGCTGATATTCCCCGCGATAGACCTGTTCGGCGGCAAAGCCGTCCGTCTGTTCAAGGGCGATTACGCGCAGATGACGGTTTACAGCGACGATCCTCCGAAAATCGCCGAGGATTTCAAAGCGTGCGGAGCGACACATATGCACGTCGTCGATCTCGAAGGCGCGAAAAGCGGTACAACGCCGAACTTTGAAACCATACTTGAAATAAAAAGACGTTCGGGACTTTTCTGCGAAGTCGGCGGCGGTATACGTGATATGCAGACCGTTGACCGTTATCTTTCAAATGGCATCGACCGCGTTATTCTCGGTACGGCGGCGGTGACGGAGGCAGGATTCATCGAGCAGGCGGTGGAAAAATACGGAGACAAAGTCGCCGTAGGTCTCGACATAAAGGACGGGTTCGTCGCTATCAGGGGATGGACGGAAAAATCGGGCTTGACGGTGGACGATTTCTGTGTAAAGCTGCAAAAAACAGGCGTGAAAACGCTGATATGCACCGATATTTCCAGGGACGGCGCAATGAAAGGCACAAATCACGAGCTGTACGGCGAACTTATGCGTAAATTTGATATGCAGATAATCGCGTCGGGCGGAGTGAGTTCGTTGGACGACGTAAAAAAATTGAGCCTCAGCGGCATATACGGCGCGATCATCGGCAAGGCGTATTATGTCGGCGCCGTTGACCTGCGCGAAGCAATCGAGGTGGCAAAATGATAACAAAAAGAATAATCCCGTGTCTCGACGTCCGTGACGGAAGAGTTGTAAAGGGCGTCAATTTCGAGGGGCTCAAAGACGTTTCGTCGCCGGTGGCGCTTGCGGAGTATTATTCCGATAACGGCGCGGACGAGCTTGTTTTTTACGATATAACCGCGTCGAGCGACGGCAGAAAGATTTTCACGGATATTCTGCGGCAGACCGCGAGCCGTGTTTTCATCCCGTTGACTGTCGGCGGCGGTATCAACACCGAGGAGGACTTTGACAGAGTTCTCAAATGCGGCGCGGATAAGGTGAGCGTAAATTCGGGTGCGATAAGAGATCCCGATCTTGTTTACAGAGCGGCAAAGCTTTACGGAGATCAATGCGTTGTGCTTTCGGTCGATATAAAGAGAGTGGACGGTGTTTTCCGCGTGTTTGCCAAGGGCGGCAGAGAAAATACGGGCATGGAAGCCATTGAGTGGATAAAAAAGTGTGTTGATAACGGCGCGGGAGAGGTCGTCGTCAATTCCATAGACACGGACGGAGTGAAGGGCGGTTTTGATCTGGAAATGCTGCAAGCCGTCTGTGACGCGGTGTCCGTTCCCGTCATCGCATCGGGCGGCGCAGGCAAAACAGAGGATTTTATTGATCTTTTCAAGACCCTGCCGAAGGTTGACGCGGGGCTTGCCGCCTCGATATTCCATTTCGGAGAAGTGAAAATCAAAGATCTGAAGTCCGCCATGGCTGATGCGGATATTCCTGTGAGGAGATAAGAAAATGATAAGTATTGATGAATTGAAATTCGATGAAAAGGGGCTCATTCCCGCGATAGTCGTAGATTCCTTGAGCAAAAAAGTCCTGACGCTCGCGTATATGAACAGGGAAAGCCTGAAAATATCCATTGAAAAGGAGCTTACATGCTTCTGGAGTCGTTCGCGTGAGGAATTGTGGCTCAAAGGCGAGACGAGCGGAAATTATCAGCATATAGTTTCGATAACCGCGGACTGCGATAAAGACGCGCTTGTCGTCGTGGTCGAGCCGGACGGCCCTGCGTGCCACAAGGGGACATTTTCCTGTTTTGAGAACCCCGTATTCCTGAGTGAGGAAAGGCACGAGTTCTCCTACGATGGGCTGATGAAATTGATCGAAGGCAGAAAAACGGAGAAAAAAGACGGCTCTTATACGACATATTTGTTTGAAAAGGGGCTTGATAAGATACTTAAAAAAGTGGGCGAAGAAAGTACGGAAGTCATCATTGCCGCGAAAGACAAGGATAAAGCGGAGACGGTTTATGAGATAGCAGATCTTGCGTATCATGTGATGGTTTTGATGGTTGAGGCGGGCATAAGTCTTGAGGATATTCACAAGGAGCTTGCGTCGCGCCATGTCATTGACCACAAGGTAAAGCAGGAAAAAATGACGGGAAATTCCGACGCGAACGGACAGTAACCCTGTTTTTTTCGGAAAAGAGGCGATACGCCGCGTGCGGCTTTGCCGAAGGCAAAGCGCCGTCGCGTCCCCGCGGACGCGGGGCGCGGCGGCGGGAAGACCTCCGGTCTTCCCGCACGCGGCAGTTTTTTGCGAAAAATATATTTTTTATATTTAAAAAGATAACCGCGAAACATTGACAACCGCTGTGTGATAGTGTATAATTTATGTGTTGGATGAATATGAAATCCGAGGAAAATAAGTAAACTGAGAAGGCAATAAGAAAACAAGGAGAAAATAGGGAGAAAACATGAAAACGATAGCACTGATAGCGCATGATAATATGAAGCCGCGCATTATAGAGTGGTGTAAGGAAAACAAAGAAGTCCTTGCAAAGCATTCCCTTTGCGGAACAGGTACTACGGGCAGAAAAATACACGAGGCGACAGGCCTTAACGTCAAATGCTTTTTGAGCGGCCCTCTCGGCGGTGATCTTGAAATAGGCGGAAAAGTCGCGGAAGGAAAAATAGATGTGATAATATTCTTCTCGGATCCTCTTACCGCACAGCCGCACGACCCCGACGTTAAAGCGCTTCTGCGTATCGCGCAGGTGTACGACATCCCGATAGCCAATAACCGCGCGACCGCAGACTACATAATCGGTAAACGCAAATTTGAAGATTAAACGAATAACGATCTGAAAAAGGATTCGGTATAAAAACACGAACCAAGATACTCGTGAACCGGTTGCCGCCACGTGGCTCATCACGTCGCCGCGTCCCGTTTCACGGCTTTTAGGGCTCAAGAGTGCGGAATACGGACTTCTCGTGTTCTTCTTGCAGCTTCCGGCGGAGTATGTTAAATACGAATGCGAGCAGACGGTGTGGAGCGTAAATATTCGCACTGTGACTGCGAGTCGATACGTCACGGAAAACGGCATTACCGGTTCGCCAACGACGATTCTGAGGTCGAACGAAGAGGATGTGACGTTGTTCCGTTTTGTCTGCCTCGCCGCTGAAGGTTCTGAAAACATGCTTAAATTCTGCGAAATGGCGAATAAACACAGCAATACGGACGTCTCCGAACGCAGACTCGAGCGTATCAAAGCACCGGGCAGGATGTTGGACGCGGTGCTTTATCCGTACGGCCGCATGAAATTGCGGATGACTGAGAGGCCACCCGTTCCGCATGGGCGGAAGAAAAAATAATACATATCACAAGAATAAGCGCTGTCGGCGAAATGTCGTCGGCGTTTTTGTTTTTTACAACGGCGCTGTGCGGCTGTACTTTGCGGCGTCGTTCGGCATACAATATAATTGAACGGAATCGCATACGCGGAGACGTTCACAAAAAAAATTGACCGAATACCCCGGAAAGGAGACCTTCATATATGGCTCAGTTTACAGATCATGCGTCGTCGTACCGGGGCAGAGTCGTTTCGTCAAACGCCGCCATCGGTGAAGTCGACAAAACACGGCCGTGACCGTGCCGTCGGGTTGCAAAATTATTATTGCTTACGATGCAACGGTCAATGGTTTGCGCCGCGTTTTGCGGGAAGCACAATCAACAATACCGTCACCGTTACAGACGAACGGACCGTCCACCCGGCACAGGCAGTCTTGTCATTTCGGGGACGATATGATTTGTTTCAGCAAAAAAATACGGGACGTAAAAGCGTCCCGTATTTTTTGCCTATCAGAATATTTTTCCGAGCCATTTGAGGAACAAGTCCGCCCATTCGGCGACGTCTTCCGGCTCGCCGTCATCGTTGGAAAGACCGAGGCCGTGTCTGCCGTAGGGAAAGATGTGCATTTCGGCGCTGCGGCCTTTTTCGCTAAGGGCTTTGGCGTATTCCAGAGAATTACGCACGGGCACGCAGTCATCATTGAACGTGTGCCAGATGAACGTCGGCGCAGCGTCGGGGCGTACCTGTTTTTGCAGTGAGTACATATTTGCTTTTTCGGGCGTCGGATTCTTACCGAGCAGATATTCTGTTGACCGGTCGTGACCGAATCCTTCGGACATATCGATCACGGGGTAGCACAGGCATGAGAAATCGGGCTTGCAGCTTTCGCGGTCAATGTCGTCATCCTTTGCTTCATCGGGCGTGTCGTAAAGGCAGCTTGCGCTTGCGGCGAGATGTCCTCCTGCGGAGAATCCCATAACCCCTATTTTATGCGGATCAATGCCGTATTCCGCAGCGTGGCAGCGTACATATTTTATTGCGCGTTTAACGTCGAGCAGCTGACACGGCTCCTGATACGGGAGTACTCTGTATTGCAGAGTGAACGCGGCGATGCCCTTTGTACAGAGCCACTCGGAGATCGTGCCGCCCTCGTGGTCCGCAAGCTTGGCATACGCGCCGCCGGGGCACACCACTACCGCGATGAGGGGCTTTTCGGCATTTTCGGGAATGTACGGTGTAATGTTAGGCTCTGTTTGTCCGTATTCGGGAACAAAGAGGGGAGTTTTATCCCATAGTTTTATGCTTTTCATGCAGATTTTTCTTCCTTTTTGGGACGTTTTACGAGTATGATGACCCAGAATATGACGGAGGCACCTCCGATTATCGCGTATGTTATAATGAGGCTTCTGATATCCTCCGGGTGGACTTTTGTAAGGCTGCCGTCGTTCATCAGGCGCAGGTAGACAGAGCCGCTTCCACGTTCCGCCGCGTCGAGCGCCATATACGCGATGAGAGTTGCCCCGTTATCTGGCTCGAGATCTTCGGGTTTGATGTTTTCCGCGTCATATTTGAGCACGAAAGCATAATCCTTGCGTTCAAATTCGAGGAATTTTGTCAGCAGGTTTGCAAAGTCGCCTTTTGACGCGCTCAATCCGATATCCGACACCGCTGTGAGCACATACGCCATTTCGACCGACGAGCCGCCGCCGTATGTGTCGTTTTCGTTTTTCTGCGTCAGGAGCCATTTCGCCGCCGAATCAAGCGCGTTGGCGACGTTGATGTCCGCTTTGAAATAGGCGAGCACCGTCATCACGCGGCATGTTTCCTCGAGGGGGGATATCGACGAATCCGCAGGGTTCGAGTTGAAATTTCCGTCGGGCGTCTGGCACGAAAGCAGGTATTTGACCGCTTTTTCACTGCTGAAAGTCGTACCTGTCGCCGTGAGTGCGATGACGGATGCGAGCGTTGCGCGGATATGTCCGAAAGAGCCGTCGCCGAGTTGTTTGGAGGCGAGGATTGAGAGCGCGTTTTTATTAATGTCCGCATTCGTTGTGAGCGCGGTTATTATTTTCTGAGCGATTTCGAGCGTATCGTCGTCTTCGGTCACAGAGGAGAGATCGACTGTCATCGACTCAGTGCGCACGCCGACGGCGGCGAGCAGAACACGCTGTTCCCACGTTTCGCCGTCCGCGATATTTGATAAAATGTATGAGCGCACCGCGCTTGACGCTTTCGACGCGACAGACGTTGCCGCCGTGGGAATCGCAGATGAGGTGCATATTATTACGGCGAGGATGACCGCCGTGAGTTTCTTGAACATCTTTATTCCTTTCGGTATCAGAAAAGTCCGACAACTTCGCCGTTTTCGTTGATATCGATGTTTTCGGCCGCCGGGACTTTCGGCAGTCCGGGCATCGTGAGAATATCGCCGAGGTAGCCGACGATGAAGCCCGCTCCGGCGCACAGTCGCAAGTCTTTGACGGTTACCTTGAAGCCTGTGGGTCTGCCTAAGAGCGTCGGGTTGTCGGAGAGGGAGTACTGCGTTTTTGCAAGACATATGGGGAGATTTGCCATGCCCATTTTTTCGATCGCTTCCATGGACTTTTTCGCCGCGGGCATGTAGACTGCGCCGTCTGCGCCGTAGATTTTGGTCGCGATTGCATTTATTTTGTTTTCGATAGTGTCGTTTTCATCGTATGTGAATCTGAAGTTCGCGGGTTGTTCGCACGCTTCGATGACTTTCTGAGCCAGCGCGACGGTGCCTTTGCCGCCTTCGGCGTGAGCGTAGGAGTACTCCATTTCAACACCGAGATCGGTACATGCGCGGCGTACGGCGTCCTTTTCCGCTTCCGTATCGGTGGCAAAGACGTTGAGCGCGACGACGACGGGAACACCGAAGCCCTTCATGTTCTCTATATGTTTGCGCAGGTTGCACATGCCTTTTTCGAGCGCGTCAAGGTTTTCGACAGCGCCGTCCTTGACGTTTGCGCCGCCGTTGTATTTGAGTGCGCGGATAGTTGCGACGAGTACGATACAGGACGGAGCGACGCCCATTTTGCGGCATTTGATGTCGAGGAATTTTTCAGCGCCGAGGTCCGAGCCGAAGCCCGCTTCCGTTACGCAATAGTCGAACTTATCCATTGCAAGCGCCGTTGCTCGCACGGAGTTGCAGCCGTGAGCAATGTTCGCGAACGGACCGCCGTGGATGAACGCGGGTGAGTTTTCGAGCGTTTGCACGAGGTTGGGTTGGATCGCGTCCTTGAGAAGGACGGTCATTGCTCCGTTTGCTTTGATGTCACGCGCGAAGACGGGTGAGCCGTCGTATCTGTATGCGATAAGGATATTGCCAAGACGTTCGCGCAGGTCGAAGAGATCTTTTGCAAGGCAGAATATAGCCATGACCTCGCTTGCAACTGTTATCTGAAATGAGTCGGGACGTGTCACGCCGTCTGTGGGGTTGCCGAGGCCTACGACGATGTTGCGCAGAGCGCGGTCGTTCATATCCATGGCGCGTTTGAATACCACTTTTTTGGGGTCGATGTTCTGAACATTGCCCTGCTGCAGGTGATTGTCTATCATTGCGCAGAGGAGATTGTTTGCCGCAGTTATCGCGTGCAGGTCGCCGGTGAAATGCAGGTTTATGTCTTCCATGGGAACGACTTGCGAGTATCCGCCGCCCGCCGCGCCGCCTTTGACTCCGAAAACCGGGCCGAGGGAGGGTTCACGCAGAGCTATCGCGGAATTTTTGCCCATCAGGTGAAGTGCCTGACCGATACCGATGGTTGTGGTCGTTTTGCCTTCTCCCGCAGGAGTCGGGTTTATAGCCGTGACAAGGATAAGCTTGCCGTTTTTACCTGTTTTGCGTGCCATTGCGGCTTCGGAAATCTTTGCCTTATATTTGCCGTAGAAAATGAGGTCGTCGGCGTCGAAGCCTGCGTTTTTGGCAACTTCTTCGACGGGGATCATTTTCGCTTCGCGCGCGATGTCAATGTCGGACGGGATTTTATTTGACATTGTTTAAGCCTCCGTTTGATGTATTATTTCGATTAAGTATAACATACAAATTATAAAATTACAATAGCGGCGGAAGATTTTTCCGTTTTTTGTTATGAAAAATCCCGACGGGGCGAATCGTCGGGATGACAGAGCTTTATTTAAAGTAGATTTTCAGTCCGTTGACGGTTACGTCCGCGTCTGCGGTGCCCGTGACTGAGGGGGCGGTAAGGTCGTCGTCCGCGGTGGTGATATTCACTGTGCCTCCTGTGATGGAGATGAATCTGCCCGCTTTAATGCCGTTGTTTTCCGTGTCAACGGTGAGCGTGCCGCCGCTCATGGAGAAATATGTGAAAGCGGAAAGTGCTTCATCCGCGGCGATAATGTGAATGTCGCCGCCTTTTATCTCGATGAAGCCTTCGACGGGGTCTGTATCTTTCGTGGATTTAATGCCGTCATTTTCCGCGTCAACGTATACAGTACCGCCTTCGACGGTGACGCTGTCTTTGCCTTTCATGCCGTTGTTGACGGCGGATACGGTGATGACACCAGATTCGATTACGAGGTCGTCAGACGTGGCGATGCCGTTCTTGTGATGTGCGGTGACGTCGAGAGAGCCGCTGCCGGAGATTGTGATGTCGCTCTTGGAGTATATTACCGCATCGTCGGCGCGCTCGCCGGTGAGAACGTCCGAAAGACTGTTTTCGGTGCCGTCTTTGAGTTCGATATAAAGACGTTTCGCGCTTACGACGTTTATGACGGACGATGAGGTGTTCGAGAGGTCAACGCCGCAGAGAATAAAGCGTATCTTTGCCACATCGGGCGCGTTGACTGTAATCTTGCCTTCAGCGCACGTTCCGCTTATTTCGTATGTGCCCGCACGGGTGACGGTGACGGATGTGCCGTCGACAGTGATGCCCGCGTTCGCGGTAACGTCGACAGATGAGGGGGAGAATGTTATTTTGAAGTTATCTGTGGGGTCTGCCGTCACTTCACCGCAAGCTGCGAAGGTGAAGAGCGCCGCCGCGGCGAGCACGAGCGCCGTGAATATTTTTGTTTTTTTCATAATACGTTCCTTTCCGGAAATGATGAGAGTTATTTCGGTTTACATTTATATTTTACATCAAAGATACGGAAATTACAAGTCATTTATGAAAATATTCCGTATCGCCGCAAAAGTTTCGTTTTTGCTTGACAATCGCGGAAATTCATGGTATACTTATACGAAATATCAAAGTAAACCGACGGAGGGAAAATTATATGTCCGTAAAAAATACAGTAACGAAAGATTTCATGCTGCATACGCCCGAGGCTCGCAGACTCTATCACGATTACGCGGAAATGCTCCCGATAATCGACTACCATTGCCACCTCAGCGCAGAGCTCATAGCCAAAGATCACACGTTCGCGGACGCGGCGGAGCTGTTTCTCGGCGGTGACCACTATAAATGGCGCGCGATGCGCTCTTTCGGCATAGAGGAGAAGTATATCACGGGTGACGCGAGCGGATACGAGAAGTTTATGAAGTTCGCTGAAATGATTCCGTACTGTATAGGCAATCCCCTTTACCATTGGACACATCTCGAGCTCAAACGCTATTTCGGCGTCGACGAGGCGCTTTGTCCCGAAACGGCGGATAAAATCTGGAACAAGTGCAACGAAATGCTCAAAAAGCCGGAATTCAGCGCGAAAAACCTGATAATCAATTCCAAAGTCGAGGCTCTCTGCACTACCGACGATCCCGCCGACACGCTCGAATGGCATAAACAGATACGCGAAAGCGGTTTCTCGGTAAAAGTGCTGCCGACGTTCCGCCCTGACAAGGCTATGAACATTACAGCCCCCACCTTCAGGGCGTATATCGACGCTCTCGGCGTAAAGACGTATGACGAGCTGCTTGCGAAGCTTTCGGAGCGCATAGATTTCTTTGCGCAGAACGGCTGCAAGCTTTCCGACCACTCTCTTGAACGTGTCGCATTCGGCACGGGTGACGCCGGCAAGGTTTTTGACAAAGTTCTCGCGGGCGAAGAGGTAACGGCGCAGGAGGAGGCGGATTACCGCACGGGCGTGCTGCTGCATTGCGCACGCGAATACGCTCGCCGCGGCTGGACGATGCAGCTGCATATCGGCGCGATGAGAAACAATAACTCCAGAATGTTCGCGCGTCTCGGCGCGGACGCGGGCTTCGATTCGATAAACGACCTTTGCATTGCGGAAAGTCTTTCGAGACTGCTTGACGCACTCGACAAAGACGACCTTCTGCCGAAAACAATACTTTACACTCTTAATCCCAAAGACAATTACGTTCTCGGCACGATGCTCGGAAATTTCCAGCAGGGACCGCAGAGAGGCAAGATACAGTTCGGTTCGGGCTGGTGGTTCAACGACCAGCGCGACGGAATGGAGAATCAGATGAGGACTCTTGCCAATCTCGGACTTCTGAGCGCGTTCGTGGGCATGCTTACGGACTCTCGCAGCTTCGTTTCATATCCGCGTCACGAGTATTTCCGCCGCATATTCTGTAACGTCATCGGTCAATGGGTTCATGACGGCGAATATCCCGAGGATTGGGAAACGCTCGGCAGGATAGTGCGCGGTGTATGCCACGACAATGCCGCGGAATATTTCGGTTTCTGAGAATAATGCTGAATATTCAAATAGATTTAATAATGATCCGTATTGAGGAAACGAATAATTAACAAAAAGTATTCATATGAGATTTCATATGAATACTTTTTTGTTGTTATATTTAACCGAGTTTGTAGATATCGGAGAATTTCTTTTCGAGGTACGAGGTGTAATATGTCGGGTCGAACGGCTCGCCGCAGACCATGAAAAAGAGGTCTTCGGGGTCGTACATTCTCGCGTGGCGGAAGACTTTGTCGGTCAGCCATTCGGTTATCGGTTTGAGCGTTCCCGATGCGCAGACCGCGTCCACGTCGATATCCTGCTTCATTTTTGCAAGTATCTGCGCGCCGTATGCGCTGCCGAGCGCGTATGACGGGAAATAGCCGACGTTGCCGCCCGACCAATGGGAATCCTGCAGGCAGCCGTGTGTGTCGTCGGGCACGTCCACGCCGAGGTATTCTTTATAAAGGCTGTTCCATACTTCAGGAATGTCGTCAACGTCGAGCTCGCCCGCGAAAACGCGTTTTTCTATCTCGTAGCGCACCATGATGTGAAGGCAGTACGTCAATTCGTCCGCTTCGGTTCGTATGAGTGAGGGCTGCGCCTTGTTGACCATTTCGTAGAATGCTCGCGGAGTTATTCCGGAGAAGTGTTCGGGGAACATTTCCTTGATTTTCGGGAAAACAGCCGACATGAAGGGCTCGCTTTTGCCGATTATATTTTCGTAAAAGCGGGATTGACATTCGTGGATGCCCATAGAGACGCCGCCCGAGACCTCGGTGTATTTATGCTCGTCCGCACCTCCGAGTTCGTACAGCGCGTGTCCGCCTTCGTGGATGACGGAATACATCGATGACGTGACGCTGTCCTCATAGTAATGCGTCGTTATGCGCACGTCCTCTTTCGAGAAATCGAGCGTGAACGGGTGTTCGGTCTCGCCGCAGTTGCAATGTGCGGGGTCTATGCCCATGTAAGCCATGAGGTATTCGGTGAGCTTCTTCTGCTTTTCGACGGGATAATTGCCCGAAAGCGGGGAGTCGTCGATTTGAGGCACAGCTGCTATCTTACGCAGCAGCGGCACGATATGCTCGCGGAGAGTCGCGAAGAAAGCGTCGCATTTTTCTTTTGTCAGACCGCGCTCGTATCGGGAAAGCTGTGTGTCGTAGGGGTCTTTGTCGGGCGCGTAATATTTCGAGAAACGTATGTTCGCATCAAAAATTTGCTTGAGCAGCGGCTTGAAGGACGCGTAGTCATTATTCTGTTTTGCCTTATGCCAGACGTATTCGGCGTCATTTGTAAGCTTCGTGTAGGCGATATATTCATCCTGCGGAATCGTCTTTACATAGTCGTTTTCGCGCAGTAGCAGTTCGACTTCGCGTGCGGTGTGTGCGTCAAGCTCATCGCGGTGTGCGCGGAGGTCTTCGAGCAGATCTATCGTTTCTTTGCCTGTCGAGAGGGTATATTCATATTCGCTCAGTACACCGAGAGCCTCGCCGCGTCCCTCGCTCGTTTCCTTCGGGGCAACGGTAACGCTGTCGAGATATATTGCACAGGTCGCGTAGCGCAGAGCGAACATCTTTTTTTCGAGTTCACGCAGGCGTTCGACCTTTTTTGTGAGTTCTTCGGTCATGGCATGTCTCCTGTGGTTTTTTCTTAATTTTAGCATAAACATTTGCAAAAGTCAAGCAAGAATAAATCCTTCCCGCGCGTCATAGTATTGAACAAAGACATCGGGAAGGACTTGTTTTTATGGAAGAGATGAAAGACCGCGCGGAGATACTCGCGGATTACATAATCGACAACGGCTGCACGGTGCGTGCCGCGGCGGCGGAATTCGGGCTTTCCAAATCTACCGTGCATAAGGACGTGACCGAAAGACTGCGTTCTTTCAGCCCGGCGCTTTACAGAGATGTGCGCCGTGTGCTCGACCGCAACCGTGAGGAGCGGCATATGCGCGGCGGGCTCGCGACGAGGGAGAAATATATGTCTATGCGGCTCGTGCGTGAGAATTTCAGCGGTTCGCAAGACGTTCAAGCAGACGAAGACTCGAATTGAGCGTGTCCGTGTCGATATACCCGGGGTACATTGCGGGGGATTCGAGGGTGACGGAATATGCATAGTTTTTCGCATGCAGGAACGCGAAAAATTTTTCGAAATCGATATGTCCTTCGCCCGGCTGAGGTATGGGGCGCAGCCTATCCCATTGCATCGGGGCGGCGCACCAGTCACTGATATGGACGTGGCGCGCGTTCTTTATGAAGGGGGACGCGTAAAAGCGGTCATATTCGTCGTGGAACGCGAGAAAGCGTGTGTCGACGGTGAAGGCGGCGTCGGGGTCTATGCGGAGAATCTGCTCAAAGTGGTCGAGCGGGTCGCCCGCGTTGCAGGGGACGTTTTCGACGGTGAGAAGTATGCCGTACTGCGCGGCGGTATGTTTCAGGCGCGGATAGAGGGAGAGGTTTATTTCAATATTTTTATCGGAAGGCAGTCCGCCCCAGAGGTGAAGGACTGCTTTTTTGCTGCCTACAAGCTCGCCGAGGCGGCAGTTGATATCGAATTTTTCGAGCGCCTTGCGGATACTTCCGTCGTCTCCGCGGCTGATATGTTCGCCGATGTCTTTATCAAAATGAATGACGGGAAACGAGATTCCGTGTTGCAGCGTCTGCGGGAGTATTTCTCTGACGGTTTCGATATCGTCGTACCATGTGCCTTCAAACATGAGTTCAAAAGCGGAATGAACTATTTTCGGCGCCACGGTCGGTATGACACGGCAGTCTCTGCCGTTTACTTTGCCGACGAACGCGCCTGTGGAACAATATATATCCATGATGACCTCGCATATGTTTTTATTCCACTTATTTTATCATATAATTGCCCGAAAATCAAGTATGAATTTTATTATACCGAATTTTATTATACCAGGAGTAAAAATGCTTGCTCGCAAGGGCATTTTTACGACGCCGTC
>CAUHAO010000021.1 GCA_959604355.1 uncultured Eubacteriales bacterium
CCTACCGAAGCCCCCACAGAGCCACCTACCGAAGCCCCCACAGAGCCACCTACCGAAGCACCGACCCAAGCGCCTACCGAAGCACCGACCCAAGCGCCTACCGAAGCTCCGACCCAGGCGCCTACCGAAGCTCCGACCCAGGCGCCTACAGAGACACCCACACAGGCGCCTACCGAAGAGCCGACCCAAGTTACCACTGAAGAGCCGACTGCAGAACCGACGCAGGTTCCCTCCGAGGAGTCCACGACTGAACCCTCTCAGGAACCGTCAGACGAGGCTTCCGAAGAGCCGACAAATGCTCCCACGGAAGGCCCCTCGCTTGCGCCCACTGACGCACCTACAGTTCCTCCCACACAGACAACGGATGGAGGAAATAAGAACGGATGCAAATCTTCTGTCATAAGCAGCGCGGCGATTGCAATGCTTGCGGGAATAGCCGTAATATTCATCAAGAAGAAAGAAAGCCGAACTTAAGTATACCCCCGAAATTTCCCACACGGGTGAATAAGAAAGTCTTTTATTTTGAAACTTGGAGCAGTCCCGAAAGAGGCTGCTCCTTTTCTGTTCCCAAGGTTATTGCTCTGCACTTTCTTATTGATCTGCCGTCAAACTCTGTAATTCTTTCTCCGCAGGCTGTGTGAAGCTTAAATATCCTTTTCACAATGACAGTACCGACATGCCGTTTCAATCATCGACACCATACGCTGAGAATACGGAAGGTCAAAGGTGATACCAAAATACTGCCGATCACAAAAAACATCGTATGTGAAAGAACAGACATTTCATGAATTGAAATGTCTGTTCTTTTAATCAGGATATATTATTTTTTATCTATTCTATACTGCTCCCATTCAGAATAATGCTGACCTGCAAGCCAAAGTTCCTTCTGATGTTCATAGACCGAATCCGGAATAAATGAGTTATCCACATAAGCGGAGTACTTAGGATCGGTGCAGTTCATTTCCATTCCGAAATGATCGTCAGCATACTGAGCTCTGACAGCTTTATCACGGAAATCGGGAACGATCTGAGATTCATTTCCGTTGAGAACGGAGCGATACGCGAGAATACCGGGGGTGCACATATCTATAGCTGTATAAACGTCCACTGTTTCTCTTTTTGCTTCTTCATCACCGAGAATTGTCCGGATAAAGTAATGAAGAGTGTAGTAGTCGCTTCCGCCGTGTCCTCTGCCTTTCGAAATCTCATCAAACTTCTCGTTAATAGGCTTATAATGCTCAAGTTTTCCGTGGCAATTATCGTTTTTCTCGTAGTAATAATACAAATCGTCAAGATCCCAGCGGTTTGTTTCCATTGAGCCGTTTTCACAGTACATTTGGTAGTTAACACTTTCATGGCTGCGTCTCAGATAACCGTTAATGCTCTTAACAAGCGCACCGTTTTCAAGCTCTGCAATGATTATTGCATGTGTAGCACTCGGATAGCCCATAGAACTCAGCACGGGAGCATTCGGGGAGAAGAACCCTGTGCATTTTACGGGGCGAAGACCTGTTGCGAAAAGAATCGGACCAAGAGAGTGGCTGCAATAGAACGACATGTAATACCTGTTTCTCCAATGATTCCGCTGACCGTATGTAATAAGCGGCCAGATACGGGAGCAATCGTGAATATATTCACCCTCCGCATGATACAGTTCGCCCAGATGCCCCATCTGATACAGCCTGCGCATTTCCTGGGTGGTTGTAAAATAACAGTAGTTTTCTGCAAACGTGTATATTTTACCGCTTTTCTCGACGGCATCAGCTAACTGTGCCGCTTCTGCAAGCGAAGCCACAGCCAACACTTCACTCATAACATGACGTCCGCTCTCAAGACAACGAATCGCAAACGGAGCATGCTCGTTTGCATAGTTTGCGAGGACAACGGCGTCCATATCGCATTGAATAAATTCATCAAAATCCGTAAAAAGCTGAATTTTAAGCCCGACTTTTTCAGCGTCTTCTTTTACGCTCTGCAGTGAGGGCTCATATTTATCACAGACCGCAACAAGAACGGCGTCCGGATCATTAAACAACTGGGTAATCATAGTTTTACCTCTTGCCGCACCGAATACACCGATTTTAATCTTTGCCATACATTAATCTCTCCTTACAAAATCTAATTCTAAAATAAATCAATAGGAATGGGTAAGTTATGAGTTTGCAAACACACACAATATAACACCGATAACTGAAAGTATAACTCTCAAAACCGTGCTTCTGTTTGGTTTTTCTTTAAAGAAGATCCTTCCTGAAAGCGTATTGAGCACAATTACCGAAGCACTGATTACGGGAAACTGTAAGCTTGAATCCATTTGCTTCGCGCAGGAAAGAGAAAACAGATTTGCGATTCCGTTTGCGACTGTGTATGCACAGGCAAACAGAACAGGTTTAAGCAGGTATTTTTTTTCGGGCATGCCGGAAAACCGATTTTTCTGAGGTATAGCAATAAGCCATATGATGGAAAATAAGAGAGTGAAAATATTAGACCAAACTATGAAACTGTTCGAGTCTATGGCATAAACAGAGGCTTCATGAGCTTTTGTAGCAACACTGACTAATCCGTTACCGGCAAAGGCAATCAAACAGAATACGAAAAAAGAGATCGGGGCCTTTACTGTTTGTTTTTCTCTTTTAAAAAAGAAGTCGGTGAAAAGAGAAATAACCATTATAATCAACGATATCAGATGCAGCAGACTTAGATGTTCCCCGAGAATAATCGTACCGTAAAGAGTTGGAATCAACGTTCCGCCGAGCAATACCCATACAGTTACGGTTGCAAGATCTCCGCGGCGAAGCGCAGCGATATTTCCTATACTGCAACCGACATTTGCCGCAGCATACACCGCCGCCCAAATCAAAGCGTGGACAGTTAGTTCAAGTTTGAATCCGTTTGCCGTCCAAAAAATAATGCAGCCTGATGCTGCGGCGATGATTATAAACCAAAGGCTTGCCGCTGTTGAATCTGCCGTTTTTCGTTCATAAGACTTTGAAAAAACGAACTGCACAGAGAAAAAGAGGCAGGCAAGAAACAATAATAAAAATTTCATCTTTACTCAATACCAGCAGGAATTATGCCGCTGACAGAAACTTCAAAATTTACTGTCTGCGCGCGCCCCGCATTTCCGTTTTCAATCATATTTCTCATACAGTCTCAAATTTCAAAATCCTTGATTTTTTGCCTTCAGAAATACTCAAGCAAAGAAAACAAGTTGAAGTTGAATTCACGAAATCAATATGAGACACCCTTTCGGGAAGTGTAAGCACAAGTTTAGAAAATGTGCAGAAACAATGTCTCTGCCTTTTTCGACGTTGACAACGCTATATAATAGCTATGGGGTTTCGCCGGTAAATTCTCGCCTTCAAGCAGAACTTCTCTGTTTCCGCGCCAAAACCAAGAAAAAACTCAAGCATTTTTCTGTGATCTTCATGAATATCAACATGGTCAATTCTGAAATCAATACCTGAACCATCGGGGGCATGAAGAGTGGCATATTTGACATTGATTCAGCGTTTGATATACTTTACAAGTTTTGCGTGGACAGCGACGCGAACGTTTTTATCGGAGCCCTTACAGGTGGATAGGGTTATTATAGAGTCATCGGGCTTGAATTCAAATTCCGTAAGGTAGCCTTTAAGCTGATTCTTGTTCTGGACGGTGTTGCAGAAGGTCACAAATTCGCTGCCGGAAGCAAAATAGGTCTTGATATAATTGAAATCCGTCGTGGTTTCGTACCATGAGAATATCTGCCAAACGGTGTCATATTCGGGGGTAGAGATACGGATAAAATGGTTGTAGCCGTAATTATACCACTGAGACTGCTCATTAAGATATTTCAAGCCTCCGAACATCTTATAACTGCGCGCATGAGCATAAAAAATCGTGTTATAATTCTTCATTATATCGGTGCTGCAGCGATAATCCATATATACCCAGCCGTTTTCGTTGGACTTTTTATTGAAGTCATGCGAAAGATAATAATTATTATCATCGCTCTGAACGACGGGAGAATCTATCGGCAGACCTCTTACGGTCTTTTTCGACGGACCGGGCACATATATCCACGCAACGGTATCGTCATTCTGCTGCTTAAGATCAGCAAGCGTTTTGCTACTCACGTTCAGATAAGGTATTTCATCAAGGTTGATATTGTCAGGATGAGTTTTCCAGTTAAGCAGGTCTTTATACGACGTAGGCTTTTCTGTCGATCCCTGGGTAGGATTTTCCGTCGGGACCTGCGTCGGTTTTTCTGTCGACGACTGTGTATGAGGTTCTGTCGGATCGTCCGTGGATTCCCGAGTCGGAGGCTCCGTGGGATTTATGATGATAACAGGCTCTGTCGGAAGGTCCGTGGGCGTCTGTGTGGGATCTTCTTCAGTACCGCGGAGTTCCCGGAGTCTCTCGAGCTCCTTTTCGGTTTTCGCATTGTTTATAAAATGCTCGGACACTTTGTATGTCGCGGCGACAAAAACCGTAATGCTTAAAGCAAGAATGATATATCTCAAAAGGCAGTTTCGGGATTTCAGCGTATATGCTTTTTCGAATTTCGACTTCTTAAAATGCTTTCCTCTTCGGCTCAAAATCTAATCCCTTCTTTAAACATTATGCGGTCCGCCATGCAGACCGCATATATTGTTCCGGATCTTTTACTGGGGTCTTGAAGTGCGCGGTCTGCTCTGTATAAGCTTCGCACAAAGAACGTAGCGTACGGGACCGCTGCTGTCGGCACAGGTCGAAAGTGTAAGAACTTTATCGTCGGAGGAAATGCTCACGCCGTAACTTCTGCTTTTAAGAGCTGCTGCCGCGGCAGCGGAAAATCCCGTATTGGAATCAGTATAGGAAGAAAGCATCCTGCTTCTCCAGTTATTCATGTATTCCGCAAACGCCACTCCGTCATGACGGAATTCCTTGTATTTGCCTTTGTCACTTATGAGCTGCATCTGCTCCGAAAGTGTCAGTTTCGAACGTTTCGCCGCTTCTTCCGCTTCACTTATGTACCAGTCGGACTGAATGTAGTAGTTTTTATCGCTGTCGGTGTAATAGCAAGCAAATACCTGCCATACGGTTTCTTCTTTCATGGTATTCAGGTAGACGTATCGGTTGCTTTCTTTATTGAACCAGGACTGTGTTCTCGTAACGTCCTCAAGCTGGTCGAAAACCTTAGTGCCGCCGGCATGACCGTATATGACGGTGTTTTGCTCGTAAATGTAGCCGAGGTCGCGCAGGGTGCTGTTTTTCGTATATGCCGCGCCCCACTGATATGACTTGCCGTTAATATCATGAGTCAGATAATAGTCTTCATCCTTATTTGCAGAGGGTTGAGCGACGGCGAAATTTATGTTCGTGCCGGGAATGACGATCCATGCAACGCAATCGGGATTCTTTGCCTTATACGACTGAAGCTTATCGCTGATGAGATATCCGTCTTTGTCTATCTCGACGTCTTTAATAACAATCGGCTTTTCAGTAGGAACAGTCGCTTCCGCAGAAGAAGAAATAGTGATGACACAGGATGCGGTAAAGCCACCGTCGGCAGTAGTTGCGGTTATAGTTGCAGTGCCCTTTTTGACTGCAGTCACTTTACCACCGGCGTCAACGGTAGCGACCGAGGGGTCGGACGTTGACCACAGAATGGTCTTATTGGTAGCCCCGAAAGGAGTAACTGACGCTTCAATTTGTACGCTGTCACCGGTACCTTTGAATGTAAATTCGGTGATATCAAGGATGACGCCGCTCACGGGGGTCGTGATATCTGCGGTCGATTCCTCAACACTTACGGTTATTTTGCATCTTGCGACATGCATCCCGTCTTCCGTCGCGACGGTTATGAAAGTTGAACCGTTTCCGACAGGATAGACCTTATGATTGGAGTCGACCGCGGCAACAGAGTCGTCCTCGCTCGTCCAGACGAGACTGTCCTCAGACGCGCCTTCCGGACTAACGATCGCAACGAGCTGGATTTTTGAATCATAATCGGAAAATTTATATTCTGAAAGATTGAGTTTCACAGATTTGATCTTTCCGTCATCGACGGTATCTTTGCATCCTGCGAAAACGGCAAGACACATCAGCATCGCCATAATAAAGGAAAGAGCTTTAATGGCTTTAGTTTTCATATTAGCCTCCGTACGAACTTTAATTTACACTTTTAACAATTCCATTTTAACATATACAAATTGACAAATCAACCCGTATAAAGTGGTAATTCGTTTAATTTATTTTTACAATATGCTCTCGCATATCGGAATTTTCAACTTTATTCAAGCGGGGCGCACGGAGTTCCGCGCGCCCCGTGTTTCAATTACAGAGTGAAATCGAATTTTTCAATAAGCTCGGGCTTTTTAGCCTCAAGTACCTGTTTTGCGATGACCGCGGCATCAAAGCCGTATTCTTTAAGGATAGCTGCGGGAGTACCGGATTTACCGAACTTGTCCTGAGAGCCGATTCTTACGAGTTTCGCACAAGCGCCGCCGCACGCAATGGTCTCAGCCACAGCGCCGCCAAGGCCGCCGATGATGTTATGGTCTTCAATTGTAACGATAAGTCCCGTATCTTTCGCGTCTGCTATGACTTCATTTTCATCAATAGGTTTAATGGAAGGCATATCTACGACACGGACTTTCAGCCCGTTCTTTGCAAAGAGATCTTTTACCTGCATTGCAAGCGTATAGAACGGACCCGTAAACATTACGGTCGCGAAATCGCCGTCCGCCAGGCGTTCACTCTTACCGAGAGTGTAAACATATTCGCCCTCTTTGTAGGTTATCGGGAGAGGAAGTCTTCCGAGACGTACATATACTGGGCCTTCATATTCTGCAGCGAAACGGATGCAGGCTTTCGTCTGAACCGCATCAGATGGAGAAAGAACCACCATTCCGGGAATGGCTCTCATAAGCGCAAGGTCTTCAAGACACTGATGCGTAGCACCGTCTTCGCCGACTGTAAGACCGGCATGAGTAGCTACGATCTTGACATTATTATGAGGATATCCTATGCTGTTGCGAACCTGCTCGTATGCACGGCCTGCCGCGAACATTGCGAAAGAAGATGCGAAGACGATGTTTCCGCAGGTGGAAAGACCCGCAGCGACAGCCATCATATTGCCTTCCGCAATACCGCAGTTTATGAATCTTTCGGGATAAGCCTTTGCAAAGGAAGCTGTTTTCGTGGATTTGGTAAGATCGGCGTCGAGAACGAACATATTATCGTATTTTGCACCGAGTTCAACAAGTACTTCTCCGTAAGCGTCTCTCTGCGCCTTCATTTCAAATTCAGCCATTTGCTTCTACCTCCTGAATACCCTGTTTGTACTGCTCTTCATTAGGTGCGGTGCCGTGCCAGGATGCAACGTTTTCCATGAAGGACACGCCTTTTCCTTTTACGGTTTTTGCAACGACAGCGGTAGGTTTGCCCTTGCATTCCTTAGCCGCTTTGAGAGCCGCACGGATCTGGTTGAGATCATGCCCGTCGATCTCTATGACATTCATTCCGAAAGCGGCAAGTTTTTCGGGAATCGGAAGAGGAGACATGACTTTCGTGATATCACCGTCGATCTGAAGACCGTTGAAGTCGATGAAGAAACAAAGATTGTCCAGTTTGTAATGAGCCGCGAACATAAACGCTTCCCAGCACTGCCCTTCTTCTATTTCGCCGTCACCCATGACGGAATATACACGGTAATCCTTACCTGTTCTCTTAGCGGCAATCGCCATACCGCATGCGGCGGAGATTCCCTGGCCGAGCGAGCCGGTAGACATATCTACACCGGGGATATTCTTCATATCGGGATGTCCCTGGAGTATACTGTCTATTTTTCTGAAAGTTTTAGTTGTTTCAACGGGGAAAAACCCTTTGAGTGCAAGCGCAGAGTAAAGAGTCATGCAGGCATGTCCCTTGGAAAGAACGAATCTGTCTCTGTCGGGATTCTTCGGATCATCGGAAGAGATATTCATCTCTTCATTAAAAAGTACGGCGACGATGTCGGCACATGAAAGCGATCCGCCCGGATGACCGCTCTTGGAGTTATAGATCGCCTCGAGGATCAGTTTGCGCATATTCTTGGCAAATTCTTTTGTTTCCATTTCTGACCAAGTCCTTTCGTATAAAATCTTGCTGGTTGCAATGGTATTTCATTATAATATGTATTATATCATATACAGAGGTGAATTGCAATAAGTAAAACCGAATTTTTTCAGTTTTTTTTCATAAAATCGGGAATAAATTCCGTTGAAGATGACGACAGCTCCTGCGAATATCCGTTTTCGATGCCGAATTTCCGGAGCGCGTCCTGCGCGCGACGGTATTCGCTGTATGTGAGCCGTCTTTTCAGTTCGGGAAAAGAACCGTTGAGCGCCTCACCCTGCGGAATATACTGCCCCATAAGACTTACATAAACGTCCCCCGGCAGATTTTCGCTTATCCAGCGCAGCAGGCGTACCGACTGCACGGAAGAAGCAGGAAGAACGAGATGCCTCACTATCGTGCCGCGCTTTATCAGCCCTTTTTCATCGAAGACCGCCGGGCCCGTCTGTGTGCACATTTCTTTTATCGCTTCTGACGCAAATGCAAAATAATCCTCCGCCGCGGAATATGCCTTCGCTTTCTCGTTGCTGATATATTTCAAGTCCGGCATATACACGTCAACGTAATCTTTCAGCCTACGTATCATTTCAACCCTCTCATAGCCGCCGCTGTTCCATATCACCGGCACCGACGGACGGTATTTATCCAGCGCCGCCATTATATGATACGCGTAATGTGTGGGTGTGACAAGATCTATATTGTCAGCCCCGTCGGTCTCAAGGCGTTTGAATATATCGCACAGCTCATCAACAGAGTATTCGTCTCCGATGCAGTCATGGCTCACAGCATAATTCTGACAGAATACGCACCGCAGGCTGCAACCTGAGAAAAACACTGTTCCCGCGCCGTTTCCGCCGCTTATACATGGCTCTTCCCACTTATGGATCATCACTTTTGCAATCTTTATCTTTTCGCCTTTAACACCGCAAAAACCCGCGTCCGTGCGTCTGTCGACGCCGCACATACGCGGGCATGCATCACATTTTGCAGGTAAGGTCATTGCCGTTCTCCCCTGCCATATTTATCAGAATATTCTGCAGCACGTCAAGCGGCAGCGAAACATCACTTTTATTTATAAAGCAAACGTAGAGTCCTTCATCGTAGAACTTTTTCGCTTCCGGAGAATTCGGTACGATCACCTCGTCGGTATTATACGCCAGGCGAAGCACGCCGTCTTCGGTAAACCTGACGGAAGTGAAATTTTTCGCGCCAATATCAATTTTCGGCGTGAGCCTTGAAAGACTGCGGAAACGATCTTTTTCCACGATATAAACATTTTCGACCGAAAGAAAAATATTGAACGCGAGACTCAGCGCAAAAAGCACCGCAGCGACTATGTAAAACCAAAGCTCTTTTCCTTCCGCCGCAAAATACACGGAAAGCGCGACCGTCAGCACGGTGAATACCGCCGTGGCTGTTATCGCGCCCGTACGGGGCTTTCTTTTCAGGATTATCGGGTATGTCATTTCTCATTTCTCCGCTCTGACATTATTGAGCCGAAAAAAATCCGGCCACGCTTAAATGATAACGGAACATACCGTTTTTGTCAAGCGAAAACCGGATTTTACATAATTTGTTCGTTTTTACTGGCCGTTTATGCCGTGAGAAAAGACGTGGTTGCCGATAGTGAGATCAATGGGGAGCTGGCGTATCCATTTATTCGTAGCCGTCTTGGGATTGTAGTAATAAATACATCCGCCCGTCGGGTCCCAGCCTCCCAAAGCATCACGAGCCGCGTTCCACGCGCTGTCTGCAATGGGCTGATCGAACTGTCCGTCAACCACCGCCGTAAAAGCAGAGGACTGATAGATTACTCCCGCTATGGAATTGGGGAATGACGGATGCTTGACCCTGTTGAGCACGACCGCTCCGACAGCGACCTGACCGGTATAAGGTTCACCGCGCGCCTCAGCCGAAATTATTCGCGCGAGCAGGTACAAATCGTTGTCATCATTGCTCGACTGTGACGATGAAGACGATATTCCTAGCGCTTTGAGCGTTTTCGGGCCTGCGATACCGTCTACCGTCAGACCGCTGTCGGACTGAAAATGCTTTACCGCCGCGGTTGTCTTGCTTCCGTATATACCGTCGATCTCCCCGGTATAGTAACCTTTGTTCTTGAGCTTGCGCTGAATGTTTTTAACTTCCTCGCCTCTCGAGCCGTACTGAGACAGTGCTGGTACAGTTTGCTCCTCACGGCGCGCGATACCGATAACCGCTACGGTCGCAAGTATCGCAGCAAAGACGAAAACCGAAACAAACCTTAAAATAAACTTTCTTTTTTTTGTCATTTTCCGCACACCTTTCTTTTACCTTTAACGGTATTTTTTCCCGACTGTCCGTTTTTATACAAAAATTCAAACATGCGCTCTTGATTTTTGCAGCGGAATAATGTATAATATATTTTGTAAAGATATTATATAAACATTCCGTGGCGTGCAACAGCGGCAAAACAGAACCGCGGCCGGCGGAAACGGAAGGAAAAGCAAAATGAAAGATATCACATCCATACGAAGAAAAATACTTGACGACGAATACTCCTCGCTCAATCCCCAGCAGCGTCAGGCGGTATATTCCAATGACGGCCCGCTGCTCATACTCGCGGGCGCGGGAAGCGGAAAAACCACCGCAGTCGTTAATAAAATAAGCTATCTTATAAAATACGGCAACGCCTACAACACCGAGAGCATGGCGGAAGACTCCGATGCTGAGTTTCTCGAACAATGTCTTAACGACAAATCCCTGCGCAATATCTCGGACAAGCGTTATATGCGCCTTATGAGCGTAGACCCCCTGCCGCAGAGAAATATTCTCGCTATAACATTCACAAACAAAGCCGCAGGCGAAATGCGCGAAAGACTCGAAAACAAATTCGGGATCGATACCACCCAGCTCTGGGCGCTGACATTCCATTCCCTTTGCGTGCGTATCCTGCGCCGTTTTATCACAAAACTCGGATACGATACGAATTTCACCATCTACGACGACCACGATTCGGTCAAGCTCACGGAGACATGTATAAAAAATCTCGGCCTGCCTGCCGAAATTTATAAAGCGAAGTCCATCCGTCACGCCGTTTCCGCCGCAAAAGACAACTACATTGACGCGGAAGAATTCGCAAAATCTTATCGAGACAAAATGACTCCGCGCGTGCCCGACGTATACAAGGCATATCAGGCGGAACTGCGCAAAGCAAACGCGCTCGACTTTGACGACCTTATATGTCTTACGGTGCGTCTGCTGTCGGAATTTCCCGCGGTCCTTCGCTCGGTACATAACCGCTTCTCGTATCTTCTCGTTGACGAATATCAGGACACGAACCCCGTACAGTACAGGCTCGTATCCCTGCTTACAAACAACGGCAAGATTTGCGTCGTCGGCGACGATGACCAGAGCATATACCGCTTTATGGGCGCGTCGATAGAAAACATATTGAGTTTTGAAAAATCCTTCCCGAACGCGAAAGTCATCCGTCTTGAGCAAAACTACCGCTCCACACAAACGATCCTCGACGCTGCGAACGCCGTCATCGCCCATAACGTGGACCGTAAGGGCAAACACATGTGGACCGAAAACGGTCCGGGCAAAAAAATCACCGTCAACAGGCTCTTCACACAGCACGATGAAGGTGAATTCATTGCCCGCACCATTCTTACGGGCATCGGTACCGATCATGCGTCTTACAATGATTACTGTGTCCTTTACCGTACCAATGCACAGTCAAACTCCATAGAAATGGCTCTGCGCGGTAACGGCATTCCATACCGTGTTTTCGGAGGGCAGCCGTTCTTCAGACGCAAAGAAATACAGGATATCCTCGCATATATGAACGTCATAGTCAACCCCAATGACAAGACGCGTCTGATGAGAATAATAAACGAGCCCAAAAGAGGCATTGGCGACACGACTCTCGAAAAAGTCTCACAGATAGCCGAGCAGCAGAATATCCCGATATTTGAAGTCCTAAGCCGTGCTGCGGAATTTCCCGAACTTCAGCGCGCAGCCTCAAAACTCACGTCTTTCGCTAAACTCATCGAAGACATCGCGCAAATGTCGCAGACTCTCCCGGTGTCTCAGTTATACCACGAATTGCTCTCCGCTATCGGATACCGTGCGATGCTCCGCGAAACATACGATTTTCAGGACGCACGCTCCAGAGAAGAAAACCTCGACGAACTTTACAATAATATCGTACAGTTCGAACAGGCGGCGGAGCATGGGAGGAACAATCTCTCCGACTACCTCGAACAGACAGCTCTCATAAGCGCCGTTGACGACCTCGACGAAAACGAAAAAGCCGTCACGCTCATGACGATGCACTGCGCAAAAGGCCTTGAATTTCCGATAGTTTTCCTCGCAGGCTTCGAAGAAGGGCTCTTTCCCTCCCCCATGTCGGAAACGGAACCGGGAGGCATAGAAGAGGAGCGCCGCCTGTGTTACGTTGCCCTCACGAGAGCAAAAAGCAGCCTGTATATACTTTCCGTATGCACAAGGATGATGTACGGCTCTCCCAGACCCGCAACCCCGTCACGTTTTCTCTCTGAAATACCGGAAGAACTTATTCAGAGAGTTGTCCAGCAGCCCTCCCGCAATTCGGATGCCGTACAGCGTCCGAAGCGCAACATAATGGACAAACCGCTTTTTGCGAGATCCCAGGTCGTTGTGACGAAAAAGAATGACGCCTGCCCATACAAGGTAGGTCAGACCGTAAACCATAAAATATTCGGGGACGGCAAGGTTCTCAAGATAACCCCAATGTCCGGTGATAATATGATAGAAATAGATTTCGCAAAGGTCGGCATCAAGAAGCTTATGACGAACTACGTCAAAATGACTATCATCAAATAATCGGGAGAAAGAATATGCAAACAGCATTGCTTATCATCTCATCGCTCGCACTCACGGCATCACTCGCGGCACTGATAATCGTGCTCGTTTCACGCGGCAGTATCGTAAAGGAGACGACAAGAGACCTCAGCAATCGGATAGACTCCATGCAGCGGAACACCCTTACTGCACTCGGCGAAACGATCCGCAGCTCCTCGCATTTGCAGCAGCAGTCGCTTGACGGATACGGAAAAACGGTCGCTGAAATGATGGACCGCACCGACAAACAGCTTCTCAAGCTCCGCGAAACGCAGGATGCGAAACTCTCCGAAATGAACCGCACCATTATCGAACGCATGAATGAAATGCAACGCTCGAACGATGAAAAACTCGAAAAAATGCAGCGTTCAAACGATGAGAAGCTCGAAAAGATGCAACTTTCAAACGAAAAAAGACTTGATCAGATGCGAGAGACAGTCGATCAGAAATTGCAGGAAGGGCTTGCAAAGAACGTCTCCGAGTCGTTTAAGCTCGTTCAGACGCAGCTTGAAAACGTACAGCGCGGTCTCGGCGAGATGCAGACACTCGCGTCAGATGTGGGAGGGCTTAAAAAAACGCTCGAAAACGTCAAGACAAAAGGTATTTTCGGTGAAACACAGCTCTCGCGCATTCTTGAAGACATTCTCACCCGCGATCAGTATGAAGAAAACGTCATCACTCGCAAAGGCAGCCGCGATCCCGTAGAATTCGCGGTGCGTCTGCCCGGCAAAAAGGACGAAGAAAAAGTTCTTCTTCCGATAGACTCGAAATTCCCGAACACCGAATATGCAAATCTGCTTGACGCTCTTGACAGGGGCGATAAAGACGACGCAGAAGCCGCGGGCAAAGCGCTGGAGCAGGCAACTAAGAAAAATGCGAAAGATATCCACGACAAGTACATCGACCCGCCTCATACGACGGATTTTGCGATAATGTTCCTTCCGACGGAAGGCCTTTTCGCAGAAATCGTACGACGTACGGATCTTATAGAGTATCTGCGTACGGAATACAAGGTCACGGTCGCCGGCCCCTCCACTATATCCGCGTTCCTCAACAGCCTTCAGATGGGCTTCCGCACCCTCGCGATAGAAAAACGCTCCTCCGAAGTCTGGAATGTTCTGGGAGCGGTAAAAACGGAATTCGGAAAATTTGAAAGTAAGCTCGAAAAAGTCCAGGGCTATTTCGGAAATGCTCAGAAAGGTCTTGAAGACCTCGTCGGCACACGCACGAGAGTTATGATGTCAAAACTCAAAAAGGTAGAGCAGCTGCCCGACGAGACTGCCGCGGAACTGCTCGGAACGGAAGAATACCCGGAAGAAGGCGACTCAGACTATGATATATCTTGATAACGCCGCGACGACGTTTTGTCTGCCTTGCTCCGTGGACGCGATGACGGACGTGCTGAAAAACTGCGCCGGAAACCCCTCTTCCCTTCATAAATCGGGGTTCGACGCAGAGCAGCGTCTCAAAGCCGCGCGCGAAACCGTTGCCTCGGCTATGGGTATAAGCGCGGACGAACTGCTTTTCACTCCCGGAGGCTCCGCGTCGGACAATCTGGCGATACGAGGTTTTGCAGCGGGCAAAAAACGCGGCAGATTCATAACATCCGCTTATGAACACCCCGCGGTTCTCGAATGCTTCAAGGCTCTTGAAACGTCCTTTGACGTGGTGTATCTGCGTCCCGAAAACGGAATAATAACCCCCGACATCCTTGCACGCGAGCTTACCGACGACACGGTCTTTGTAAGCATAATGCACGTCAACAACGAGACGGGTGCGGTAAACCCGATACGCGACCTTGCAAAAACGCTTAAGCGCCGCGTGCCGGATGCCGTATTCCATACGGATTCGGTGCAGGGCTTTCTCAAAGAAGATTTCAATTATTCCTGCGTGGATATGGCAAGTTTTTCAGCGCACAAAACTCACGCGCCGCGCGGAATAGGAGGCCTTTACGTCAAGAAGGGCGTGAAGCTTAAACCTCTCATTTACGGCGGAGGTCAGGAAAAAGGACTGTGCTGCGGCACGGAAAACGTCGCGGGCGCGGCGGCATGGGCGGCGGCGGTAGCGCAGCTGCGTCCGACTCTTGCCGAAGATCGCAAAAGAGTTGCCGCATTGCGCGAAAGAATGAAAAACGGACTTGAAGCTCTCGGAGCTAAAGAGATCTCGCCCGCAGGTGCGACGCCTTTTATCCTCAATACGGTTTTTGAAGGGTATCTCTCGGAAAATATTCTGCACTATCTTTCCTCCCGCGAAATATACGTTTCGACCGGCTCGGCATGCTCGTCAAAAAAATCAAGTGCCGTTTTCCGCGCTCTCGGACTTGAAAATTACGGAAAATCGGCTCTCAGAATAAGCTTTTCGCATCTCAACACCGAGCAGGACGTTGACACAGCCGTAAGTGCAGTGAAAGACGCGCTCGATGCGCTGATAAAACTGAAATAACCCATAAAATCAAAATAAAGGTAAAATCTATGAACGAAGTTATTCTTCTCAAAGTAGGCGAATTGATACTCAAAGGCCTCAATCGCTACAAATTCGAAGATATGTTGTTGGCAAACGTCCGCAGAACGATGAAACGCTTCGGCACGGCGGATATCGCAATGCGTCAATCCACCGTATTCATCTCCTTCGCGGAAAACGACGCGGATATCGACGGTGCGGTCAAAGCCTGCGCAAAGATATTCGGCATCGTCTCCATCGCGCGCGCAAAACGCTGCCCGACGGATTTCGACACCATGGCACATCAGGCAATGGAATATCTCGCAGACGAAATCGCACATGCAAAGACTTTCAAAGTCATCGCAAAACGTGCGGAAAAATCGTATAAACTCTCATCGCCCCAGATAGCGGCGAAACTCGGAGAATACATTTACGAGGCGAACCAACCGCGTCTTTCGGTAGACCTCGAACACCCGGAACTGACGGTGTATGCGGAACTGCGCGAAGGCGGCTTTTACGTTCATGCGGATCCGATACGCGGTGCGGGCGGACTTCCGGGCGGAATCAGCGGACATGGTCTGCTCATGCTTTCGGGCGGTATCGACAGCCCCGTGGCGGGATACATGATGGCAAGACGCGGCATGAAGATCTCCGCAGTGCACTTTGAAAGTCCTCCGTACACAAGCGAGCGCGCGAAAGAAAAAGTCATCGATCTTGCACGTATTCTTTCCGATTACACGGGCCCGATAGATCTTTATGTTGTGCCGTTTACGCAGATTCAGGAAAAAATACGCACAAAATGCAATGAGGAGCTTTTCACCGTCATCATGCGCCGCTTCATGCTCCGTATCGCATGCGGTGTTGCCGAAAAATACGGTGCGGGCGCAATAATCACGGGCGAAAGCCTCGGCCAGGTCGCAAGCCAGACCCTCGCGGCGCTCACATGTACCGATGCCGTATCGACAATACCTGTTTTCAGACCTCTTATCGGCACAGACAAAATGGACATCGTCGCCGTTTCGCGCGCAATCGGTGCTTATGAAACATCTATCCTTCCTTATGAGGACTGCTGCACGGTTTTCACGCCGAAGCATCCCCGCGTGAACCCTGCTCTCGCTTCTGTCGAACGCGAGGAAAAGCGTCTTGACATCGATGCGCTGCTCGACGGGATAGTAGAACGCACGGAGTTGATAAAAGTATGCAGATAACCGCAAAAAAACTCATCGATGCGCTCCGCCTTAAAGGATTGAAAATATCCTCGGCGGAATCCTGCACCGGAGGTCTCATCGCAAAACGCATCACCGATGTTCCCGGTGCGTCAGATGTGTACGAGGCAAGCGTCGTCACTTATTCAAACAGAATAAAGACGCTCCTTCTCGGGGTTGACGACGGCATCCTCGCTTCAAAGGGTGCAGTCTGCGCGGAAACGGCGCAAAGCATGGCAAAAGGGCTTTGCAGACTTACAGACGCGGACGTATGTATCGCGACGACGGGGATTGCAGGCCCCGGAGGCGGTACTCCCACAAAACCCGTAGGGCTCGTCTACATGGCGGTTTATGTCAAGCCTACGGATGCTCTGAAAGTTACTGAACTGAGGCTGAACGGCACAAGAGCAGCTGTACGCAGTCAAACGGTGCAAAAGGCTTTTGAAACTGCGTTTGAAATGATAAAAGAGGTGTAAAATGGGAATTTTCGACGGGATCCTGCTGTGTACCGACATGGACGGCACGCTCACCGACAGCACGAGCACGCTTTCCGAAAAGAATGCCGCCACGATAAGGTTTTTCCAGCGTGAAGGAGGCTTATTTACCGTCGCGACAGGCCGCCATCCGTTTTATATAAGAGATTTCGCGCCGCGCTTTGTCCCGAACACATATATAGTCTGTCAGAACGGCGGGCTCGTTTACGACCTTGCGACATCAACGGAAGTGCTGTGGCATCTGCTCGACGACGAATGCACCGAAGTCATAGATTATCTCAGACAAAACCATCCGGACACCGATATCCGCTTACACACGACACCTGATGAAAAACACTATGTCAAAGCAGTCTTTTGCCAGCCTGAGCAGTTCGTTCCGGAAAGACAGAAGGAATTGCGTGAAAAGTTCGGGAACAGATACAGTTTCGTGCGCAGTTTCGACCGAGGTCTTGAAATGCTTGCCAAAGAAGGCGGCAAAGGCAACGCTTTACGCGACGTCATACGCCTTGAAAAGCGTAATATACATACAGTTGTCGCTGTCGGAGACTATGAAAATGACATCGACCTGTTCAAAGCGGCGGATATTTCGTATGCACCGTCCAACGCACTTGACATTACGAAAGCTGCCGCAACAAAAGTCACCGTTTCCAATGACGAGGACGCGATAAGCCGCATAATTGACGAACTTTCCTGTTTTAACCATAAATATTCATAATTTTGCGCTTGACTTATTTTCTATTTTGTTATATAATATATGTCAGAGACCAAATTTTGAGGTATAAGATATTGTTTAAGAAAATAACGGCAGCGCTTATTGCGCTTGTTTGTATTCTCTCGCTGGCGGGATGCACCGTCGGAACATATACCGGAACAGAAGAAGAGATTGTCGCGAAACTCCCGTCGGGCTATCCTTACTCCAGCGTTCCTCTCTGCAGTCCTGTCGAACTTGTCGTTGCGGAATCCGCAAAACTCGGCAACAACATGCAATATAAAATAACATATAACTCCTCTTCAACATATACGGAAACGGTCACATACTACGAAGAGCTTCTGCCCACAGCATATCGCAGCAATTACGGTCTGGCAACGGGGTTTTCAGCGCCGGCGTCCGAAAGTCTCAACGTTATTGTCTACATCCTTGACAGCCGCAGCAGCGGCTCGACCGGCGAATGCACCGTCGTAATAACAGTAACGGCAACCGGGGTGTAATATTTGCAGAAATTCTTGTTTCACAAGAATCGCGAACCGAGTCTGCCGCGCCATACGCCCTCCGCTCTGTTGACGGTTGCGAAAAACACACTTGCAAGCAAATATTTTTACTTATAGTATAATTTGAAATTTTTACCCCCTTTGCGGACACGTATATTTTTTCGTTTCAGCGAAAAAATAAAAGCACCGCGAAGGGGGTTTTTATATATGAAAGTCAAAGATATAATGAATACGAGTCTCGTCACCGTGGGCAGAAAAGATGACGTGCGCACAGCGGCACGACTTATGAATGAAACAGGTGTCGGCTCTGTCGCTGTTACGGAAACCGACGGCGGCATCGCCGGAATAATAACCGACAGAGATATCGCCGTGAGATGTGCAAGCGGAAAAACTCCGCCCGTCGACACGTACGCCGAAAAAATAATGACACGCGGCGTCGTCTGCGTCACGCCGGAACACTCTTTAACGGAAGCGTCAAGACTCATGGCACGCAACAAGGTACGACGCCTGCCTGTCTGCGAAAACGGGCGACTTGTCGGGATGATCTCACTCGGAGACATTTCACGTTCGGGGCAAATGTTCTCTCAGACAGCATCGGCGTTCTGTGATATATCAAGACCTGACTCTTGGGAAGATTAAAAAATTGTAAAACTTATCGTAACCCCATTGACAATATTCGACAGTTGTGGTATAATGCCGTTCAAAAGGATCACGATAAGGAGAAGAAAAAATGTCTTTTTCGCCGATTTTCAAAATTGAAATCTGTACGACGGCGGAATTGTTTTCATTTTTTCTTTTTACCGGAATTTTTCATCAACCGAATAATTGACTTACTGCTTTTCTTTCGAGAAGCAGTATTTTTTCGGCCGAAAAACAAAAATGATCCATTGCGCATTATAAATAATATTTTATGGAGGTTTTCTGAAAAATGAAACTGGTTTACAATGTAAACGACAGACCCAAGTTCGGTCAGACCGTTTTGTTCGCTATTCAGCAGCTGCTGGCGATCATGGCGGCGACCATCGCCGTACCCGCAATAGTCGGTAACGGTATGACCGCTTCTGCGGCGCTCTTCGGCGCAGGCGTAGGCACGCTCGTGTATCTGCTGTTCACAAAGTTCAAGAGTCCCGTTTTCCTCGGCTCCTCATTCGCATTCATAAATTCCATGTTCGCGGCTTTCGCAGGCGCGGTGTCCATGAAAGCAGGATATGTCGGCCTCATTATCGGTGCAGCATTCGCAGGCCTCGTATATGTCATCATCGCGATAGTCGTCAAACTCGTCGGCGTAAAATGGATTAACAAGATTATGCCCGCCGTCGTTATAGGCCCCACTGTGGCAATCATCGGTCTTTCCCTGGCAGGAAATGCTGTAGGCGATCTCAAGACCGCTCCCGCAGGCGGCAGCCCCTATATCGCGATCCTCTGCGGCCTCATAACTCTCGCGGTAACGATGCTTTTCTCCACCTACGGCAAAAAATTCAGCAAACTCATCCCCTTCATCCTCGGTATCATCGCAGGTTACATAGTTGCTGCTGTATTTACGTTTATCGGAAATGCTACCGGCAACGCAGACCTCTGCATCATCAATTTCTCTGCACTTACCGAATGCTTTGAAACGATCTCCGTCAGCTCCTTCATAGCCCTTCCCAAATTCACATTCCTCACGGCTCTCGAAGGTCTGAAGGAAATCGATACAGGCTACATAGTAACTGTTGCGGCAGCATATGTTCCCGTCGCGTTCGTTGTATTTGCCGAGCACATTGCAGACCATAAAAACCTCAGCTCCATCATCGAAAAAGATCTTCTTGAAGAACCCGGCCTTCATAGAACGCTTCTCGGCGACGGCGTAGGCTCGATGGTAGGTGCAGTCTTCGGCGGATGCCCCAACACCACATACGGTGAATCCGTAGGTTGCGTCGCAATCACAGGCAACGCTTCCGTTGTCAGCATCATCGGTGCTGCTGTTGCCGCAATAATTATCTCCTTCCTCTCCCCCTTTGTAGCATTCCTCGAGACAATCCCGAACTGTGTAATGGGCGGCGTATGTATTGCGCTTTACGGTTTTATTTCAATCTCCGGTCTGAAAATGCTACAGCCCGTTGACCTCAACAAAAACAGAAATCTCTTCACCGCTTCTGTCATCTTTATTACAGGTGTTGGAGGTCTGAGCATTTCATTCACCGTGGGAAGTCTTGCAATAACGATCACAACCATCGCCGTTGCGCTCATCCTCGGTATTCTGACAAACGTTCTTCTTTCCAAAGAAAAAGACGCTGAATAAAATTAACTTTTAGTTAAAAAGCCCCCTGTCTCTTGACAAAGGGGCTTTTTTATTATATTATTATATTGAGAAAAAATGAAAGGGCGACCGAAACATGATAAAGAAACCAGAGCTCCTCGCTCCCGCGGGCAATTACACGCGTCTTGTGTATGCGGTATTATACGGAGCTGACGCAGTATACATCGGCGGAGAAGAATTCTCCCTGCGTACCGCATCCGCGAATTTCACCGACAGCGAGATGATGAAAGGTATCATGTTCGCACATTCCAAGGGCGTAAAAGTTTACGTTGCGTGCAACGCCCTGCCCCACGATGATGAGATCGACCTCTTCCCCGATTATATCCGCAAGCTCGCGTCGATGCGTGTTGACGCGGTGATAGTTACGGATCTCGGTATGTTCAGTCTTGTAAAACAATACGCGCCCGACATGGAAATACACGTCTCGACGCAGGCAAGCACCGTCAACTATCAGGCGTGCCGCGTTTGGCATGACATGGGCGCGAAACGTGTCGTTCTCGGCAGAGAGCTTTCGCTCGACGAAATATCCGAAATACATTCACGCATTCCCGAAGACCTCGAGCTTGAGGCCTTCGTCCATGGAGCTATGTGCGTATCGTATTCCGGCAGATGTCTGCTTTCGGACTTTCTCACGGGCCGCAGCGCCAACCGAGGAGCCTGCGCTCAGCCGTGCCGTTGGAAATACGCGCTTTGCGAAGAAAAACGCGAAGGACAGTATTTTCCGATAGAAGAAACCGATACGGGCACGTTTATAATGAACTCCAAAGACCTGTGCATGATAGATCATATTCCCGAACTCGTGAACGCCGGGATAAACAGCTTCAAGATCGAAGGACGAGTCAAGACGGAATTTTACGTCGCAAGCATCGTCCAGGCATATCGCCGTGCGATAGACGACTGCTTCACTGACATTGATAAATACATGTCAAACATCGACGATTACTATGCCGAAGCATGTAAGGTCAGCCACCGCGAATATTACACGGGCTTCTATTTCGGGTATCCGCAGCAGGGACAGAACTTCAAGGAGTCGTCGTATATCCGCGATTACGAGCTTGTTGCTGCAGTGGAACGCTGGGATCCCGTAAAAAAGCGTCTTTGCGTACACGAACGTAATAAATTCTCCGTCGGAGACACCTGTGAAATACTACAGCCCGGTAAAGCCCCGATGGAATTCACTATCGAGCGCATGTACGACGAAAACGGAGAGATGATTTTCTCCGCGCCGCACGCCGAGCAGTATGCGGAAATAGACTTTCCGATAAACGTAAGCGAATACAGCTTCATCAGAAGACGCAAATATTGACGAAAGGCACTATGGAAAATGCTTCTTCATCCGATTTTTGCCGACGGTGCAGTTTTCGCCGCCGACAAACCGATACATATTTTCGGCACCGCAAAAGGCCACGTCACGGTAACATTTGCGGGGCGCAATGCGGAAACAGATGCGCACAACGGTCGTTTTCTTTGCACTCTTGAGCCTATGCCGTGCGGCGGGCCGTATACTTTGACCGTCACCGCGGACAAAGAGACCGTCGAAAGACGCGACATCTATGTAGGATACGTTTTTCTCGCCGCGGGACAATCGAATATGCAGTTTAAGCTTTTCGAGTCATCATACCCGAAAGAAGAATATTTTGAAGACTCTCTTTTGCGTCTGTACTCCACCCGCAGGCTCGAAAATGACGAGCCTTACGCCCCCGAAGACGGCTGGGTCACGGCGAAGAAAGATACCGTAGGGAATTTTCCCGCTATCGGAGCTGTCACCGGCAAGCTCCTGAGAGCGAAAAAAAACGTTGCCGTAGGTATCGTCACTTGCTATCAGGGCGCGTCGGTCATCGAAAGCTGGCTTCCCGAAGATGTAGCCTCATTGCCGCAGTTCGACATTCCCGAAAGCGAAAAGCATTATGACCACCGTCATGAAGGCTATCGGATATGGAACCGTGCGGGCGCGCTTTATCATTATGCGCTTGAGTCGATACTTCCTTACGCTGTCAACAGCGTTGTATGGTATCAGGGCGAAAGCGACACGTCCGACGCTGAGGCGCGGATATACGAAGACGAACTCAAAGCGCTGATATGCTCATGGAGAAACGCTTTTTCGGATAACGCGCTTCCGTTCGTCATAGTTCAACTTGCAGATTACGAAGACCGTGATGACTCGGCGTGGCACGCCGTACAGCAGGCTCAGGCGAACGCCGCGAACCCCGAAAACAATATTTTTCTTGCCGTGAGCCGTGACGTCTGTGAAACGGACTGGATACACCCTGTCACAAAACACATTCTCGCACAGCGTATTGCCGAATTATTGTAAGGAAGAAAAAAACAAGCCGACCGAGATATCCTCTGCCGGCTTCGATTTTTATTTTTGGGGTTTTGCGGCATATAACCGAACTTCCGCCGCAAAATAAAGTTTTTTCGGCTTCGGGCAAATCTGTTTTCTTCAGCGTCGCCGAGACCTATGCATAACCGTTAAACGTAAACATATTCAGAGCAATAAAAAATAACGGAAAACCCGTACATTAAACAGAATCGGTATTCTGATAATTTTGAAAAATTGCCCGAGGCCGACGGAAAGCGATTACAGATCTATTTCTATCATTTCCGTGCTGTTTATAAGGTCAAGCGCCGTCTGAGCTTTTGCGAGAAGATCTGCCGTGGCGTCATAATCCGCAGCAGCCGCTGCAATATCATAGTTCGCGTAACGGTAGTCGATTATATTACCTGTCCTGCCGTAAGAGGAATTGTCTCGCGTTTTCGCGAGCCTGTTTTTCATCGAATAAAGCTTGTTTTTCTTTGCTGTCAGCTGCGGAATATAAACAAGCAGTTGATCGACGGTCATGTCAAAACCGGGAACGACATGACCGATATTGAATACATTTATCGCATGTTTGAGGCGGCGTATTTTTTCTTCAAGCGCGTCAAGCTGAGCCTGCACCGCCGTGTAATCGTACTCGGGTCTTACGGATTCCATATCCTCCCCCACCGCGGCGAGAAATTCCCTGCTCTGCACCTCGTTGGAAAGCAAAGAGTCGTGTTCGTCATTAAGCTTACGCAGTAACTTTGCCGCTTCGGCAGATGTCAATTCCATAATTATATCTCCTTTGATTTGGGTTTGTTTTTTATCTCTTTTTCCACACACCCGCAAGATAAAATCCCACGGACATTGCCGCCGAAACGCACCATCCGACGGGCCACGATATCCATATCCCGAACACGGAAGCCATAGCGGACGAAAGTACGAACGCAAGGATAACCCGTATGAGCAGGTCTGTGAATGTCGTTATCATAAAGTACTGCATTTTGCCCGTGCCGCGGAGAATCGCATCCGAAACGATCTTCAGGCACACCACCGGATAAAACGGAGAGACAACTCTCAGAAAATCAATACCCGTCTGCAGCGCGCTGTCGGAATAGTCGGTAAGAAATGCCATTACAAGATACCTACCGAAGAAGAGATAAAGCAGCATTATCGGCAGAGCTATCGCCCAAACTATATTCAGGCCCGCAGAGAAGCCCGCCTTTATTCTGTCGAGCTTTTTCGCGCCCAAATTCTGCGATGTGAAATTTGAAATGCCGTTGCAAACGGTTATTATCGACGTAGTTACGAGATTATTCAACTTAACCGCTGCCGAATATCCAGCCATTACAGCAGATCCAAAAGAGTTTATCGCGCTCTGAATGACAATATTTCCGACGGAAACAAAGCTTTGCTGCAGTATGCTCGGAATTGCAACAACTGCTATTTGCTTTAGGATCGGCCATGAAAACCTCTTGACTTCTCCCGATGTTTCGATCTTTCGCATATGCGAAAACACGAATAAGACAGCAAGCACGCAGCTCACTCCCTGGCAGATAAACGTTGCCCAAGCAACCCCTGCCACTCCCATATTAAACGCGGTGACAAGCAATATATCCGCCCCGATATTTGCCACGGATGAGCATGCAAGAAAAACGAACGGAGTTCTCGAATCCCCAAGCGCGGAAAAAATCCCCGTTGAAATATTATAATAGAACACAAACGGCAAACCGAGGATATAGATGTCAAGATAGAGCTTTGAATCCGCTTTGAGCGCAGCCGGAGTATTTATAATATCGAGCAAACCGTCGCAGAATATCACCCCGACGGCCATAAGCGCAACACACAGCACTCCGCTTGCGATAAAAGTCGTGTAAACGGTTGTTTTTACATTTTCGTATTCTTTTGCGCCGAAAAAACGCGCGACAATGACCGAAACTCCGATATTGCAGCCGAACGCGAACGCAATAAACAGCAGCGTTATCTCGTAAGCGTTGCCCACGGAGGCAAGAGCGTCGTTACCTATGAATCTGCCGGCGACGAAGCTGTCTGCGATGTTATACATTTGCTGGAAAACTATACTTCCGAAAAGCGGCAGGCAAAATTTCCACAGCACGCTGCTCGGTTTTCCCGATGTAAGGTCCTTGTTCATGTTTCCCCTTTTTCAGTACTGCTGTATTGCATAATAAGTATACCACATCGCGCGGATTTTTGCAAGAGTTTTTGAAAAATAATACTATTTCCGAGACGGTATAAATGCTTTAAATTATGATTTTAAAGCCTGCGATACCGTGACGCAAAAAGGTATCACTTATATGTGTTGTCGGGATTAAAAGATATAAAATCACAGAAAACACATAGAGACTGCGGCAATGATATTTCCCTCGGCGGACTTCTCCCGATTCCAAAAACTTAAGCAATGCAATAAAAACACAAATGTCGCATATCTTTTCTTCGACAAGTATCAGATCGAACCTAAAGCTTACGGAATAATAATCTACAAGACCGATAAATCAAAGCTTTCCGCAAAAATGGCCTAAAAAATACAGCATATCCATTCCCTGAAATCGGAATCGTATGCTGTATTCTTTACACCGTTTTATTCTTCTTTTTCAAACTTTCCGCACAGAAGCGTCGTACCTTGCGCAGATACAGTAAGAAGTCCGCCGTCGATATGCGCGATTATACCCGACTCGTCGTCCGTCCAGATCTGACATTCACCCGCGGCGACAGTCGTAATAAAGGGTATATGTCCCGCAAGGACAGAAAGGCTTCCTTCCGTGCCCATCAATGATATCTTCGCAACCTCACCGTCATAGATGTTTCCGTCAGGTGTGGATACCGTCAGTTTGAAGCGCTTCATACTTCGCCCTTTCTCGCCTTTTCCACAGCCTCATCGATAGTACCTACAAAGAGGAAAGCGGATTCGGGCAAGTCATCGTGTTTACCGTCGATTATCTCTGCAAACCCGCGCACGGTCTCTTCAAGCGGTACATACTGACCAGGAAATCCGTTGAATTTTTCGGAAACGAAAAACGGCTGAGAAAGAAATCTCTGAATCTTTCTCGCGCGAGAAACGAGTAACTTATCCTCATCGGAAAGCTCATCCATACCCATTATGGCGATTATATCCATCAGTTCTTTATATCTCTGCAATATTCTCTGAACTTCACGCGCGACACGATAATGCTCTTTTCCGACAATGTCGGGCGACAGCACGCGGCTCGTCGATTCAAGCGGGTCTACCGCAGGATATATACCCTGAGAGGCAATACTTCTCGAAAGAACCGTGGTCGCGTCAAGATGTGCAAAAGTTGTCGCAGGTGCAGGGTCCGTTAGGTCATCCGCAGGTACATATACAGCCTGAATGGACGTTATCGAGCCACGCTTGGTAGATGTTATACGCTCTTGCAGAGCACCCATTTCAGTCGCAAGCGTTGGCTGGTATCCGACTGCGGAAGGCATTCTTCCGAGAAGCGCGGAAACCTCACTGCCCGCCTGTGTGAAACGGAAAATATTATCTATGAACAGCAGGACGTCCTGTCCCTCTTCATCACGGAAATATTCCGCCATCGTAAGACCCGAAAGAGCAACTCTCATTCTCGCCCCGGGCGGCTCATTCATCTGTCCGTAAACAAGCGCTGTGTTATTTATGACGCCGGACTGTATCATTTCATTGTAAAGGTCGTTGCCTTCACGGGTTCGTTCACCAACACCTGTAAAGACCGAAAGACCGCCATGCTGTTTGGCGATATTGTTGATAAGCTCCATAATTATGACGGTTTTGCCCACTCCGGCACCGCCGAAAAGGCCTATCTTACCGCCCTTTGCATACGGGCATATAAGGTCTATTACCTTTACACCAGTTTCAAGTATCTCGGTCGAAGTAGCAAGGTCCTTATAATCAGGTGCAGGACGGTGGATCGTCCAATGTTCGCAATTTTCGGGAGCGGGTTTATTGTCCACCGCATCTCCGAGAACGTTGAATATTCTGCCGAGCGTTTCGCGTCCGACGGGCACGCTTATACCTCTGCCCGTATCTGTGACTTCCGTGCCGCGGACAAGTCCGTCCGTAGACGCCATAGCGATACATCTGGCCGTATTGTCTCCTATATGCTGAGCGACCTCAACGGTAAGAGTTCTGTCTCCGATGGGCATAGTCAGAGCATTGGATATCGAAGGCAAGGAGCCCTCGTCAAAACGCACGTCAACGACAGGACCCATTACCTGCACAACAAAACCTTTATTCGTTTCTGCCAAAGCCGTTCACTCCTTTCATGTGCCGCTGCCGGCGACTATCTCAGTAATTTCCTGAGTTATAGCGCTCTGGCGCGCACGGTTGTATTCAAGCTGCAGATCGTCTATCATCTGCTGTGCATTCTTGCCTGCAGAATCCATCGCCATATGTCTCGCGGTGACTTCACTGTTAAAGCTTTCACGCACAGCCGCAAGTATCTTTCCTGCGACATATTCGGGCACGGCTTTGTCGAAAACTTCCGCCTCATCGGGCTCGAAGATCACCTGTGCCGTTTTTGCGCTCTGACTTTTTTCGAGCGGAAGGATATATTCAGTCTGCGCAGTCTGCATCATCATTGACAAGTATTTCGTGCTGATTATACCGAGACGTGAAAATTTACCGTCGCGAAAATCCGCACACAGAGTTTCTGCAAGATGTTTCGCGTCATCATATCCGAATTTTTCCGAAGAAACAGAGTCTTTACCGTAGCGTTCACATGCGCGCTTCCCAATGGGGATCATTTCGGCGCTTTCACGCAGCGCGTCCGCGAGACGGAAAACATTTGCGTTATATCCACCCGCAAGTCCTCTGTCGCCTGCTATGACTATTATCCGTGTTTTTCCTTCACGGACTTGCATATACGTGCTTTTGGCGCACTCCGGGCATACAGTCAGGACGTTTATCACGTCGCTTACACCTTGGGAATATTCCCTGCCCTTATTCATCATATCCGTTGCACGTCTTATTTTAGACGACGCGACAAGCCCCATCGCCTTTGTCAAATGCAGCGTCGAGTCAACACTCTTTATACGGGTGCGTAAAGCTTTGGTATCGGTTCCCACAGTCATTCACCCCGTAAAGAGTTCAGGACGCTTTCAAGCTCCCGTACGTCATTGTCTTCGTAATATCCGTGGTCGAAACGGTCGAGCAACTCCTTGTTTTCCGTCATAAGCTTATCATAAAGACGCTTCTCATACTTTGAAACGTCCGCGACAGCGACGTCGTCAAGATACCCGTGAGTGACGGCATATATTATCGCGACCTGACAGCCGACGGTAACGGGGCTGTTTCTCTTTTGTTTGAGAACTTCAACGATACGTTCACCGAGCGCGAGACGCGCTTTCGTATCCGCGTCGAGGTCGCTGCCGAACTGCGCAAACGCTTGCAGCTCACGGTACTGCGAATAAAGAAGCTTGAGCTTGCTCGAAACCTTTTTCATCGCCTTGAGCTGTGCCGAACCGCCGACACGGCTGACGGATATACCGGGGTTTATCGCGGGCATGACACCCGAATGGAATAGTTCCGTTTCAAGGAACACCTGTCCGTCTGTTATGGAAATAACGTTTGTCGGGATATACGCCGACACGTCACCCGCCTGTGTTTCTATTATAGGAAGTGCAGTTATCGAGCCGCCGCCGTATTCGGGCGCGACACACGCCGCACGCTCGAGAAGTCTTGAATGAAGATAGAACACGTCACCGGGATATGCTTCTCTGCCCGGCGGACGTCTGATAAGCAGCGAAAGCGCTCTGTAAGCGACAGCATGCTTTGACAGGTCATCATAAACTATCAGCACGTCTTTGCCCTGCTCGCGGAAGTACTCCGCCATCGCACAGCCCGAATACGGTGCAATGTACTGCAATGGCGCGCTTTCCGATGCCGACGCGGAAACTATTATCGTATATTCCATAGCGCCGTTGCGCTCAAATTCATTTGCCAGCTGCACGACAGATGTGCTCTTCTGCCCTATTGCGACATAGATGCAGATCACATCCTGCCCCTTTTGGTTTATTATCGTATCAATGGCAATCTCCGATTTACCGGTCTGACGATCTCCTATAAGAAGTTCACGCTGTCCTCTGCCTATCGGGATCATGCTGTCAATGGCTTTGATTCCCGTCTGAAGCGGTACGGAAACGCTTTTTCTTTCGATTATTCCGGGCGCCTCGGATTCTATCGGGCGCGTTTTAGTGCATCCGGTGGGGCCTTTTCCGTCTATCGGTTCACCGAGTGCATTGACGACACGGCCCAAAAGTTCCTCACCGACGGGAACCGAAACGACTTTTCCGGTGCGGCGTACTGAAGAGCCTTCACGGATATCGTTTCTGTCGGAAAGAACCGCTACCGAGACCGTGTCTTCCTCAAGGTTCTGCGCCATACCGAAACTTCCGTCTTCAAACTCGACGAGCTCGCTGGCCATACATCCGCGCAAACCGTATACGCGCGCAATACCGTCACCGACGAGAATTACGGAACCTGTTTCCGTCATTTCGACGCTCGATCTGTAATTCTTTATCTGTTCTTTGATTATATTTCCGATCTCTTCGGGTCTGCTCATTTGTCGATCACTTCCTTAACCTCACGCAGACGGTGTCTGACACTTCCGTCGATGACCTTTCCGTCCACCATGATTTTTATTCCGCCGATAAGTGACGCGTCAACGGCGCAGTCAAGCTCGACGGTATGTCCGACCTGTTTTTCAAGATTTGATTTGAGCGCGTCCCGCTGCTCCTGAGTAAGAGCAACTGCGCTTGTAACTTTTGCTGTTGAAATATTTCTCGATGCTCTGTAAAGAACCGCGTATTCCCCGGCACACGCGCCGAGCTCCCTTATACGCCCGCGCTCGCAAAGCATCTTCACGAACACGACAACACAGTCCGGAACTTTCCCGTCAAGCGCTTGCTGCAGCGCCGCTGTTCTCTCTTTTTTGGGTATAGCGGCCGAGGCTAAAAAGTCAATATATCCCTCATTTGTCTCAAACGCCTCCGAAACATCTTTGAGCGCTTCGAGAACGTCTTTTTCGATTCCGTTTTCCGTTGCCACGGCAAACAGTGCCGACGCGTATTCCTTACTTATCTGAGCCATCGCCGTCACCTATCGAATCAATGAACGAATCTATAAGTTCTTTGTGGTCGTCTTCGTTTATCTCACGCTCAAGCATTTTTTCCGCAATAGCCGACGAAACGTCCACTATTTGTCTGCGGATATCTTCTTCCGCCTTTTTGCGTTCAAGTACCGCGTCGTTCTGCGCCTGACGCACGATGCTGTCCGCCTCGTTTTGCGCCTGCGCCACTATTTCGTCGCCGCGTTTTGACGCTACCGCCTTGGCGGAGTCTATTATGCCGTCCGCTTCCTGTCTGGCGTTCTCAAGCCTGTGCCTGTATTCCTCTTTTGCCGCGAACGCGTCCTTTTCCGCTTCCGCAGCGGAAGAATAACGCTCATCTATTGCCGCCTGCCGCTGTGCAAGCACGTTTTTTACAGGCTTATAGAGAAATTTTTTGAGTATCAGGAACAATATCGCCAGATTACACAATGATATAAGTATCTGCCAGATATTGATCGAGATTATATCAAGATTCATATTGCGTTTAACCTATAACTTTCATCAACACTTCCGCAAACCTGCCGGGAGCAACAAATATAAGAAGAATCGCTATAACGAGCGCATACAGACCCGTAGTCTCCGCTATCGCACAACCCATTATCATTGTTGTCGTTACGGCACCTTTTGCTTCGGGCTGACGTCCTATCGCTTCGCACGCTTTCGCAACCGCGTTACCTTCACCGATACCGGGGCCGATACCCGCTATCATCGCTATTCCCGCGCCGAGTGCACAGCATCCGAGCATGATTCCTATTGCAAGTTCCATTTCAAATTCCTCCGTTTTAAGGTTCTATATATTTGATTTTTTTTGCTTTCTACGTTCAAGACGTTTTTCATAGTCCTCCGCGGGAAACGCCCCGGATACATAAAGCATCGTCAGCATGGCGAAGATAAACGCCTGCAAACATCCGCTGAAAACGTCGAAATATATCGACAGCACCGCAGGAAGACCTATCTGCAGCCACGGTATGCTACCGAGAATACCGGGCAAATTCCCGAAAATCATATCCGACACCGTTTGCAACAGAGCCGCTATAAGCACCGATACGACCGACCCCGAAAGTATATTGCCGTAGTGACGGAACGTCATTGCCACGGGAGTCGCAACCTCGCTTATCACATTAAGGAACGCAAGGGGAGCGACAGGTTCGCAAAAACTTTTGAGATACCTTATCGGACCGCACTTGAAGCGATAATATGTAATCAGGATAAACACAAGTATCGACCAGCCGCCGACTATGTTAATATCGGACGTAGGCGGATAGAGCCCGACAAGCGTCAACAGACTCGAAAACGCAGATATTACGAGCACTGCGCCGACAAACGGAGCAAACCCCGGGTCGAAATGCTTGTCCATGTTCACACTAACGAGCTTTTCCGTCTGCTCGACGGCCCATTCCGCGAAATGCTGGCGTCGTGTACCCGGTCTTTGCGCTATGCCGTGAGTGAGCCACAGACATAGCCAGAACACAGAAATTATCACAAGCCACGAGTTGACTTGCGCCTCGGTTATCGGAAGATCCTGCAGCGGCATGGGTACCGTAAAGAATATCCTTGCGCCGTTTATCTCTATTCCTTCCGACGGCTGATTCGTAAGTATTTTAAGTACGATTCCGAATATTATCGGCAGTGCCGCAAGTATGAGCAGCAGCACGTCTGTGATTTTGAATCGCAGACTTCTTTTTTCCATTCCGAGCATATCCTCCTCTCTTTTTGATTTTTTCATATTCATTTATCTGTATTTTCGGACGTGCCGTCTTTTTTTAGGAAGAAGGGTCGCAGCGACACCGCAATACGCGGAAAAAATATCGGGATCATCACGGACCACACATTGAAGCATGGCACAAGCACGCCGACAATAAGGATACCGAATAATGCAAGCGTCCGCAGAAGCTGCGAAAGACGCATTCTGGCGGAAGCATACGAAGATAGATCGGGATGGGCGACCATCCCGTGACAGGTCAGTTAAGCTCGCT
>CAUHAO010000022.1 GCA_959604355.1 uncultured Eubacteriales bacterium
CTTCGAGAGATTCTTGTTTCACAAGAATTGCGGGCGCTGCCCGCCGCGCTGTGCGAGTCTCTGCTCTATTGACGGCGTCGTAAAAATGCCCTTGCGAGCAAGCATTTTTGTTTGTGGTATAATACTTTTCGTGGTATAATACAGAATAATGATATTTTCATGGGAGTAGATTATGCAATCAACGTTGTTGAAAGACGAGGATGCTGAAAAATCAATGCATATCGCCGAGCTTGCGGGAATGATATTGCTTGAAAACGGAGCCGAAATGTCGCGAGTGGAAGACACGGCAATGAGGATACTTTCGGCTTCGGGATATGAGGAAAGCGACGTTATAGCTCTGCCTACGGGTCTGTTTCTTACGGTACGCAAGGACGGAAATGTCATTGCGTCTTCTCTGCGCCGTGTTATGAGCCGAACGGTCAACCTGTATAAGGTCTGTGAGGCAAATAATATATCGCGTCTTTATGTCAGAGGTTCAATAGAGTCCGACGAGGCTTTGCATTATCTTCAAATGCTTGACAAGGCGGAAATCAAAATAAACATGCTTCTTTACGCCGCAATAAGTGCGGGGGCTGTCTTTGCGTTTGCGATGCTTTTCAGAAGCTCGTGGGAGCAATGCGCAATCTCCGCCGTATGCGGTTTCTTTAGCGGCCTTGTAATGGCGATAATGAAGAGATTCGGCGCAAACACCTTCATGTCTTCGTTTATCGGAGGCTTCATTACTGCCGTCCTTGCAATAATGGGTACGCATTTTTTCGGTGTAACAGGTGTCGACCTTATAATTTCAAGTACCATAATGCCGCTGTTGCCGGGGCTTGCGCTGACAAACTCCATGCGTGACATGATGTTCGGAGACCTCGTTTCGGGTACCGTAAGGCTTATGGAAGTGCTTATAACGGCAGTTTCAATCGCTTTCGGCGCCGGTATCGTTGTTATTATTTATATGATGATGGGAGGCGCTGTGTGATGCTCCCCATTCTCGGAGATGTCGTTTCCGCTGCGCTTGCGACGGCTCTGTTTTCGTTGCTTATCTGTGTACCACGCCGAAATATCTTTGCAACGTCAATTCTGGCGGCGGTCGGCTACCTCATTTTTGACGTTGTGTTGCTGTTGACGGAAAGAGAGACAAGTTCTTATTTTCTTTCGACGCTTATCATTGCTCTCGTGGCGGAAATTTTCGCACGTTTGCTTAAATCTCCGTCGACGGTTTTCATCTATCCCGCGATAATTCCTTTTGTACCCGGACTCGGTATATATCGTACGATGCTTTCGCTTGTTACCCACGATTATGCCGCTTTCGCCGAGTACGGCACGGCAACTCTGCTTGCGACCATATCCATGGTCATGGCGCTGGCAGTATCGGCATTCATCGTGAAAGTATTTACACGCCGTCCCAAGCGTAAACGTAAGATCCATTAATGACATTCAACAGGAGAGCTTAGAATTGTTTAATATTCTTGTTACCACGACTTCGGGTGTCGAAGCCGTAACGAAGCGCGAGCTCATAAATCTCGGCTACACGGAGCTGCGTGTCGAAGAGGGTGTAGGTATAACATTCAAAGGTACTGCGGAAGATGTTGCACGCTGCAATATCTGGCTGCGTACCGCGGAAAGGGTCTTGCTGTTGCTCGGACAGTTCAAAGCAACGACTTTTGAGGAACTTTTTCAGGGTGTGAAAGCTATCCCATGGGGCGACATACTGCCTGAGAATGCTGAGTTCCCCGTAACCGGAAAATCCGTTAAATCGGGACTTTTCAGCGTTCCGGACTGCCAATCCGTAACGAAAAAAGCCATCGTCGAAAAGCTCAAACTCAAATATCACCGCGAACGTTTTGAAGAAACGGGCGCGAAATACAAGATAGAAGTAAGCATCCGTAACGATATCGCTCGCATCGTTCTTGACACGAGCGGTGACGGGCTTCATAAGCGCGGTTACCGCCGTATCGTCGGCAACTCCCCGATAAAAGAGACTCTTGCGTGCAGCCTGATATTGCTCACATACTGGAAAGAGGGACGGATCCTTGTCGACCCGCTCTGCGGCACGGGCACAATTCCGATAGAGGCGGCAATGATTGCACGCAATCAGGCTCCCGGTCTGCGCCGAGGATTTATTTCCGAGCAATGGGGACTTTTCGGCAGAGACGTCTGGGCAAGGGCGCGTTCGGAAGCGTTCTGTGCCATAAACAACGACGCGCGTCACACTATATTCGGCAGCGACCTTGATCCGAAATGCGTTGAACTTGCGCAGCTTCACGCGAAAGAAGCGCGCGTGGACAATTTCGTCACGTTCAAGCAGATGAATGTGCTCGACCTCGCGTCAAAAGAAAAATACGGATTTATTATCACAAATCCCCCTTACGGTGAACGTGTGGGTGAGCTCCGCGCCGTAGAACGTCTCTACGGACAGATGGGGCAGGTTTTCTCGAAACTCGACACATGGTCTTATTATATCATCACGTCACACCCGAATTTCGAGAAGCTTTTCGGAAGACGCGCGGAGAAGCGCCGCAAACTTTATAACGGCGCACTGCAATGCCAGTACTATCAGTTTCCCGGTCCGAAGCCGCCCAAGGCGGAACATGAAATCTCCGACTCTGCGGCTGATTTGTGAACAAAGAATAAAAATTGCGGCAAATTTTTTATTTTCCTGTAAACGTACTTGATTTTTTATTATAAAAATGTTAATATAAACAAGTGTAGAGAAATTTTAACTGACGGAGAAAAAATTTGGCTGATCTGAAGCTGATATTTGACTGCGCCGTCATCGGCGCAGGCGCATCCGGAATGATGTGCGCCGGGAAAATCGCTGAAATGTGCCCGGATATGGGCATATGTCTTATAGAAAAGAATCCCGTTCCCGGTAAAAAACTTCTGATAACAGGCAAAGGACGCTGTAACGTCACGAATAACTGTGACCGCGATACACTTTTGAAGAACACCGTCGTCAACAGCCGCTTTATGTACTCCGCATTTACGGAATTTTCCTCTGCCGATACAATGTCGTTTTTCGAAGGCCTCGGCGTTGCGCTCAAAACGGAGCGCGGCAACCGTGTTTTTCCCGTTTCGGATCGCTCCGCAGATATCGTTTCGGCGCTGAAACGCTATACGGACAAGCCGAATATTACCCATCTTCAGGGCAATGTCTCGGAAATCCTGACGGATGACGGAAAAGTTACGGGATGCGTTCTCTCGGACGGCAGACATGTTGACGCACCGAGAATAGTCGTTGCCACAGGCGGTAAGTCCTATCCTCTCACAGGTTCGACCGGGGCAGGGTACGGCTTTGCAAAAGAATGCGGACATACCGTCATGCCTCTTTCGGGGGCGATAGTTCCGATAGAACTTGAACAGACCGATATATGCAAACGTCTTGAAGGCCTCTCGCTCAGAAACACGGGCGTAAAGCTTGTCAGAAACGGAAAAGAAGTATATTCCGATTTCGGAGAACTTGTTTTTACCTATTACGGTGTTTCGGGCCCGACGATACTTTCGGCGAGCGCTCATTGCGCGGTGGGTGACAAACTTATTCTTGACCTCAAGCCTGCGCTTGACGAAAAAACTCTTGACGCACGCTTGCTTTCGGATTTTTCCGTCAATATAAACCGTAATTTCTCAAACTCCCTCGGAGATTTGCTGCCGTCAAAAATGATACCTGTTATTATTGACATTTCAGGCATTCCCGCGGAAGAGAAAGTTAATTCCGTTACCAAAACTCAGCGCAAAGCCCTGCTTTCTGCGCTCAAAGGCCTTACGTTCACAGTCAAAGGCCTTCGTCCGATAGAAGAGGCGGTCATAACCGCGGGCGGCGTAAACGTCAGGGAACTTGACCCGAAAACGATGCGCTCGAAAATTACGGACGGGCTATGGTTTGCCGGTGAAGTGATAGACGTACACGCGTATACCGGCGGATTCAATCTCCAGATAGCGTTTTCCACGGCTGTCGCGGCGGCGTCAGGTGTCGCGCAGTATTTTAAGGAGTTTATGTGATGACACATAAGATTTTCGGAAGTCATGAGATATCCGCGGCGGCGATAAAATTGGCCGTCAGTGCTGATAGGACAGAGGAAGCGGCTGTAAAACAGCAGTTTTCGAATGAAGGTATACTCTGTGTTGCCGCCGATTTCGGAGGAGAGTTTATCCCTTCCATTAACAAGATAATAGAACGCGCCGTCATTATATCCAAAAGAGACGGTATAATCGGAGACACACACACCGAAGAAGGCTCTGTCGCGGGCGCTGCACGCGAGGCGGTGGCTCAGATATTGCAAAAAGCCGTCGGGCTCAATGTCGGCGGAAAAATCGCTGTCGCACGTTACAACGAGCATGTTGCCGTGGCTGTGTTTTTCGGCATCGGCATGCTCAACCTCAACGAGATCGGCATAGGTCTCGGGCACAGAGTCATATAATAAAACAATATCCGAAGGAAATATCCGATGAGTACAGAATTCACCAGCATAGCAATAGACGGCCCCTCAGGTGCGGGAAAAAGCACGATCGCAAAAGCCCTTGCAAAACGTCTTTCTTTCATTTATGTCGACACCGGTGCTCTTTACAGGGCGATCGGTTACGCCGCTCTTGAAAAAGGTGTCGATCTTTCAGACAGAGACGCGGTCGTGAGATTACTCGATTCTGTGAATATTTCGTTCGGATATGCGGAAGGCGAACAGCATGTATATCTCAACGGTGCCGATGTTTCCCCGTATATACGCACACAAAGCGTTGCTTCGGCGGCATCGACCGTTTCCGCAATACCGGAGGTGAGGGAATTTCTTCTCGAACTTCAGCGCGGAATCTCTCGCGGCAACAATGTCATCATGGACGGCAGAGACATCGGGACAGTGATCCTGCCCGATGCTACGTATAAGTTTTATATGACAGCCACTCCGTCCGAGCGCGCAAAAAGAAGATTGAACGATTTGCTTCTCAAGGGCGAAAAAACGACGTTCGAGGAAGTTCTCCGCCAGGTTAATGAGCGCGACTATAACGACTCGCATCGTGCTGTCTCTCCATTGCGTCAGGCTGAAGATGCCGTTTATTTCGATAACACCGGACTGGGCATAGAGCATACAATAGACCGTATCCTTGAAATAATGCGCGGGAAAGGTTTTTGCGGTGGAAATGATGATATACCGTCTTGCTAAAATAGTTTTCTTATTCTGGTTCAACGTATTCAATAAGTTTCGCATCTACGGTAAAGAGAATCTCTCTTCGGACCGCCCGATGATAGTTTTCGGAAATCACGCCTCTAATCTTGACGTGTTCGTATTTAACATCCTGTTAGGCAAAGAACATATCAGATTTATGGCAAAAAAGGAGCTTTTCGATACTCCCGTCGTAAGGCATTTTGCGAAATGGTACGGTGCGTTCCCCGTAGATCGCGGCAATAATGACATTTCTGCAATGAAAACGGCGCTGCGCATACTTAAGGACAAAGGCATTCTCGGCATATTCCCCGAAGGAACGAGAGTGATTGATCCGAGCAAAAGTCAGGTTAAGGGCGGTTTTGTTCTGTTTGCAAAAAAAACAGGCGCTGTACTCCAGCCTGTCAGGATCGTTTACAAGCGGAGATTGCAGATATTCAATAATATCAAGGTGTATGTGGGTAAACCTATTACCGCAGACAGTATACAGCTTGCGAGCGCTTCGGTGGATGAGTATGCGGCGGCAGGCGAACGCCTGATGAATGATGTTTACGGTATGAGCGATGCAGATTATCAAAACTGATACGATAGGATTTTGCTACGGAGTCGCTCGCGCCGTGCGCGAGACCGAAAAAACAGCGACACAGCCGCACACGGGAAGAATATTTACATGGGGCGAGCTTATCCATAACGCTTCCATAAACGAATCGCTGCGCCGCAAAGGTGTTACGGCGACCGAGAATATTTCCGAAATATCCCCGGCAGATACGGTGATAATCAGGACTCACGGCGTGTCTCGGAAAGTCCAGGCGGAACTTGAAAAATCGGGCGCAACGGTCATTGATATGACGTGCCCGAACGTAAAGAGAATCCACTCTGTCGCGTCCGAAAGCGGAAATTTGATTATTGCAGGGGATGCGCTTCATCCCGAAGTCCTCGGCATCGTCGGATCTCATGAAGGGAAATGTTCCGTAGTCTCCGACCCCGAGTCTTTGAATGATGTTCTGCAGGAACTTCACGGAGACAGTGTGACATTCGTTTCACAGACGACTTTTTCAGTCAAACTTTGGACCGAAATGTGCGCTGTGGCAGAAAAATATCCGAATGTCAGAATAATTGACACTATTTGCAGGTCAACCGAAAAACGCCAGCAGGAAGTTGAAGAATTGAGCAAAAAAGTGGATTTCTTCATCATTGTCGGCGGAAAAAACAGCTCAAATACGAAAAAGCTTTACGAAACAGCCTTGAAAAACTGCCCGGCAATACATATTCAGAGCGCAAACGGGTTACCCCCGGATATAAATAAATATGAAAAAATAGGTCTGTCATCAGGTGCGTCAACACCGGAGGATATGACCGAGGAGGTTATTATTACCATGACAAATGAAATTGACAACAAGAATTTTTTAGAGGAGGACATAGACTTCGCCGCTGCTTTGGAGAACACTCTCAGACCCGTTCGTAACGGACAGCGTGTAAAAGGTATCGTCAGCGCCGTAAACGGTACTGAGGTACAGGTAGATCTCGGTGTGAAGTACACAGGCATCATTCCCGCTGCGGAATTTGCAAATGATGAAAAAGCCGTTGCGGTAGGCGATGAAGTTGAAGCGTTCGTTGTTAAAGTAAATGACAGCGAAGGCACGGCTCTTCTTTCTAAAAAGAATCTCGACAGCGCAAAGGGTCTTGAGAAGATCACCGCGGCTTTCGAAAACGCAGAGATCCTTACGGGCAAGGTTACCGAAGTCGTCAAGGGCGGCGTTGTCGTTAATTACAGCAGTGTAAGAGTATTCGTTCCCGCGTCCCAGGCGTCCCTTCGCCGTGATACGGACCTTGAAGAGCTCAAGGATCAGACCGTCCGTTTCCGTATAATCGAAGTTGACGGCGTCAATTCCAAGCGTAAGAGAATTATCGGCTCTATCAGAAGCGTTCTCAAAGAAGAAAAACAGAAGCTCACAGATGAAGCATGGGCATCTCTCGAAGTCGGCAAGACTTACGAAGGCACCGTTCGTTCCATCATGCCGTTCGGCGCATTCGTTGATATCGGCGGCGTAGACGGTCTGGTACATATCTCCGATATGACTTGGAAACGTATCCGCAATCCCAAGGAGCTTGTCAACATCGGAGATAAAGTCACCGTAGTCGTCAAGGCTCTCGATGCTGAAAAGAAGAGAATTTCTCTTACCATGAAGAACGAAGCGGAAGACCCCTGGAAGGTCCTTTCCGAGACTCACGAAGTTGGCGACGAGCTTGAAGTTGAAGTCCTCAAACTCATGCCCTACGGAGCATTTGTTTCCGTTATCCCCGAGATTGACGGACTTGTACACATCTCTCAGATCTCCAACAAGCATATCGCGAAGGTTTCCGACGCTCTTACCGTAGGTCAGAAAGTCAAAGCGAAGATCATAGAGATCGACTATGAAGCTAAGAGGGTAAGCCTCTCCATAAAGGCTGTCGGCGAGGTCCTCCCCGAGGATTATGTCGCTGAGCCCGCTGCAACTGAAGAAGCCGCAGCAGAATAAGTTTCACGTGCACATATCCCGTCATAGCATACGAATATACTGTCATGAACGGGTACTTCTCAGATCAAGACTTTTACGGGGGGAGCCGGCTCGTGCGGCTCTCCCTTTTACCTTTACAGGAGATGAATACTTATGGCAGAAACTTACACCGTCAGCCTCGCACATATAGCAAAAGAAGCAGGTCTAAAGACCGTATGGCTGCCCGAGGGGGAAAAGGGCGATCTTGAAAAAATACTCATTTCCACTCCGGAGATAAATCGTCCCGCTCTCCAGCTCGCAGGATTCTTCGATTATTTTGATCCGAAACGTATTCAGGTTGTGGGTAAAGTCGAGGCAACATATATAGCTCAGTTTTCGTCCGAAGTGCAGTATGAAAAATTTGAACGTCTTTTTTCGTATGACATACCTGCGATAGTCGTTGCACACAACATCACTCCGAACGAAGAACTTATGCTCGCGGCAAAAAAACATAACATTCCTGTATTCGGATTTGAAGAAACGGCATCGAACCTGACATTCGTTCTTGTCAACGCTCTCAATCTGGCGCTCGCACCGCGCGAAACACGTCACGGCGTTCTCGTCGAGGTTTACGGCGAAGGAATTCTGATGATCGGCGACAGCGGTATCGGAAAGAGCGAAACGGCAACGGAACTGCTGAAAAGAGGACATCGCCTTGTGGCGGATGACGCGGTCGAAATAAAGCGCGCGTCGAACAAGACACTTTTCGGCTCGTCCCCCGAAGTGATTCGTCATCTTATCGAGCTTCGCGGCATAGGTATTGTTGACGTACGCCGCATTTTCGGCGTCGGCGCAGTCAAAGAGACCGCAAAAATCGACCTTGTGATACAGATGGAAAAATGGGACGACTCAAAGCAATACGAACGTCTCGGACTTGACGAAGAATATTACGATATTCTCGGTCTCAAGATCCCGACTGTCACCATCCCGATCCAACCCGGGCGAAATCTCGCGATAATTATCGAGGTCGCGGCTATGAACAACCGCCAGCGCAGGCTTGGTTATAACGCGGCGGCGGAACTCAACAAACGACTCATGGAAAGTATGGGAATAGATATACAATGACGGATTTTTCTCGCGTCACGGCTTTCGCCGGAGAAAACGGAATACGCTTCAAAACGGACGTTATGCTCAAAAACATAACGACCTTCCGTATCGGCGGCAATGCGAAGGTAATTCTTTATCCCGCAGATGCCATGCAGGCGGCACTGTGCGTGCGCTTTCTCGGTAAAGACGGGTATACGGTGCTTGGTAACGGCTCGAATGTGCTTGCACCCGATGAAGGTTTGGAAAAAGTCATTATCAAGACAGATATGATGAAAGAGCTGACGCTCGACGGTGAATGTATCACCGCGGGCGCGGGTGTCATGCTTTCGTCGGCGGCCGCTCTCGCGGCGAGAAATTCTCTCACCGGCATGGAGCGTCTTTTCGGTATTCCCGGCAGTATCGGCGGCGCGGTTATAATGAACGCTGGGGCTTACGGCGGGGAAATGTCGCAGATCGTTGAAGAAACCCTTTTTGTTGACGGCGACGGGAATATACGTACCGTAACCGGTGCCGAACACCGTTTCGGCTACCGCAAGTCGTGCTTTGAGCTCGGGGATATAGTCTGCGGCACAAAAATGAGACTGCAAAAGGGGAACGCTGAAGAAATACGCTCCCTTACAGACGAACTCATGAAGCGCAGACGCACATCTCAGCCCCTCGAATATCCGTCCGCTGGCAGCGTTTTCAAGCGTCCTGAGGGGTATTTCGCAGGCAAACTTATCCAGGACTGTGACCTTAAAGGCGTGAGCGTAGGCGGCGCGCAGGTGAGTTTGAAACACGCAGGGTTTATTGTCAATACGGGTGACGCGACGGCTAAAGACGTCAAAGATCTGATAAAACATATCCAGCAGACCGTTTTTGATAAATTCGGTGTGCGTCTTGAAACGGAGATACGGATGCTGTGAGGTCGTATTCTTATAAAATCAAACAGTCCCTTTGTTCGCAGGAGACACAGGCGTGCTGCGCCAACGCGGAGCTGTACGGCTTTCTGCTTTTCTGCAATACGTTCCGCGAGGACAAGATACGTGTCGTTACGGAACACGCGGACATTTTACGCCGGTACGAGAAAATGATATCCGCGATAATAGGAAAGACGAACTGCACGCTTTCCGAAAAAGGGGAGAAATCCAAAAGCTTCGTGCTCGAAGTCAACGGCGAGCAGAATATAGCCAAAATAGTACGTTATATCGGGAATTACAATATACGTTCGCCGTTGCACATTGATTTTTCGGTGACGGAAAAAGAATGTTGCATGAAATCTTTTCTGCGCGGCGTATTCGTGGCGGGCGGTTTTATTTCCCAGCCGGGACGAGCATACCATCTTGAAATAAGAACGCCGCATTTGCTCCTTGCGGAAGACCTCGTGCGCTATTGCTCTGAATTCGGTATAAATCTGCATACCATCACACGCAGCGGCAAAAAGGTCGCCTATCTCAAAAGCGGAGAGCCGATAAAGGATTTTCTTACGGTCATCGGAGCAACAGATTTCGTTTTTGACTTCGCAAACGTGGAAATAGAGCGCGAATTGCGCAACAATATTAACCGCGCGATAAATTGCGAGTCCGCAAATCTTGATAAGAACATTGCCGCGTCACGGGCGCAGGTAAAAGCGATAAATATTCTCATGCAAAAGGGTGTTATAAAGGACGATGAGCAGCTTTATCAAGTCGCGTCGGCGCGTCTCGAACACCCCGAAATGACGCTCGAACAGCTCGGTGCGACTCTTTCGCCACCGCTGTCAAAGTCGGGCGCCGCACATCGCATGCGTCGGATAATGGCGCTCGCAAAGCAATATTCATAGGAGAAAAGTAATGGGATTCGTTCATCTTCACGTCCATACCGAATACAGCTTGCTCGACGGAGCATGCCGCATCAAAAAGATGATGCCGATGCTCAAAGAAATGGGGCAAACAGCCGTTGCCATGACAGACCACGGCAATATGTACGCGACGATAGTATTTTACCGCGAAGCGAAAGCGTGCGGATTAAATCCGATAATCGGGTGCGAGGTGTATACGTCGCTCAATTCGCGTTTCGATAAATCAACCCGTGAGATGGGACATCTTGTGCTGTTATGCAAGGACAATGTGGGCTATAAAAACCTCATTGCGATGGTTTCATTTGCCAACATGGAAGGTTTTTATTACCGTCCGCGTGTGGACTGGGAGCTTCTTGAAAAATATCACGAAGGCCTTATATGTCTTTCGGCGTGTTTTGCGGGCGACGTGCAGCAGAAGCTTATTCAGGGCGACTACGAGGGCGCGAAAGAACTCGCACTGCGTTTCCGTTCGGTATTCGGGCCCGAAAATTATTTTCTTGAAATACAGGACCACGGTCTTGAAGACGACCCTGTCGTTTGCCGCGGTGTGATTAAGCTTTCGCAGGAAACGGGTATTCCGATAGTTGCCACCAACGACGCGCATTATCTTCGCAAGAGCGACGCGAAAGCACAGAAAATACTTCTTTGTGTCCAAACTCAGAAAACATTCAGCGAAGACACAGGCATGGGCTTTTCGACGGACGAGTTTTACCTCAAGAGCGAAGAAGAGATGCGCAAGCTCTTTGAATATGTCCCCGAAGCGTGCGACAATACCGTGAAGATCGCCGAACGCTGCCATGTCGTATTTCCCGAGATAGATGACGAAAAGAATAAAGTTTACTATCTGCCGGTCTTCGAGTGGACGGACGGCTTGTCGCATTACGACTATCTGCGAAAAATCGCTTATGACGGCCTGGACAAGCGTTATCCGAAAGAAAAGCAGACAAAGGAACTCATCGACCGCCTTGAATATGAATTGAGCGTCATAAATAAAATGGGCTTTGTCGACTACTTCCTTATAGTCATGGACTTTATCCGTTACGCGAAGGATCACGGCATTCCGATTGGCCCGGGCCGAGGCTCGGGAGCGGGCAGTCTTGTCGCGTATTGCATAAGAATAACAAATATCGATCCGCTGCGGTATAATCTGATTTTCGAGCGGTTTCTCAACCCCGAGCGTATATCCATGCCCGACTTTGACGTCGATATGTGCCCCGTGCGCCGAGGCGACGTGCTTGCGTATGTCAAGGAGCGTTACGGAGAGGACCATGTCGCGAATATCGTCACATTCGGTACGATGAAGGCGAAAGCGGCGGTCAAGGATGTTGCACGCGTTCTCGGCTTTACGCCGCAGGAAGCGAACGCACTGACAAAAATGATCCCCGATAAAATGAACCTCACCAAGGAAGAGAAGAAGATGTCGTATCTTCATCTCTGCGTGGAACGTGTGCCGGAGCTTCGTGCCCTATACGAGTCTGACCCTCGTGTGAAAGAGCTGCTGGATATGTCGGAGAGCATAGAAAACTCCCCGCGTCATTCCTCCGTTCACGCCTGCGGTATCGTTATTGCCAAAGAGCCCGTTTATCACTATGTTCCGCTTGCCGTCAACGACGGACAGGTCGTGGCACAGTTCGATATGGTCGAGGTTGAGCATGTCGGCCTTGTCAAGATGGACTTTTTGGGCCTGCGTAACCTTACGGTCATAAATGACGCGTGCAAGCTCATAAGAAAATACAACCCGGACTTCAATATTGAAAACGTAGACGTTGAAGATCCGGCGGTGTACGATCTGCTTTCAAACGGCGAAACGGAAGGTATATTCCAGCTTGAGAGCGGCGGTATGAAGAAGACGCTCATCTCACTCAAGCCGAGATGCATGGAAGATATCATAGCTATTATATCGCTTTACCGTCCCGGCCCGATGGACAGTATCCCCACATATATCTACAACAAACAGCATCCCGATAAAATAAAATATAAACACCCGGCGCTCGAACCCATACTCAACGTCACTTACGGGTGCATGGTTTACCAGGAACAGGTCATGCAGATAGTGCGTGAGCTTGCGGGCTTCTCATACGGCAGAGCAGACGTCGTTCGTAAGGCCATGGGTAAGAAAAAGATGGATATCATGACCCGTGAGCGCGAATATTTTGTCAACGGCAAAAAACGCGACGACGGAAGCGTTGAGATCCCCGGCTGTGTCGCAAACGGCATCCCTGCGGATATTGCAAACGAGATATACGACGAAATGGTCAAGTTTGCCGAATACGCGTTTAACAAGTCACATGCCGCGGCGTATGCCTACGTTACATATTACACGGCATTTCTCAAGACACATTACAAGAAAGAATATATGGCGGCGCTTCTGACAAGCGTCATCGACAAGACCGATAAAATGGTGGCGTATATCAACGAATGCCGCAACCAGGGTATAGAAGTGCTGTCACCCGATATCAACGAATCGGAAGATATATTCACGGTCAGCGGCAACGGCGTACGTTTCGGCTTGAAGGCTGTAAAAAGCGTCGGCACTAACGCTATTGCGGATATCCTTGAGGAACGCGCAAAAGGCGGCCATTTCACAAGCTTTTACAATTTCTGCAAGCGTATGCTCGACGGCTACGATGTTGACTCTCGTACCGTTGAAAGTCTTATTTATTGCGGCGCGTTCGATGCTTTCGAGCAAAACCGCCGTCAGATGATACAGGCGTTTCCCGAAATCAAAAAAAATCTTTCCGGCTATCTCAAAGAAAAAAGCGAAGGTCAGCTTACGCTTTTCGGCGAGGAAGAACCCGAGGGTGACGACGATTACGTTTTCCCGAAGGCGGAAGAATTCAATAAAAAAGAAAAACTCATGCTCGAAAAGAAGGTTACCGGTCTTTATCTTTCAGACCACCCGATGCGCGACTACGAGAACGATTTTGAAATGTCGGGAGCAACTCCGATAGCGTCACTTTTCGGAGATGACAGCGGCTATGAAAACAACCAGAAGATACGCATTTTCGGCATAATGACGAAAGTCACGAAAAAGATGACGAAAAACGACACGCAGATGGCAATCTGCACGGTCGAGGATCTTTCGGGCTCTGTAGAAGTGTTGCTTTTCTCCAAAGCGTATGAGAAATATTCAACCCGTATCGCTGAGGATTCCGTTTTTGTCATTGACGGAAAACTCAGCATAAAGGAAGATACGTTCTCGGGGGGCGACGAGGGTGAGGACGGAGCAGGCGGCGGAAACGTGTCCATATCCGTAATTCTCAATGATCTTCGCGAGGTTAAGGTGAAACAGAGTGATACCGATAATGCCGCCGGACAGCGCAGAATCCTCATTGTTCACATGTACGACGAGGACAAGCCGAGACTCAACGATTGCATAGAAATGCTCATGCAGAACACGGGCGGCGATGAAGTGTATTTTGATTTCGCCGATGAGGGACGCAAAGCGCGTTTCAAGAAGAATAATATTGCTATCACGCCCACGTTCATACGTTCACTGAGAGGACTTCTGGGCAACGACAGGGTAGAGGTAAGGACTCTTTAATCATATAATATTAAAGAAGATAATCGGGGGAGAGATAACAATGCTTGACTTTGAAAATACAGCAAAAAGAATAATAGAAAATTCGACAGATGTCTGCAACTGCACCATAACCCAGCAGACGAAAGAAAAGGCGATACGGTTTATTGATCTTGTCAGAGCGTCGATATATCCGCAGGTGTTCGACGAGATCAATCTGAAGTATAATGACGAATACAGCGTGACTGTGGGAAATCTGCGTCGCACCGCTGAACTGCTTCAGGATATCTGCACGGATATTTATTGCGGCAACGAGTCCGAAGCCGCGGAAGTTACCGAAAAATTCATGCAATCCGTGCCGAAAATAGCGGAGTATCTTAACGGAGACATTCAGGCGGCGTATGACGGCGACCCCGCGGCAAAGAGTAAAACGGAAATAATGCTCGCGTATCCCGCTTTTGAGGCGATAAGCACGTTCCGTATAGCTCACGAATTGCTCATAGTAGGCGTGCCGCTGCTTCCGCGTATACTCACTGAGTACGCCCACCGAGTCACGGGCATAGATATCCACCCCGGAGCGACCGTCGGTCATTGCTTCTTTATCGACCACGGCACGGGAGTCGTTATCGGCGAAACGTGCGTGATAGGTGACAACGTCAAACTTTATCAGGGAGTTACGCTCGGCGCGAAGAGTTTCCGAAAAGACGCGGACGGCAACCCTGTCAAAGGTATCAAGCGGCATCCCAATATCGGCAACAACGTCGTCATTTACGCGGGGGCGACGATCCTCGGCGGTGACACGTTTATCGGAGATAATTCGGTGATAGGCGGCAACGTCTGGCTCACACATTCCGTTCCGGCGGGCAGCAAGGTCATGAACACCGAGAAATTATATATGTAAATCAAAAGCCGACAGGAATTGACCTGTCGGCTTTGTATTTTTGGAGTGAATTATATTCTTTTGCCGTAGATTTCGCGTTTTTCGAGATAGAATTGCTCGTACCGTCCCTCATCGAGCGCCGCGCGAATGTCCTCCATGAGTTTATTGTAAAAACGCAGGTTGTGCGTGACCGCAAGACGCATCGCGAGCATCTCATTTGCCTTGAAAAGATGGCGCAGGTAGGCGCGTGTGTGATTTTTGCAGAGCAGACAGTCGCATTCGGGGTCAAGAGGCGTGAAGTCGTGCGCGTATTTCTCGTTCATTATATTGATTATGCCCTGAGACGTGAAAAGATGCCCGTGACGCGCGTTTCGGCTCGGCATTACGCAGTCGAAGAAGTCAACGCCGCGCCATACGCCTTCAAGAATATTTACGGGCGTTCCTACGCCCATGAGATAACGCGGCTTGTTTGCGGGCATATACGGCTCAACGGCCTCTATTATGCGGTACATTTCTTCTGTCGGTTCGCCAACGGCAAGACCGCCTATCGCGTATCCGTCAAGGTCAAGCGTCGCGATGTCTTTCATGTGCTGTATGCGCAGATCTTCGTACGTGCAGCCCTGATTTATACCGAAAAGCATCTGCTGAGGGTTGACGGTTTCGGGCAGGGAGTTGAGACGCGTGAGCTCGTCGCGACAGCGCGCAAGCCAACGGTATGTACGTTCGCAGGAGCGTTTCGAATAGTTGTATTCCGCCGGGTTTTCAACACATTCGTCAAAAGCCATTGCAATGGTCGAGCCGAGGTTTGACTGTATCTGCATGCTTTCCTCGGGTCCCATGAAAATGCGGTGTCCGTCGATATGCGACGAGAAGTCAACGCCTTCTTCGCGTATCTTTCTCAGACTTGCAAGCGAGAATACCTGAAATCCGCCGCTGTCTGTCAGAACAGGGCCTTGCCATCCCGTGAATTTGCGTACACCTCCGCCTTCGCGTACGAGTTTGTCTCCGGGGCGGAGGTGCAGGTGATACGTATTGCAAAGCATGACCTGACAGCCTACGTCTTTGAGATCATACGCGCTCAGCCCGCCTTTGATCGCCGCGGCAGTCGCAACATTCATGAAAACGGGTGTCTGTATAGTTCCGTGCGGCGTGACGAATTGCCCTCGCCGCGCGTTTTTTTCTTTTTTGAGAAGTGTGAACATTTTATCTCCTTAATGTATGAACATCGCGTCGCCGAACGAGAAGAAACGGTATTTTTCCTTGACGGCTTCGCTGTATGCGTTGAGAATGTTTTCGCGTCCCGCGAGCGCGGATACGAGCATCACAAGTGTGCTTTCGGGCAGGTGAAAGTTCGTGATGAGGCGATCAATGACGTGGAATTCAAAGCCGGGATAGATGAAAATGTCCGTGTCTCCGCTCGTCGCCTGCAAAGGAAGCGTTCTTCCCGCCGTTTCGAGTACACGGCAGCATGTCGTGCCGACAGCGGTGACTTTTTTGCCCGCCGCTTTTGTCTCATTTATTATTTCAGCGGTGCGCTCGGGGAGTATGAAAAACTCCGAGTGCATTTTATGTTCCGTAATGTTTTCGACCTTTACGGGACGGAAAGTCCCGAGGCCGACATGGAGCGTTACAAAGCATATTTTGACGCCTTTTGCCTTGAGCTTTCCGAGAAGCTCTTGCGTGAAATGAAGTCCCGCTGTCGGAGCCGCGACAGAGCCGTCATATTTCGCGTAAACAGTCTGATAACGGCTGTAATCCTGGTCTTTTGCGGTTATGTATGGCGGCAGGGGAATCTGACCGATATCTTTTATTTTTTCGGAAAAATCCCCGTCACATTCAAAACGAATGACGCGGTTGCCGTCCTCTTCGACGGAAACGACTGTCGCTTTGACGTCCTTGATATAAAGAATATCGCCTTCGCGGGCTTTCTTGCCCGGTTTTACCAGACACTCCCAAGTGTCGGCATCGCGGCGCGCTCTCAAAAGGAATATCTCGACCTGCTCTTCCTTTCCCTCGCGGTGTCCGAAGAGACGGGCGGGGATAACTTTCGAGTCATTAAGCACAAGACAGTCGCCCTCTTCGAAATAGTCGAGGATGTCGGGAAATTTGCCGTGGCTTATCTCGCCGGTTTTTTTATCAAGAAGCATAAGTCTGCTTCCGTCACGTCTTTCCGCGGGATGCTGTGCGATGAGTTCCTTCGGCAGATCGTAGTAAAAATCATGCAGATCCATTTTGCGCCTTTCTTTATCATCAAGGGGTTTATTCATAAAAAAGTTTGATTTTCTTATTGACAGTATAATTTTAATTTGATATAATTATATCATCTGTTGGGGCATATTGTCAATAAGCGGAGACCAATAATTGAAATAATGTCATTTTTTGCAGATAAAGAATGCCTGTTTGCCTGTTCGGACGGATATCCGTCCTTTTTTGATATCAACGGACAAGCTGCGGGCATATAATAAAAGTGGTAGAGAGAGGTATATGCAATGAAGAATTACAAAATAGCCGTTGTCGGCGCGACCGGGATGGTCGGAAGGACTTTTCTCAAAGTGCTTGAAGAGTCTGCTCTGCAGGCGGATTATACTCTTTTCGCGTCCGAGAGAAGCGCGGGCAGTGAACTTGATTTCATGGGAAAGAAATATACTGTAAAACTGCTTGATGAGAACTCTTTTGATGAAGGCTTTGACATTGCGCTCTTTTCCGCAGGCGGCGGCACGAGCCAGAAGTTTGCGCCCATCGCCGCGTCAAAAGGCTGTGTTGTCATTGATAACAGTTCCGCGTGGAGAATGGACCCCAATGTTCCGCTTGTCGTTCCCGAAGTCAATCCCGAAGCAATAAAAGAGCATAAGGGTATAATCGCAAATCCGAACTGCTCGACCATTCAGGCTGTCGTCGCGCTCAAACCGCTGCATGATAAATACGGCATAAAGAGAATCGTTTATTCGACATATCAGGCGGTGTCCGGAGCGGGCATGGGCGGCTATAACGACCTTAAAAACGGTATCGAAGGCAAAGCTCCTCAGAAATTTCCGCACCCGATATTCTCAAACTGCCTGCCGCATATAGACGTCTTTACCGATGACGGTTATACAAAGGAAGAGCATAAGATGATAGATGAGACGCACAAGATACTCGGCGACTATGATATCAAAGTCACCGCGACGACCGTGCGCGTACCTGTTTTCGACTGCCACAGCGAAAGTATAAACGTCGAATTGAAAAAGCCCTTTGATCTTGACGATGTTAAGAAGCTTATGGAAAACTCCGAGGGTATCGTACTTCAGGACGATGTCGCAAACAACGTTTACCCCATGGCCGTCAATGCAAAGGGACACAACGAAGTGTTTGTCGGACGTCTCCGCCGCGACTTCAGCGTCGAAAACGGTCTCAATATGTGGGTCGTTGCGGATAATATCAGAAAAGGCGCCGCTACAAACGCAGTACAGATAGCTCTCCGCATGATTAAGGAGGGCTTAATCTAAGGAGACTCGATGAAAAAAACCGTCTTCAAAGGCGCGGCTGTTGCCATAGTCACACCGTTCGGCGAAGACAACTGTGTCGATTACGGAAAACTCGGGCAACTTATTGATTTCAACATTTCAAACGGCACCGACGCTATCGTCGTCTGCGGTACAACCGGCGAGAGTGCAACTCTTTCCGACGAGGAGCATAGGGAAGTAATACGTTTCGCGGTAGAGTATGTAAACTCAAGAGTCCCTCTGATCGCGGGCACGGGCAGCAATGATACGCTCCACGCGCTCGACATGACGAGGTATGCCGCCGACGTCGGCGCCGATGCCACTTTACAGGTAACACCGTATTACAATAAAACGACCCAAACGGGTCTGGTAAAACATTTCACATATATCGCCGACAGAGTCGATCTGCCGATGATACTTTATAACGTCCCATCAAGAACAGGGCTCAATATTCAGCCCGAAACGTACAAAATACTGAGTGAACATAAAAACATCGTCGCCATAAAAGAGGCAAACGGAAACATTGCTTCCGTGGCAAAAACCCTCAGCCTTTGCGGTGACGCGCTCGATGTGTATTCGGGCGACGACTCTATGACCGTCGCCGTTCTGTCTCTCGGAGGCAAGGGAGTTATTTCTGTATTATCGAATATCGCGCCGAAAGCCGTGCATGATATATGTGATTTATTTTTTAACGGGCAAACAGAGCAGAGCGCAGCGCTGCAGCTGCAATATACAGACCTGGCGGACGCATTGTTCGCCGAAACAAATCCCATCCCCGTCAAAGCCGCGCTCAATGAAATGGGATTTAAGGTGGGGCATTGCCGTCTGCCTCTGTATGGGCCCGAAAAAAAGACTCTTGATTCGCTCAGACGTGCGCTTATCTCGCATGGGCTGATGTGACACGGAGATAATGAAATAATGGATAAAAAGACTGTAAGACTCCTTGTCTGCGGCTGCTGCGGAAAAATGGGCAGACTGCTCGTCGATACCGTCGCCAACGAACGATCGTCCGTGCTGGAGGTCGTTGCCGGTGTGGACGCTTCGGGCGGATATGCTTCCTTTCCCGTATATAAGTCAATAGATAATGTGACGTGCCCGGTCGACGTGCTTGTTGATTTTTCGTCGCCGTCCCTGCTCGACGGCATACTTCGTTACGCCGAAAAGTATAATGTTGCCGCGGTCATTGCGACAACCGGACATACGGCGGCGCAGAAAAAACGTATAGCGGAGGCCTCGCGTGATATCCCGATATTTTTTTCGGCGAACATGTCTTTCGGCGTCAACGTCGTCAACGCGCTTGTTGCTCAGGCGGTACAAAGTCTGGGCGACGGATACGATATCGAGATAATAGATGCGCATCATAACGCAAAGGCAGATTCCCCGTCGGGCACGGCTCTCATGCTTGCGGATACCGCGGCTCGCGTCCGCGGCGGTGCGGAATATGTATATGACAGGTCGAAACGCGGAAAACGCAGGCACCGTGAAATAGGCATACATTCCGTCAGAGCAGGAACTATCGTGGGCTCGCACGAGGTCATCCTTGCAGGTGACGGGGAAGAGATACGTATAACGCACGTCTCGTCATCGCGCAGAATATTTGTTCTCGGTGCCATCCGGGCCGCGTCATTCATCTCGGCAAGGAGCAGCGGTCTTTACGATATGAATGATATGATAAGAAAGGAACAAAAAAATGATCCTGGATATCAAGGGTCTTATAACGGGAGCATCGGTACGTCATAATGTCATGACGGTAAGTATTAACGGAGAACCTGAGAAATCAGACTTCGGCATGCATATATTTTCTGCCCTTGCACAGAAAAATGTATGCGTAGATATGATAAGCGTCGGTGACATCGGAGGTTCGTCGACCTTCTCATTTATTGCTTCTGACAAAGACCTTTTCGCAGTCCTCGAAGCTGTTTCGGAGGCTTCCGACGAAGCGCAGGGCGTGACCGTTGATATAAATTCGTCAAACTGTATAGTCTCGTTTGAAGGCAGGGCGCTTTCTATGCACAGCGACGCCGCGGAAATCATCTTTGGCAGATTTGCGGCGGGGGGAATACGCGTCAAGACCATAACGTCTTCCCGTAACAGGATATCCTGCCTCATAGACGAGACCGACCCGAACGTCTGCGTTGAGGATATACTTGATAAAGAGTTCGGCATAAAGTATGTCTGATCATGCTTTGCCGAACAACCTCGAAAGAGGACCGAATCTTTTTCCGGCGACCTTCCCGTTCCTGGCTCTGAACGGGGAGGTCTTTTGATTTATCAGTTTTTCCGCTTCACGCAGTATTTCAGCATGGGATTTTGTGCATTTCGGATTGATTATGAATATCGCCTGCTCAAAGACCTCTCCGTCTCCCTGCACGATTATGCTCTGTTTGTTTATCCCTTTTATCATTTTCCGACCTCCGTAACAGATACTAATATTAAGTATTTATTCAATTGGTAATAAATATTCATTTCCCTCTTGACACAGGCAGAATTTTTTGCTATAATCAGAGCGGCTATTGCATGGCAATAATACAGAGGTACAGGAGGTGATAACATGGCTTGGAATTTCGTAGAGGGTGAACCTGTATATCTTCAGATAGCAGGAAGACTCCGCGCAGAGATCGCTGCGGGAAAATATGTTCCCGGTGCGCAGCTTCCCGCAGTACGCGAACTGTCGGAAGAAGTCGCAGTCAATCCAAACACGATTCAGCACGCGTACATGACGTTGGATTCATGGGGATTGACAGACGCAAGAAGCACCGCAGGCAGATTTGTTACCGCGGATAAAGAGACAATAGCTGAAGTCCGTAACGAACTTGCTGCGGAGGAGACACGCAGATATCTTGCAAAGGTGAAACTGCTCGGTTTTGGGCATGCTGACGCAAAGACCTTTATCGACAGGATTTCCGAATAAGGCGAATGTTTCAGAAATAATGAAAAGAGGGATAAAGAGATGAATTTGTTGGAGTGCAAGGCTCTTACAAAGAATTACGGCAGCGTACGAGCGCTCGACCGGCTGTATCTTACGGTAGGGGAAGGGCGCATCGTAGGCTTGCTGGGTACGAACGGCAGCGGCAAGACAACATTTCTCAAACTTGCCGCAGGCCTTCTCGCCCCGACATCCGGCGACATCCTTGTTTGCGGAATGACTCCGGGAAGTGAGACGAAAAAAGTCGTCTCATACCTTCCGGATCAATCATTTCTGCCTAACTGGATGAAAGTCAAGAACCTCATTTCCATGTTTGAGGATTTTTATCCCGACTTTGACCGCAAACGTGCCGATGATATGCTTACACGTCTCGGAGTGGATACCGCTCTTAAATACAAAACGCTTTCGAAAGGTACAAAAGAGAAAGTTCAGCTCGTCCTTACAATGTCCCGAAAGGCGAAGCTTTATCTGCTTGACGAGCCCATCGGCGGAGTCGATCCCGCGACACGGGACTATATACTGCGCACGATAATATCCAATTATTCTCCCGAATCCACGGTCATAATATCCACCCATCTTATTTCGGAGGTGGAGAACATTCTCGACGACTTTGTTTTTATTGATAGAGGCAGAGTCATTATGTGCGGCGGTGTGGAAGACATCCGCGAAAAAGAGGGAAAGACCATAGACGGATTGTTCAGGGAGGTTTTCAGATGCTGAGAAAATTGCTCAAATACGAGTTCAGATATAATGCCCGAATCATTCTTCCGATATTCCTGGGTATGCTCGTTCTCGGTGCAGTCGGCGGTGTGACCGTTGCGTCGTGTGTGAAAATACTGCAGGATCTTCCCGCCCGGATGTCATTTTTTGTTGCGCTTATGAATGAATCCGGAATTCTTTTGGGCTGTGTGATGCTTTCTGTTATAGGCGCCGCGTCATTGTTCGTAATGTTCGTGCTCCTCTGGCGCTTTTATAAGAGTTTTTATTCCGACGAGGCCTACCTTACACATACTTTGCCCGTTACCGTGACGCAGAATATGTGCTGCAAGACTTTAAGCGGTTTCGGATGGTATCTTGCGGGGATTATAGTTGCCGTCGTGTCTTATGCGACAGCGGCGTTTTTTGCCGTTGTGATCCTCGGTGATATCAGACAGATTATTCCTTTTTTTGAAGAGGTAGGAAATATTTTCTTAACTATACCTCAGCAGTATGCGGCAGATGCCGTTATAATCGGTATAGAGTGGATAATAACGGGCATCGTTTCAATAGGATACACGATCCTTGTATATTATGCCATCATCGCTCTTGGCTGTCGCGCGGCGCGAAAACACAAGGTCCTTGCGACAGTCGGTATTTATGCCGCATATTCCGTTATTTCAACTATTGTTACCAGACTTTTCTTATCCGCAGCTGTTTCTGTTTTCGCATTTGCGGTGCAAAAAGACGAGAAAGCTCTCGGGGTTTTGATTCATCTGCCTGCTCCCGTTACATTGATTATTTTTGTTTTGGTGTCAATAGGCGCGTGGTTCATCATACGGAATTGCACGGAAAAGCATCTCAATCTTGAATGAAATATAGAGTCGCAAAAAAATGAACATAAAAAACATCAGTCTGTATGACGCTGTCGGCAAATATGTCCGCTCTCGCCGCTGGCTGCTGATAATGGATATAGCCACCGCCGTTTCGTGCGGAATGTTCGGTTTAGGTATGTTAATCGCGTATTTTTCGACCGCATTGTCTGCCACTGTGCCGAATATCATTGCCTCGAAAAATTTAGCCCATGCCTATATGTATGATGCTCCTGCGCGCTGGAAGATCACGCTGCTCTCGCTCGTGCCCGTCGCTGTTGTGCTCGTACTTTATTTCCTGTCTGAAAAATTTCCGGCGTTTATGTTTGCGGCAACCGTGCTGTACGCTCTTGATACGGCCGTTACGGTGCATTATCTGACAGACTCGGTCATGGGCTGTGTGACAAAAGGATTTAGCGATTCTTTGGGCTACAACATCATTATTTTCGGCGTATCGCTGATCTGTCACGGAATATTGATGTATTTATATCTTTCGGGTCTTACGGCATCGTTGAGGATAAGGCTCGGAACTCCGGATATGACGAACGCCGAACGACGCACGCTTTATTCAGGCAATACCTGGGCGTTGCGCAAGGATGCGGAAAATGCGGATAAAACCGTTTCCGTAGAATAATTCAATATCGTATATAATTTATAAGAGTAAAGCCGCCGCGGAGAGATCCGCGGCGGCTTTACTCGTTCTATTTGATCCTTAATTCCTTTTGCTCATTTGTCTTTTTATTCTTTAATCTGAGCTGATCCGAAAGCAGGCCTATGAACTCGGAATTCGTCGGCTTGCCTTTATTGTTGTCTACGGAGAAACCGAATATGCCATTGAGTGTGTCATAGTCGCCTCTGTCCCATGCAACCTCTATGGCATGGCGTATCGCGCGTTCGACGCGTGTGGGCGCGGTGTGATATTGCTTGGCAATGGTCGGATATACTATCTTTGTGATTGCGCTTATTGTTTCAGGGTTTTCAACCGCCATCATTATTGCGGTGCGTACATAGTGGAATCCTTTTATGTGCGCCGGAATACCTATTTCAAGGATCAGCGATGTGACCTGTGACTCAAGATCCATCTGCGTGGTTTCCGATACTCGGTTCTGTACCGCGTCGTCCGCAAAACCGAACTCCTCCGCTGCGTCAAATGTTTCGGAAAGAGATTTGATTCTGTCTGTAAGTACCTGAGGTTCGAAGGGTTTTGCGATAAAATAGTCGGCTCCTGCGGAAACAGCGTCGCGTATAATACGTTCGTTTGTTATGGATGACAAAGCGATATAATGACGCTTTTTGCCGTCTTTTCCGTTAACGGCTTCCTTGAGGAAAGTGATTCCGTCAATCGGTGACAATACAATGTCGAACAATACAAAGTCCGGTTGGAACTGGTCTATCATTTCCAGGCCCTGGCGAGGGTTCGCCGTGCATCCGATAACATCGTAGCCTGTAAGATTGAGTCGCTCTTTGTAGAGATTGCGTTGTTCCGTCTGCCCGTCAACGATTAGAATCTTTGTTCTTTCACCCATGATTTAAACTCCTTTAATATGTAAAATTTTATCTGCGAGCTTTTTATCTTCAGCTCTTCTCTCTTGTTATATTTTACCACATTACAATATGAAAAGTGTGGCGAAAAAAGGCTCTTACAACCATAAAAAAACGCGAAAAACGACGAACAGCGACAAAAAACGACAATTTATATTTATATTTTTCGGAATTGACGTATACTTATGCAAAAAAAGGAAGAGAACGCGGACGAAAAAGCTTGTCCCGATGCAATTTTTGTAAATGAAATTTTTGTGAAATTTTTTTCGTGACCAAAAAAAGCCCGTTATATCAATAAAACGACAATGTTTGATTAAATTTTGAAAAACCCGTATTGACATTGTCGAATTTATTTGATATACTGTCTGAGTATAGAAAAGAGGAGAAAAGGGGGTGCTTTTGCGTGAGATTTTCGGTTCCGGAGGGTTTGCCCGCGGTCGATGCCTTACGTTGTGAGGGAATATTCCTCAACAGCGGTTCTTTCTCGACGCAAAAACCCCTGAAGATACTCCTCCTCAACCTTATGCCGACAAAAACCGTTACGGAAACGCAGCTTATCCGCATGCTCTCGTCAGCGAACTGCGATTTTGAACTGAGCCTGATGAAAACCGTCTCATATACCGCGAAAAACGCGGACAGCGATTATATGCATCGCTTTTACCGCGGTTTTGACGAATACAGGGATATGTATTTTGACGGTTTCATAGTTACAGGTGCCCCTGTAGAGCTTTTTGATTATACGCAGGTTCTTTACTGGAATGAGCTTTGTCGTATTCTTGATTGGGCGCAGACACATGTGAAGTCGATATATGCCATCTGCTGGAGCGCGCAGGCTGTGCTGTATCATTTTTACGGCATACGCAAGCACGAACTGCCGCAGAAAATGTTCGGAGTTTTTGAACATGAATGTCTTGATCCGCGCTCGGTAATTGCCAACGGACTGCCGTCGGCGTTTTCAGCACCCCATTCCCGTCATACTGAGATTTACGCTGAGGATATCGCGAAAGTCCCTGAATTGACACTCGTAGCGAGGTCTTCAGAGGCGGGCGTACATCTTGTTACGTCAAAAGATATGCACATAGTCTGCTGTATGGGACACCCTGAATATGACGCCGATACGCTGAGCCGCGAATATTTCCGAGATCTCGAACGCGGCGAAGACATCACGATGCCGAAGCATTATTTCCCCGATAACGATCCGGCGCTTATACCTCCGCTCACCTGGCGCGACGCGGGAAAAACGGTTTACGGCAACTGGATGAAATTTATAAACGAAAATAAATAAAGAGAAGAACGGCACGGTTTGCAGGAAAGTGTTTTATATATAATATAGGTACGATTGGAGAAAAAACATGAGTACAATTTGCGGAGCAAAGTGCGAAGAATGTAATTTCAAAGAAAACTGCAAGGGCTGCGAAGCAACCTGCGGTATGCCCTTCGGCGGGAAATGCGTTGCCGCCGAATACATCAAGATTGGCGGAAAAGAGGCATACGGCGAATTTAAGAGAAAACTTCTTGCCGAAATCAACACTTTGCTGAAAGCAGAGAATATTCCCGAAGCCGAAGCGCTATACGAACTGCCCGGTTGCTTTGTCAATCTGGAATATCCTATTCCGAGCGGACAGACTGTCAAACTGCTGGACGACAAAAAGATTTATCTCGGCTGTCAGATCGAATTTTCCGATATGGGAATTTGCTACGGGGCGGTTGCGGACACGACATTTATTTTGATTTGCAGTTACAGCGTAAACGGAAGCGAGCCGGAGATTGTGATATATAAAAAGAGGTAATGCTGCGGCAGACACATTGCCATTTAATTTTAGGGTTGACCTGACGGTCGAAACTATTATATGAATGATAAGAGTGAGACACGCTTGCATAGCGAAAGTTGTATGTCCGATGCGAGAAAGGTCGATCCTTCAAAACGGAGGACTGTAATTTTATATTGTAGACAAAGAAGTCTATCAAATCGAATGTGCGGATAATAAACAAAAGGATGGAACCCGGTTTTACGAGTTTCATCCTTATCATTTTTGCTTTCGCATCGCCGAAAGTCGTTTGTTAACTACATCTTTATATGGCCGCGGCTAATTGAACCGTTTTTCTTTTTTTGCGGCACTTTTTCCGTGCGGTATACATAATATGTAGTATACCGCAAAGGAGAATTATATATGAAAGAAAAAATCTTTGCCGTATTGGGCGGAGATCTGCGTCAGATATACCTTGCGCGCGGACTTTCCGACAGGGGGTACACCGTACGGCTTTTCGGTTTTGACGATTATCCCGACAGGGTAGACGGAGCGGTGACCTGTGTCAGGCTTGAGAACGCTCTCGAGCATGCCGATTATGTGATATTGCCTATTCCTTATTCCTCGGACGGAGAATTACTCAATGCGCCGTATTCAACGCAGAGGATTGCTCTTGAAGACATATACGCCCACCTCACGCGCGAAATGACGGTGTTCGGCGGAAAATTCTGCAATATGGATCTTACGCGGCAGGGAATAAAGACCATAGATTATTTTGAAAGGGAAGAACTGCAAGTGCTTAACGCTGTGCCTACGGCGGAAGGTGCGATAGATTGCGCGATGCGTGAAAGTCCGTATACGCTCGCGTCGAGCAAGTGCCTTGTTGTGGGGTATGGACGGATAGGAAAAGCCCTTGCGCCGCTTCTGAAGGGTCTTAATGCCGATGTTTCCGTAAGCGCAAGAAAATATTCGGACCTTGCATGGATAAGCGCGATGGGATACACGCCTTGCCGCACGGAAGAAGCGGCAGCTATCGTGGGTGATTACGACATAGTGTTCAATACCGTACCGGCTCCGGTTATCGGCAGGAGTGTGCTTGAAAACGCGAAAAAAGGCGCGCTTTTCATCGACCTCGCGTCAAAGCCGGGAGGAATAGATTTTACTGCCGCGAAAGCACTCGGCGTCCACGCCCTGCGTGCGCTTTCTCTGCCCGGAAAAACATCGCCGGCAACAGCCGGAAACATAATAATGCAGACTGTCCTCAACATAATCGGACAGGAAAATTGAGGTGACATCTTGACAGAAGAAAAAAGACCTCTTCGGGTGGGATTTGCGATGACCGGATCGTTCTGCACATTCAAGAACGTCATCGCTCAACTCGAAAAACTCGCGGCTTTGGGCTGGGATATCACACCCATAATGAGCAGCGTGGCTTACAGCACCGATACGCGTTTCGGAAAAGCCAAGGACTTTATCGCGCAGATCTCACAGATATGCGGCAAGCCTGTTCTGCACTCAATAGCCCAGGCGGAGCCCATAGGTCCGAAAAAACTATTTGATGTGCTTGTAATCGCACCTTGCACGGGCAACACTTTGGCAAAACTTGCGGCCGGTATTGCGGATACGGCGGTTACACTTGCGGCGAAAGCGCATTTGCGCAATCTTCGTCCGATAGTCATTGCCGTGTCATCCAACGACGCGCTCGGTGCTGGGGCGAAGAATATCGGAATGCTGATGAACTGCAAGAACATATATTTCGTGCCGTATTCTCAGGATGACAGCATTGGCAAACCGAATTCTCTCGTCGCTCACATGGATAAGATCGCACAGACCGTGACCTGCGCAATGTCGGGCATACAGACGGAGCCCATTATAGAGTAAGTTTAATCCTATTATACCGCGGCGGCGCACGTCCCTTCGGGACGTGCGTGCGTCCTGCGGACGCACGGCAATTTTTTAAAAATTGCTCGCCGCGGGCTTTGTGCAAAAGATATATTGCAAAAAGGGATGTTATCCCCCTCGGGGATAACATCCCTAACGTCGTCTCGCAAGCTCGCCGACGCGGTAAAAAAGAAGTTATCCTTTTGGGATAACTTCCGTACCGTTAACGTCGTCTCGCAAGCTCGCCGACGCGGTAAAAAAAGAAGTTATCCTTTTGGGATAACTTCCGTACCGTTAACGTCGTCTCGCAA
>CAUHAO010000023.1 GCA_959604355.1 uncultured Eubacteriales bacterium
CGGGCAGCGCCCGCAATTCTTGTGAAACAAGAATCTCTGCGAATATTATACCATAAAACCGACAATTTTTCAATAGGTAATTTTAAAACCAAAACATCATTTCGTTCGTTTTGAGCTTTTCGGTTATCCGTATCTCTCAAAAGCATAGCGTTTTTATCAGCGTTACGGCGATTATGCGGTGTTGATCGGTATGATTTTTGTCGGTAGCGGCATTTCAGGCGGAAATCTGTTTTTGTCGAGTGACATCAGTGAAAATGATTTTCCTCGTTCCGGATGTGCTGTCGCTTATATCCGTTATTCCCGGGGCGGTCGGAAGAAAAAACAATAAAACGGCAAACATTCGCGGACGAAAAATCCGCGGACGTTTTTTTGCATGCGGAGCAAAATTGCAGTTTTCCGGCCAAAGGTTGACTTTTTGAGGGATTTATGGTAAAATGAAGCGACTTATGCGGCGGCGGGAATGTCCGACGCGGAAATCTGACGGGCGGAGGTGCGCATATGGCGGCGATAACGGTGAAAAATGATTCAAGGACTGAATTTACGGAGAAAAAGTCCGTATTTATAGGCCAGGCGTTTTTCGTTACGTCGGAAGACGAGGCAAAAGCGCGTATTGCCGGAGTGCGTGCGGAAAATCCTCAGGCGACGCACGTTTGTTACGCGTATTCGCTGCGTGCGGGGGCTCTGCAGAGGTTTTCGGATGACGGAGAGCCGTCGTCAACGGCAGGCATGCCGATACTGCATGTGATAAATGCACAGGGGCTTGTCGACACGCTGATAACCGTTACGAGGTATTTCGGCGGTATTCTTCTGGGTGCCGGAGGGCTCGTAAGGGCGTATTCATCGTCCGCGGCGGATGCTGTCGAGGCGGCGGGCAAGACCGAGATAATCGGATTTACGGAGTTTTCGCTGGCGTATGCGTATGACCTGCACAATTCCGTCGAACGGGCGCTTTCACAGGCGGGAGCGACGGTCGTTTCGCGCGATTTTGCGGAAAAAGTGACCGTTTCGGCGAGCCTTCCGTCGGCGGATTTCGCATCACTTTCGGCAAGGCTTTCGGGCGATTATCATAAATATATAGATATACGTTTTATAGCTGAGACATTCGGCAGACGGACCGATAAATAATACAGCGGCACTCGCCTTTGGGGTGGGTGCCTTGTTTCTTTCGGGAGGAAAAAGGAGTCGGAATAATGGAAATTTATAAAAAATGCGCAAAAGGACTTGAAATTTTTCTGAATTTAGTATATAATGAGAAAAAATATAACCTTTATCAAAAGATATTATTATGCCCGAATGTGCTTCGGGAGCTGATATGAGGTGTTTCAATGGCATTCCCGTTCAAGGGCGGAATACGACCCGAACATAATAAAGAAAAAACCGCGTCAAGCCCCGTCGAGGAGCCGGCTGCACCGAGCGAGGTGATAATCCCGCTTTTACAACATGTCGGAACTCCGTGCGATCCTCTTGTCGAGGTCGGACAGCGTGTGCTTGTCGGACAAAAAATAGGTGACGGTGACGATGAAACGTCGTGCCCTGTGCACGCTTCGGTCGCGGGAACCGTCAAGTCGATTTCCGAGCAATGGCATCCTTCGGGGATAAAAATGCCCGCGATAGTTATAGAAAACGATTTTACGGACGAGCGTGACGAGTCTTTTCCTGCGTGCGATGACACCGATGCGCTTACCCCCGACGAAATAATTGCCTACGCACGGGAAGCCGGAATCGTAGGCATGGGCGGCGGTGCGTATCCTCTGCACGCGAAACTTCGCCGCGCGATAGAGAAAAAAGTCGACATAATAATAATCAACGGCTCGGAAAGTGAGCCTTTTATCACGTCTGACCACCGTGCGATGGTTGAGTATCCGCGCACGATAGTCAACGGCATAAGGCTGATAATGCAATGCCTGCGTAAAAAAGAGGCATATATCGCCATCGAGGAAAACAAGCCCGACGCGATAGCGACGATGTCCACAACGGCGTCCGACACGGGCATATCCGTGTTCGAGCTTCCCGCAAAATATCCGCAGGGCGGAGAGATCCAGCTCATAAAAGCGATAACCGGCAGGGAGGTTCCCCCCGGAAAACAGCCGACGGATATAGGCTGCATCGTGCTCAACGTCGATACCTGCGCGTCTCTTTACAGAGCCGTTTTCAAAGGCAGGCCGCTGACAAAACGTATCTGCACGGTCTCAGGTTCCGCCGTCTCAAACCCGAAAAATCTGCTTGTGCGCATAGGTACGCCGTATCATCTGCTTTTCGAGACATGCGGCGGATTTGTTGCGGATCCTTATAAGATAGTCGCGGGCGGCCCGATGATGGGTATTGCCCAGCATACACTTGCCGCGCCCGTTGTAAAGGCGACGACGGGACTTCTCGCATTTTCCGGCAATGAAGAGACCGTGTCGGACGAACAAAGATGCATACGTTGCGGCAAATGCGTGCGCGCGTGCCCGATGCGTTTGATGCCGAACATGATTTATCTTTATGCCGAAAAGAACGAATTCGGCAAATGCAAGCAGCTGAATGTGGGAGACTGTATAGAGTGCGGCTGCTGCTCGTACGTGTGCCCCGGAAAACTTCCGCTCGTTCAGGCAATGCAGATGGCAAAATGGCATCTGCCGCGTAAATAAAGCGGAGACTCCATTCATCGAAAGGATGTGTAAAAACATGCCGAAACGCTTTCTTGTCAACGCGGCTCCTCATTACCGCGCTGACTGGTCAACGCGCTCGATAATGTTTGACGTTATAATCGCGCTCATTCCGGTTATCGCCGTTGCAACGGTGTATTTCGGGCTTCGCGCACTATCCATGACCGTTGTTTCCGTTGCCGGCTGTATAGCGTCGGAAACTCTCTTCAATGTCATTGCAAAAAAGAAAAATACCGCGAGCGACCTGTCATGTATCGTCACGGGAATACTTTTGGCGATGTCACTTCCCGTTGCCGCGCCGTATTGGCTCGTAGTTGTAGGGGATGTGTTCGCGATAGTCGTCGTGAAGATGCTTTTCGGTGGGCTCGGAAAGAATTTCGCAAATCCGACTCTTGCCGCGAGAGCCTTCCTATTCTCATGGCCCGTGCTTATGACGACGTTCGTGTCACCGATGCTCACCGTGTCCTTGCCGATATTATCCGACCCGTTGACGTTTAACGGGCAGGAGTCGGCGTACATAGATTCAGTCTCGTCCGCCACCCCTCTTGCAGAACTCAAAGCGGGAACTCTGCCGTCGTCCGCAGTACAGCTGTTTATCGGAAATCATGCAGGATGTATGGGCGAAACGTGCGCCGCAGTAATACTTATCGGCGGGATTTATCTGCTTCTCCGCAGAGTCATCACTCTTCATATACCGCTTTCGTATATCGGGACGGTCGCATTGCTGACATTTGTTTTTCCGCAATACGGAAGCATGTTCAACATTGACTTCATGCTCTCTCAGATATTGGGCGGAAGCCTTATGCTTGCGGCGTTTTTCATGGCTACGGATTATTCCACAAGTCCCGTCACGGGCAGGGGCAAAGTTATATACGGCGTCGGATGCGGCGTACTTACGGTGCTGCTGAGATATTACAGCAATTACCCCGAAGGCACGATGTATGCGATACTGATAATGAACATTTTCGCGTTCGCTCTCGATAAAGCGACTGCGCCCAAGCGTTACGGAATAGGAGGCGGTTACCATGTCGAATGAAGCCGAGAGATTCGATTCCGAAACATCCGCGTCATTGACCCCATCCGAAAGTCCGAAACAGCGTAAGCGTTCGTCGGAAATAGAAAAACTCTCCTTCCGCCTTATGATAATAGTCGCCGCTGTCGCATTCATGCTCGCGCTTGTCAACGTCGTGACGTCTTCACGCATAGAAAAGAACATGAATGCTCGGACCCATGAGGCTATGAGTTCTCTTTTTGTGACTGCGGAAATGTTTGACCGCGTCGATATTCCCGATTCGTACGGGATATCGCCGAACGTGAAAGCCGTATACGACGCAAAGAGCGGTGAATATGATTCAACCATAGGCTATTGCGTAGTCATCGAGGTCAACGGCTTCGGCGGAAAAATAAAAATGCTCGTCGGAGTTTCCACGTCCGTCAACGTCACGGGTGTGAAGATACTCAGTCACGGCGAAACGGCGGGATATGCCCAAAAAGCTCTTTCTGAGGGCGGAGTGCTTATTTCGTCGCTGATAAACGCATCGCAGTCGTCTGTAACGGGCGTTGAGACCGTTTCCGGCGCGACCGTGACTTCAAAGAGCGTCATTGCGGGCACGGCTGCTGCGCTTGACGCCGTCAGAGCGGTCATAGATGCCACGGACGCGGAAGGAGGGCTCTGATATGCAGGAAGATGTCAGAATATATAAGAATTCCAACCGCAAAAAAAACGATAAAAAGCGCCTTTACGCCAAGGTAATAAGAGATGGCGTATTTGAGCGCAACCCGATATTCGCACAGATGCTCGGCCTTTGCCCCACGCTCGCCGTGACGACAACCGTCCTCAACGGAATAGGCATGGGGATAGCGGCAACATTCGTGCTGATATTCTCGAACCTGCTCGTGTCTTTGCTGCGCAAATTCATTCCCCCGAAGATACGTATCGCGGCTTACATAGTGATAATTTCGGGATTTGTTACCGTAGTGGATATGCTGATGCAGGCGTTTTTGCCGTCGCTTTCGGAGTCGCTCGGTATTTTCGTGCCTCTGATAGTTGTCAACTGCATGATACTCGGCCGCGCCGAATCGTTCGCGTCGAAGAACACCCCCCTCATTTCCGCCATAGACGGACTTGCTACGGGTGCGGGCTTCACGCTTGCACTGCTGATAGTCTCCGCTGTAAGAGAATTGCTCGGCAGCGGCACTCTTTTAGGATTCAGCATCTTGGGCGCGTCGTTCTCACCCGCGCTGATAATTGTACTGCCGGCGGGCGGATTCCTTGTTCTCGGATTCGTTACGGCCGCGCTCCGCGCGATATCCGACAGGCATAAGGAGGAAAAATGATATGCTGAATTTGTTTTTCATCTCCCTGTCCGCGATATTCATAGAGAATTTTGTGCTCGTAAAGTTTCTTGGCTGCTGCCCGTTCCTCGGCGTTTCGGGCAAAACGGGCACTTCGGTCGGCATGGGCCTCTCGGTCATATTCACAATGACCGTATCGAGCGCGATAACCTGGCCGCTGTATCATTTCATTCTCGAACCGCTCGGGCTTGAATATCTCAAGACCGTGGTATTCATCCTCATCATAGCATCATTAGTGCAGATAATAGAGCTGTTTTTGCAGAAAAATGCCCCGTCGCTGTATTCTGCGCTGGGAATATATCTGCCGCTGATAACGACTAATTGCGCAGTTCTCGGTGTGGCACTGCTCAACATCGGAAATGATTACTCTTTTATAGAATCTGTCGTTTACGGTTTTTTCGCCGGTGTTGGATTCCTTCTTGCGATATTCCTTATGTCGCTCATACGCGAGCGCATAGACTATGCCGATATACCAAAGCCGTTCCGCGGCTACCCCATAGTTCTCATCGCCGCGGCGATACTCGGGCTGGCATTCATGGGATTCAGAGGCCTTAGCCTTCCGTTCTGATAAGAAAGGTCTGATAAAATGGATTTTGCAAATATCGTCATCACCGTCCTTGTCATGGCGATACTCGGGCTTTTGCTCGGGTTTCTCGTCGCTATTGCCGGAAAGGTGTTTTATGTACGCAGGGACGAACGTGTCGAAAAGATAAAGGAACTTCTGCCCGACGCGAACTGCGGCGGCTGTGGCTGCGCGGGATGCGAGGAATACGCCCGCGCGATAGTGCGCGAGGGTGAGCAGACGAACAAATGCTCCGTCGGCGGAGACCGTACGGCGGCACAGATAGCACAGATAATGGGAACGCCCGTTAAAAAAACCGTCCGTATGCGGGCTCAGGTCATGTGCAGCGGCACGAACCGCCTTGCCTCGCGCAAATATAATTACGAAGGGCTCAAAGACTGTCTTTCCGTTGCAAGACTCGGAAACGGCCCGAAAGAATGTCTGTACGGCTGTATCGGTCTCGGAACATGCGTTAAGGCATGTCATTTCGGCGCGATAAAGGTTGAGAGCGGCGTCGCTGTTGTCGAGCATGAAAAATGCAGAGCGTGCGGAATGTGCGTGTCCGCGTGTCCGCAGAATATAATCAAGCTTATTCCTTACGATACTGACGTGTGGGTCGGATGCAGTAATCAGGGCAAGGGCAGAGATGTGAGAACGGTCTGCAAAGTCGGATGCACCTCTTGCGGGATATGCGCGAAAAGCTGTCCCTCGGAAGCGATAAGCATAGAGGACGGCATCGCCGTCATAGATTATTCAAAATGCGTGAACTGCGGTCTTTGCGTTGAAAAATGTCCGCGTAAGATTATAAGATCGGGCAAGGATCAGATATCCAACGGCGCCACGATAACCTCCGCGCCTGTCGAGGTCGTCGCTCCAAAAGCTGAGATTCACGTGTCGGAGCGCCTTTTTACTGAGGATGCCCCCGAATTCCGAAGCGGGACCACTGAACCTGTTGATTCACTTGAGATAGGGACGGTAAACGAAGATGATAATCAGACACAGACGTAAGGAGTATTATACTCCGCCGGAAAAAAAGAAGGCTTCGTCATTGAATATAGCGGTGTATATCGCGGTGGGAGCCGTGGCTCTCGTACTCGGATACTTTGCGGCTCATCCGCTGATGATACTTCTCGGGCTTGTTTGAGGTGAAAGATGCTTCTTACTGAACTTATCGGTAACGAACACATAAAAAAAATACTGCAGAAGACTTTTCATGCCTATCTTATTGAGGGTGAGGAAGGCTCGGGCAGACATACGCTGCTCCGGCTGATGACGGCGGGTTTTATCTGCTCTGCACCGGAGTCCCGGCGTCCGTGTATGAAATGCGCGCAATGCAGAAAATTTCTTTCGGGCAACCATCCCGACGTGACGTATATCGACGCGGAAATAAAGACTGAGGCGCTCAGGCGTGTTCTTTCGGACATCCCGTATAAGCCCAACGAGGCGGAGAAGCGCTGCTTTATAATCGACAGAGCGGAAAAAATGAGCGTGCAGACGCAGAATATTCTGCTCAAAACGCTTGAAGAGCCGCCGGAATACGCGGTGTTCATTCTGCTTTGCTCGTCAAAGGAGGGCCTTCTCGAAACCGTGCGTTCGCGGTGCATTACGCTCACGCTCGCACCCGTGACCGTACAGCAGGTGCGCGAAGTGATTTCACGCAGCGAATACGACGCGTGCAGCGGGGAGAAAAAGCGTGAAGCGTTGGCGTTCTGCGACGGATATATAGGAAAAGCGATAAAAATACTTAATTCCGACACGGACGACGCATATAAAGCGTGTGCTGACTTTTCGTATGCGCTGATAAAATCCGACAACGCGGCACTGTTCGATATATGCTCGTTCAAAAAAAGAGACGAACTTGCAAAATTTGTTGATGCTTTGCGAGGATATCTGGCGGGCCATCTTCGGGCAGTCGTGCTCGGTGACTGCAGTCTGCTCGACGAAAAAGTAGCCGCGATGGGGCAGCAACGTCTGACGGCGCTGTGTTCGCGGCTCGCGCTGATATCGGACGCAATGAAAACAAATGTAAACGTGTCGCTGTGGAGCGTTCGCTTAGTGCGTGACTGTCTGGCGGCTTACGCATTGAAAAAATGATTATTGAAAGGATATAAAATGGATAAGGAAAAAGTTGAAATAGTCGGCGTGCGTTTCAAGAGCGTCGGTAAAATATATTATTTTGCCCCCAACGGACTGCAGGTCAAAGAGGGTGACAGAGTCATCGTTGAGACCGTGCGCGGACAGGAGATAGGCACGGTGATAGTGCCGAACAGGTTTGTCGCTCCGAACGAGAAATTCGATCCGCTCAGTCCGGTTGTGCGTGCGGCGACGGCTGAAGATCTCGAAAACGACGCGAAGAACCGCGAAAAGGAAAAGAAGGCGTTCGCCATCTGCCAGGAGAAGATCAAAAAGCACGATTTGCAGATGAATCTCGTGGACGTTGAATATACTTTCGACAACAGCAAGATAATCTTTTTCTTTGTCGCCGAGGGACGTATAGACTTCCGTGAGCTTGTAAAAGATCTCGCGTATGTGTTCAAGACGAGGATAGAGCTGCGCCAGATAGGCGTGCGCGACGAAACAAAGACGATGGGCGGACTCGGTGTCTGCGGCAGACCCGTCTGCTGCGCGAGCTTTTTGAGCGAATTTGCGCCCGTTTCCGTGAGAATGGCAAAGGATCAGTCGCTTTCGACGAATCCTCAGAAGATTTCGGGCACCTGCGGCAAACTTATCTGCTGTCTGAACTATGAGCAAAATGCTTACGAGGACGCGTATAAAACGATGCCTCGTGTAGGCAATACCGTTAAGACCGCAGACGGCGTGGGCAACGTCACGGAGTCTAATATACTTACGGGAATAGTGCGCGTAAAGATTGTCAGGGAGGGAGAATATTCCTTCAAGACGTATCCCGCGTCGGAAGTGCAGATAATCAAAAAACAGGATAAAAACGCACCTGCGGCGGACAGAAACGATGAAGAAAACGCGGAAGAATAAAATTTTTTACGAAAAAAGCGGTTTGCCTATTGCAAAAATCAAAGAAACGTGATAATATATAGGCGGTAAATATTTTTATTTGCACAAAGTAGATCTACAGGAGGAAATGAATCATGGCACATCAGATTTCCAATGAATGCCTTTCCTGCGGAGCTTGCCAGGGCGAATGCCCCGTAAGCGCTATCAGCGAGGGTGACGGCAAATTCGTCATCGACGAAAGCCTCTGCATCGATTGCGGTGCATGCGCGTCCGTATGCCCTGTCGGAGCACCCGCACCGAAGGAATAATTTCAACCGAGAAAAACCGGAGGGCGACTTCCGGTTTTTTTGTTTTTATCGACATGATACGACTTGACGACCTGCACCTGAAAGGCTTGAAGATATATCAGCAGACCGAGGGCTTTTGTTTCGGTACGGATGCCGTTTTGCTGGCATGGTTCGCGGCGGAGAAGAAATTTTCCGACGCCGTTGATCTGTGCTCGGGCAACGGGATAATACCGATACTGCTCTCGGCCCGCTCGCGTTACGCACGTATACAAGGGGTGGAAATATCCGGGGAGCAGGCGTCGCTTGCGGAAAAGTCTTTTGAGTATAACGGCCTTACGGATAGGCTTTCCATGATACACGCGGATCTGCGCGACGTCGCGTCGCTGAAATATCTTCCCGCCGCGGCTTTTGACCTCGTGACTGCAAATCCGCCGTATTCGCCCGACGGGGCGGGGTTTGTCAGTCCGGGGAGCAAGGGTGCAGCGCGGACGGAGTTGACGTGTACCGCGGCGGACATTGCCCATGCGGCGAAATACCTGTTGAAAAACTCTGGCAGGCTCTGCATGATAAACCGTCCCGAACGGCTCGCGGACGTGATATGCTCGATGCGCGGCGCGACCATCGAGCCGAAAAGAATAATGTACGTCGCTCCGCGTCCCGGGGCGAAACCGATGATGATGCTCGTTGAAGGAATCAAGGGCGGGAAAAGCGGCGTTTTTACCGCTCCGACGCTCGAAATAACGGACAAAAACGGGCTCTATACGCCTCTTTTGTGCGAAATATACGGATTTGACAAGAACGGTGAATACAATGAAGGGTAATGCGAAACAAAAAGTCAGTCTGTGGCTCGTCGCCACTCCGATAGGGAATCTCGACGATCTTTCTCCGAGGGCGCGGCAAGTGCTTGCGGAGGCGGATTTCATCGCGGCGGAGGACACGCGAAATTCAGGTAGGCTGTTGCAGTATTTCGGCATAAAAAAGCCGATGATAAGCTATTTTGAGCATAATATCGTTCAGCGCGGCGAAGAGATTCTTGCGCGTCTTGCGCAGGGCGAGACATGCGCGCTTATATCGGACGCCGGTATGCCCGCCATTTCCGACCCCGGAGAGATGATAGTGCGTCAATGTATGGACGCGGGATATAAAGTTAGCGCCGTACCCGGGCCTTGTGCGCTCGTGTGCGCTGTCGCAATGTCGGGTCTGCCCACAAAGCGTTTCACATTCGAGGGATTTCTGAGCACCGCCGCAAACAGCAGACGTGAGCATTTGCAGTCTCTTGCCGCGGACACGCACACGCTCATTTTTTACGAGGCGCCTCATAAACTCAAGGGAACGCTCGCGGATATGCTGAAATATCTCGGTGACCGCCGCATATCGCTCGTGCGTGAGATATCCAAAATATACGAGGAAGTGCTTTCGGGGACTGTCTCGGAGGCGATAGAATACTATAACGGGCACGACCCGATAGGGGAATATGTGCTTGTTGTCGCGGGCGCGGACAAACATCAGCCCGACGTTCCCGACGAGGACGCTCTTGCCGCGGAATACGCACAGCTGCTTGCCGACGGGGAGAAGCCCGCACACGCCGCAAAGACTCTCGCGGCAAAATACGGCCTTGCCAAACGCGATATTTATTCCCGATTTGCGGAAAAGCAGGGAAAAATTGACTGAAAAAGTCGAAATATAGTGGTTTATTTTTGACATTTTCAAGGCGACTATTGAAAAATCATTGAAAATATAGTAAAATATATAATAAACAATTCCACGCATTTATTGCGTATCCTTTATACGGAGGATCTTTAATGCCACGCAATATCTCAGGCAACAACGATACCGAGCAGAAGATACGCCCTTCTGTGGATACGCCTTCGCGTTCAGCGACGCGGACGACCCGCAGAAAGAAGAAAAATTCTTTCAAAAGAAAGCTCGCGCAAATCGCAGTTAAACTGCATCTTGAAGGTTTTGTGCTGTCGTGCGCCGACGGATTGGAAAGATTCAGCAAATTCGCTCTCGGCAAGGACAGGTTCGACCGCAAAATTAAAAACGTCAATTTCCTGCACACGAATTATCTGTACAGGACATTTTACATGTTCAAACGCACGATGCGCGTCATCGCGCTCTCTGTATGGGGTGTGGTGAGGCTCGTGTCTCCGGTCGTGATCCCGCTTGCGGGTGCTGCGATACTTATATTTTCCGTATGGGGACTGAGCACATACGCTGTCGGTCTGGAAGTTACCATCGGCGATCGCAAGGTGTATGTCGAAAGTGCGGCGGAATTTAACCGCATCCAGGGCGAAGTGCAGGATGCGATACTCAGCACGGGAAACGGCGAATATATCACCGATACTTTACCGACGATGCAGATGATGCTCGTTGAAAAGAATGATTTCACGCCCGCAGACGAGATTGCGGACATACTCAACAGCAATTACGACGAATATGTGGGACAGTCTTACGGATTTTTCCTTGACGGGCAGCTTATTGCAACGTCGAAATCCGGCAGTGACTTCGATATCCTCATTGAGCAACTTGCGGAGTATTATCTTACGGGTGCCAAAGGCGAAACGTATACTGTACTAAATACAGTAGAGACGGTTCGAGACGCGTATCCCGCGTCTTACGAGATGTCGTACGACGAGCTGATCTCTCTTTTCACGACATCGTCCGATCCCTCGACTTACAAGGTCAAGAAAAACGACACGATCTATACAGTTGCGGCAAAGAACGGATTGACTGTGCCGGTCCTTAAGCTCCTTAACAGAGACAAAGACCTAACGTCGCTTTCCGTCGGTACGGAACTGCGTGTCGGTGCGCCGTACAGGGAGCTGCGCATACAGACTGTCAGCAACGTCATATATAAAGAAGTCATCCCGTACGAAACGCGGTACATAAAGACCGATACGATGTATGAAAACGTGTCAAAGGTCAAGCAGAGCGGCTCGAACGGCAGTTACGAGGTGACGGCGCAGGTCATCACGGTAAACGGTGTCGAAATAAGCCGTGAAGTTGTAAGCAAGAAGAAACTCAAGGACGCGATCCCGAAGCAGGTCTACGTCGGCATAAAGACAATCGCTCCGTCGGGTTATTTCATATTCCCGCTCGACAAAAGCGGCTACCGGTACAAATCGTCTTCTTTCGGTTGGCGTACTCTGCGCGGCAAATCCGACTTCCACAGAGGTTTGGATCTTGCGGCGAAGTACGGCACGAAAATATATGCGGCAGATGGCGGTGTTGTTTATAAAAAAGGCTGGCAGGAAAACGGCCTGGGCAACTATATCGCCATTGACCACGGAAACGGCATAATCTCGTATTACGGGCACTGCAGCAAACTTGTCAGCAGTATAAGCGTCGGTGAAAAGGTCCATCAGGGGCAGCTCATCGCGTATGTCGGCAGTACGGGTAACAGTACGGGCAATCATCTTCATTTTGCTCTGTTCAACACGGAGGAGGGTGAATATTTTGATGCCGAGCCGTATATATTCAAGAAATGATTGAATTTTCAGATGTAAAAAGGTAATAATATTCCGGTGTTATGACCCGTGAAAAGGGGTGTTTATTTGAAAAAATATATAATCGCAGGTCCGAAAACTCTTCAAGGTTCGGTTACCGTCAGCGGCGGCAAAAATGCGGCGGTGGCAATAATTCCCGCGACAGTGCTTGTCAAGGGTGTCTGCACGATAGAAAATGTGCCGGATATCATTGACGTCAAACTGCTTATCAACATACTTAAAAAACTTGGCGCGAAGGTTACCTACCTTGCGCGTACGACAATTTGCATAGACTGTACAGAGGTCAAAACTTACGTCGCTGACTTTGAAGAAGTCCGTCGTATGCGTGCGTCGTATTATTTCATCGGCGCGCTGCTCGGCAGATTCGGTAAAGCGCAGGTGGGGCTTCCCGGGGGCTGCGATTTCGGTGTGCGACCGATAGACCAGCATATCAAGGGCTTCAAGGCTCTCGGCGCGGATGTCGAGATCGAGCACGGTGTCGTTGTCGCGAAGGCGGACAAGCTCAAAGGAGCGTCAATATATCCCGATATAGTCAGTGTCGGCACGACGATAAACATAATGCTTGCCGCGGTGCTCGCAAAAGGACGCACGGTCATTGAAAATGCCGCAAAAGAGCCACACATAGTTGACGTTGCGAACTTTCTCAACGCAATGGGCGCGGATATAAAGGGCGCGGGTACCGATATAATCAAGATCGAGGGCCGTGAGGAACTCATCGGCGGCAAATACGAAATAATTCCCGATCAGATTGAGGCGGGAACATACATGGTCGCGGCTGCGGCAACAGGCGGCAGAGTTGAGGTGCATAACGTGATCCCGAAGCACCTTGAATCAATTTCCGCGAAACTTGCCGAGGCAGGCGTAAAAGTCGAGTGCTTTGACGATTATGTAGTCGTTTCCCGTGAGGGCGAGCTGCAGAGAGTCAACGTCAAGACGTTGCCGTATCCCGGTTTTCCGACCGACATGCAGCCGCAGATGGCGACGCTGCTGACGCTTGCGAAGGGTACTTCCATAGTCACCGAGGGTATTTATGACCACCGTTTCAAGTACGTTGACGAACTTCGCCGTATGGGCGCGAAAATGGAAGTCGACGGAAAGATATGCGTAATAGAGGGTTCCGGCAAGCTTTCGGGAGCCCCGGTAAAAGCGTGCGATCTGCGCGCGGGGGCAGCCCTCATGATAGCCGCATTATGCGCGGAAGGCATTACCGAAATCACGGGTGTCGAGCTCATTGAGCGCGGATACGAGGATATTATCAATAAATTCGCAAATCTCGGAGCCGAGATTAAAGTCGTCAATGACGAAACCCCGATTATTACCGGAGCGGACAGAAAAATAGTATAAAACAGGGGAGCCGCAAGGCTCCCTCAAGCATGGGAAACAGAATGGTAAGAGTTTGTACTTTATTCAGCGGCAGCAGCGCAAATTCAACGTTTATAGACATTGACGGAGACTGCATACTCATCGATGCGGGCGCATCGGCATCGCGCACGGAAGCGATGCTCAATTCCGTGGGAAGTTCGCTCGAAAGGGTGAAGGCGATATTCGTTACCCACGAACATTCCGACCATATAGCGGGATTACCCGTCATAACAAGAAAATACCGTATTCCAGTTATCGCAAATCCGCATACCATCAACTGCATACAGGCAACATATCCGGATATAGACGAGAAACGTTTTATCCCGATGGATACGGGTTCAACGGCAAAGGGTGGAAAATTCGACGTGCAGTCGTTTTCGTCGTCGCACGACAGCATTGAATGTGTCGGGTATACCGTTGCGACGCCGCGTGGCAAGATAGGAATAATGACTGACTGCGGTGTGGAAAAGCCTTGGATGTGCGACGCTCTTTCGGGTTGCAAGGTTCTTGTTATCGAGGCAAATCACGACGTTTCCATGCTTATGGAGGGTTCGTATCCGTGGCCGCTCAAAAAACGCGTTTCGGGCGAATACGGGCATCTGTCGAACGTGCAGAGCGCAACGTTGCTTTCAAAGATAATCGGTGCAGAGACGCAAAAGGTATACCTTGCCCATCTGAGCAAGGAGAACAACACGCCGTCGATGGCGCTTGAAACGGTACATAAATACCTTACGGAGGCGGGCGTGCTCGGAAAGTACGACGTAGACATCGAGGTCGCCGCGAGAAGCGGAGCGTCAACGGTGTTTGAGCTGTAAAATACGCGAAAATATACTCAAGAAAATATACTCAAGAAAATATACTCAAGAAAATATAAGCGAAAATATAAGCGAGAATATAAGCGAAAATATAAGCGAGAATATAAGCCGGCAAGCTCCTATGAGGGAAGCCTGCCGGCTTTGGTTTTTTTTATTTCGTCACATTCAAACTGTGGCCGAGCTTTTTCTCAACGAACGCGATTATCATTTCCGCTGTGCCTTCGATACCGAGGTCGGAGGTCCTGATACAGAGGTCGTAGTTGTCGCCTTTGCTCCAGGTTCGGTTCGTGTGAAAAGAGTAATAATTCGCGCGTTTTTTATCGGTTTTTGTTATCATGTCACGCGCTTTCTGTTCCGTGATATTGTAATCCTTCATTATCTGTGCGACGCGGTTTTGCTCGGTGTCGGTGATAAAAATGCTGAATGTGTTCGCCCTGTCTTTAAGCACATAGTCGGAGCATCTTCCGATAAAGACGCACGGACCTTCGTCCGCGAGTTTTTTTATCAGGTCGGTCTGAGCAAGATATACCTGATCGCAGAGCGGCATAGCCGCGTCCGACCACGGCATATACTGGTTGTCAAGAGCGTATGCGCCGACGGCAAGAGAATACAGCAGGCTGTTCGTCGGTTTTTCGTCCATATTCCGGAATATCTTTTCGCTTATCCCGCTTTCTTTTGCGGCAAGAGAAATGAGCTCTCTGTCGTAAAACGGTATACCGAGTTTTTTTGCCACTTCCTTGCCCACTGCGCGACCGCATGAGCCGAACTGTCTGGATATCGTTACGGTGTATCTTTCTGCCATGTAGAGCCCCCCTTTGACTATTCTTCGGTATTATTATACCATATTTTCGATAATTTGTCAAGATAAATTAACAAAAAATTTCGCATCTACGGGCGTCGTTCTCCGTCCCTCGGCGGCGTTTTAAGGGTTTGTGAAGAATATTGCCGCTTAAAACCGAAAATCATGGAAAAAATATCGTAAATCTTTGATTTTTTTCGGATTTAATATTGATTTTTACGATAATTTATGTTATATTATAAGATAGAATATTATTTTAATCAGTATAACAAAATTTATACACCGTATAAGGAGCGTAACATCATGGAAAGTGTTTTTACTGTCAGAATAGGCGGGCTCGATCTCACTCTCTACTCTACCGAAACGGCGGAATACACAAATCAGATAGCGGAGGCAATAGACGCGAAAATCAAAGATATCCTCGCTTCCAATCCGAGCCTTTCGCTTACGAACGCATCGCTGCTTGTCTGCATGGATCTGTACGACGAGATAGTGAAGCTCCAGACGAGTGCGGACAATATGCGTGACCAGCTCAAGGAATATCTTGACGGCACGACGAAGGCGCTTGCGGAACGTGACGAAGCACGCCGTATGTCCGAGAAACTCAGGGACGAGCTTCTTGCACTTAAAATAGATATTTCCAAAAACGGAAACAACTGATGGAGATACTTTCACCCGCGGGAAGTCCCGAGGCGCTGAAAGCTGCGGTGATGTGCGGCGCTGACGCCGTGTACATGGGCGGCATGGGCTTCAATGCGAGAGCCAACGCCCGTAATTTCTCCGAACAGGAGATAACGGAAAGCATCCGCTACTGTCACGAGCGCGGCGTTGCTGTATATGCGACGCTGAACACTCTTGTTTCCGACAGGGAGATAAAAGGTGCGCTTGCGGCGGCGGAATTCTTTACCGCGGCGGGCGTTGACGCATTTATCGTGCAGGACATGGGACTGATAAAGTGTCTGAAAATGTCGCTCGGCGGCGCGGTGCCGCTGCATGCGAGCACCCAGATGACCGTTTGTTCCGCGGACGGCGCGGCACAGATGCTTGAGATGGGATTTCGCCGTGTCGTGCTTTCGCGGGAGCTTTCCGCAAAGGACATAGAGCATATCGTAAAGACGGTCCCGATAGAGACAGAAGTTTTCGTTCACGGCGCGCTGTGCATGTGTTACAGCGGTCAATGCTATATGAGCTCTGTCATCGGCGGACGCAGCGGCAACAGAGGCGAATGTGCTCAGCCGTGCAGACTGCCTTACAGAAACGGATATGCTCTGAGTCTCAAAGACAACTGCCTGCTCGAATACGTCGGGGAGCTTGAACGCATGGGTGTCACGTCCCTCAAAATCGAGGGGCGTATGAAAGGCGCGGAATACGTCGGCGCAGTAACGGACGCGTATGTGCGTGCGAAAAACGGCGAAGAGTATTCCGAGGATAAAAAAGAATATCTCGCGTCGGTGTTCAGCCGAGACGGTTTCACCGACGGGTATTATACAGACCGCACCGGTAAAAATATGTTTGGGGTGCGGCGTGAAAACGAAACAAGCGCGCGTTTTGAATTGCCGACGGCGGAATATAAGCGCTTCGGGATTTATCTTACGCTCACCGCGGACGTGGATTACCGTGTAAGATGCACCGCGTCGACGGGAGACGGATTTGTCGCCGAAACGTCGGTGGAGGGGCAGCACGCGCAGAGCCGCGTTACGGACGGCGCGCAGATACGTGACGCGTTTGCAAAGCTCGGCGGAACTCCGTATGAACTGAAAAATATCGAATGTCATCTGCCCGATGATATTTTTATTCCCGTGTCGCTGATGAACGCCGCAAGGCGGGAGCTTGTTACAAGTCTCACGACGATGCGTTCGCTCAAGCGCCAGGCGATGACGCCGCGCGTGCCCGACACGGCGAAAAAAAGCGAACCCGTCAGAACCGTGCGTGCGCAATTTCTGTTTGTCGAGCAGATGCCCGAAAATGTCGGCGCGCTTGAAAAAATATGGCTGCCGCTGGAGCAGATAAATTCCAATTCCGTCCTGAGAACAATAGACAGATACGGCGAAAAAATCGGATTGACCGTTCCGACGGTCGTACACGACAGTGAATACGCGCTGCTGGATAAGTATCTTTCGTGCGCCGCGGACGCGGGCGTTAAGGACATGCTGTGTGAGAATATCGGACTTGTGCGGCATTGCGTGGAGAAGGGTTTTACGGTCCACGGCGGATGCGGACTGAACGTCTGCAACAGCGTCGCGCGTGACGAATACGAAAGCATGGGTATCGAAAGCCTGATGACGTCGTTTGAGCTGAATATGCGTCAGACGGCCGATATCGCCGACGGGCGCTGCGGGATATTTGCTTACGGACGGCTGCCGTTCATGACGATGCGCAACTGCATCAAAGGCGACGGCAAGGGCTGTTCGCTCAAAAACAAGCCGTGGTTCCTTACAGACCGTATGGGAAAACAATTTTTAGCAGCGTGCGCGTTCGGGTGCCGCAACAGGCTATATAACGCCGACACGCTGTGGCTGGCGGACAAACCGCTCGACGGCGCGGGCTTCTTGCAGCTCGTGTTCACGGATGAGGCAAAAGACACGGTGCGTAAAGTTATTGATGCGTACACCGGCGGCGGCGGCGACTTCGTTCCGGAAAAGATAACGAGAGGACTTTATTACAGATGACGCTCAAATACAGACGCATTACCCGCAACGGAAAGACTCCCGCCCCGATACGCAGAGCGACCTCGGGTTCGGCGGGCTACGACCTTTCTGCGTTCACGGACGCTCCCGTTACTGTGTCGCCGTCAAAAACGGTCATCGTGCCGACGGGAATATGCGTTGAGATTCCCGCCGGACATGTCGGGTTGATATTCATACGTTCATCGATGGGCGTCAAACACGGTGTCACCCTTTCAAACAGCGTCGGAGTCATCGACAGCGACTACCGCGGCGAACTCATGGTGGGGCTCTGCAACGTATCGGACAGAGATTACGTAATCGAGCCGGGCGACAGAATAGCACAGCTCGTCATCGTTCCGTATGCCGGCGCGACACCTTGCGAAGCAGAGGATCTTTCCGATACAGAGCGCAGTACCGGGGGCTTCGGTTCGACGGGTAAAAAATGAGAATAATCGGAGAAAAATATGAATAATTACAATAAAAAAAGCAAATCCTCAGACGATAAAAAATACGGATACGGTGTGCAGAAATCGCGCTATTCCAAAAAAGGTTTCGGTGACGGAGCGTATCCGAAATTCAAAAAGCCTGCGGCGGGAAAGACGACGGGAAGAAATCCCGAATACCGCGAACGCCGTGCGGAGGTCAAGCCCTCCGTCGACAGCGAGAACATTGTTTTCGGCAGAAATCCCGTGATGGAAGTGCTCCGCTCGGGCAGAACGATAGATAAAATATATGTCGAAAAAGGCGAACGCGAAGGCTCTATAATCAAGCTCATCGCGATGGCGAAGGATAAAGGCATCCCCGTTGTGGAAGCGGACAAGGCAAAACTCGAAAAAATGACGGGCTCGACGGCTCATCAGGGAGTTATGGCGTTCACGACTGAGTTCGAATACTGCGATATCGACGATATAATTGCCGTAGCGGAGGAAAAGGGCGAAAAGCCGTTTATCATCGTCATCGACGGCATCAAGGATCCCGGAAATCTCGGTGCGATAATCCGTACCGCCGAAACGTCGGGCGTCCATGGCATAATCCTACCGAAACGCAATACCTGCGGTCTTACTTCGACCGTTTACAAGGCTGCCGCGGGCGCGTGCGAATATATGAAGATCGCGCGTGAAGTCAACATTACCTCGGCAATAGAAAAACTCAAGGAAAAGAACGTGTGGATCTACGGTATGGACGGCGGCGACGAAAGTTCCGAACTGTACGAGACAGATCTTACGGGTGCCGCGGCGATAGTTCTCGGCGACGAGGGCGAAGGCATTTCGAGACTTGTCAGAGAGCATTGCGACTACCTGCTTCGCATACCGATGGCGGGCCATATCACGTCTCTCAACATTTCCGCGGCGGGTGCCGTTGCGATGTACGAGACAGTTCGCCAGAGACTTGCAAAACAGCAGTAATCATTTTACGAAAGGTGTTCCCTGCCGTTGAAGGGTACGGCGGAAGAAAGAACAGAGATGCAGGACGAATACTTCCTTGAACAATACAACTCGGCACAGTCCGCACGAGACACTTTCAGAGTGAAGACCGCTGTTTCGGGCTTTGCCGCGCTCACCGCGGGTATCCTTTCCGCATTCGCCGTACCGCATACGGTGATGGCGCTGTGTGAGATATTCCTTTCAGCGCTGGTGCTGCTAATGTGCCACCGCGAATTGCTTGACGGGTTGACCTCACTCGTTAACATGACTCCGTCCAACGACAGCCTCAACTCCGTCGCGTCTGTCATCGTTACGGTCAACGCCGTGTACGGCATTTTCGCCGATTATAAGCCTTTTGCCTGGGTCGTGTTTGTGTCGGTGTTCATTTCGATGCTGATGAAGCTTATGTTCGTACGTGAAATAATCGCGAACCTCAATCTCATCCGGGATAACCCGACATATGCCGTGAGTACGGAAAAAGTACGGCTCGTCAAGCGTTACATAGACCGTGTATGTATGGTCAATCCGGTTGTAAAATTCCCGAACGTCATCGACACAACATACGCCGATGACCCGTCCGAGGAGAAAATAAGGATTTTCGTTCCCGCGGTCTGCGGAGCGGTGTTGCTGCTGTCGCTCATCGTCGGGATAGTAAGAGGCTTTGGCATGTTTACCGCCGCGCTCTCCGCGCTCTTTGCGATAACTGCTTCGTTTACGGGTGAGATGTCGTTCGTTATGCCGTACATGACGGCACAGCACAGACTCCGCAAATACGGCAGCGTGCTGATGGGGTATCATTCGATAGAATCCCTGCGCAACGTGGACGTACTCGTTGTCGGTGACAGAGAGCTTTTTCCGCCGTCGCTGATACGGATAGTGCGTTTCAGGTTCGAAAACAGCAAATATCTTTCGGAGGCGGTCGAATACACCGCGACTCTGCTCATAGAATCCGATTCTCCGCTGCGTGAGGAGTTTTGTCGCACCCTCGGCTGCTCTCAGGACCGTCTGCCCGCGGTAAGTGACTGGAAATTCATCAAGAATTACGGCGTTCACGCGCATATTTACGGCGACGAGGTACTGTTGGGTAACCGCAATCTGCTGCTGTCATACGGTGCAGAGCCGCTGCCTCAGGAGGAAGAGGTGTCCCTGATAACGGGGAACAGGAGCATTATGTATCTTGCCGTGAACGGGAAGCTCGCGGCGTATATGCTTTATACATTCCAGCCCGATCCCGCGCTCAAAAAAGCTGCGGAGACTATCGGAGGCGACTTTACGATTATTGTCGAAACGAGCGACTGCGGCATAACCGAAAACATGGTTCAGAAACGCTACGACATGCGGACGACAAGGGTAATAATCCCGGATACGGACGAGGCGGAGCTGATAAAAAGGGCTCAGCAGAACGCCGACACCGACGAGCTGCCCGCGATGATAACGACGAAAAATTCGCTCGGAATACTCTCATCAGTCCGACTTGCGAAAAGGCTCTCGGAGCTGGTCAATTTAAGTATCATTACAAAGCAGGGAAGTATCGCCCTGGGACTGCTGCTGACGTTTATAGCGCTGCTTGCTGTGCCCGCGTCGGTATCGGCGGTTTGGGTCGCGCTCTTCAATCTGCTGTGGTCTTTGCCTGTTATATTACTTTCAATATTAAAACAGTAAATCATACGGAGGTTTTTATATATGTCAGGTCATTCTAAATGGAAAAACATCATGCACAAGAAAGAGAAGACCGACGCGCAACGCGCCAGCGTCTTTACGAAAATAGGCAGAGAAATCACTCTTGCCGTCAAGGAAGGCGGGCCAGATCCCGAGTCTAACTCCAAGCTCAAGGATATAATCACCAAGGCGAAGGCAAATAACGTGCCTAACGACAACATCGAACGCGTCATAAAGAAGGCGGCAGGAGCGGGTGACGACACTCATTATGAGCAGATCACTTACGAAGGCTACGGCCCCGCCGGAATTGCGGTCATCGTTGAGACGCTCACTGATAACCGTAACCGTACCGCGGGCGATCTTCGCCATTATTTCGATAAATTCGGCGGAAATCTCGGACAGACGGGCTCTGTCGGCTGGCTCTTCACGAAAAAGGGTGTACTTATCCTCGACAAGGAAGTATATGACGAGGAAAGACTTATGAACAACGCTCTCGAACTTGACGTTGAGGATTTCGGTATCGAGGAAGAGGTTTTCGAGATCTACACGGCTCCCGAAAAATTCTCCGAGACTGCGGAAGAACTTGCAAAGAGAGACTATGAATTCCTTTCCGCACAGATAGAAGAAGTCCCCGCAAACTACATCAAACTCGAGGATGAGGAACAGATAAAGAACATGCAGAAACTGCTCGACGCGCTCGAAGACAACGATGACGTACAGAACGTCTGGCACAACTGGGACGACAGCGCGAAATAAGGAGACTCACGATGGATATCATCCTTGCTTCCGCGTCCCCACGGCGCAAAGAGCTGCTTGAGGGGCTGAAAGTGAAATTCACGGTCATCCCGTCGGGCGCGGACGAGACAGTCTGTTCGAGCGATCCTGAGATGCTCGTGCGTGAGCTTTCTGCAAGAAAAGCGCTCGATGTGTATTCGTCACATCCCGACAGCCTCGTCATAGGCTCGGACACGGTCGTTGCGGCGGACGGGGAAATTCTCGGAAAACCGAAAAACGAGCAGGACGCACGGCGAATGCTCGCGCTGCTCTCGGGAAAAACGCACGAGGTCTTTACGGGCGTTTCGGTGGTTTTCCCTGACGGCTCTGTAAGCACGGACTCATGCCGTTCGGCGGTCGCGTTCAAGAAACTTGAACCGTGGGAAATAGACGCGTATACAGCAACGGGCGAATATACGGACAAAGCGGGCTCATACGCCATACAGGGTCGAGCCGCAGTTTTTGTGGAGAAAATCGAGGGGTGTTATTCAAACATAGTCGGTCTGCCCCTGCCGACTCTTTACCGAATGCTCGGTCAAAAAGGAGTAAATCTGTGGGAGCAAACGATATAGGAATTGATCTCGGCACAGTAAACACGCTTATTTATAATAAGAACAGAGGTATCGTTCTCAACGAGCCGACGGTCATCGCCACGGAAACGTATTCCGGACGCGTGATCGCACTCGGTGAGAAAGCCCGTGCTATGCTCGGACGTACTCCGGATACCGTGACAGCGGCGATGCCCGTGCAGAAAGGCGTTATTGCTGACTATGACAAAACGTGCGCGATGCTGCGTGAATATGTGGCACGCACAAAGAAACGTATAGCGCCGATAAACGCGATCGTCACCGTTCCGTACACGTCCACGGAAGTGGAACGCCGTGCGGTCGAGGGTGCGGTATACGCGGCACACGCACGCAAGGTGATTTTGCTTGACAAGCCGATAGCCGCGGCGATAGGATGCGGCTTGCCCGTGTTTGAAGCAAGCGGGCACATGGTCGTGGACATGGGCGGCGGCTCGACGGAGATATCGGTCGTGTCGATGGGCGGAATAGTCGCCCAGACTACGCTTGATGACTGCGGCCTGCAGATGGACAGGGAAATAGTGAACTATGTCAAGTTCAATTACGGCGTTGTGATCGGAGATCTTGTCGCGGAGGAACTCAAGATACGTTTGGGTTCGGCGGTCGATAAGGAAATTCCCGACTTCATGACCGTAAGCGGAATAAGCCCGGGAGAACGTCTGCCGATGACCGTAACCGTGTCATCGGACGATATACGCGCGGCGATAGGGCCGCAGGTGCAGAACATCGTTGACGGGCTGAGAAATACCATGGAGCATCTCAATCCGGAGCTTGCGTCGGATATAATGCAGAACGGCATTGCTCTTTGCGGCGGTGTGTCGCAGATGCCGGGCTGGGTCGAGCTCATTCAGCGAGAAACGGGCGTGCATACGGAAATTGTGGTAAATCCGATGGAGACTGTCGCAGTAGGCGCGGGCAGGGCTCTTGATATGATAGACAGGCTTAAATAGGTATCGACGGTCTGAGCAATACCGAACCGTAAAAGAAAGGAGAAAATGACATGGAACGCAAAAACGGCGGAAAATTTTTAGTTGTGGTGATTTTCATAGCGCTTTTTCTCCTCGGTTTCGGACTCAATCTGATTTTTGACGGCGGCGTGATGCCGCACCGGGAGATCGTCAATCTCATAGCGACTCCTTTCCGCGCCGCGGGAAATTGGATAAAGAACGGTGTTACCGGATTTTTCGGCGCTTTTTCCGAGCATGATGCGCTCGTGCGTGAAAATGAGGAGCTTCGCAAAAAAATATCGGAACTTCAGGCTCAGCTTGACGAAACATACGCTCTGCGTATAGAAAACGAGCGTCTTGCGGCGCTGGCGGGAATTCGCGCGCGGAACGACGAACTCGAATTCATCGCCGCCGATATAGTGTCACTGAATACATCGGGCTGGCGCTCGTCATTCACAATAAACAAGGGCACGGCCGACGGCATAAAGAAAAAAGACGTTGTCGTCTGCGCGGAAGGTCTTGTAGGAAAAATAAGCGAGGTCGGGCTTTATTCCGCAACTGTCGTGACTGTCATCGACCCTCAGATTGCAGTCGGTGCGGTCGTTGTTTCGACGGGTGATGCCGCGATGACGGAGGGCTCTGCAGCGCTCAAAGCAAAAGGACTCTGCAAACTTGCATATTTGCCCATGGATGCCGTGATCGTTCGCGGTGACACGGTGCGTACGTCGGGCCTCGGAGGGCTTTACCCCGAAGGGCTTCTTATCGGGACGGTAAAGGATATCGTCGTCGAGGGGAACGGGCTTACGCAGTACGCGATAATAGAGCCCGCGGCGGACTTCGGGTCGCTCAGACGGGTGTACGTCATTTCCGATTTTGACGCGGAGGGCTGACAATGAAGAGACGTATTTTCGCGTGGAGCGTCACTATGCTTGTGCTTTGGTTGCTTCAGACTGTTTTTTGTCCCGTCACCGTTTTCGGCGTCGGGCCCGAATATGTGCTTTGCGGCGTGGTGATGCTGGGGGTGACCGAGGACGAGAAATTCGCTTCGGTTTACGGCTTTATTTTCGGTCTTCTGACGGATCTCGCACTTACGGGAGGTTTCGGCTCGAAGGCGCTGTTTTTTGCGCTTACGGGATATCTTGTCGGCAGGCTTTGCAGCGAGGATTTCTCAAGAAGTATAATGAGTGCGGCTCTTTTTACCGCAGTACCGTTCGTCGCGGGTGAATTCATTTCTTTCCTTGCCAATTCCAGGTACGTAAGCGTTGCCGACGCGCTGTTGTATATTTTTCTGCCGAAAATCCTGCTCACGGTACCCGTTACCGTTGCGGCGTATTTTATTTTCAGAGGCATAAAGAAATTCACGATAAAACGGGAGGGGTTGAGCGGAACGTGGTAAACAACCGTATACGTATAATCGCGGTGTTTTTGCTGTTTGTCGCGGTGTGCGCCGTGTTTTTCGTGCGCATGGGCTCTTTGCAGCTCTCCCAAGGCGATGAGTATCTGAAAAAATCCCAGAACAGCGTGGTTACGAAGACGACTGTCAAGGCGGCGCGCGGCGCTATACTCGACAGATATTGCCGTACCATTGCTTCCAGCACCGAGGCGATGACGGTGCAGTTCAACAAAACGCTCATTTCCGACCTCAACGCTACTGTTGCGCGTGTGATCGATGTATTCGAGGCGGCGGGCGAGGAATATATCGACACTTTTCCGATAACAGAGACAGAACCATACATATATAAAATATCGTATCTTGAAAGCGCGTCTGCTGTTGCGTCTTTCAATAAATTTCTTTCCGCAAGGAAAATAGCGACGGATATGTCCGCTGCCGACACGCTCAAAGCGCTTATAAAGTATTATAAACTCACGTCATACGACTTCGCGGTCGCCGCAAAGGTTGCAGCGGTGAGATATGAGATGGATATCCGCTCCTCAGCGTCGTTTTTCACGTTTGCCACGGATGTCGGCATCGAAGCGGCAACGATGATCAAGGAAAACAGCGACGAAATCCCGGGCGTTTACATCGAGGTCGAGCCTGTGCGAGTTTATTCCAATGAGTATTTTGCGTCGCACGTTATCGGGCATTTGGGACGGATTTATGCCGAAGAATACGAGACGCTGAAAAATTCGGGATACACGGTCGATGATTATATCGGCAAAGAGGGCATAGAAAAAATAGCGGAAGAGTATCTGCGCGGCACCAACGGCGTGCGATACGCGGTGCGCGATGTGACAGGCTCTGTCGTCGAGATAATTGAGAACGAAGACTCTGTCTCTCCCAAAGCGGGGTATGATGTTATTACGACGCTCGACACGGATATGCAGATAATAACAGAGGAAAGCCTCGAAAAAATAATTTACAAGATCCGCGAGCTCAATGGCGAGGACTCCGCGTCGTCGGGAGCGGCGATATTCATGGATATCGACACGGCGGAAATACTTTCGACAGCATCGTGGCCGACGTTCAATATCGCCACATACAATAAGGATTTCGCGACACTTTCGCAAGACCCGTCAAGCCCATATGTAAATCGCGCGATATCGGGTCTTTTCATGCCGGGTTCTACGTTCAAGATGGTCACGGCGGTCGCAGGTCTCGAAGAGGGTCTTATAACGCCTCAGACGATATATACCTGCACGGGTAAATACAATTATTACGAGAATTATTCATATGCCTGCTATGCGTCGACGGCACACGGAGCGATGGACGTCAAAACGGCGCTCGCGAAGTCCTGCAACGTGTTCTTTTTCGATCTCGGCAGACGGCTTACTATAGACAAACTCAGTTCTTACGGCGCAAAGTTCGGCTTCGGCTCGAAAACGGGCATAGATCTACTGGGTGAAAATGCGGGCACGCTTGCAAGCCGCGAATACCGAGAAAACATACTCGGCGGGATGTGGCAGCTCGGCGACACCCTCATTGCGGCGATAGGTCAGACGGATAACACCGCTACACCGCTGCAACTGGTGAATTATGTCGCGACCATAGCCAACGGCGGGACGCGCAGAGTGCCGCATGTAATCAAGTCGGTTATGGACAGTGAAACGGGCGAAGTGATAAAGGAAACAGTTCCCGAAGTCGCGGAAGAACTCGATATTTCACCCGAGACGGTCGCCACGGTGCTTGAAGGTATGCGCATGGCGGCGGAAAAGGGCGGTACGGTTTATAACGGCTTCAAGGATTTTGACATTCCCGTCGCCGTAAAGACCGGTACGGCGGAGAAATCCGGAGAAATCCCCACGTCACTCATGGTCGGTGTCGCTCCCGCGAATGACCCGAAGGTCGCTTTTGTCGTCGTCATAGAAAACGGCGGTCTGAATGTTTCGTCGCTAAATGCGGAACTGGTAAAGGATGTTCTTTCGTATTATTTCTCCGATAAGGCGGATCCGGACAGGATAAACGCAATGTCGGAACTGCTTAACTGATCCGGACTTAACATACTTATTTATAACATATGAAAGGATCTGTGACATGGGTAAAGTAGTCGCTGTTGCTTCCGGAAAGGGAGGCGTCGGAAAAACTACGGTTACGGCAAACGTCGCCGCGAGTCTTGACAGTATGGGCAAAAAAGTTTTATTGCTCGACGCGGACCTTAATCTTCGCAATCTTGATCTAATTCTCGGCGTGCGCGAAAAGGTGATTTTCGATATCGACGATATATATTCTGCGAGAACGGATTTCGGCACGGCGGCTCTCGTTCACCCTCTGCATCCGGGGCTTACGGTAATTTCAGCCCCCCTTACGCCTCCCGATGACGCGGCGGCTCTTGGCTCGTTTCTCGGTGCGCTGGCAATGAAAGCGGCGCCCGATTACGACTTTGTTTTCATTGACATGCCGTCGGGTATAGGCGATATTTTTTCTCATGTTCTGCGTGCCGGTATGCGCGGCATAGTCGTTGCGACTCCCGACCGCACGTCTGTGTGCGATGCGGAAAAAGCGGCTGC
>CAUHAO010000024.1 GCA_959604355.1 uncultured Eubacteriales bacterium
GCTTAGGGCAAAGCCCGCAATTCTTGAGAAACAAGAATTGTTGCGAATATTATATTATAAGCAAAAATGCTTGCTTGCAAGGGCATTTTTGCGCAGCCATCAATAGAGCAAAGGCGCGTAATACGCGGCTTAGGGCAAAGCCCGCAATTCTTGAGAAACAAGAATTGTTGCGAATATTATATCACAAAAAACGCAAATTGTCAATGTAATCAAATAAAAAGCGTCCGGAAGAGCGAAAAAACGGGCGGATTCTCTTGACAGAAAAGGTTTTTTGTGGTATCATGTACAATGAATTATATTGGAGTAATATGGTATCTTACGGAGGAGATCTATGTTCAGAACAAGCAAAGAAGGTCTTACCGATGCGGAACTGCGTGAAGCGCTCGATGAGTCCCTTAAAGGGAAAAAACTCAATAAAGTTCTTATTCTTCCGCCCGATTTCACGAGAATGTATTCCGGTGCGGGAAAAATAGTCGCCCGGTATTACGAAATGCTCAAAGACAAGTGTGAAGTCGATATAATGCCCGCGCTCGGTACACACGAGGCAATGACCGAGAAAGAATGGCGCGCATTTTTCGGCGACGGCGTTCCGTTTGAAAAAATGATAGTGCATAACTGGCGCAGCGACGTCGTCAAACTCGGCGAAGTGCCCGCGGAGTTCGTAAGCGAGGTGTCCGAAGGGCTCGTAACGTCGAAAATAGATGTCGAAGTCAACAAACGCCTGCTCGATAAATCGTATGACCTCATAATTTCGATAGGTCAGGTCGTGCCTCACGAGGTCGTCGGCATGGCTAATTATTCCAAGAACATTTTTGTCGGCTGCGGCGGCAGCAGTATGATAAATTCGTCCCACATGCTCGGCGCGTTTTACGGCATGGAGCGTATTATGGGCAAGGATTTCTCTCCCGTGCGCCGTGTTTTCGACTACGCCGAGGAGAATTTCATAAATAATATCCCGCTCATGTATGTGCTTACCGTCACCACCAACAAGGGCGATGACACGTTTATACATGGTTTGTATATAGGCAGAGAGCGCAAGCTCTTTGAAATGGCGGTGGCACATAGCCAGGAAATAAATCTTGTTCACATGAAACAGCCGCTTGATAAAGTTGTCGTAAATCTTGACGAGCGCGAGTTCAAGAGCACATGGCTCGGCAATAAAGCCGTTTACAGAACGAGAATGGCTATCCGCGACGGCGGCGAGCTGATAATCCTCGCAAAAGGCGTGCGTAAGTTCGGAGAAGACGACGAAAACGACCGCCTTATCCGAAAATACGGATATGTCGGACGCGAAAAAGTGCTTGAACTTGTAAAAGAAAACGAAGACTTGCAGAATAATCTTTCCGTCGCGGCGCATCTCATCCACGGCTCGTCCGACGGCAGATTTTCGATAAAGTATTGCACCGAAAACCTTACGGAGCAGGAAGTCCGCGGAGTTGCGTTCGGCTATGAGCCCTACGCGGAAGCGGTGAAGAAGTACGATCCCGCAAAGCTCGTTGACGGCTTTAACGACGTTGACGGCGAACGCATTTTCTATATAAGCAATCCTGCGCTCGGTCTCTGGGTTTGGGATAAATAAGAGGTCTGTATGGATAAATTCATAGATTTGCATACCCATTCGCTCAAAAGCGACGGCTCAATGACTCCCGCGGAGCTTGTGCGCCATGCGAAAGCAAGCGGCCTTTCCGCAGTTGCGCTGTCGGATCATGACACTCTCGACGGTGTTGCGGAAGCGGTTGCCGAAGGCGAGAAAATCGGGCTTGAAGTCGTTCCCGCAATAGAACTTTCTGCGATTTCTGATACCGAGACGCACATCCTCGGCTATTATATCGACACCACGGATAAAACTCTTCTCAATCGCCTTGAAGATGTTCGCAGGGTACGCTTTGAGCGGCTTGAGCAAACATGTCGGGCTCTGCGTGATAACGGTTTTGACGTGACGATGGACGAGGCTCGTAAATACGCGGGCTCCGGCATCATCTGCCGAGCACATTTCGCGCGTCTTATGGCAGACAAGGGGTATGTGAAGTCACCGAAAGAGGCTTTTGATCTGTGGCTCGGCAACGGCAGACCGTGCTGCAACAATCAGCAGCTTCTGACAGATGAGGAATGTGTTAAACTTATTAAAGGCGCCGGAGGGGCTGCGTTCGTTGCGCATCTTCATCTTACCCGTAAACCGCATGACGAACTCGCAGCATTCCTTACCCGGCTCAAAGGCGTCGGCCTTGACGGTGTGGAGGGTTATTACACGGAATACACTCCGGAAATGCAGGATGAATACCAACAGATGGCTAAAGACCTTGGCCTTATGATATCGGGCGGCACGGATTTTCACGGTGCTATGAAGCCTCATATTTCAATCGGTAAAGGTCTCGGTAATTTGCAGATACCGTACTCGGTACTTGAAAATATTAAAAATACAGTTCGATAAATAGAAAGGATTTACGCACATGAAAAAATCTGACATCGGCCTCATCGGCCTTGCAGTAATGGGTGAAAACCTTGTCATCAACATGGAGAGCAAGGGCTTTACCGTTTCCGTATTTAACCGTACCACACAGAAAGTCACGGATTTTGTCAACGGCAGAGCAAAGGGCAAGAATATCGTCGGAACATATTCCCTCGAAGAACTTGTCGCGTCTCTTGAAAAGCCGCGCAAAGTCATGATGATGGTCAAAGCGGGTGAGCCGGTTGACCATATGATAAACGCTCTTCTGCCCCTTCTCGAAGAAGGTGACGTGATTATCGACGGCGGCAACTCCCATTTCCCGGATACTGCCCGCCGCACCGCGCTCGTTGAGAGCAAAGGCATGCTTTATATCGGTACAGGCGTTTCCGGCGGCGAAGAGGGCGCGCTCAACGGCCCGTCCATGATGCCCGGCGGCTCGCCCAAGGCGTGGCCAATCGTAAAGCCGATTTTTCAGGCTATCTGCGCAAAGGTCGAAGACGGTACTCCGTGCTGCGACTGGGTCGGTGAGAACGGTGCGGGTCATTTCGTTAAAATGGTCCATAACGGCATCGAATACGGCGATATGCAGCTGATCTGCGAAGCGTATCAGCTTATGCGCGATTATCTCGGTATGAGCGATGACGAAATGCACGAGGTTTTTGCAGAGTGGAACACCCAGGAGCTTGACTCCTATCTTATCGAAATCACAAGAGATATTCTTGCATATAAAGATACTGACGGCTCTCCGATAGTCGAAAAAATACTCGACACCGCGGGTCAGAAGGGTACCGGTAAATGGACAGGTATCGCGGCTCTTGACGAGGGCGTTCCGCTGACCCTCATCGGCGAAGCGGTATTTTCCCGCTGCCTGAGCGCTATGAAAGAAGAACGTGTTGCGGCATCCAAGATACTCACCGGACCGAAGCCGAAGTTCGAGGGCGACAAAAAAGCGTTCATAAACGATATCAAACACGCCCTCTTTGCTTCCAAGATCGTTTCCTACGCTCAGGGTTACACTCTCATGCGCAGCGCGGCAAAGACCTATGGCTGGAACCTCAACTACGGCGGCATCGCTCTTATGTGGCGCGGGGGCTGCATAATCAGAAGCGTATTCCTCGGCAAGATAAAGGAAGCTTATGATAACAATCCCGAACTCACGAACCTTCTCCTTGATCCCTACTTCAAGAACGTCATCGAGGAAAATCAGGCAGGCTGGCGCCGTGTCTGCGCGGCGGCAATGCTTAACGGCATCCCCGTTCCGGCAATGAGCACCGCTCTCGGATACTTCGACGGCTACCGCTGCGAACGTCTCCCCGCAAACCTGCTTCAGGCACAGCGTGACTATTTCGGCGCACACACCTACGAACGCGTCGATCACGCGCGCGGTGAGTTCTTCCATACCAATTGGACCGGGAACGGCGGGAATACTGCGGCAACACAGTACAACGCTTAATTACGGATAAAATTTGCGAACTGCGTCGTTATCTGCGCTTGACGCTTCGGTTACATACACAAAGTATGCGCCCTTGCGTCTGCGCTTGAAGCCTTGCATTTCATCAAATTTTCTCTCGTAATTGAAGCTCTGCGGTATGCGGAAAAATAACGGATAAAATTTGCGAACTGCGTCGTTATCTGCGCTTGACGCATGATTACTTACAAATAAAGAGGTAGTATTATGGAATTAAGAAAAAATTACAAATATGCTCTTGTAGTGCCTACCAGTATGGGTGTTCGCATATGCCCGCCCAACGGTCAGCCCGTTGCGTCGTCTGACACGTTTGTCATGCAGGCGACGAGCGCCGAGACGAACGTTGCGTCCATAGCATCGTATCTCGGTATGCCCGTAAAGGTCCTCACAACCTTCGTCAAAGACAGCCCCGTCGCGGATTTCATCAAACGCAATCTGCGTTCCCGCGGTATGGACTTTGAAGGTAAAGAAGTTGAGCAGGGCGGCCCCTGGGGTTACAGACATCAGTTTAACATTGCCGACAGCGGCTACGGCAGCCGCGGTCCTCGCGTTCAGAATGACCGTGCGGGCGAAGTCGGCAGAACTCTGAATATCAAAGACTTTGACCTTGACCGTATTTTCGGCGAAGAAGGTGTCGGAATCCTTCATCTTTCGGGTCTTGTCGGCGCGCTCTCACATGAAACGAGCATCTTCTGCCTTGAGCTTGCAAGAGCAGCAAAAAAATACGGTACACTCATTTCCTTCGACCTCAACTACCGTGCGTCTTTTTGGAAGGGCAGAGAAGAGGAACTGCGTAAAATATTCACCGAAATCGCATCCGTTGCGGATATTCTTGTCGGCAACGAGGAAGATTTCCAGCTTTGTCTCGGAATAAAAGGCCCTGAAGCGGGTGGCAAGGATATTGCTGCGAAGATTGATGGCTTCAAGGGCATGATCGAATGTGTCAAGCGTGAATTTCCTCATGCGTCTGTCTTTGCGACGACCCTGCGCCAGGTCGTTAACGTAAACAATCACCTCTGGGGCGCTATAATGCTCACGGGTGACGAGTGGCATGTTGTCGAGCCTCGCCCGATAACAGTTCTCGACCGTATAGGCGGCGGCGATGGCTTTGTCGGAGGTCTGCTTTACGCGATACTCAAAGGTTGGGAAAGCGAAAAATGGATCCAGTTCGGTTGGGCAAGTGGCGCGCTCGCGACGACGTTCCTCACCGACTACGCACAGCCGTCCGACGAGGAACAGATATGGAGCATTTGGGGCGGCAACGCAAGGGTAAAAAGATAAATATTATCAATATACGGATGAGGCACACGGAAGTACCGTGTGCCTCGTTTTATATTTGTTGTGAATGACTTCTATACAATTATTCCGCCGCACAGAATTTTGTCGCCGTCATAACAAACTGCAGACTGTCCCGCAGTCACCGCGCGCTGGGGCTCGTCAAATTTGACCGAAAATCCGTTATCGGATACCGATACCGTGCCGTGAGCGCCTTTGTGGGCGTAACGTATTTTTACATCTGCGTCGAAGGTTGCCGTATTTTCGGGCAAAAGCGCCTGAAAATTCGCATTTCTGCATTTGAGAGAGGTGTAATCGGTCACGTCGTTGCGGCTGAGAATAACTCGGTTTTTTTCAGCATCTATGCCACATACATAAACTGGTGTGCCGAGCGCTATGCCGAGATTTTTGCGTTGTCCGACGGTATATCTTATGATGCCTTTATGTACTCCGACCGCGCGATTTTCATCCCGCAGCCAAAATTCGCCTTCCGGGAACTTTCCGACATGTTCTTCAATGAACGCGGCATAATTTCCGTCGGGGACGAAACACAAGTCAAGACTGTCAGGCTTCTCCGCCACGGGCAGACCGAGATCATGGGCCTGTTTGCGTACGTCGGGCTTGAATTCATTGTAAAGCGGCAGAATGAGCATGCTCAACTGCTTCTGTGTCAGCCCCCAAAGCATATAGCTTTGGTCTTTATCCGCAGATTTTCGTACGAAATAACGCCCGTTTTTGCATCCGACTCCCGCGTAATGGCCCGTTGCGATGTCTTCCGCTCCGATTTTTTCAGCGTAATCGCAGAGCGCTTTGAATTTCACGTTCGGGTTGCATACGGTGCACGGGTTGGGAGTGCGTCCTCGCTTGTAATTTTCGAGAAAATCGCGTATGACGATATCCTCAAATTCTTTTGTGCAGTCGAGCGTGTCAAAATCTATTCCGATATGTTCGGCCACGCGTTTCGCGTCCCGTAAGCCTTCCTCGGAATATTTGTGCATAACGCAATAGACGCCGACAACGTTATAGCCGCTCTGTTTGAGCCGTGCCGCCGCAGTAGAGCTGTCTACGCCGCCGCTGAGCCCGAGGACTGCGGTTTTCATCAGGTTTTATCGCAGCTTCCGCAGCAAGCGCCGCATATCTGCGCTTCGTCAAGGCCGTATTCTTTCGGGTCGATGTTGTTTTTCTTGAGATAGTCGATTACCGCCGCTTTTATCGCTTCTTCTGCCAGAACGGAGCAGTGTATTTTTACCGGGGGCAGACCGTCGAGAGCTTCAACGACCGCCTTGTTGGTGAGCTTGAGTGCCTCGGTGAGCGGCTTGCCTTTGACGAGTTCCGTAGCCATCGAGCTTGTCGCAACAGCCGCGCCGCATCCGAAAGTTTTGAACTTCGCGTCAACGACGATGCCGTCTTCGATCTTGAGGAACATTTTCATTATGTCGCCGCATTTCGCGTTGCCGACTTCGCCGACGCCGTCAGCGTTTTCTATCTCTCCGACGTTACGGGGATTTGTGAAATGGTCTAATACTTTATCGCTGTACATATTGTATCTTCCTTTCCTCAGTCCTTCTGTCCGTGCCAGAGCGGCGACATGTCGCGCAGTCTCTGAACTATCACGGGAAAAGTTTCAAGAATATAATCTACTTCTTCTTCGGTGTTATATTTGTCGAGGCTGAAACGTATCGAGCCGTGTGCCGTTTCCGCGTTGAGTCCTATTGCGAGCAGAACATGAGACGGGTCGAGAGAGCCTGACGTGCAGGCGGAGCCTGATGACGCGCAGATGCCCTTGATATCCATCATAAGCAGCATGGATTCGCCTTCAATATATTTAATGCTTATGTTCGCGATGCCGGGGAGAGTGTCATGTGACGGGGTGTTAACCTTGACGCAAGGGATGCGTTCTGCCAGCCCGTTGAGAAGCTTGTCCTTGAGATAGGTAACGCGTTTCATATTTTCATCCATTTCGGCTACGGCAAGCTCAATGGCTTTGCCCATACCTACGATGGACGCGGTGTTTTCCGTTCCCGCGCGTTTTTTGTTTTCCTGACCTCCGCCGTCGATGAGGTTCGGCAGAATGATACCTTTTCTGATATACAGAGCGCCGACGCCCTTGGGAGCGTTGAATTTATGCGCGGACATCGAAAGCATGTCGACATTCATTGCCTTGACGTCAACGGGAATATGTCCGATAGCCTGTACTGCGTCGGTGTGGAAGTAAACTCCGTGTTCGCGAGCTATGCGTCCTATTTCCGAGACGGGCTCGATTGTTCCTATCTCGTTGTTGGCTGTCATTATCGTGATGAGGACGGTGTCGGGGCGGATCGCTTTTTCAACGTCCGCGGGGTTTACGAATCCGTCTTTGTCAACGTCCAGAAGCGTTATGTCCCAGCCGTCTTTTTTCAGCGCGTCGAGCGAATGCAGGACCGCGTGATGCTCTATTTTCGAGGAAATAATATGTTTTCCTTTTTTCGCGAGTTTTTTCGCCGTGCTTTTTATTGCCCAGTTATCGGCTTCCGAGCCGCCCGCGGTGAAATATATCTCCGACGGGTCGCAATTTATCGCTTTTGCGACTTTTTCTCTTGCCTCTGCTATCGCTTTACGGACTTCCAGACCTGCCTGGTGGATACTGCTCGGGTTCCCGTACATTTCGGTGAAAAACGGCAGCATTTCAGCGACTACGCGCTCGTCTGTGCGAGTTGTTGCGGCGTTATCCGCGTATACTCTCATATAATCAACCCCTTGGATGAGATTTTGTATTTTAAATAATACTATTTTAGTCTTATTTTATCATCGATATTCAAATAATATGTGAAGAAGAACGCAATATTTATTGTTTTTTTCCTTTGAGAGGACAAACTTTCATGCATATACCGCAGACAGAGCCTCGCCCGATGAGCTGAAAGTTCTTTTTCATATATTCGCTGCACGCCTTAGGGTCGAAACCGTCAGCGGTTATTGCGTGTGCAGGGCAGGCGGCGACGCATTTGCCGCAGTTTGCGCAAAGTCTGTATTCGTGCGGAATATATTCTTCATCCGCGACGGGACAATCTGTGAAAACCGTTGCAAGACGCACCCTCACGCCGTATTCGTTATGAATAAACAGGTTGTTGCGCCCGACAGAGCCTGCCGCGCAGATGCACGCTGCCTGTTTATGCGAATAAATGCCGCGGTAACCGTCACCGTGGACGGATTGAGACGCGGCTATCGGATAAAATGTGTATCCGTTTTTTTGTAGCAGCAACCCTACACCGGCAGATGCGTCATCCAAAAGTCGGTTGACGCATCTGTAATGGTGAAAATATGTCTGAGTGGGCTTGTCGCTTATTTCGTCAATGACGCTGTCCGAAAGCTTTACGCAGAGGCTTATGACATAGTTGAGTCCCATAAATGGTTCAGGCAGTTTGCCGAAAGCGACAGAAGAGACTTTATCTGCAAGATACGCTTTTATCAGCTCTTTCATGCCTTAAAAGCGGAATCCCGCGGTTATCAGCGCGCAGAGCAGTTCGACGCATGCTTCGCAGTCCGCGACATTGACGGTCTCTGTCGGAGTATGTATGTATCTTGTGGGAATGGAGATAGCGCCCGCGTATGCGCCGCCCGCCGCCATTTGTATTGACGCGGTGTCAGTGCCGCCGAACGGGAGGATCTCTATCTGGTGCGCGATGTCATTCTTTTCAGCGGTGTCGATCATGAAGTCTACCATCTGCTTATTGCACACAACGCTTCTGTCCATGACTTTTATGCAAGCGCCGCCGCCGAGCTTCATCGTCATCGGAGGATTTGCTTCGGGAGTGTCACCGGTGCTTGTTACGTCAAGCGCTATACCGTATTTCGGTTCTATGCCGAAAGCTGCCGTCTTTGAGCCGCGCAGACCGAGCTCTTCCTGAACGGAGAATACGAAATAGAATTCGTTGGCGAGTTTCATTCTGCATTTGGCAATGCGCTCAAACGCTTCCATTTGTATCGCGCAGGCGATTCTGTCGTCCATGAACGGAGATACGAGAGCGGGCTTTTCACCGCCTATTTCGTATACGGATGAGACAAACGTGCCGACGGTGCCGAGGGGGAGCATCTTTGCTGCTTCCTCTTTCGAAGCCGCGCCGATATCGACGTATGCTTTTGCTATTGTGTGCTGATCGGGTTCGAACGCGATAATCCCGCGAACGCCGTTGGCAAAACGGACTTCTCTGTTTGTAAGAGCGTAGGGGTTTAGTCCGCCGAGGCTCGTGACTTTGACAAAGCCGTTGTCATCGATGTAATGCGCGATAAAACCTATCGTATCGGCATGCGAAGAAAACATGACCTTCTCGCCGCAGCCTCTTCCGAGGACCGCGATAAGGTTGCCCATGGGGTCAAAACGCAGGTCGTTTTCTTTATCCGAAACAAACGGTGCGAGTTCGTCACGGATGTATTCAAGAAGCTTTCTCTCGTTGGAAGAAACGGAAGTGAATTCCGCGAATTTTGCCATTCTGCTGATAAATTTATCTTTCATAACAGTCACTCCTTATTTCAGGTCGTCACAAAGTTTATCGTAGTCGCCGAGTATCGCGCGGCACATGTTCAGCATACTGTCAATGTCTTTCGGCGACGCGACGGATATTCGGGAATGCAGATATCTTACGGGTATCGAGAGTGCGCAGACGAAGCATCCGTCCGCTGTGCGCTGTATTCTGCCAGCATCGTTGCCGCCGGAAACAAATGTCTTATATTGCCAAAGGACATTGTGCGCGTTCGCTATTTTCGCAACAGATGCGACGACTCTCGGATCGTATGTCGTCGAGCGGTCTGCAAAAGACAGCGCGACGCCGTTGCCCACAACGCAGACCTTTTCGCCGCCTTCCACCGCGCCTATGTCGGCCGCCGTCGTACCCTCGAGAATGACCGCGACTTCGGGACGCAGCGCAAACGCCGTTGCCGCAGAGCCGCGGCATCCAACTTCTTCCTGGACGTTAAATGCGAACCATGCGTCGTATTCAAGGTCGCTTTTTATCAGTTCTATCATCGCCGCGCAGCCTACGCGGTCGTCGATCGCCTTTGCTTTGATGTAATCTCCGAAAACGCCGAATTCGCCGTCAAAATAAACGCTGTCGCCGATAGCGATTTTCGCTTCCGCGTCTTCTTTACTTTTCGCGCCGATGTCGATGCGCAGTTTCTTGTAGGCGGGCACGTCGCGCTCTTTGTCACGGGGCGTCACATGTATAGGAGGGAGCCCTATAACACCGTCAATGTATTCGGTTTTGTCGCCCGCGGTCGATTTGATTTTCACGGTCTGACCGGGGGTAACGTTTACGGAAACCCCTATCGGCTGAAAGCAGATAAGGCCGCTGTCGTCGATCTTTGTTATGTAGTAGCCCGTTTCGTCCATGTGCGCGGCAAACATAAGTTTTTTCGGGGCGCGTTTTTTACCGGGCTTGAAAGCAATGAGGCTGCCGAGGTTATCGGTGTGTATCTCGGTGCAGTACGGGCGGATCTCGTTTTCGATGAATTCGCGAACGTCGCCTTCGTCACCGCTTACGCCGTTGAGCGTGCAGAGTTTTTTAAGCAATTCCATTTTCCGCCCTCCTTATTTCTTTTCGTATGTACGGATATATCCGCAGAGTATATCTGCGGCACTCTCCGCATCCGCAATGTCCGCCGTTTCGACGGGCGTGTGCATATATCTTATCGGAATGGAGATGAGGGCTGTCTTTATGCCGCTGCGCAGTATCGAGACGGTGTCGGCGTCCGTGCCGAGCGCGATGGCTTCGGCGTTGACGGTGTATCTGGTGTGGTTTTCTTTTGCCGCTTTTTCGAGATTGCGGCAAAGAGTGCGGTCAAATATAGCGGAATATTCAACGACTGCGCCACTGCCCAGCTCGGGAGCGTCCGGAACATCGGGCTGCTTTGCGAAAGTAACGTCAAGCACTATCGCCTCGTCGGGGTTGGCCGTGAACGTGCCCACGGTCGCGCCGCGCGAGCCGACTTCTTCCTGAGTTGCAAAGAGAACTTCTATACAGCAGTCGAGTTCATCATGCTTTATCAGTTTCGCGAGTTTTTCAAGGCATACTATTATCGCATACACGCAGAGCTTGTTGTCCAAAGCTTTGGAGGAGATGCGACCTCCCATGAGCTGTGTTACGGGAGTGAGCAGGTGGACTCGGTCTCCCAGGCGAACTTTCTTTTTTACCTCTTCCGCACTCAGACCGAGGTCTATGTAGAGATCTTTATATTCGGGGACTTTCGAACCTTCACCCGGTTTTGCCAGATGCGGCGGCGTGCTGCATATTATGCCGTGAATCCCGTTTATTTCGACCTCCTGCGACAGCATCGTGCGTCTGTCGATACCGCCCACACGCTGAACGGTTATAAAACCGTTGTCGTTTATCGATGAAACTATCATAGAAAGCTCGTCCATGTGCGCGGTCAGAAGAATTTTCTTCTTCGACCTGTCGCCTATGTAAGCGATGACGTTATGAAGTCTGTCGATTTCAATGTCATTCGTGAAACGCCCGAGCTTTTCTGCGAGAAATTCGGAAAACGCGCGCTCGTTGCCGCATTCGCTCTCCGTTTCGAGTATCTCGGTAAGAGATTTGATGTTCGCTGTCAAAATATCACCTTCTATAACTCGTTTACAAGTTTTTTATAGTGTCTTCCGCGTTCTTCGAAGTTTGAGTAGCAGTCAAAACTTGCCGATACGGGGAGCAGGTAGACGCTTTCACCTTTACGGGCTGCTGCCGCCGCTTTTGCTACCGATTCTTCCATCCCGGAAGAAAATTCTATCGTAATGTTTTCCGGGGAATATCCCTTTGCGGCAACGACTGCGTCGTATATTTTCTGAGCCGTCGCACCCTGAAGTATAAGGTGACGTACGCCGCGCACTATATGTTCCGCAACAGGGGCATAGTCCAGCTTTTTATCCGAGCCGCCCGCTATCATGACAATTTTTTTTGTTTGCGATTTCAGGCATGCTATCGCGCTTGTGGGTGAGGTACAGATGGAGTCGTTATAATATTTAACACCGTCTTTTTCGCGTACGAATTCCATGCGGTGCTCAACTCCGCCGAAAGTCTGCGCCACGCGTGCATAAACACCGCGGTCAACTTTTCCCCATGTCGCACATATCGCCGCCATATAATTCTCGACGTTATGGTCACCGACTATCTTTATAAGTCTGCGGTCAAGCACTTCTTCGTCCGTGTTTGCGTCCGTGTAATGAATTATGCCTTCCGCATCAAGATATGCGCCGCATTCAACCTTGTGGGAGAACGAGAATTTGAAGACCTCGCCGTCATATCCGTTTGCAATATCGCGGGTGGTGGCGTAATCGTCATTGACGGTGACTTTTCCGCCTTTGCGGAACGTGAAAACACGCTTTTTCGTTTCTATGTATTCGTTCATTGAAGTGTGCCAGTTAAGGTGTTCCTCAACGATATTCGTTATTACCGCCGTTTCCGCACTTGCAGTCATGTCGAAAAGCTGGAACGACGAAAGTTCGACAACAACATAATCGCTTTGCGTCATTTCAAAAATATGGGGCAGCAGCGGTGTGCCTATATTTCCGCCAAGCCATACCTTTTTGCCGTCTTCGCGCAGAAAATTGTATATCAACGTGGATGTTGTCGTTTTGCCCTCGCTGCCTGTTACAGCGATCTTTTTACACGGGCAGAGTTCAAAAAACACCTGCATTTCAGACGTAAGCAAAGAGCCTCTTAGCTCCGCACGTGCGAATTGCGGCAGGTCGCGGCGCATCCCGGGGGATTTGAAAATGATATCGCCCGAGAGATTCTCGAGATACGCGTCACCTGTGACAAAAGTCACTTTGTCGCGTATCGCAAGGGCTTCTTCGCCGAGCTGTTCGGGGGATTTTTTATCGCATACCGTTACCGATGCGCCTGCGTCGAGAAGCATATTTACGAGCGGGCGATGGCTCACTCCGAAGCCGACGAGAGTCACGCTTTTGCCGCGGAGAGAATCGAAATACTGACGTGCTGTCATTTTAGAAATATCCTTTATATGGTTTTTATTATCGGAAGTATCATCGGTTTGCGCTTGGTCTGCTCGAAAATGTATTTTGAAAGTTCGTCCTTAAGTTTCGTTTTCGCGTTATATTGCCATTCTCCGTTTCCCTTGCGTATGCAGATATCTATGACATCTTCCGTTATCTGCTGGAATTTTTCGACGAGTTCTTCGTTTTCCTTGATATATACGAAGCCTCGGGAGATTATCTCCGGTTCGCAGACCAAAGAGCCCGTATTGCTGTCAACAACCGCAACGGAGATTATCAAACCGTCCTGTGAAAGATGTTTACGGTCGCGCAGCACGACATTTCCGACGTCGCCTACTCCGAGTCCGTCAACGATGACTTTGCCCGCGGGAACAGTCCCTACGAGTTTGATTTCGCCGCTGCTCAATTCGATGATGTTTCCTATATCGGGTACGATGATATTCTGGGACTTTATTCCCATGCTCTGAGCGATTAGGGAATGACGCTTAAGATGTCTGTATTCGCCGTGGACGGGGATAAAGAACTTCGGCTTTGCGAGGGAGAATATGAGCTTGAGCTCCTCCTGGCACGCGTGCCCCGAAACGTGGACCTCCGCAAACGATTCGTGAACAACGTCCGCACCGGAGCGGAAGAGTTCGTTCACGACACGGTTCACGAGTTTTTCGTTGCCGGGTATCGCGCTTGCGGAAATAATAACGAGGTCATTGCTGTTTATCTCAACGATTTTGTGATCCGAATATGCCATGCGGTAGAGTGCCGACATCGGCTCGCCCTGGCTACCCGTCGTGATGAGGACTATTTTTTCGGGCGGGAACTGATTTATCTGCTCCGCATCTATAAGTACGCCCTCCGGAATGTGCATGTACCCGAGCTCTGTTGCTACCTGCAGCACCGTTACCATGCTGCGTCCGCAGACCGCGACGCGGCGGCCGTATTTTATCGCAAGATTAATTACCGACTGTACACGGTCGACATTGGAGGCGAAAGTCGCAACGATTATACGCTTGCCGTCGGCTCTGCCGAAGATCGCATCAAGCGATTCACGGACTTTCTGTTCGCTCATTGCAAAACCCGGGCGTTCCGCGTTTGTCGAATCCATCATAAGGGCAAGTACGCCTTCGTTGCCGAGTTCACCTATGCGGGCAAGGTCTATCATTCCGCCCTGAACGGGGGTAACGTCTATTTTGAAGTCGCCCATGTGCAGTATCGTGCCGCAGGGCGTGTGAAGGGCTATCGCCACGGCGTCGGCAATGGAGTGGTTAACGTGAATGAATTCCACTCCGAAATTGCCCATGTCTATGAGGTCGCCCGACGAGACTTCAAAGAGCTTCGCCTTTTTGTCGAGGTTGAACTCTTTGAGCTTGTTGCGTATTATTCCGAGTGTCATTTTCGTGCCGTATATCGGTACATTGACGTCGCGCAACAGATAGGGGATACCGCCTATATGGTCTTCGTGACCGTGTGTGATGAAGATTGCCTTGAAACGGTCTTTGTTTTTTATTATATATTGCATATCGGGAATTACGTAGTCAACGCCCGGCATCTCATCATCCGGGAAAGCAAGACCGCAATCAATGGCGATGATGTCTTTTCCGCATTCGAAAAGAGTAAGGTTCTTTCCTATCTCGTTAAGACCTCCGAGCGGAATTATCCTTACGCGTTCAATTTTTTTCATTAATGTCCTCCTTTATTATAAATAAACACAACTTATGTAGTCCCGCATTCGCGGGACGGAACGAATTCAATTGTATATGCGAAAAAATCAATATTGTTTCATGGCTTTCAGATGTCCGCACACAATGAGCGGAACGACCGTCTTCCGCTCATTACGGACTTCTGATTTTCCGTGAAATTCAGTTTGTTTTTCTTTCCGGCGCACGGACTCAAAAATGCCGTACAGCCGCACATTCCAATTATTACAAGTATAACAGATATTTATGATTTTGTCAACCAATTAAGACCTGTTTTTGATTTTCTTTACATAAAAATCACATATCTCCGCCGCAGTTTCGGCGTCTGTTGCTTCGGCGAAAAGACGGAATGAATTTGTTCTTTTTCGCGGTACGATGAGAATGCTCCCGCGTCTGTCGCTTATCCTTACGCCCTCGACGAGTTCTCTGTCTGATCCTTCCGAAAGAAGTCGCATCATTTCCGCTTTGTCCGACGGAGAGTCTATCTCTCTGTGACGTGACGAAAAAACCGGAATACGTGCCGCGATGTCCGAAAATCTCATGCCGGAATCGGACATATATTTGAGTAATACCGCCGCCCTTATATTCACGTCGCTTATGCTGTCGAGTTTTGCGCGGTCTTTATCTTCGAGAGTCAGCCGATGCAGCTCGAATCCGTTCTCCGTGGCGATTTTGTCGAGTATCATCGGCCAGTCGTAAGGCACATACGCGTGCCCGGTAAGCTTGCCGAAGCAATATGCGACGACGCAGTTGACAAGATCCTCGTCATACGCCTCGTGTTCGGGCGTCTGCACGTACATCGCATCGGGCATGACATAAATATATTCGAGTTTCGGTTCGTCCGGTTTCACGGAGAGCTTCTCTGTGATGAACGTCGGACCCGAAACAATGGCGGGCAGAGGTGAAAGTCCCGAAAGCATTTTCGAGAAATATTTTGAATATATCCTGTCGTACCCTCTGAACGGACGGAAAGAGCCAGCCGAGCCGAAATGCACATCTCCGGATGAAAACGTCTGTTCGACCTTGCGCTCGGAATTCCTGTCCATATACAGTCCGTCTGACTGGAGTATGCTTACTGATATTCTTCCGCCCGACACCTTGATGAAAACGCCGCCGCCGAAGCCGTATTCCCGTACGGCAAAGCGTATCATTCCCACGTCACATTCCCCGAGGTCGAAAACGTCTACCGACGCGGACGAAAGTCCCGCGCTGAGAGCGAGCATCGCAGGTGCCGCGGCCGAGGAGTCGTTGCCTCTTATTATCGCGACTGCCGCCGTACGTTTGATGACGGTTGCCGCCGCGGCACCGAGACGTACGAAAGCGGAAATGTCGGTGTTTTCGTCGAACGCCGAGGATATCTCCTCTTCCTCGAACGAGAAGTCATTGAGCCCGTCCATGACGTTGGTTTTTACAAAAGAGTATTCGGGAATGATGTTTTTCGGATATATTTTTGAACCTGCTCCTATGACTGTATGCACGCCCACCGACGCGTTGGCGCCGACAACGCCGTATTCCCCTACGGAAACGCCGGAACGCAGTCTTGCGCCCGAGCAGATCACGCTGCCGCGCACGCACGCGCCGTCCTCCGCGGTCACATTGTTGCAGAGCACCGAGGATGTTATGAAAACATTTCTTCCTATCTCGCAGTTGTCACCTATGACCGCATACGGCCCTATGGTTCCGCCTTCAATCTTCACGTTTTTGCCGATATATGAGGGCTGGCGCACCTGTACTGTTTCCGGCAGAGATATCGCGGGGGTCCGCATTACTTTCAAAACGGGCTCTTGTCTCAGTACGCCCGAAAGTACGTCGAAATTGCATTGCAAAAATGATTTTATATTGCCTATATCGCACCAATATCCTTCCGCAACATAGCCATATATAGGGATATCTTCTTTCATCAGGGCGGGGAAGATATCCTTCGAGAAATCGCTTTCCCTGTCCGCGGGAATATAGTCGAATATTTTCGGCGAAAAAATATATATACCCGTGTTTACGGTATCGGAATACGCGCGCGACCATGATGGTTTTTCGATAAAACGCGTGATTTTTTCGTCATTTCCCAGCACGGCCACACCGTATTCCAACGGGTCTTTGGCGTGTGTGAGCACGATCGTCGCTATTCCGCCCTTGCTTTTGTGATATTCCACGGCTTTTGTCAGGTCAAAGTCGCAGATGCAGTCGCCGCTTATGACGATAAATGAGTCATCAAGGAATTTTTCGCAGTTTTTTACCGACCCCGCCGTTCCGAGAGGAGAATCCTCGGTGTAAACGCGTATGTCGGTCTCGGTTATAGCCTTGAGTGCCTTTTTTACGTCGTCGGCGCGGTATCTCGCCGTGGCGCAGATCCTGTCGATACCGTGACGCAGCAGCAAATCCGCAATGTAATAAATGCACGCCTTTCCCGCTATCGGAGCAAGAGGCTTCGGCATTTCACATGTAAGCGGTCTGAGCCTCGTGCCCTCGCCGCCTGCCATAATAACAGCTTTCACTTTTTCTACCTCGTTTCGGATTTCGTTTCGCGGGTAGTATTTACCGAAAAAGACAAAATATGCCTTAAAAGCGAAAAAAACCGGGAAATATCATATTCCCCGGTTTTGCAGAAAGACGTCAGGATTTTTTCTTCTGCGGTTTTTTGAAAGTGGCGCACTCCGTCTCGTCGCAGTTGCAAACGTTTCCGTCTGCGGTGCAGGTGCTTACTGATATCGTTCCCGCTTCGCAATGTCCGCCGCAGTTATGCACGCAGCGTTCCGCTTCGCAGTCGATATCCGTGTATTCGCACGGGTCCGTGCCGAGCTTCATCGTTGAATGAGCGCGTATATAACTCTCGCAGCATGTGTTCGGAGACGTCTGCGCATTGCGACCGCCGACTTTTACACGGTCGAGGCAGCAATATAAGTCATTGTTGTACGTGCAGTTTCTTGCAAGACAGTAAATATTAGGCATATTTCCGCTCCCTTTCGTTTTTTAAGGCTTTCGCCATTTAATATCTTTTCCCCTGCATGTATAAATATTCGCATGCAAATATCATGCGAAAATTTCTGATTTTCTGTAAAAAAAAATTCAATGAAAACGTATTGACACCGCAGATGTCCAAGGTGTATAATTAATATCGGTCCATAGATAAGGATCAAAAGTCTGAAATAAAGGAAGTCTTTCTTTATGAAAAATCTCACAGCGATAGTCGGCATAAACTGGGGCGATGAGGGTAAGGGACGTATGGTCGATCTTCTCTCTGACAGATTTGATGTCGTCGTCCGCTATCAGGGCGGCAACAATGCGGGTCATACAGTCATCAACGAAAAAGGTAAGTTCATCCTTAACCTTCTTCCGTCCGGCATTCTCCGTGACAATACCGTCAACGTCATGGGTACGGGTATGGTCATAGACATAAAGCACCTTTGCGGCGAAATCGGAAAACTCCGTGCTGCGGGAATAAAGATTACTCCAGACAACCTCAAAATAAGTGACAGAGCGGTAATTTGTATGCCGTATCATGTTGCACAGGACTGCCTGGAGGAGGAAAGACTCGCCGATAAAAAATTCGGTTCTACGCGCCGCGGTATTGCGCCCGTATATGCCGATAAATATCTCAAGAAGGCGTTCCGTATGCACGACTTGCTTGAGTTTGAATCACTTCGCGAAAAAATAACAGATACTGTTGAATGGAAAAATCTTACTCTTTGCGGCGCATATAAGTCCGATCCAATGACGGCATACGGCGTGGCGGAGTACCTGTCGGAATTCGGTCTGCCTCTTAAGGATTTCATCTGCGACACCGGCGAATATCTCGACACCGCGATAAAAGAAGGCAAAAAGATCATGTTCGAGGCTCAGCTCGGTGCCCTTCGTGATATTGACTTCGGTATATATCCCTATACTTCATCTTCTTCCAATATTGCGGCTTATGCTCCTATCGGTGCCGGTATCCCGTGGCACCATCTGACGGATGTATGCGGTATAATGAAAGCATATTCCACATGTGTCGGAGAAGGTCCTTTCACCGCGGAAATGTTCGGCGACGAGGCTGAACAGCTGCGTAAGGCAGGCGGAGAATACGGTGCCGCAACGGGACGTCCGAGGCGTGTCGGCGGATTTGACGTAGTTGCTTCGGCTTATGGTGCAAAGGTACAGGGCGCGACGGAGATCGCTTTGACGAAGATGGACGTTCTTTCATATATGGAAAAGATCCCGGTCGTAGTCGCTTATGATATAAACGGAACGATCACCCACGATTTCCCGATGGGCAAGGCTCTCGCGGACGCAAAACCCGTTATTGAGTATGTTGACGGTTGGAATTGTGACATCTCCAAATGCCGTTCTTTTGCGGAGCTTCCCGAGAATGCGCAGAAATATGTCAATTATATCGAAGAAAAAGTCGGATGCCGTATCAGTTATGTATCTGTGGGCCCCGAACGTAACGAAGGCTTCGAAAAATAATGATTTTATACCCTCTCTGCAATGTCGGATGCTAATAAAACAGCAAATCCTCCATATGATCGCTGTGTGATCATATGGAGGATTTGTTTGTATTTGCCTGACAGTCGCAAGGGATAGACGTGGAAGCGTCGCAAGGGAGTGTAGCTCCCCTGACAAAACAAAGTGACGCAGGACGCACGATACTTACGTCAGAAGAGTATAGAAGTGCGCGCTTTCATTCTGAGTGGCTTTGAAGCGGTGCGCAACCCGGAAGTTATCAAGGAGAAAAAATTTTCAGAGAAGGTCTTGACTTTTAGCTCTTAATGATATATAATATTAATAAGGAATGTATATCATTAAGGTGAAAACTATGGCGAGTCGTAATACAATCCAACGCTCCCTGGTGCTGCAGGCAGTAAACAAATTACACTGCCATGCCTCGGCGGATGAGATATATGATGAAATCATAAAGGAGCATCCGAATATCAGCAGAGCAACTGTATATCGAAATCTAAATCTGTTATCTGAGATGGGCGAAATCCGCAAGCTTGAGATCCCCGGGAGTTCCGACCGTTTTGACCATATATGCCGTAACCACTGTCATGTAAAATGCAAGATATGCGGGCGCGTCTTTGACGTGGACATGGATTTTGTCAGCGGCCTCGAAAACGGGATCAGGGATACGCACGGATTTGACTTCACCGGCTATGACATCATATTTCACGGTGTCTGCCCGGAATGCAAAGAGCAAAAGGGTTCCGGCAAGGACTAAACCGATCTGGGAAAAGGCGCGGAAACGAGCGTTTTCATAAATCAATTTATAAGGAGGATTCTTATGAGAAGCATTACCACATTAGATCTGCAGTACGCACATCGTTTTTATGGTTTCAAGGGTGAGGCCCAGTATCTGCATGGACATACCGGCGTCCTGACCATCGAGGTGGAGGACTCTGTTGAACCGGGCGTGAATATGGTCTTCCCATGTAACGAGATTAAGAAGACAGCATGGGAGGTTTTGAAGAATTTCGACCATGCTCTTATCCTGCGGGAAGATGACCCGCTGCTCCCTGCAATCCTGAAAGTCTACGAGGAGCAGGGAATCAAAGACGGAACACCGATGAACAAGATGAAGGGTCCCGCCTTCAAGACCGAGCTTGCCACAGCTTACCCGGATTGCCGTCTGGTCGTAACAAAGGAAACTATGACCGTTGAGGGCATGATCAAGATCGTCTATGATTTGCTGAAGGACAAGCTGAATATCGCCAAACTAACCTTTACCAGTGGTGTGAATGCGGCGTCTCAGGAATACAATCCTGAAGGAACGAAGGATCGCTGCCCCCTGTGTGGCATTGCTCTGAACGAAAAAGGCGTGTGCCCGAAGTGTGGGTACAAGAAGCAATAATTCCTATGTGCAAAAACAGAACACCCGAAGAGTCCGCAGATTCTTCGGGTGTTCTGCATGTATTCAACCGGTAGCTTTTTCGGAACATATGCCATATTGTCTTATGAGCATCTGCGTAAAGAGGGGGTATTTTTATGCGAAAAATGAATATACTGTTATGAAGTGCCGCAATTCTTTGCAGATGCTGAATTTTCGGTTTTACATGATTTTACACATAAAATATTTATCAAGAGCGATAGAATTCATGATTAGCAAATATTTTTGCTATTTTGTACATTTTGTTACAAACTTGACACAGTTAATTTGTGCAACCTGCATCTTGCAAATTATGGAAAATATGGTATAATATTTTTAGCACTCAGGGGTGTTGAGTGCTAAAATCAAAAATGTTTACAATACTATCAGATATCAGGAGGAAACAACAATGAAACTCAAACCTTTGGCAGACAGAGTTGTTATCAAAATGGTTGAAGCAGAGGAGACCACAAAGAGCGGCATAATCCTCACAGGCTCAGCGAAGGAGAAACCCCAGGTGGCGGAAATTGTCGCAGTAGGACCCGGCGGAACAGTTGACGGCAACGAAGTTAAAATGTATGTTAAAGTCGGCGATAAAGTCATCACAAGCAAATATTCGGGTACAGATGTGAAAATCGAAGATACCGAATACACCATAGTCAAACAGAGCGATATCCTCGCTATTGTTGAATAATCGGGAGGAGAATTAATATGTCTAAAGAAATCAAATACGGAGAAGAAGCAAGAAAAGCGCTTCTCAACGGTATAGATACTCTCGCAGATACCGTAAAGGTTACCCTCGGCCCCAAGGGCAGAAATGTTGTCCTTGACAAGAAGTTCGGCGCACCCCTTATTACGAATGACGGCGTTACGATTGCAAAAGAGATCGAGCTCGAAGACGCGTTTGAGAATATGGGCGCACAGCTTGTACGTGAAGTTGCTACAAAGACCAATGATATTGCGGGCGACGGTACTACTACCGCAACCCTTCTTGCTCAGGCGCTTATACGCGAAGGCATGAAGAACGTCGCAGCGGGCGCAAACCCGATGGTTCTCAAAAAGGGTATGAAACTCGCCGTTGATAAGGTCGTAGAGATGCTCAAGGCGAACTCCAAGACCGTTTCCGGCACCGACGATATCGCAAGAGTCGCTACTATATCCGCGGGAGACGAAGTTATCGGTAAACTCATCGCGGAAGCTATGGAGAAAGTTACTGCAGACGGCGTCATTACCGTCGAAGAGAGCAAGACCGCCGAGACTTACAGCGAAGTTGTTGAAGGTATGATGTTCGACCGCGGCTATATCACTCCTTACATGGTTACCGATACCGATAAGATGGAAGCTGTCATCGACGACGCGTACATCCTTATCACCGATAAGAAAATCAGCAACATCCAGGAGATCCTGCCCCTGCTCGAGCAGATCGTCCAGAGCGGCAAGAAACTCGTTATAATCGCTGAAGACGTTGAAGGCGAAGCTCTCTCCACTCTTATTGTCAACAAACTCCGCGGTACATTCACCTGCGTTGCAGTCAAGGCTCCCGGATTTGGCGACAGAAGAAAAGAAATGCTGCGCGATATCGCGATCCTTACCGGCGGTCAGGTCATCAGCGAAGAACTCGGTCTTGAACTCAAGAACACGACCATCGCTGACCTCGGCAGAGCGCGTCAGGTAAAGATCCAGAAGGAGAATACGATCATCGTCGACGGTGCGGGCAGTAAGGAAGAGATCGCCGCACGTGTCGCTCAGATCCGCGCAGGCATTGAGACCACAACTTCCGAATTCGACAAAGAGAAACTTCAGGAACGTCTCGCGAAACTCGCAGGAGGCGTTGCGGTCATTAAAGTCGGTGCTGCTACCGAGACCGAAATGAAAGAGAAGAAGCTCCGCATAGAGGACGCTCTTTCCGCTACTAAGGCCGCTGTTGAAGAAGGTATGGTCGCAGGCGGCGGTACAGCTCTCATCAACACCATCCCCGAGACCGAAAAGCTCCTCAAACAGACTGAGGGAGACGTCAAGACGGGCGTTAAGATTGTGCTTAAGGCTCTCGAAGCTCCCGTTATGCAGATTGCTGCTAACGCAGGCATCGAAGGCGCGATCATTGTAGACAAAATAAAACACTCCAAGCCCAACATAGGCTTTGATGCTTACAACGAAAAATATGTCGACATGTTCGAAGCCGGTATCGTTGACCCGACGAAGGTCACACGTTCCGCCATTCAGAACGCGGCATCTGTCGCTTCCATGGTTCTCACTACCGAGAGCGTAGTTGCCGACAAGAAGGAGCCCAATCCCGCACCCGCTGCAAACCCCGCGGCAGGCATGGGCGGCATGTATTAAAAGATAAATAAACAAAAACAGGGCGCCCCGGATTCGTTCGGGGCGCCCTTGAAACATTTCGTGAGCAAAAAGAATATCCGTTAAACGGCAAAAGCCGGTATGCACGACACATACCGACTTCTACCGAAAGAAAATCATTTCGGAGAATATTAAAAGAAAGGAGCTCAATAGAAAATATCGGAAAAACAGTCAAAAACAATCTTAAATGTTAAAGTATATTGTTCTTTATGCTTATATTATATCATAAATTTTTTTATTTGTCAATACTTTTTTGAAAAAAATATAAAAACCGGTTTATTTAAAAACCGGTTTTGCCAGATACACTATGTTTTCCTGCTGTTATAGTCTTCCTTAATCTTCTTGCTCTGGTCATAAGGAAGAGGCTGATACGTCCAGACTATACATATGGAAGGGCGTTTTCTTTTGTGATCTTTGCGTCGCCCGCCGGACATCCGCGAGCGTTCTACGTTCGTCGAGCAGCCCATTGCCCGAGGCTTATGCATCGCCCCGCACACTTCGCATCCGCAGAGCAGGGATCAGTCTGCTGCGTTTACTATTGCGTTGCATTCAATTCTTGTGATTTCGTCACGTGCAATACGGATAGGCCCCCGTTTTACCTGCGTTGCGTCATTTGAGAGAGTCGGTTTCAGCGTATCTGACCGTTGCCGCGGATGAGGAACTTTGTAGTCGTAAGAGCTTTAAGTCCCATCGGGCCACGTGCGTGCATTTTCTGTGTGGAAATGCCGATTTCCGCGCCGAGTCCGAATTCGTTTCCGTCCGTGAACCGTGTCGAGGCGTTGACATATACTGCCGACGAATCCACTTCTCTGAGGAATTTCTGGGCATTTGCGTAATTGTTGGTGACAATTGCTTCGCTGTGTCCCGTGCTGTGCTCGTTTATGTGGGCAATGGCTTCGTCTATATCGGAAACTATTTTGACAGAGATAATGTAGTCCAGATATTCCGTATAGTAATCTTCTTCCGTCGCGGGGGTACACTCGATTATTTCGCGCGTCTTTTCGCAGCCTCGTATCTCGACTTTCTTTTCATCAAGTTTTAATTGGAGGGAGGGAAGGAGCTTTTTCGCGACATTTTCATGGACGAGCAGGCTTTCCGCGGCGTTGCATACCGACGGGCGGCTCGTTTTCGCGTTGTTGACGATATTTATCGCCATCTTGATATCGCAGCCTTCATCAACGTAAACATGGCAGTTTCCCGTGCCCGTTTCAATGACTGGAACGGTCGCGTTCTGTACGACGGATTTTATCAGACCCGCACCGCCTCGGGGAATGAGGACGTCTACATATTCATTGAGCGTCATGAGCGCCGTAGCGGTCTCCCGGTCTGTGGTATCGATGAACTGTATGAAATCCATGCAGAGTCCGAGATTCTTAAGGGCTTCACGCATGATTCTGACGAGCTCTTTGTTTGTGTTTATCGCTTCTTTTCCGCCGCGGAGGATGACCGCGTTGCCGGATTTGAGCGCAAGTGCCGCCGCATCCACTGTTACGTTCGGGCGCGCTTCATATATCATTGCCACAACACCTATCGGCACCCGGATCTTTTCAATATAGAGGCCGTTCGGACGTACTCCGCCTTCAATAACTTCTCCGACGGGGTCGGGCAACGCCGCGACTTCGCGTACTCCGCCGGCAATCCGCGTCAGGCTCGGTGTCGTGACAGCGAGACGGTCAAGTCCGGTTTTATTTATATTGTTGCGCAATCCGTCTATCATATCGAGATCGTTTGCGTCAAGTACTGATTTTGCATTTTTCACGATGGCATCGGCGATTGCATTCAGCGCCTCGTTTTTCTTCTCCGTTGACAGCATAGCGAGCTGTTTTGATGCGGCTTTTGCCGCTTTTCCCATAGTTATAAGATCTGTCATGTTTTTATTTCACCTTTGCTTTGAAAGTTGTCCCGACAGTTTTTCCGTCAAGCACGTCGAATATTATTTTCGGATCGCTGCCGCTGACTATGTGCATCTGAGTACCGTTTGCAGTAGCAATCTCTGCGGCGCGTATCTTGGTTATCATACCGCCGGTGCCCTTGTTTGAAGTCGTGTCACCCGCAAGCGCGCGAATTTCGTCTGTTATTTCTTCAACGAAGTGTATGGGCTTCGCGTTCGGGTCTTTTGTCGGATTTGCGTCGTAAAGCGCATCTATATCGGTAAGAATTATGAGTCTGTCCGCTTTTACGAATGTCGAGACCACGGCAGAAAGGGTGTCGTTGTCACCGAATTTGATCTCGTCCGTTTCAACGCTGTCGTTTTCGTTTACTATCGGTACGCAATCGTATTTGAGCAGTTCACGGAAGGTGTTTGTCAGATTTTCACGCAGAAGAGGAATGTTCATTACTTCTTTGTTCATCAGTATCTGTCCGACGCTGCAGCCGTAGTCGCTGAAAAATCTGTCATATATCGCCATGAGTTCGCTTTGCCCTATTGCCGCAAGAGCCTGTTTTTTTTCGGTCGCGGCGGGTTTTTTATTCAATCTCAGCTTTGTCATCCCCGCGATCTGAGCGCCGGAAGTGACGAGGATAACGTCATTTCCCATGCTTTTCAGGTCGCATATTACACGGACAAGACTGTCAATGAATCTCAGATTCAGCCGTCCGCTTTGGTGAGTCAGCGTCGAGGAGCCGACTTTAAGAACTATCTTCATGCTTTTTTCTCTCTCTTCTTTGTTTTGTACGTCAATATACTATTTGTATAGGTTCCAGTTCCGCTTTTACAAGGTCGTCGAAATCCCCGAATTCAAACCCGAGGTCGCGGAGCTGTTGGATGACTGTCGGGAGCGCTTCCGCGGTGCGGCTGTATTCATGCATGAGGATGACCGCGTTTTTATAGGTTGAGGTCATTTTTTTCTTCGCGCCGACCATAATGTTGTTCACTATCTCACCTGAGGTGCCGACTTCCCAGTCCCGTGAATCGACATGCCAGTCCGTGACTGTGAATCCGCGTTCACGCAGCCCGTCGATTATGGCATAATATACGTCTCTCGACCCGCCGTAATAAGCGCAGAAGTCTCTTGCGGACGCCGTGCCGCTGGGCATACGAACTATCGAAGGGCTGTAATCTGTGAGGGAAGTGATATAGGACACCGCTTTGTCGAAGTCTTCGAAATACGCGTCGACGGAAGCATATATCTTTGAATATGTGTGGTCATAAGCGTGGATGGCAAGAGTGTGTCCCTCTTCGACTATGCGGCGTATAGCTTCCCGAGCGACGGAGCCGTTATTCTTTGTCGTAGATCCGATGACAAAGAATGTTGCTTTTATGTCGTATTCTTTGAGAATGTCAAGAATCTTGAGCGTGTTTGCACTTACACCGTCGTCAAAAGTAAGAAACGCCGTGCATTTGTTCTTATATTCCTGTTTCAGCAAGAGGAGTCGGACTTCTTCCTGAAGCGCATCGCGTTTTTCCGTCAATTCAGCAATTTTCGGGGAAAGCTCCTCGGCTTTGGCGTTTTTTTCGTTTGCGCTCTGTACGTAGCTTTCATAAAGAGGCTGATTTTTTTTGATATACGATTCCGCGCTTGCGGAAGTAAAACCCAGAATAACGGCTATGAGTATAGCCGCGAATGTTACCAGAAGACATAAAAATCTCATTTTCGTGCCTCCTTATTTGTCAAGAATGAGTCTGCGGGTCTCAAGGTTGTCTATTTCCGCCTCAAGATTCGCGATCTCATCGGAAGCCGTTTCAAACGCCGCTTTTGCGGATTCTTCCTGCTGTTGCGCCGCGTGAAGCTTCAATTCAAAATCTTTCTTTTCCGAAGATGCTCTATTGTATCTTGCGATCATTATGAGCATTATTATCACCGCCGCAAGTGCAGCCGCGATAAATAGAAGGTCAGCTGTCGACAGCCCCTTTTTTTTACGTCGGGTGGTTGATGCCGAACGGCGTCTGTAACTTGTTCTCTGATTCATGTTTTTCGCCTCCGAAAAAATGCAAAGAAAAATATCGTTTTCGTGTAACGGGTTTTGTGTGTGATTATTGTGATTATGTATATTACACCATAAGCAAAAATGCTTGCTTGCAAGGGCATTTTTGCGCAGCCGTCAATAGAG
>CAUHAO010000025.1 GCA_959604355.1 uncultured Eubacteriales bacterium
CTTCTGCCCGAACTGCGGCGGAAAGAAGCCCGCTCCCGAGCCGGCGGCAGGCGCTTGGAAATGTCAGTGCGGCGCTACCGCGACAGGCAAGTTCTGCCCCGAGTGCGGCTCTCCGAAGCCCGCTGACGCAAACGGCTGGACCTGCTCGTGCGGAACCGTCAATAAGGGCAAGTTCTGCCAGAACTGCGGAGCCAAAAAGCCCGAGGGCGCTCCTCTCTACCGCTGCGATAAGTGCGGCTGGGAGCCCGAGGATCCATCCAATCCTCCGAAGTTCTGCCCCGAATGCGGAGATATATTTGACGATAGCGATAAAAAATAAGACGGCCGATGAAGGCGCTGCTCATAATTTTGATTCTGCTCACGGCGCTCATATTGGGCGTTGCCATAGGAGTGCGGTGTCACCGCCGCTTAGCGAAAAAGCAAGCTTTGCCGAAAATCTCCAAGCTGCCACATATCCCCGAGGACGCTGTGCTTGACAGCCTCAACCGGGGACAGAGGCGGGAGAGAATGTGTATGACGAAGCGGACAGTCTGCTTTGCGTAGGCCGGCTTCTGCCCGACGGCGGTGTTATTTCGATGAAATATAACGGCATGGGAGAAAAAGAGCTGTTTGAGCTGCTGAAATCGTTCTTATGATACGGTTTGCAGGCTGACAGCGCAAAACGGGTCGTTACTGCGACCGAAAAAATAACAGGAGGAAAACACTATGGGATTATTTGATAAGAAATATTGCGATATCTGCGGCGAGAAAATAGGACTTCTCGGAAACCGCAAGCTTGAAGACGGCAACCTCTGCAAGAACTGCGCCGCGAAGCTGTCTCCGTTCTTCAGCGAACGCCGCCGCTCGACGGTCGAGGATATCAAGCGTCAGCTTGCTTACCGCGAGGAAAACGAGAAACTCGTCAGAGATTTTAACCCCGACGTGATGTTCGACGGAAGCAAAAAAGTGTATATCAGCACCGTCTCCGAGGCGTTTATCGTTACGGGAAGCTCGAATTGGCGCAGCGCCAATCCCGATATCATTAAGCTTTCGCAGGTTGTTGCGGTCGATACAAATATAAAAGAAAACAGGGAAGAGATATTCTTCGAGGATTCCGACGGAAACAGAAAGAGCTATCAGCCGCCCCGCTATGAGTGCGATTATGAGTTCGATGTGGTTATCCGCGTGAACTCCCCGTGGTTTGACAGTATCGAGCTTGAGATAAGCGACGGAAGCCGCCCCGACAGCCCGTATACCGACCTCTACCGCGAGGATGAGCGCAAGATGAACGAGCTCAAGGATATACTTCTGCGCCGTGATAACCGTTACCGCACATGGGACGGCGACGGTATGATGAACCGCACGGTATACGGCGGCGACAGACCGTCGAATCCCGCCTCCGGATATGCGGCAGCCCCCGCAGCGGGATATGCAGCCGCCCCCGCGGCAGGTTATGCGGCAGCGACTTCGGCCGGATATGCGGCAGCCCCCGCGCCTCAGCAGCAGGCGGCAGCGGCAGCTTGGATGTGCCCGTCCTGCGGCGCACAGAATACAGGCAAATTCTGCGCAAACTGCGGCTCTCTGAAGCCCGCTTCGGTTGGCGGCTGCCCGAATTGCGGCTGGTCGCCCGCGCCCGGTCAGGCTATGCCCAAATTCTGCCCGGAATGCGGCAAGCCGCTCGCCTGATAAAGCAGTGGTAATCGGCGTCCCGAAAGGCGGAGGTTTAATGCGGCTCGATTCCCGCCCGATCCAAGCCTTTCGCGGCGCTGCAAAAAGCGAATAAACAAATCAGCTTGCCGAAAAAACGGCTTGACGGAAAGGGGAGATGAGCTTACGGCCGGCAGGTCATTGCTTCGTGCCGAGAGAAAAAGACGGATAAAAGAAGCTTAAAGGCTTCGGAGCCCCGATATTAATGCGGCGGAGGATATCGGTTTTACGGCGTTTACGCAGGTGGGCTGTAAGATTTATCTTCGGCAAAAGAACCGCGCATTTGTGTGTGTATCGCCGACCTGCGTAGCTGCAAATACATGAACAGCTTTTGAAAACGGCAAAAAACAAAATACCGTTAGTTCGACTTTTCTTTATGTCGGTACCGAAAATTCTATGCGGCTTTTGCGGCGGTAAAAACATAAAGACGCTTGACGGTTAATGTTCTTTTAAGAGAGGAGTTTTTTAATGCAAACCTTGCAGGAATATAAATGTCCCTGTTGCGGCGGCGCAATAGCTTTTGACAGCACGCTCCAGAAGATGAAGTGCCCTTTCTGCGGCACTGAGTTTGAAATGGATGCGCTCAAGAGCTACGACGCCGAGCTTCAGGGCGAACAGGCGGACAATATGGAATGGGAGACCTCCGCAGGCAGCGAGTGGCAGGAGAGCGAGATTGAGGGGTTACGCTCTTATGTATGCAAATCCTGCGGCGGAGAGATAGTGGGCGATGCCAATACGGCGGCAACGTCCTGCCCGTTCTGCGGCAATCCGGTAGTCATGATGAACCAGTTCGCGGGCTTGCTCAAGCCCGACATCGTGATCCCGTTCAAGCTCGATAAGAAGGCGGCAAAGGCGGGGCTGATGAAGCACCTCAACGGAAAGAAGCTTCTGCCCAAGATTTTCAAGGATCAGAATCATATCGACGAGGTAAAGGGCGTCTATGTCCCGTTCTGGCTCTTTGATACCGATGTCGACGCGCAGGTGCGTTACCGTGCAACCAAGGTTCGCACATGGAGCGACGAGGATTACAGATACACTGAGACGAGCTATTATATGATTCATCGCGGCGGAAGCGTCGGCTTTGAGCATGTCCCGGTGGACGGCTCATCCAAAATGCCGGACGATCTCATGGAGTCCGTCGAGCCCTACGATTATTCCGATGCTCTGGATTTCCAGACGGCTTATCTTGCGGGCTATTTTGCGGATAAGTACGATGTGACCGCCGAGGAGAGCATCGACCGCGCCAATCAGCGCGTCAGGCACTCCACGGAGGATGCCTTTGCCTCGACGGTTCAGGGCTATGCAACGGTCAATGCCGAGAGCAGCTCGGTGCAGTTCCATGGCGGAAAGGCAAAGTATGCGCTCTATCCCGTGTGGCTGCTGAACACAACCTGGAACGGAGAAAAATATACCTTTGCCATGAACGGACAGACCGGCAAATTCGTCGGCAATCTTCCGCTCGATAAGTCGGCCGCCACAAAGTGGACGGTGGGACTCGCCGCGGCGCTCAGCGCTGCCGCCTGCGGCATTGCGTGGCTTCTGCATTTTGCAGGAATACTGTAAAGGAGGGATAACGATGAAAAAGAGAATACTTGCGATGATATTTGTCCTTGCCCTCTGCTTCTGCACGGTTATCCCGGCTTTTGCGGTGGATGCGGACGGCTTTGTAAGCGAATACGAACGCGTTCAGGATATGGCGAAGCTCCTCTCGGAAAGTGAGAGAGAAGCCCTTATAAAAACGCTCGACGAGCTCAGCGAACGTCAGAAAATGGATGTAATAGTCGTGACGACCAATACGTTGGACGGCAAAAAGCCCATGGAATATGCCGACGATATCTATGATTATTGCAAATACGGCTACGGAGAAAAAAGAGATGGTCTGCTGTTCCTCGTCAGCATGGAGGACCGCGACTGGTGGATATCCACCTGCGGCTACGGCATAACCGCGTTTACGGATGCCGGAATCCAGTATATCGGCGAGCAGATGGTAGAGGATTTGGGTGACGGCAACTATGCCGCCGCATTCAACACCTTTGCCGAGCTCTCCGATGATTTCATCACAAAGTCAAGAGAGGGAGAGCCCTACGACAAGAGCAATCTGCCCAAGGGACCTCTTTCGATAGTTTGGATTGTGATCTCGATTTTGGTGGGCATCGGCCTTGCGATGTTTATAGTCGGCAGGATGAAGGCACAGCTCAAGACAGTGCGCTTCCAGGCGGCGGCAGGCGACTATATGAAGAGCGGCAGCCTTAATATAACGGAGAGCAGGGATACGTTCCTGTACAATACCGTTACGCGCACGGCAAAACCGAAGAATACTGACAGCGGCAGCTCCGGCGGAAGCAGTACGCATACATCTTCCTCCGGAGAGACACACGGCGGCGGAGGCGGTAAGTTCTGAGCCGCCGCAAAAAAAGCGAGGTGTCTATGAAAAAAGCAACAGCAGTTTTAATGTTCATTCTCATCTTAGCGACATTTGCGTTAACCCCGTCGCTTGCTGCGGGGAATATAGTGATTACCCGTCAGCCGCAGAACGGAACCTTCCCGGAAAACAGTGTGGCATCTTGGAGCGTAGAGGCAGCGGGAGATAATCTTTCCTACCATTGGTTCATCGTGTACAAGGGTGTTACATATGACACCAACAAGTCCTTTGCCGAGGGGCATCCGTGGCAGGACGGTGTTGTCGGAAGCGGCTACGGCTCGAACGATAAAGGAAATACTTTCTTTATCAACGGTATCGGGAGCGTCCTTGACGGGGCGGAAATCTACTGTATCGTCTCGAACAAAACCGGCAGCGTGACCTCGGCGAGGGCTTATATCTCCGTCGGCGGAAGCAAGTCCCCGCCGGAGCTTAAAGTGTCGGCGTCGGTCAGAGTGGAAAAGGGCAAGGTTCTCAAGCTCTACTGCGACGCCAAGGCATCGGACGGTGACGAGGTTAAGTCATATTTATGGTATGAAACAACTACCGGCAAGCTCAAGGATATTGTAGCCATAGGCGCGAACGAGGGGTACTCGGAGAAAGATCCTATTCTCGTCTGCGACACGGGAAAGGCCGGGACGCGCTACTATGTCTGCTATGTTGAGACAAAGCTCGGCGGTAAGGCGTATTCGAGCGTCATTCCCGTCACGGTAGTCGAAAAGGCCGCGCCGACACAGAAGCCGACTGCAACACAGAAGCCTGCTCCGACGCAGAAGCCCGCCCCGGTGACTCCGGGCGCGGATAAAACCTCAGAGGTTCAAAAGACCTCCGAGCCGGACAGCGTTAAGGCGCCGGACGAAAGCGCAGTCGGTATGGAAACCGATATAGGCGAGCCCGGCTCTGTCGAGTCCACCACGGCCGCGAAGCAGAACAGCACGGGGAAAACACTCTCCGTGAAGGCGGTTGTCCTGATAGCGATAGCCTGCCTTGCGATAGGCGGCATAATAGCCGGAGTGGCGGTTGCCCTCAGGAAAAAGAAGCAATAGCATTTGAAAAAGGAGAGATTATATGAGTATATTTGATAAGCTTAAGAGCACGGCGCAGCAGGCGGCGACCTCTGCCATACAGTCGATAGGCAACAAGAGAGAGAAGTTCACCTTCGCTTCTCTGCCCGAGAGCCTTGCCGAAATGCAGGCGCTCCCCGAGGCGAGCCTTGACACACCGTTTAAGACGGCGGCTCTGACCGTCCTTGCCCTCTGCGCCTATGCGGCGGATAAGAATATCGGCCTTGAGATGCTCAACTGGCTCAGAGGTCCCCGTCCGCTCAACGGTCAGGAGATATCCTTCCTCAACGACCGCTTCCGCGACGGCAAGACCTATCTCCCGTTCACCTACTTCGTAGGCGCAACGCCCGACAATAACTACACTCCCTCTCAGCCCTATACAATCATCATTGAGAGCAATCACGTATCCGGCGGGGAGAAGGACTACATGAAGCTGTTCATTCCCTGCGGCGGCGCGGACGATCCCCGTCCCATTAAGATGCGCCAGCGCGGCTCCGACGGCAAGTGGTTCCTGTGGGAGCAGTACCTGCTGACAGGCGTGCGCACCCCGAAGGAAGCCGACCCGTGGGCATAACAGGAGGGAAATAATATGGATATTTGCGGACTTTGGAAAGTCAGGGAAATGCATTTGGTTACCCCGGACGGCGAGAAAGTCTTTACGGCAGACAGTCAGGTCGATAACGATATGTATGCCGAAATCGTCCAGATGTGCAAATATATCATGGAATTTGCACCGGACGGAACGCTCAACACGCTCTTATTCGTGCCCGAAGAGGTGCGCGAAGAGGCGAAAAAGCAAGGCGCGGACATCCGCGAAAACGGATATGCGGTTTTGGAGAGTACCGTATGGAAGGAAGAAGACGGAAAGTTCTACTATGACACCGGGATTCAAGGCGAGGTGTTGGGCGAAGAGGTTGATTCCTTTGCGGAGATTTCACTTCTGCCGGATGACTGCCTTCTCTATAACCTCGGCACGATGATACTCGAGCGTGCGTAAACTGCGCCCTGCTTTAAAACGACAGCAAAAAAGAAAATCTTCCGATTAAACGAACCCGCCCCGCCGACTGTACGAACCGTCGGCGGGGCAGGATTTTTTGCCGTCTTTCTGTCTCGATTTTTTGACAAGCGTTTACTTGAAGTATAAAATTAAAATTAAGCAAGGCTTACTTTTCCGGGAGGATAATATGACGCTAAATGAACTGAAAGTAGGAGAGAGTGCCGTCATAACCGCCGTAGGCGGCGAGGGCGCTCTCAGATGCAGATTGCTCGATATGGGGCTCATTCCGCGAACCCGTGTGACGCTTCAAAAGGTCGCGCCGATGGGCGATCCGATAGAGATAATGGTGCGCGGCTATGAGCTGACGCTCCGCGTTGACGACGCGAAAAAGATAGAAGTCAGAGCCGAGGAGGACGCAAAATGATATTTGCTCTTGTAGGTAATCAAAACTGCGGAAAGACAACTCTCTTTAACGCACTGACAGGCTCTAATCAGCACGTCGGAAACTTCCCCGGGGTCACAGTCGATCAGAAGATGGGCGCGATAAAAGGCGCATATTAAAGCTGCTTATAGACGCCGGCGCGGATAAAAATAATGTCTCCGTCTACTCAAAAAAGAGCATCTGCGAGCACTACGAAAACGAGTCCGTCTGGCAGATATGCGGCGAGTTTTGGGAGAAGTAATAAAAAGTCACGCGAGGGAACAATGCTTTTCTCGCGTGACTTTTTAGCTTACCCGATTTGAAATAACTTCTTTGGCAAAATAAAGAAAAGCCTTCACGCTTGAAACGTGAAGGCTTTTTGGCGGACAGGGTGGGATTCGAACCCACGAGCCGCTTGCGCGACTACCTGATTTCGAGACAATATTGATATGACAATGTTATTATATTTATAAGTTTATATCGTTTGTATATTCAACTGAAATAAACTGTTTCCTTTCCCGACTGCTAACCCGTCCCGTTTCATAGGCCGGTAAAAAACGAGGATGATTTACAAACCGTAAATCATCCTCGTTTTGAAGTATTATTTTAAATCATTTTCGCCGTTCTGAAGCCAATCGCGAATTTGAACTGTTTAATTTACGGTAGGCTTTGGGCGTTTGTCCCGTTTCGTTCTTGAAAACGCGGTTAAAGTTTCGTATGGTGGAGAATCCGCATTTCATTGCGATTTGGGTCACATCGTCGTTGGTGTCTTTCAACAGCTCGCAGGCGAATTGGATGCGGTATTTGTTGACGAATGAGGCGAAATCCATGTCAAAATTTTTGTTGAAGAAGGAAGACAGATAGCTGTAATCGTAGCCGAATTCCTTTGCTATATCATGAAGCCGCAGCTTTTTGGTGAAGTTATTTTGAATATACATTGAGAGAGAATTGGTGAGTGCAAAATAGGACTCATCAATTTTTTCTATTTCGCTTTGTTCAAACACGGCGGCGCAAAGCCTGTAAAGGACAGCCTGCTTTGCAAAAATACTTCTGTTCTCGTCCGTCAGAATATCAATGTCATTTCTGTTGTCAAACGAGAACCTCGTGTCGGAAAGTGATTTCATCTTTGTTTTTTCATAAAATAGGGAGACAAGATCGGTTGAAAAAACGCAAAGATAATCCTCGCTTTCTTCGGGTGTGCAGAAAGAATGAATATATCCGGGAAGGATAAGCATTCCCTCGCCGCTGTGCAGCTCGTGTTTTTTGTTTCCCACTTCACACACCAGACAACCGCCCAGGCAGAACACAATTTCATAGTTGCAATGTGTGTGCTTTTGAAAGTTCAGATTTTTGTCTACCTGATTATAAAGATACTCGCCTTTTACGCTTCTGTGTCCTTCATAAACGACCATAATTTAATCACCGTGCAAATATATTTCCATTATTATAAAACATATTTCTTTTATAATCAAGATTCATTTTATATAATGAACATGGGATAAAACAAAAATATGTCTGCAAAGGAGCGCGATTATGAATTATAATGATGCGGTAGCGGTATACCAAAAATCTCCGACAAGTGAGACATTGAAGGAGGTTTGCAAACAGCTGTGCAGCGAAATGACATTAAGAGAGAAACTGAAAATGCTTTCGGGCAGGCAGTTTGCTATGCGAAATTGCTATGATCTGCTTACAAAGGGCAGAAAGTACAACTACCGACCGTGCATTGCAGGCGGGATTAAGCGTTTGGGGATTCCGACGGTTGCCTTTTCGGACGGCCCCCGCGGCGTTGTTATGGGTAAAAGTACCTGCTTCCCCGTTTCAATGGCGAGAGGCGCTTCATTTAACGATGAGCTTGAATATGAGGTCGGCACAGCCATTGCAAAAGAAGCGATTGCAGGCGGCGCCAACTATTTTGCCGGTATATGTATTAACCTTTTGCGCAATCCCCGCTGGGGCAGAGCGCAGGAAACATATGGTGAGGATCCGTTTCTGCTCGGAAAAATGGGCGCTGCACTGGCAAAAGCGGTGCAGGATAACGGTGTTATCGCCTGCCCAAAGCATTTTGCCTGCAACAGCATTGAAAACATCAGATTTTCGGTGGATGTCCATGCAGATGAAAAGACTTTGCAGGAGGTATATTTCCCCCATTTCAAGAAGTGCATTGACGCCGGCGCGATGTCCATTATGGGTGCCTATAATCTTCTTAGAGGGGAGCATTGCTGCGAAAGCAAGTATTTATTTACGGATGTCTTGCGCGATCAGTGGCATTTTGAGGGCTTTGCAATTACCGACTTCCTGTTTGCCCTGAGAAACGGGGAAAGAGCTGTTAAGGCAGGCATGGATGTCGAGATGCCGATGAAGATACTGTATACCATGCTGCCAATATATTTAAGAAACGGGAAAATATCGCAAGATGATATCGACAAGGCAGTTCGGAATGTTTTGACGGGCTTAATAAAGATAACACCAAAAATTAAACATCAGTCCAAGGATGTTATCGCCTGTAAGTCCCATGCCATGCTTGCAAAAAAAGTTGCGTGCGAGGGTACTGTCCTGCTTAAAAACAACGGAATACTTCCGCTTAGCGATGTCAAGAAAATAGCCGTCGTCGGGCGGTATGCCAACAAAATCAATGTCGGCGATCACGGTTCGAGCAGCGTTGCGAGTCCGTATACGGTTACTCCGTATAAAGGCCTCTGCAATGCATTCGGAAAAGAAAATGTTGTCCTTTGCGAAAGCCTTGATATATCGTCAAAGCTTGATGAAATCAAGTCGTGCTCCTGCGTCTTGATTTGCGTAGGCAGCGATTATAAGCAGGAGGGCGAAAATCTCGCGAACTTCTCAAGCAAGGATGGTACGGCAGAAAAGGCGCACGGCGGCGACAGATATTCGCTGCGTATTCCGTCAAACGAGGTGGAGCTTATTCACCGCATCTGCGCAAATTGCGAGAACACAATCGTTGATATCGTCGGAGGAAGTGCGTATGTCATTGAAGAATGGAAAGACGAAGCGTCCGCTATACTTCATTCTTTCTACAGCGGAATGGAGGGCGGAAACGCGCTTGCAGATATATTGACGGGCAAGGAAGTCCCGAGCGGTCATTTGCCGTTTACAATTGCCAAGGACGAAAATGATTATCCGAAATTCCTGTTCCCCGGAGAAAAAACAAGGGTTATCGACTACGGCTACTACCACGGCTATACATTGCTTGACAAAGAAGGCAAAGAGGCTGCGTTCCCGTTTGGCTTCGGTCTTTCCTACACCGAGTTTGAGTATTCCGATATACATGCCGAAAATAAAGACGGTAGCATAGAAGTGTCGCTGAAAATCAAGAATATCGGCAGCTTCGACGGAAAGACGGTCGTTCAGATCTATGCGGGAGCAAACGGAGATCATCCCGTGAAGCTGCTCAAAGGCTTCAAAAAAATCAATGTCCCGGCGGGAAAAGAAGTCGAGGAGACAGTGACTGTTTATAAGGATGACCTTAAATTTTATGACGAAAAGGTCGGAGAATGGTATTTGGAGAATGAATACACATTCTATGTCGGTCAGGACAGCGCGGACGCAATGAACAATAAGCTTACGGTCAGCGTTTGATTGAACAAATTTATTATATAAGAAAGGCAGACTGATATTATGGAATATTTTGATTTTGTAAAGAAGGTAAATTACGAGGGCGAGCAAAGTTCAAATCCGTTTGCTTTCAAGTTCTATGATCCCGACAGAGTGATTTTTGGCAAAAAGATGAGCGAGCATTTGCCGTTTGCCATGGCATGGTGGCACAATCTCGGCGCGGCAGGCGCGGATATGTTCGGCGTCGGTACGGCCGACAAGTCTTTCGGAGCGATACCCGGTACGATGGAACACGCAAGGGCAAAGGTGGATGCCGGCTTCGAATTTATGGAGAAGCTCGGTATTAAATACTTCTGCTTCCACGATGTCGATTTAGTCCCCGAGGACAAGGACATAAATGTTACAAACGCGCGTCTTGATGAAATTTCGGACTATATTCTTGAAAAAATGAACGGGACGGATATCAGGTGCCTTTGGGGAACGGCAAATATGTTCGGCAATCCGAGGTTTATGAACGGCGCCGGCAGCACCAACGATGTCAATGTTTATTGCTTTGCCGCTGCGCAAATAAAAAAGGTGCTTGATATTACCGTTAAGCTCGGCGGCAGAGGCTATGTGTTCTGGGGCGGAAGAGAGGGCTACGAAACTCTGCTGAACACCGATGTTAAGTTTGAGCAGGAAAACATAGCGTCTCTTATGCGCATGGCTGTGGAATACGGCAGAAGCATCGGGTTTGAGGGAGATTTCTATATCGAGCCCAAGCCGAAGGAGCCCATGACGCATCAATATGATTTCGATGCCGCAACGGCAATAGGCTTTTTGAGACAGTACGGACTCGACAAGGATTTCAAGCTGAATATCGAGGCCAATCACGCGACGCTTGCCGGTCACACCTTCCAGCACGAGTTGAGAATTTCCGCCGTAAACGGAATGCTCGGCTCCATTGATGCAAACCAGGGAAATCTGCTTTTGGGCTGGGATACCGATGAGTTCCCCTTTGATGCATACAGTGCAACGATGTGTATGTATGAGGTGCTCAAAAACGGCGGACTTACCGGCGGATTCAATTTTGACGCTAAAAACCGCAGAACGAGCAACACCGCAGAGGACATGTTCTATGGCTATATTCTCGGCATGGACACATTTGCTCTCGGTCTTATCAAGGCAGCCGAAATTATAGAAAACGGTACAATCGATGAGTTTATTGAGAAAAAATATTCTTCGTTCAGCTCCGAATTGGGTCAGAAAATCAGAAACGGCGATACGACCCTTTCGCAGTTGTCCGAGATAGCCTGCGAAAAGAAGATCTGTGAAATTCCGGAATCCGGCAGACAGGAAAAGATTCAGAGCGAAATAAACCGAATTCTGTTTAAATGAGGTGCGGCGAATGGACTGCTTCATAGGGCTTGATATAGGAACCTCTTCGGTAAAGGGAATGCTGCTGAGCGAAAAGGCGATTGTCAAAACGGCGTCAAGAGAGTATCCCCTCTATTATCCCAAAGACGGTTGGAGCGAGCAAAATCCGCAGGACTGGTATGACGGCAGCATCTCAGTAATAAAAGAGCTTGTATCTGACATTGACAGAAACAGTGTTGTCTCCATCAGCTTTTCGGGGCAGATGCACGGCCTTGTCGTGCTCGACGAAAACGACAATGTGATCCGTCCCGCCATTTTGTGGAACGACAGCCGAAGCTCGCTTGAGACCGAATATCTTAATAATATTATCGGCAAAAAGACGCTTCAGCAAAATACCGGCAATATCGCATTTTCCGGCTTTACCGCGCCGAAAATACTTTGGCTGAAAAACAATGAACCGGAGAATTTCAAGAAAATAAAAAAGATAATGCTGCCGAAGGACTATGTGGCGTACAGGCTCAGCGGTGTGTTTGCGACCGATTGCTCCGATGCGGCGGGCACACTGTATTTCGACACGAAAAATCGCCGTTGGTCCGAGCCTATGCTGTCGGTGCTCGGCGTAAGTGAAAAGAATCTGCCCAAAGTATATGAGAGCTATCAGGCGGTAGGGACGCTCAAAAAGTCCGCTGCCGATAAACTCGGATTGAATGAAAATGTGAAAATAGTTATCGGCGCGGGAGATAATGCGGCATCCGCAATCGGAACGGATACAATTGAAAGCGGGGACTGCAACATTTCACTCGGAACCTCGGGCACAATTTTTGTTGCAAGCGACGAGTTTGATTATGTGCCAAACGGAGCCATACACACATTTTGCTCCGCGGCGGGCAAATATCATTATCTCGCGTGTATTTTGTCGGCGGCAAGCTGCCAAAAATGGTGGATTGAAGGCATAACAAAATCGTCATATGATGGAGACTTCGCGGAATATATCGGCAAAAGTCAGGTTATGTTTTTGCCGTATCTCATGGGTGAGCGCTCGCCGATCAACGATTCAAGCATTCGCGGAGCCTTTTTCGGCTTGTCTCTCAATACGACAAAAGACGAAATGACGCTTGCGGTGTTAGAGGGGGTCGCTTTTGCGATAAAACAAAATCTCGATATTATCCGGGATCTCGGAATATATATCGAGACTTCAAAAATCTGCGGAGGCGGCACGCGAAATAAAGAGTGGGTGAAAATCATTGCATCTGTTCTGGACATCGAGCTTTTGCTTCCGGAGGTTGAACACGGAGCTGTTTTGGGCGCCGCGTTCTTAGGTGCGAGAGCTTGCCTTCCGGATGACAGGTATGAGCAGCTCAAAGACAGCGTTAAATCGAGCTATACCCACATTTTGCCGGATGAAAAGCTCGTGAAATACTACAGCGAAAAATACTCAAAATGGTCGGAACTGTATCCCAAAATCAAAGAGTGATGGTAAGCAAATAAGAATAAAAAATCAAGGCAGATGTATAATTTCTGCCTTGATTTTTTTTAGCATTTATAAAAGTCCGCTTGGCTTATTAAGCGCTAAATGTCCGTGAGCTTGGATGTTGTTTCTATTATTCCAAACTCAACAAAATCACATCGTTCGTCTCGACGGTCAGTTTTACGATTGTTGAACCGACGCTTGCCGAAAACGGAATTTCTTCCGCTTTCAGGGCAGTTTTTGCTTTTATTTCCTCCACCTGACTCTTTGTCAGGATATCCAGGCTGCCGAGAGTTTCCCATTCGGATTACTGTGATTTTCATATGCACCTCACAAGAACTTTCACTATCTGCTTGACGCTGTGCTGAAGCGCGGCTTTTGATATCTCGTTGCGTTTGACAGCTTTTAATATCATACGGAAGTGTTTTTGGCTGCCGGGGGTGAGCAGATTCGTGCCGGCACAGACGCTTCTTATGCTGTCAGAGGTGTCATAGGATCCCCAGTCTGTCATAACAAAGCCGTCAAAGCCCCACTCGCCGCGCAGAAGGTCGTTTAGCAGTGTGGCGTTTTCGCATGGATAGATGCCGTTTACAGGGTTGTATGATGTCATGACACAGCCGGGCTTATACAGCGAGAAAGCTTTGTCAAATACTCGCAGATAAAGGTCGCGCAGGGTGTTCTCGTCAATTATCCCGTGCGCCGATTTGCGCTCGAACTCCATGTTGTTGGCGATAAGATGTTTGTATGTCGCTATAACTCCGTTTTCCTCTAGCCCTCTCGCCTGATATGCCATTAAAGTTCCCGTCAGTATCGGATCCTCCGAGTAATATTCCGGATGGCGTCCGCAGAGAATGTTACGGTGAAGGTTTCCGCCGGGACCGAGATTTATTGAAATGCCGTTTTCTTTTGACTCGTCCGCAAGCACTTTGCCTACCTTATATGCAAGGCTTTTGTTGAATGTTCCGGCGAGCAGGTTGCTTGACGGAAATCCGGTCGTAGGACGGTTGAGGTTGATGCAGCAGTTGCCGTCGCTCATGTATAGCGTCGGCACGCCCAGACGCTTGCTTGAAGCGAGCTTTCCGGCGGCTCCGCTTTTGCCGGGACCCCAACAGGAGCCGTTGCAGACGGTAAAATCCGCCAGCTCTCTGAGCGAAAACTGTGAGACGAAGTCATCAAGTTTAGTCAAATCATTCTTGACATCGGAAAGTGTTATGGTACAGCCTCTGTATCGGGGCAGCGCATTATAAGAGGGCCTTGTATATTCGGCGTGAACTGCTATGGCTTTTTTAGCCTCAGTGATTTTTGTTTTGTCCGTGCGGACATTGCCGTTTTCGTCAACACCCGTTATTTTCTCTGCCTCACGGCAGACGGATACGGTTTTTTCACAGACTACATCGTCTTCAAGGACGAAAGAACAAACTGTTCTGACATTGTCCGCTTCGCTGCCGACCATAACATCGTACTGTCCTTTGGAGAGAATGAACGCGTGAAGGTTTTTGTCATAGTGCGAAAAATCCTTTTGCGGTATGTCGATCGTCAGCGTTTGGCATTCGCCTTTTTTCAAAAGCACCGTCTTTTCAAAGCCGCAGAACAGCTTTTCGGGTCTCGACTCATTCCCGCGCGGTGCTTTGACATAGACGAGAACAGAGTCCTTTCCGGGAACATCGGAGTCGTTCGTGACTTCTGCGCTGACGCGGAGTATGCCGCCTTCAAATGATGCGGAGGAGCGGACGGAAAAGTCGGAATAAGACAGTCCGCGACCGAAGTAATAAGCGGCGTCTTTTTTGAACGAGTCAAAGTAGCGGTAGCCGACAAATTCCTGTTCCTCGTAATATACGCTTGCGCCGAAGCGCTTTCCGTCATCGGAGTAGATAGGAGAGTTTTCATCGAGATTGATGAAGTTTTTTGCGGACGGTGAGTCGTAATAGTCTATCGGCCATGTGTCGGCAAGTCTGCCGGAGGGATTGACTTTTCCGCAGAGAATATCAATAAGGCTTTCGCTGCCGCGCTGACCGCTGAAGCCTGTCCATATAACAGCAGACGCACCGAGCCCGCGGATGAACCCCATCTCGATAGGATATCCGGTGTTCAGAATGATTATAAGATTTTTATACTTTGCGGCGGCTTCGCTGAGCGCCGCTTTTTCTTCGTCTGTCAGATAATATTCGCCCTTTATCGGTCGGTTGTCTTTGTTTTCGCCCGAGCCGCGGGAAATAAAGAACAGAGCCGTCTCAGCATTATCGCATATGCTGAGTGCCCCTGAACGTTCGATAGCCTCGGAAACGGTCAGCGTCCAGCGCGGCTTTATGAGGCTTGCACCGATTGCCGTTATACGAAAATCATTGTAAGCCCCCAGCAGTTTTATTGAGCTGCCGCTGCCAAGCGGGAGAATGCCGTTGTTTTCGAGCAGGACGATGCCCTCATCGGAAACCTCTTTTGCCGCTTGCTCATTTTCTTTGTGCAGACCGTCATCAATCGGCTTGGGCGGGGTTTTGAATCTGAAGGTGCAGTCGGGAAAACGTCTGCCGTCAATATCTCTATAGCCGCTGAGTTTTACGGTGTAGGTCTTGTCAAAGTCCTGAGCCGCTTCGCCGACGGGCAGGAGATATATGGGCAGGGGTGAGAAATCAAATTTGACGCATTTGCCCTTTGAAACGGGCTTGCCGTTTACCGTGGCTGTTCCGTAGCCGTCGTCGGCTATCATTTTTGTGCAGACTATGGGCAGGCTGCGGGGCGCTGCACAGTTCATTGCAAACATCCCGTTGTCAATGTCATAAGGATTATATTTTTTTGCCAGTACAGTGAAGAACAGTGGCATTTTATTTCAACTCCATTTTCAAAAAATCTGCTTTTCCTTTGCCTCGATATACTAAATACAGGGCATCAGTTTTTTCTTCGGGATCTATTTTGACGGAAAATGTTTTCCATTCCGTCGATTGAGAAAGAGAAATAATTCCAACAGTTTTGTCTCCGATTTTTATATCCATCCTGCCGTTTGCATTTCTGACAGTAACAGAAATGCAGACGGGCTTTTTGAAATTAAAATATTTGAAACCGATGACGGTGCCATTGGTAATTGCCGTTACAAAGCTTTCGCCGTTTCGCGACGCGATGTTGGGCTGTCTGTCTCCTTTGCCGTTTCCCTGAACATTTTTAGTGCGGCGGTTATACAGATTGCAGCACAGAGCGGCGGAATATTCGCCAGCTGCGGGCAGGGGAGCACCGACACCCTGTGTGGTTATCTCAACCTGATTTATTGTTCCGTCTGCGTTTATTGTTACGGGCTCCGCGCAGGCCTGGCGGGAGAAATCCGTATTGTTCGTGCAGCGGTGATAGAAAACATAATATTTTCCGTTTATCTGTTCTATCGAGCCGTGTATCGTCCCTGCGGGGGCTTTTCGCTGCTTGTTGCCGCGATAGCCGAGGTCGCTGTTTGAAATAATAACGCCGCGATATTGAAAACCTTTGTCTGGAAAATTGCTTGTCGCGTAGGCAAGCTCGTTGTTCTCGCCTGATGAGTATATCAGATAATACAGCCCGTTTATTTTTCGTATGCATGGAGCTTCATAAAACGGGTGGCGATAAAGCTCACTCGATTTATCCGCTGTAGTCTTGCTGTCGAGAACCGCCTTCGGTTCGCTCTTTACCATGCACATATCATTTTCAAGCTCGACAACTGCGCAGGAAAGTATGCTTGGTTTTGTTTCCGTCACCTCGCGATACGAGCGGTTGGTCAGTTTGCTGAGCACAAAACGGTAGAGCGGAGAAAACACTTTACTTCTGAAATCTCTGCCGAGCCCCCATCCGTAATAGAGCCATATTCTGCCGTTGTCGTTTATGACTGCGGGGTCGTTTGTAAGAAACTTCAAAACCGGAGCACCGTTTTTATATTTTATATCGCTGAGATATTCAAACGGACCGTCAGGACTTTCCGAAACGGCGACAGACATCGGGCCGAATGCAGATGTGTTCGGCCCCGCAGCGAAATAGTAGAGATAATATCTCCCGTCATTTCCCCTTACGCAATCTGGTGCATAGTAATCTACAAGGCGCCCGTCGCGGCTTCTCGGATCCTGAGATTTCAGGTAGACTTTTTCTTTGCAGCTCCAAGACGAAAGGTCTGAGACGGGAGCCGACCAGACGGAGTAATCCTGCACACAGAATCGGTCCGAGTTTTCGGCATCGTGACTGCCGTATAGATATACCCTGTCACCGAAAACATGAGCTTCGCCGTCGGGAATATATTCATTTAATGGAAAAAGCGGATTCATGGTATTATCTCTCCGTTTGTTTCGATAATCTTTTTATAATAGTACGCGGAATTTTTAGGTGTGCGCTTGAGCGTTTTATAATCGACATATATGAGCCCGAACCTCGGCTCATAGCCCTCTGCCCACTCGAAGTTGTCCATAAGCGACCAATGCTGATATCCGAAAACCTTGACTCCGTCATCAATGGCTCTTCTGACATTTGAAAGGTAGTCATTCATAAAGCCGATGCGCACATCGTCCCTGACTTCTCCGTCCGTTATGCTGTCGTTGTTTGCCATGCCGTTTTCGGTTATGATTATCGGCAGGCGGTATCTGCGATAAAGGAACTTCAAGGTCCAGTAAATCGAGCGTCCGTCTATTACCCAACCGAGCGAGGTGGTGTTGAGCTTTGATTTGTCAATGCTTTTGTCGCCGCCCCAGGCGGAATAATTGAATGCCTCATAGTGGTTGACGGCAAGAAAATCAAAATCTGTTTTAAAGCGGGGCATATCCTTTTTATGCGTCGCGTAAACACAGTAGGCGGTGACGGGCTTTCCCAGGAGAATGGGATCCATCCACCAGCGGTTGTTCATCGTGCCCATAGTCACATTGAACGATTTGTTGTACGCTTCCTCTACGCTCTTCGGGTCTGATTCATCATTGGGTATAAACGCGCCCGACGCGAAAGAGAGACCTATAAGCGGCTTCTTTTTTGCGTATTTTCTGATGGTTTCGACCGCCCGACGATTTGTGAGCATAAATATCTTCGTGAACTTCGGCAGGGTAAGATAGCGGTGCTTGAACGGCGCATGAACTCCCTGCATATAGCCGTTCATGAGAAAACAGGACGGCTCGTTGAAGGTTATCCAGTATGTTACTCTGTCGGACAGAGCCTCGACGACTGCTTTTACATAGAAATCAAAGTCGTCTATAATATCTTTTTTCAGCCAGCCGCCCTTTTTATATTGCCAGAGCGGCAGATCCCAGTGGTAGAGCGTAACGAGCGGCTCGATTCCGTTTTTAATGAGCTCATCAACGAGATTGCTGTAAAATTCAAGTCCCTTGGGGTTGACCTTGCCGTCTTGGGAGATAACTCTCGGCCAGGATACGGAGAACCTGTATGATTTCAGCCCCAGCTCCTTCATCAGAGCGATATCTTCCTTGTACCTGTGATAATGATCGCAGGCGACATGGCAGTTGTCGCCGTTTTTTATTTTTTCTTTCGGAGCTTCATCCCATATGCTGGGCGTTCGGCCGTCCGAATCATATCCGCCCTCGATCTGCGGTGCGGCTGTCGCGGCTCCCCAGAGAAAGCCGTCGGGAAAAGCATTTTTGCTCACGAGTTATCCTCCTTGTTTGTTGTAACGGTGAAGTTCAGCAGATTCAATTTGCCGGAGCCTTCGAAACGAAAATACAAGGCCGACTCGGCAAGAGAGAAACGAATACCTGTCTTTGCCCGCCGTGTATTTGGACGAATATCTATTTCTCCGATACAATCGCCGTCGATCTGTGTGAACAGGCGAAGTTTACCGCGTGCTCTGCCGCTGACAGAAGCAATGATGCCGGCGGCATCGGACAAATCAAGATATTTATAACCGGTAACAGTTTTTTCTTTTATATTTGTAATATATTGGCATGGATCACATTCACGGTATTCTCCTTTTTGGGTTATGTACGGATAAGAGCGCTTGTTGGTCTTTGTTGTTTTGCACGCGCCCTGTTTTCCGTACAGCACGCAGGCAATTTCCGCTTCATAATTCACACCCGTCCTCGTCGGAGCGGAGAGAAAAAGACAGTACCGGTTGAGTGTTGTCGGTGACTACATCCTTTTTTGAGTGTTCTATTTTTATTTCATCAATTTCAAACATAGTGTTTTCTCAAAACTCGTTTATCGAACCTTTGGTTATTCCGCTTTCGTTGAATGAATCAACTGCAAAATAATACTTTTCTGTTTCTTTATTTAAAAATGTTACCGTATAGTCATTTTGACCATACAAAAGAATGCTGTTATAAAGCTTATCGGGGGCGATTCCGAGACGGATGCAATATCCCATAGCATCGTTTTGACTGTTCCATGAGAGCCTTGCTTCGGTGGCGCTTGTTCTCTCGGCATTTTCGCCGGAAACCGCCGAGGGCTTTTTATTATTGTCGAGACCGAATACTCTGAGCCCGGATATCGAAAAATTCTGCCCGTATGGAGCACCTGCAAAGACTATGCGGATATAACGCGCCCTTGCGCGGCGAGGGATGAGCTTGTGCGGAAAAACCGTGTTCTGCGTTTCTTCGTAAGGAGCCCAATCGGTACCGTTTGAACTGTATTCTATTCTGTATTCATAGCGGACAAGTTCTTCTTCGATATATCTCTCCTGAGTGAATGTTCCGCCGTATTCTTTCATCGGGGCGCGCTTCTTTTTTGTGAAGCAGTCGGCAAAATTTACCTGTACCGCTTCAACATTATATTCTTTCCCGAGATCGACGCTCAGCCATTCTCCGCTGTTTCCGCTGGTTGCCGACCAAGCGCTTTTTATGCTTTCGTCAAAGGCGTTCTGCGGGTCGAATCCGCTGCGGCTTGAGGAGGCGCACGCCGTCTTGTGATAAGACAAAAGCATCCATTCCGGCTCAACGGTCAGCGGGTCAAATTTTCCGTCAGGGATGTTCTTTGGATAGTCCGCAAAATACTGGTTGCAGAACAGTAATCCGTCTTTGTCAACTCCCGCAGGCCAAAGACCGAGACGGCGTTCAAAATTATGGTTGACACCCACGCAGACCGTGGAGGCGTGCCAAAGATTTCCGGATTTGTCGCTGAATGTGCTGCCGTGACCGGCTCCGCAGGTGAATCCGGACGGAACAATGGAATACGGATTGTGCTTCTGCCATTCGAATTTACTGAGCGGGTTATCTGAAATCAGAACCGCATCGCCGTAGGTCGGAAACTCCGTGCCGGGAGTTGCATACTGAAAATAGTATCTGCCGTTTATTTTGTTGAGAAATGCGCCCTCGATAAACGCGCCGTCTCCGACAAACAGATTGATATATTTTTGCCACAGACTGATTTTTTTGTCGGCATAGATATCCTTGTTGTCTATGCCGTGGTTCTCTTTGTCGCCGGACACTATCGGTACCTTTTTGCCGATGGGAGTCATCGTCTTTATATCCATCTCAATCGCGTAGATAGGCTCTTTTGAAGAACAGCCCCAATAGAGATACGCTTTGTTGTCTTCAAAATGAAGGTGCGGATCCCAGAATGCAAACGGCGCCGAGACAAGCTCGAAGCCCTTAAAGGGGTCGCGTGTGCGCAGTATCCTGCTCTTTTTTGAATAAGAAGAGGCGCAAAAATACAGCCATCCGTCGTGCTCACTCACATCGGGAGCATAGCCGTGTATTTCAAGCTTTCTGTCCTCGTGAAAATCCCAGTGGAACAGGTCGTCCGAATAATAGAAGCCTCCGCACTTTGAGGTAAAAAGAAAATATTTGTTATTGAAGAGAATTACAGTCGGATCGGCCGCTTCCTTGTAGGCATATTTCCCGAACAGCGGATGCTGATATTTATATGCTATTTCGAGCGGATTGCAGTATAATTGCGCCATGTTGTTATTCCTCTTTTCCGCCCGTCACTTCTATGGAGAACGAGACAGGCTCTGTATTTTCGGAAGATACCGTGACGGTTGATTTGCCGTCGGCTTTCCCTGCGCGGAACACAGCGAGCGCTCTTCCGCGGTATGTATTATGATAAGGGTGGATAAAAACTTCGTCGGTTTTTGTCAGCGCGCTGCCAAAACCTTGCAGAGTGACCGCGTCGTCGTCAATTTTTATATCAACGCGCTGTTCCATATACGGAAGAAGCACTCCGTTTTTGTCGGTGAACTCAATTTCTGCAAAGCACAGAGCCTGCCCATCGGGCGGCAGAACCGAGCGGTCGGGCCTGACTGTCAGAATCGGATCTTTTTCGCCGCTGATGAGTTGGGTGCGCCCCGCCTCGTTCCCGCTTTTGTCCAGGGCTATCGCGGTGAGCGTGCCGGGAGCATATTTCACGGAGAACAGAGCTTTGTTTTGGCGGGCTTTTTTTGTTCCGATAACCTTATCGTTGAGCTCCAATCTGACGCTGTCGGCTGTTGTATAAACCTCTGCGACGGTCGGCTTTCCTTCAAAGCCGTGCCATGTCCAGCTGTCGAGCGCATTTGTGAACTGCCATGCGCCCTTGCTCGGCGTTTCTCCGCTATGGTTGAGCGGCCTGACTGCGAGAAACGGCTCGGTTTCCGTTCCCCATACGGTTCGGAGAAATGCCATTTGCGCCAAAGGCAGACCGGTAATGTCAATCATTCCCTGCCCGGAGAGGAGCGGAAGCCCCTTGTAGGACTGATATGTCCATCCCATGCAGGTCTCGCCTATGTAGTCCCATGCCGACCATACGAAGTCACCTATCAGCTGCTTGTGCCTGAGAACGCGGTTCCAGTTATACGGCAAATCGGCGGACATAGTCTCTGTGCCTATCATCAGCCGGTCGGGATACTTTTCGGCATCCTTGTCATAGCGCGAGGATGCGTAATTTAGTCCGACAATGTCAAGGGCGGGGGATATGTCACGCACTGCTTTTTCTGCCAGTCGGGTATCGCTCAGCACAAAAAATAACTTGCCGAGCTTTTCCGCCCAATAATTGAAAAATGCCGAACCGGATTTCTTTTCTTTGTAGCCTTTGCCTTCCGGCAGAGGTTCTCTTTTGTATTCCTTTTTGTCGCTGTAAACGCCGATACCAAGACGCGCATAGACGTCGAGAAGGACATTTATTCCGCAAGTGACCGGACGGGTGTCGTCGAGCGAGTGAACTGTATCGCGCATTTCGGCGCACAGCTCGATTCCGCGCTTAGAAGCCGTTTCCGTGACCTCATTGCCGAGAGAATACATTATAACGCTCGGATGGTTGTAGTCGTTTTCGACCATTGCAGCGAGAACGGATTTGTAATCGGAGAGAAAATCACGCGAATAGTCATGGTATTCTTTCGGTATATACCATCCGTCAAATGCCTCGTCCATGACATACATACCTATTCTGTCGCAGGCATCGAGCAGTGAGCGGAAAGCGGGGTTATGCGCCATGCGCAGAGCATTGAAGCCCTGGCTTTTCAGTATTCTTACGCGGCGTTCCTCGGCGTCGGCAAAAGAACAGGCGCCGAGAACTCCGTTGTCATGGTGAATACATCCGCCGCGAAGCAGGGTCTCTTTTCCGTTGACAAGAAGCCCGGTTTTTCCGCTCCATTCAAGAGTGCGTATGCCGAATTTTTCAGTCAATTCTTCGCCGCCTCTCGAGACCTTGCAGGTGTAGAGGTAAGGCGCTTCTGCGGACCACAAGTGCGCCCCGCTAATCTCAAACCGACCTTTTTGACCTCTGGCGGCAAGGCTGCCATCGGCATCGAAAATCTGTATTTCCGCGCCGTCGTCGGTATCAACTTCGATAACGGCGGGTGAGATGCCGACTGTTTTTATCTTCAGAAAAGTCGGGGCATCTTTTCTTGAAATTTCAAGATATACGGGGCGGTATATTCCGCTGCCCGAATACCAGCGGCAGTTCGGAACAAGGCTGTTGTCGGCGAGAACCTCAACGGTGTTTTTGCCGCTCGTGACTTTTTCGGTGAAGTCGGCGGTAAACGGCGAATAACCGTATTTGTTTTCTTTAACGGCTTCACCGTTTACGCTCACGACTGCATTGCGGTATACACCGCCGAAGTGCAGCCGGATGTTTTTGCCGAGATCACTTTCGTTGATTTGAAATGTTTTTGTGTATCTGTACTTTCCGCCCGGAAAGTATCCGCCCTGAACTGCGTTTCTGCATGAAGCATATCTCTTTTCGCCGAGCATCGCATCGTGCGGAAGACAAACGGAGAAGCTTTCGCCGTTTTCCTTTGTCAGCGTCCAGCCGTCGTTAAAATCGAATATCATTTGGATTCACCATGTTTTTTGGCGAGCTTCGCCGCCTTTTTCTGTTCTTTCTTTGCCTTTGCGGCGAGATATTTAGCGTTTTCTGCCTCAAAGTCAAGTCCCTTCTTTTCACAGAGGGCTTTGAGGTCCTTTATTCTGTTTTCTTCGTATTCGCGCTCGTCGCGTTCTGCCTCCAGTCTGTCCAGCTCTTCCGGTTCGATCCACTCTTCACCTTTGGCAAGGACAGCTTCTCTCTTTCTGCGGAGCAGTTCGGCGGAAATTTCGGGCATCTTCTTCTCGACATCGACAAATGGCAGCAGCACTATAAACGCTGTGGAAAGAATAATGTCAAACAGATAGAATGAGAGGGTCATAAATGCTCTGACTTTTTCGTTTGGCATAACTCCGGCAATATCAACGAAGCCGAGGCGGAGAATAGCCGATTCGTATCCGCCGGCAAACGGTGCATATATAAGAGTCATAACAGCAGTGACAATACCTGTGCCGAGAAGTCCCTCAAGGCGGATATGCGACTTGTATTCGATGTTGTCAAATGCAAAGCAGGTAAGCGTTGCAAATATATATGCGTTGGGAAGCCATCCGAGGTTTCTTAAAAATCCCGCTATCAGAGCAGGAATCATTTTATCCGGGAATATCCAGCCGATGATGCTGCCGATAAGCACGAGCGAATATCCGCCGACGGTCAGATTCTTTATTCCGACTTTTTTGGATATCGGGTATATCAGGAATGCACCGATACCGAGCGGAACTCCTGTTACGATCTGATAGATCATCTGCATGAAATCGTTGTTGATGCCGCCGAGCATATATTGAATATAGAAATATTGAACGTTTCCGCCCTTGTAGTTGTCAACAATTCCTCCCAGAAGCCCAAGAAAAGTCAGAATGACCCAGTATTTGTTGGTGAACAGTGCTTTCATCTGTTCTTTAAGAGGAATATTGTTTTCTCTGTCAATTCCCTGTTCGAGTGCGATATCTTCGATAATGCGCTCTCTGGTGAAATAGTACTCCATGAGCACAAGCGGAACGGCGACTATCGAAAGGATTATCATAAGTATAGCATATCCTTTGATATCATACTGGAGCCATAACGGGATAATGACCGAAGAGACAAGCATTCCGATGAGTATGCCGGAAATGAGAGTCCACGACATTTTGCGTATAAAAGTCAGCTGAGCTTTCTCTTTGGCGTTGTGAGTTGAAAGAGATACTATGTTGTCGCGGAACAGGTAAAAGTAGGAGGTTCCGATTGTATGATAGCATATGAGCAGGGTGAAGAAATAGTACCAGTAGTTATCACCCAGAGTATTTCCCGAAAACAGGAAGATGGTCGCCGCTATTGCAACGGAACAGAATCCGAAGATCAGATACCACGGACGGAGTCTACCCTGCTTTGACTTTGTGTGCGAAATGAGCCACGACACCAAGAGACCTGTAGCGACGGCAAGAATCTTTGCAACAGTCATTACCATCTCATATTTTTTGCCCATTGCGGATATCATCGCGGCGTTGCCTTCGCCGTACATTGCGCCGACCTGTTGGGTGAAAAACTTTTCAACGAGCGCGGCGACAGTGTTGACAACGAGAATTAGTCCAAGAGGACCGATAAGGTGTCCGAGATATTTTTCTTTCCATGACACCGAGCAGGTTTTTATCTTTGAATCAAAAAACTTTGTATTTAGTATGCTCTTTTCAAGCAAGGATATTTCTTTCATAAGTTCACCCTTTTATCAATATGTGCCGTCGAAGTGTTATTTCGATACTTTGTTGAAATCTATTTTGATAGTTGTTTTTCCGCCCTGTTCAAATGTTACCGGAACGGAGAAAACGCCGTTTTGACCCTTGAATGTCTTGCTTTTTCCGGCAGCAACGCCTATGTTGCCGTTTTCGCTCTGGTTTTTGGGTGTGAGGGTCAGCTCCGTTCCATCGTCATTGATCTCCCAGAAACCGTCGCTCCACATGGAATATTTTCCCGCAAACTGGGCGCAGTGAAGCTCGTAGATTCTGCCTTTTTCACCCCACTCGTTTGCGTCAGAGGTGTTTCTGAGCAGTATGTATGCATCGCCGACGACTCCCGCCCATATCTTGCTTTCGGAATCGGATCGCAGAATGTCACCCTTTTTATCCTTTATGAAGGCAAACTTGCCAACAGAAACAGACGGCTGTTTTGCCGGGACGGCTGTTGTTCCGCTTGAAGAGGCATCTGCTTTTGTCTCTTCAAGGGATGCGGATTCGGAATCTGTTTGCGGTGCAGTGGAGTCCTGCGGAGCCGCAGATGGGTCCTCAACTTGAGCTTCAACGCTTCCCGAGGATGCGTCGGTGGTATCGGTTTCGATGTTCTTCTGGTCGCGGCAGCCTGCAAATAAAGCAAGCATCGCCAGTGAAAGAAGCGCGCAGATAAATTTTTTCATATATGATCCTCCTGTTTTTGATTTTGCTCTTTTGCTGTGATTTTAGACGCGGCAAACACACAATGCCCAAAATCAGTCAACAAAGTCTGCAAAAAATAATCATTATACATTGATTTTAATCAAAAACAGTTGAACGGTATTTCACTATCGGGTATAATATTATAAAATAAGGTTCGTGGGGGGTGTTCTTTGTGGATGACAGAATAAATAATATATGCAGTTTATTTTATGCTTCACATTATATACCGCTGGCGGTGTATGAAGAAAGGACTATAGTACATATTTTTTCGTCGGCGGGCAGTAGTCTCGATTTGTTTTCTTTGTTTGAGGCTCAGTCGTTTTCCGCCGAGCAGACTATGTATATCCTGACTTTGCCTGAACAGGGGACATATGGGCAGATAAGAATAAAAAACAGCCCGATGAGAGTACTTCTCGGTCCGGTTTTTCCGACGCCTATCACGGAAGATACGGTTATGACTGTTGCGCGAAGAAATTTAACGGATAAAAAAGATATGGATGCGTTGGCGGAATTTCTGTATTCCATTCCGAATTGCTCATATAATCAGTTTGTGAACCTTACCGCGCTTCTGAATTTTATTATCAACGGTGAGATGTTTGACATTGCGGAGCAGTTTCGCGAGGAGTCGTCAGATGTAGGAAACAAGCTTGCGGTTACATATACCGAGGATCTGTACAAATCGCAGGACGAGCAGGTTCTGCACGGAACATATCAGTTTGAAAATATGCTCCTCTCATTTGTAAGGGACGGCGAGACAGACAAACTGAATGCGTTTTTGACCTCTACCGCGAAAACAACGCACCTGCGGGAGGGAAAACTTGCGGAAGCGCCGCTGCGTCAGGCAAAAAATCTTTTGATAGGCGTAGCAACCATGGTCGGCAAGGTCGGCGCTATCGGCGGCGGACTCGGAGTTGAAGAGACTTATCGCCTTATCGATCTGTATATCCAGGAGTGTGAAAAGACCTCCTCAACAGAGGAGGTTAAAGTGCTGCAGTACAACATGCTTCTTGATTTCACGGACAGGGTTGCACAAGTGAAGGCCCCGCGGAATGCGTCGAAAGAGATATATGCCTGCATGCAGTATATTCAAAATCACACAAACTGTCAGATAGGAATAGATGATGTTGCGGGATTCATCGGAAAGAGCAGGACATATGTAACAAAAAAATTCAGGCAGGAAACCGGAGAAAGCATTACAGATTTCATTATAAAAAGTAAAATAAGAGACGCCAAAAGGCTTCTCAGA
>CAUHAO010000026.1 GCA_959604355.1 uncultured Eubacteriales bacterium
TCGTCAACGAGGTCGCATGCGATCTTGAGAGCTGCGGGAGCGGTTCTCTTACCGTTGCGGCACTGGAGCATATAGAGCTTGCCGTTTTCAACGGTGAATTCCATATCCTGCATGTCGCGGTAGTGGTCTTCAAGGATGCCGCAGACTTTAACGAATTCCGCGTAAGCTTCGGGGAATTTTTCTTCCATCTGGGATATCGGCATGGGAGTACGGACGCCTGCAACGACGTCTTCGCCCTGTGCGTTGGTGAGGAATTCGCCCATCAGTTTGTTTTCGCCGGTAGCGGGGTCACGGGTGAACGCAACGCCTGTGCCGGAGTTTTCGTTAAGGTTACCGAATACCATCGGCATTACGTTGACAGCGGTACCCCAGGAATAGGGAATATCGTTATCACGTCTGTAAACGTTTGCTCTGGGGTTGTCCCATGAACGGAATACGGCACGGATAGCTTCGTAAAGCTGTACCTTCGGGTCGGACGGGAAGTCCTGACCGATCTTGGACTTATATTCAGCCTTGAACTGGGAAGCGAGTTCCTTGAGATCTGCCGCGGTGAGCTCAACGTCATATTTGACGCCCTTCTTTTCCTTCATCGCGTCGATGAGCTGCTCAAAGTATTTCTTACCGACTTCCATAACGACGTCGGAGAACATCTGGATAAATCTTCTGTATGAGTCATATACGAAGCGTTCGAATTTCGGATCGGGGTTGCCTTTGATCATCGCTTCGACAACTTCGTCGTTAAGACCGAGGTTGAGGATGGTGTCCATCATGCCGGGCATGGATGCGCGTGCGCCGGAACGGACGGAAACGAGGAGCGGGTTCTCTTTGGAACCGAATTTTTTGCCGTTGATCTCTTCCATCTTTTCAACGTACTGCATGATCTCAGCCATGATCTCGTCGTTGATCTTTCTGCCGTCTTCATAGTACTGGGTGCAAGCTTCGGTAGTGATGGTGAAACCCTGAGGAACAGGAAGACCGATGTTGGTCATTTCCGCGAGGTTAGCGCCTTTTCCGCCGAGGAGCTCACGCATGGTAGCGTTGCCTTCAGAGAAGAGGTATACATATTTCTTTGCCATTACTGAGTTTCCTCCTAAAAAATTTTTCCGTGAAATACATATTTATCTTAAACGTTTGTATTATATCACATTTTCCATTAAATAACAAGTAAATTTTTTTGAATTTTTGCTTAAACGCGCGGAACGGAGAGCCTTTTAAGGGCGAAAAACGAAAAAAATGTTAATTCGTCGAAATTCTCTTTACAACCGCGGAAATAAAAGTTATAATGAACATTAAAGATATTACGCACACGCGAGGAGAAATTCAGATATGGAAATGCAAAATTATCAGGATATATCTCATGACGCCGTTCTGGGAATGCTTCCCAACCCGTTCATCTTTGCCGACGGCACGAGAGTGCGGGACGCTTCCGATTGGCGCCGCCGCAGAGAGGAGATACTGCGCGACACAATAGCGCTCGAATACGGCGGTATGCCCCCGAAACCCGAGGAATTCCGCATAGAAAGGACATATGCCGAGGCCGGCGCTGCGTACTACCGTGTTTTCGCAGGTCCGAAGGGCAACCCGTTCTCGTTTACCTTTATCATTTACAGCCCGTCCCGAGAGCTTTATCCCGACAAACGCCCCGTCATCATTGACGGCGACGGCTGCTTCATGCGTGCGACGAGTGACGAGATAATCAAGTCTGTGACAGACCGCGGTATTTATTTCGTCAAATTCAACCGCACCGATTTCGCGCCCGACAACTACCGCCTCGAAAGAAAGCAGGGACTGTATCTGACATACCCCGAAAACACGTCCTTCTCCGCCATTTCGGCGTGGGCGTGGGGCTACCACCGCGTCATTGACGCGCTCGAGCTTTTCCCGACCATAGATTATCAATATGATAAACCCGATCTCGACTGCATCGTCGTCACGGGTCACTCCAGAGGCGGAAAAACGGCTCTTCTCGCGGGCGTTACCGATGAGCGCGTTAAGATAGTCAACCCCAACAACAGCGGCGCACACGGCTGCGGCTGTTACAGATACGAAACTCATACTCCGGAATACGGTGAGGACAGCGACGAATCGGGCAAAGGCAGAAACGAGAAAATGGAAGACCTTCTCGAAGGTTGCCCGAACTGGATGGGGCAGGGGCTCAACGCATATAAGGGCAGAATAGCCGAACTGCCGCACGACCTGCATTTCGTCAAAGCGCTCGCCGCTCCGAGATATTTCCTCGAAACGGACGCTTTCGGCGATATATGGTCTAACCCGCACGGCTCATGGCAGTCGTTCATGGCGGCACGTGAGGTGTGGAAATTTCTCGGCTGCGAAGACCGCATGATGATGTACTTCCGCGAGGGCGGTCACCGTCAGGGACTTGAGGATTTCAAAGTTCTTTGCGACCTGATTCTTTGCGTTTATAACGGCGAAAAGATACCCGATGACTACTACCGCGGGTATTTCCCCGATATGAAACCCATCTATGATTTTTCAAAATAAGGAGAAAAATATGCTTCCTTATAATTCATATAAAAAACTCAGCGAAAACAAAAAACTCACCATCGCATATCTCGGCGGCTCGATAACCGCACAGGGCGGATGTGACGGCTGGCTCGAAGGCAGACACGGCTGGAGAGGCCTCACGACCGATAAAATGCGTGAAGCATGGCCCGATGCGGAGATAACCGAGATAAACGCCGGTATGGGCGGCACGGGCTCAAGGCTCGGCGCGGCAAGATTGCGCCATGACGTGCTTGCCGGAAATCCCGATCTTCTGTTCGTCGAATTTGCCGTAAACGACGGCGAAACACCATCCTCGGAGATAGAATGCTGCATGGAAGGCATCGTTCGCGCGGCACTTGCGCATGACCCGTATATGGATATAGTTTTCATCTATACGACCACCGAGGGACTTGTCGAAGAGATATACGACGGCAGAACACACCGTTCGCGCCTTACGATGGACCGTATTGCGGAATACTACATGCTCGACACCATTGACGTCGGCATTGAGATACGCCGCGCGGTCGAGGAAAAAGGGGAGACGTACGAGAAATATTTGCTCGACACCGTTCACCCCACCGACGAAGGTCTTTTTCTTTATTATGAGAAGATAAGAGCGGAAATGCCCGATATGTACCGTGACCGCGTCAACGCTCCCGACACGTCCAAACCCATGCACGCTCACCGCATTCCCGAAAGACCGTTTTCTTTCAGTCCTCGCGATGATATGGACTGCTACGACGCGTGGAAATCGGACATGCACGGTTTCAAGCGTATCGGAGAGCCGCTTTTTGCAAGATATCCCGATATGATAGAAGGAAACCCCGGCGATTGGCTCAGATTCCGCTTCAGAGGCAATTACCTTTATTTCTATTATCAGGCAAGTGACGTCAGCGGCATTTTCGAATGGTCGATCGACGGCTGTGAGCCGCAGAAGTTCGACACGTGGAGCCAATTCGCGCAGAACGGCTCACGTTCCGAGGACGGCCAGCTCAAGAATCCCGCCGAGCCCAACGGATTCTGGGGCGCCGGCGTTCATGAACTGACTCTGCGCGTGCTTGACGAGCATAATGAAAAGAGCAACGGTACGAGTGTACGTATTGCGGCGTTCTTTGCGCAGGTGTCGGAAAGGTACGATAAACAGCAATGAACGAAAATGTGGCGCTTCTGCCCGAACTCAAAACCGCGCCCGCAGTCTTTGCCGTCGGCGGCGATTATCAGATAATGGTCCCCGTCAAGAGCGATATACTGTTTTGGGTGACTGTCGGCGGTAAGAATTATTATGACCACTCAAACGGCATAATCCGCTCTTCGGTGCGCATGCACAGGGTCAACGTGCCGATGAAAGCACTCGATGCGGAGGGCGAATATACCGTCACTTACAGAAAAATCATCGAGCGTCTGCCGTATTTTTCCGAGACGGAGGAGCCTGTCAGCGCGACGTACTCTTTCAAGCCCGTGCGTACCGACGGCAGGATAAATATTTATCATATTTCCGACGCTCACGGCAATTTTGACCTCACGTCCGCGGCGGGAAAGTATTTCGGCGAAGACCTCGACCTGCTCATTCTTAACGGCGACATTCCGGACCACAGCGGTGAGATAGAGAATTTTGACCTCATTTATGAGCTTTGTGCTGCGATAACCGGCGGCGGCATCCCGTGCCTGTTTTCGCGCGGAAATCATGATACACGCGGCTTCTATGCCGAAAATATTGCCGAATACACGCCCACGCGTCACGGTCAGTCATATTTCACTTTCCGTCTCGGCAGGATATGGGGCATTGTAATGGACTGCGGCGAGGACAAGCCCGACGATCACCCCGAATACGGCAACACCGTCTGCTGCCACGCGTTCCGCGAGGAGGAAACGGAATATCTGCACGGCATCGTTGAAAACGCGCGGAAGGAATATCTTGCGCCCGGCGTCGAATACAGACTCGTTGTGGTGCATAATCCTTTCACCTATACCATGCCCGACCCGTTCGGCATCGAGCTTGAAACATACGGCGAATGGACGCGGGTACTTCGCGACGAGATAAAGCCGCAGCTTATTCTTTCCGGACACCTGCATGAAACCGAAATAAGTCATACCGGCGGCAAATATGACTCCAAGGGACAGCCGTGCCCCGTCATAATAGGCTCGACGAGGGGCTGGGGAGAATTTTTTGCAGGCTGTGCCGTGACTTTTGACGGACTTAAGGCGGACGTTCGTTTCACGAACGACAAACATGAGCTTATCGGCGGCGAAACTCTCGATCTCGTAAAATAAAACGAATAAAAAGCATTAAAAAACCTGTCGACACGGAAAAACCGCATCGGCAGGCTTTTTTGTATTTTTCATCTTTCCGTGCGCATAATAACGAAAAAGGAAAGGTGATACTTTTGGATTACGTTCACATTGTTTTAACTTCCGTCGGCTCCGTCGTTGCGCTTTTCGTGTTCACAAAGCTCATGGGTAACAAGCAGATGTCGCAGCTTAATATGTTCGACTACATCAACGGCATAACCATCGGCTCCATCGCTGCGGAAATGGCAACGAGTGAAGACGACAGCTGGCGCGGACCGCTTATCGCAATGACAATATACACGGCGGCAGCGTTGCTGATAACGTTTCTTACTGCAAAATCCGTCGCAATGCGCCGTCTGCTCACGGGTAAGGCTATAATCCTGCTGGATAACGGAAAACTCTATAAACAGAATTTCAAAAAAGCACGTATAGATCTCAATGAATTTCTCACCGAGTGCCGTATAAGCGGATTTTTTGACCTATCGGATATCCAGACCGCCGTGCTTGAGCCTAACGGGCATATTTCCATTCTTCCGAAATCCACTTCGCGTCCCGCAAATCCCGCAGACATGAATCTTTCGCCCAAGCCCGAGTATGCCGTGATAAATGTAATTGTCGACGGCAAAGTCCTGTCGCGAAATCTCAAAACCACGGGACATGACGAGAAATGGTTGCGCAAAAACCTGAAAAACCAGGGCTACAAGTCGTATACGGACGTTTTTCTCGCGACTTGCGACGCGTCGGATAACCTCAGTATCTATCCTCGTGACACGGTCGCCCCGAACGGCGATATTTTTCAGTAAATCAGAACAATCCTCCGAAAATCTGCGAAAAGTAGTCGAGAAATCCCGCGCGGTCAACGTCCTCGGATGCGACGATTTCACACGTCTTGACCGTCTGGCCGTTGAGGATGAAGTTGACATAGCCCACTTTTTGCCCTTTTGCGACGGGCGCGGTGAGCTGCGGCTCGATGACGATCTCCGTTTCAATACCTTTTTCCTTGCCCTTTTTGACGAGCATGTTCAGCGTGCCGTTGACTTCGACTTTTACATCTGCCGATGTGCCTTTGACAACCTTTACCGGTTCGGGCGTGTCGGCACTTTTATCTATTACGGCATATGTCGCAAAGCCGTAGTCGAGCATCGATGCGATGTCGTTAAATCGGTCTTTCGATGTCGGTGCGCCGAGCGTTACGGCAATGAGAGTCATCCCGTTTCTTTCCGCTGTTCCGCTCAGACAATGCCCGGCAAGACGCGTGAAGCCTGTCTTCATCCCGTTCATACCCGTGTAAGTGCGCAGCATTTTATTCGTGTTCGCAAGCCCGAATGCGCCGTCGCGCAGTGAGTCCATCCAAACCGTCGTGAAGTCGTGGATTTTCGGATGTCTGAGCAATTCGCGCGTCATCAGGGCGATATCGTGCGCCGTCGTGTAATGCGAGTCGTCGTCGAAAAGACCCGTGCAGTTAGTGAAATTCGTGTTCTGCATCCCGAGTTCGGCGGCGCGAGCGTTCATTCTCGCGACAAATTCCGTCTCGCTTCCCGCGATATGCTCCGCAAGCGCCACAGCCGCGTCGTTTGCACTCGGTATCGCGACCGCTTTGAGCAGGTCGTTTACGGTCATCTGCTCGCCGACTTCAAGGTATATCTGCGTGCCGCCCATCGACACCGCGTGTTCGCTCGCCGTTACCGTGTCCGTGAACGCAATCTGGCCGCTGTCGACAGCCTCCATTATCAGCAGCATCGTCATAACTTTTGTAACGCTTGCGGGCGGAAGACGTTCGTCTTTATTGTTTTCGTAAAGCACTTCGCCCGTTGAAAATTCCATGAGCACGCTGCTTTTTCCCGTTGTCGTTATTGCCGCCTCCGTGACCGTCGTCGGTACTGTGGAATCTTCGCCCGAATCCGCGGCACATGGCAGAGCAAGTGCGAAAAGCATCGTCAATGCAAGTGTAAAAGCCGTAAGTTTTCTCATTTTTTCATACTCCTCAGCAAATCGACAGTTTTATCGTTTTTCATTTTCGTGGCCTGCGGATATACACGCAAAAAAACCACCTCTGCAAAAATACTATTAGAGGTGGTTTCGGATTATTCGTTTTTTTACGGAAAATTACTGGATGAGTGTTATTCCTCTGCCGTGCAGAGCCTGTATCTCGGACGTCATCAACGCAACGTATGTGCAGTTGACACTTTCGAGAGAGGGGCAGAGCGTGAGCTGGGTGATGTTCGCAACGGGGTTGGACGAAATGTTGAGTATTTTCAGCGAGGGCAGAGTCACGAGCGACGTGACGTCGGCGATGCTGTTGACGGAGATGTCGAGCACTTCAAGCTCCTTTGCGTAACACAGCGACGAAATGTCCGTAAGGTCGCACTGCGCTGCCGTGAGGTTCTTTATCTGTGAAGACACGACAGGAGAGAAGTCGCGGATGCCCGTGCGGCTGCAATCGAGCGTGACGAGTGCCGTCATGGGTTCTATCGTCACGAGGGACCTGATGTCCGTGCCGCTTATTTTAAGGTTTGTCAGCGCGGTGTAGCCGTCAAGTGCGGAGAGCGACGTAATGGCGATGTTGTCGCTTATGTCGAGGGTCTGTATTTTCGTCATTCTCGATATCGCATCGAGGCTGCTGATATTGTTTGACGAAATGTTAAGCTGCGTCAGCAGAGACATAGCCGAAACCGGGGAGATGTCTTCAATGACGTTCTTTGAAATGTCGAGGCTCGTGAGCATCGTCAGCGCCGAGAGCTGAGAGATATCCGAAATGAGGTTGTTGGAAATATCAAGAGTTCGCAGGTTCGTCAGCCCCGTCAGATTCTCAAGCGCCGTATCCTTGAGCGCGTTTCCCGCGATGTGCAATTCGCGCAGCGCCGCGATGTTCTTCACTTCCGAAAGGTCGGATATGAGATTGTCGGAAATGTTGAGTGACGTGAGCCAATGAATCGAGAATATCTGCTTTGCGAGCGTGTCGTCGATATTATTGCCGCTTACGCTGAGCGCGGTAAGATTCTTGAGCTGCAAAAGCGGCGTGTAATCCGTGATATGCGGTTCATTTTCAATACGTATTTCCGTAAGGTTGGGCATTTCGGCGAGATCTTCGAGGGTTACGATGTCGCCGATATAGCTCGTGCCGCCTTTTTGCTCGTTTGAAAGGCGTTTAAGGTTCGCAAGATCTCTGTAATATATCGTACCCGTGGCTTTTCCGAGCGTCGTGCGTACTATCTGCTCAATCTTTTGGTCAACGAATGTATACGGCGTGTAGTCGCTGTAAATTCTGTAAGTCGCGGAGAACAGGTCGGATATCAGCCCTTCCGCGTTTATCGCGAACGCACGCACGGTCTTACTGCCCTTCTCGATGACAATAGGGGAGTCGGGCGAATAGCGCATACTTTGCAGGGTGGGCTGACTGCCGTCTGTGGTGTAGTAAACGTCGGTGTTCGGCTGGACGTTGAAACGTACTGTCAGCGCGGAGTCGTATGTGCCGGGGTCCGGCGTCGAAATTATGTTCGACGGGCGCACCTCCGTGAGTTTGACGATTATATAGTTCGACGATATCGAATCGACGAATTCCATCGCCGTGCCGATGTCATTTTTCTTTGTCAGGATGGAAATTTTGAGCTCATAATACTTTTCGTTGCGCGGGTGACGTTCGATGCCCTCATCCGTCAGCTCCATGGCTGAGTCGTAGTCCTTTATGTCGAGATAATGCTCGATGAGCTTTATGCGGGCTTTGGAATAATTCGCGTCTACGTCAAGGCATTTGCGCAGCGCCGTTATCGCGCCGTCGGTGTCATCCGTGTTTTCGCATTGTATCGCTTTTTCGTAGTATTTGTCCGCGAATCCGAAGAAATTGCGGTCATGTTCGTAAATGAAAAGCAGTACGGCTGCAATGCCGACGATGATGAATGTTATTGCAAATGAGTAAAAGAACGTCCTGAAATAGTTGTGGCGTATCTTTTCCGAGTCGTTATTCTTATTTGCGGAGTTCTTCTTTGAGACTTTCGCGGCGCCCGAGGTGCTGCCCGCGGTCTTTTCGGTGTTTTTCATATCATATCTCCGTGTGCTTGGAAATGAAATGTATTCATATATATTATACCTCATTTTTCCGCAATAGTCAATAGTTCCGTGCTATATTCGCATTTTTTTAATAATACCGCCGCGCAGGCGAATAAAGTGCAAAACAATATGACACAATTATATCACAAATAATTTTCAAAATTTGCATTGACTTATCGTGCCGGATTTGGTATAATTATCAAGCTTGATAAATGAACAAACGATCCATTAGCTCAGTAGGTAGAGCACATGACTTTTAATCATGGTGTCCGGAGTTCGACTCTCCGATGGATCACCAAAGCTGACAATTCCGAACTTTTATATTGTAAAATATTGTTTTGGAATAGTCTTAACCGGGTAGAGGACATCCCTCTACCCGGTTTTTTTATCTTTTGGGTTCTGTATTTCATCCGGGGATGCTTTATCGGAGCCTTTGTATTCGTCCGTTTTCGCATCTGTCGCCTCGTTTTCGAGAGTCATCCACGCCCTTATGACAGTTGCAGCATCAAGGAAGCTGTCAGAGCTGTAGGGCGAGCCGAAGGATTTTGTCATAACCTCTGCCATGACCGATGCAATCTGATATTCGTCCATGGTCTGCGTAATATTGTTTGTGATTCTTTCTGATTCGCCGTCGTATTCATCCGAGGGACACCCCATACGAAGCAATCCCTCGCAATCGTCTTCGTCGACGACAGTTTTAACGATTTCAAACAGAGAAGCGCCCGTTGCGTGTTCGGGGGGGATGGGGTCTGCTTTGCCTATAATTGATTTGATTTTATTTATCGGGAATGGTGCGTCTTTTGCGCTGCAATATTCGATTCTGACTATCTTTGCCGTGTTTATGTCGCCGTAGCAGCCGGTGGGAACTATGACCCGATCTCCCACTTTCAGACTGTCATCGTCGGCGCGGTAGCAGTAAAGCTTTTCGCCTGATTTAAATGCCACGCTCACAAACTGTATCTTTTTTTCTTTGTCGACGACGGGGTTTTCCTCTGTTTTCTGCGAAATGTAGCCTTGGTTGACAAGGTCGGTGTATTTCACGATACGGGAATCAAAATCTTCACAGTTCAGCAGTTCTATGGCTATCTGATGCCGAACGGGAAGGCTTATTCCCTTGTTTTCGCATTTTTTCAGCAGGTCGCATAACTTGTTGAATTGCACATCTGACAACTGTTTGCTCATATCTGTGACTCCTGTTTTCCGGTTTCGCGGGTAACCCTGTTTCTTTTGACTTCACCCCGATTATATCTCATTTCCCGAATTTTGTCAACCGTCCGGCAAGATTCCGTTTTTTTCGGTCTTACAACATCCTCGTAAACACCGCCGCGAGGACGAACGACACGACGTCCGCCGCGATGGCGCAGAAAAGGACTTTGCCGCATTTCTTCACAGAGCCGTCAACGTAGACCGAAAGGGTATAGAACGTTGTTTCCGTCGACGAAGCGATGACAGCCGCGAGCCGTCCGACATAGCCGTCCACGCCGCAGCTCTTGATTATGTCGTCGAGCAGCGCCGTAGCTCCCGAGCCCGAAAACGGCTTGACGACGGCTATCGGTATCACTTCCGCAGGTATGCCCACTGCCGTTGCCGCGGGAGATATGAGCCACACGAGCAGGTCCATTCCTCCCGATGCGCGGAAGACTTTTATCGCCGTCAGCATAAGCATCAGCATCGGCAGGATACGCACCATCGCGCTAAGCCCTTCTTTCGCGCCCTCGATGAACGCCGCGGCTATATCAACCTTTTTGACTATGGCGACTGCGGCGATAAGCGCGAGCAGGGCGGGGAGGACGAAGTTGAGTTTCATGTGTTTTCTCCGTTATACCGTATACCGCGCGCAGCAGCAGTATGCCGAACGCGCATGAACAGGCCTGAGTGAGCAGAACGGGCAGAATTATATCGAACGGTGCGGCAGAGCCGTAGCTTGCGCGGATAGCCGCCGCCGTCGAAGGAATAAGCTGCACCGAGGACGTATTTATAATAAGAAAAGTTGCGAGCGAGAGCGACATTTCGCCTCCGCTTTTTGCCGCAAGAAGCCGGCTTGCCTTCATACCCGGAGGTGTCGCCGCGTTTCCAAGCCCGAGGATGTTCGAGGAGATGTTCATGCTTATATTCGTCTCGATGCTTTCATCGCCGTCCGCGAGAGGGATCAGCCGCCGTATCACGGGACGCAGAATCTTTGAAAAAGCTTTTGTGACGCCGCATTTTTCCGCGACCTTCACCATACCGGAGAAAAAACAGACCGCGCCGCCGATGCGAAAGCAGAGCGATACCGCGTCATCCGCACCGGACAGCAGTGCGGCGGAAACCTCGTCTATCCGTCCCGACGTTGCCGCGAGCACTGCCGAAACGATTATCATAAGGAACGCCGTGACTCCGAGCATTTTTTACATCACCTCGTTCAATTATATTTATTTCTTTGCTGAAAATGCCAAAACGGCCCTGTGACACATTATGTGCCGCAGAGCCGTCGTTTTTTATTCGTTTTCAGTACCGATACCGTCGCTTGTGCCTCAGATCGACTTTTTCACGGCCGATTTGCCGTACAGGTTGACATTTGTTCTGCGGCGTTCTTTGTGTGTAAGTCATCCCGCGCCGCCGAGGCCTTCTGTTTCGGTTTTCCCTTCGGTAAATAAAGAGAGGCTATGTCATATCCGTTCATAAGACGGGATCTTTCAATCCCGCGCACGGAAAAATACTGTTTAACTGAAAAAAGCCCATTGCAAATACCACGTGTTCTCGAAAGAATTATAACAGAATAATATTGACATACACTTCTTTTTATGTTATAATATAAACGATCGTTTGCTATATTTAAAGAGGTGTTGGAATGCGAGTTCGAAACGAAGAACGGTACAGCAGTCGCAAGCAGGAATTGATGGAAAAATGCTTTGAGTGTTTTGCCGAAAATGGGCTGAGCGGAGTAGGAATCCGTGCGCTGGCTCAGCATTGCGACTGCAATGTGGCTGTTTTTTACAATTATTTTACAGATCTTGATGACCTGATCGTGCAGTCGACAGAGTATTGTATGAGTATGGTCGAGGATGATTTTATGGCGAAAGCCCCAACGGATATCGAAGACTTATGGCGGTTTGTTGATGAGATACCGTATTGGACGGCTCAAAAGCACGGGAAAAAGTATCGGCTGATGTATCAGGTCTATACACACCCCAAATATCTCGAATACGGGAAGCAGTTTTTCGCTGGGGTTGACCGTCGTTATACGGAATATGCCAAACTACTGGAGGGAAACCTCGGAATCCCTTACGACATCATTACACCATTGATTTTTATCCTGATTCGTGCCTGCGTACACTATGCGCTTTTCGAGGATGAGTTTTATTTGCAGACCCAGATTAAAGTTCTGAAGGAAAGCATACAATTGTATATCGAAAAATATAAATCCAATACCGGGGGAAAAGAACAATGAAAAAAACAGTCAGAATTCTTCTGATGCTGCTCTGCATGTTCTGTATGAGCGTTCTATTTTTATCAGTGAATACATATGCAGCAACGGATTATGGCCTGGAGATATTCGGAAAAGCGGTAACCAGCACCTACACAAGCAATGCAAGCGAGGGCTGGAGCTTCGACCCTACTACGAACACGCTGACCTTGACCGACGGCGACAAGTTCACGGCGGCATTTGAAAAAATGACGCGAGCAAAAGACATGGCGATTGCCACATTTTACAGATATGACCCGAGTATCGGCAGTGTGGCATTCGCGTTTTATATGGCGGCAGTTGAAGTAAAAACATTGACAAACCTGACCGTCAAGGTGACAGGCGACGTCGCCGTCGGTAGATCAAACTGGTGCGATTGGTCTAATGTCGGGATGACGAGCGATGGGGCTCCGGTCAGATCATTAGGCTTCTACTCCCGATCCGGCGGGATCACGGTGACCGGCGACGGAAAGCTGACCGTGTATTCCTCTGACTCTGCGTTTTACACCAACGGTGACTTCAAAACCGACGGAAAAGTGCAGTTGGATCTGGAGACATACCGTACCGCGGCAATATACGCACAAGGTAAAATTATCATTGATAACGGCTCGACTGTTAATGCAAAAACCAACTACCTCTGCGGTATCTACAAATCGTATTACTCCGTGCTGTCTTACGATGGGAGCAAGGAAGACGACAAAAAAGGTACGATCCAGTATGATTCCATGGCGGCTGTCATATCGACGAGAGGCACCCACCCCAACGGCATTTCCGTCTTGAACGGCTCCACCCTTAACGTCAAAGCTCACCTGGGTGATGTCGAGGAGACAAAGATTAAGCTTACCCAAAACAAGGAAAATATGCCCGACGAGGCGAACAAGTCCGACGGCACACGCGCCTATTATGCAATATGGGCAGACAGCGCCGATATCAATATAGAAGGAAATTCCAAACTAAAGGTGAACCTCGATGCGGCATCCGATTTGTTTAGACGTCTCCATCCCGAAGTGATCGGATGGAAATGCCTGTATCGGACGATCGCCGTGAATTCAAGCAGTTTCACGGTAAAGAACAGTGATATCGTCATCGAGGCGTATAACCCTGACGTCTCGTTTGAAAAGAATGGCATAACATATACCGGTAAAGGACTCGGTGATTACGCCGAATTCTTCTATGATCAAACCTTCTACTTCTCCAGCACCAGTCTGAAAGACAACAGTTGTATGCCATCTATGTTTTATATGTGCGGAGCTTCCTCTGTACAGTTGAATATGAGAGGTACATACGGCGAAAGCAATATCCGCCATATGCTTGATTATAAAAGCAACAACTTCGTGTTCTATAATACCTATGAGGGTAAACGCTACTACTATTGCGAGTACCCGGAAGGAGATTACAATGGCGGAGTGTATCTCTATCTGAAATCCTACGAAAAGGGTCCCACCTACTATCTGCGTAAAAACGGCGACAAATACGAGTACAGTGAGTATTTCGATTTCCGCAGCGACATCAAATATATCAGCAGCAACACCCTTGATATTGCAGCTTTGGGCTGGTCAAACAAGACGATCTTTATCAGGTCCGGTGATTACACCGTCAAGCTGCCGTTAAACAACAACGCAACGATCATTCATGACCATTGGCAAAACACCGTCACGATCAAGCTGGAGGGCGGCAAGAAGTACAACGGCATCTATCACGTGACCATTGCCGGCAAGCTGATCGTTGAGGGCGACGGTATCATCAAGGAGCTGTGGACTCATGGAACCAGTACGCCTATGTGGGATGGCCGCCCCGGCTTGTACGAGCTCGCTGTACCGGAATTCTATGTAAAAAGCGGAACGATTGCCGGCGGCAGCTCGGGCGGCGTGCGTATCAACGTCAGCGGCGGAAACGTTGCCTACAACGAGGATATGCAGGCAACCTATCTCGGACCAAATAACTTGCGTACCCTGAAGCGGATCACCATTGACCTCGGTGAATTTGCGGATATTTTCACGTCGGATATGCTGCACATAAGCAGTGAATTTTCCTACAATACGACAGGTCTCTATCCGGTAGACGGAAAGATCTATTTCTGGGAGCTTGAGGATAAGTATTGGAACGTAGGCAATCACCCCAGCCAGCTTCCATTCAACCACCTGGAGATCACGGAGGATTACACCTACTACGTATACCCGAAGCAGGTCACCGATTCCGCGGGGAATGTCATCAAGCGTCAGTATGTATTGTACAGACTGCCGGAGCGCCTCGAGATCTATCCGGTTAACAAAACCGAATATTTCGAATCGGGTACAAACGACTATGCTTCCGGCGTGGTGCTGAATTCCTTCTACTATTCCCTGGTGGTCGACCGTCCGGCGTATTCCGACCCGTTATACACAGCAGAGACCACAACGATCGAATTGTGCCGCTACGATATTCCGCAAAACGGCGATTATGTGGAGTGGACGTGCAAAGATAAGGATGGGAATAAGCTTACGCTCGGAAGATCGTATGATTCTCTTTCTATGACCACGGGTGACCTGCATTATAGAAATTACGATTATAAGTGTACGCTATACGCAATCGACGGTAAGGTGAAAAAGTCCTATGATTTTGACGTCTACATACTGCTCTTTTACAATACAGGCGATCAGTATGCAACCAAGGGAGAAACCGTGACGTTTGAAGCGCAGTACTACAAGGACGGCACGTGGCTTGAGGATTTAGGCTTTGAGTGGGCATGGCAATGGCGAGCAGGTTCAAAAGCAACCTGGAACACCGTTAACGACACGGACGCTTTCTTTGAGTATACCGCGTTTAATGAGAGTTTTGAAAATAATTCGCATTACTACCAGTTCCGCCGTGTGGCGTATTTATCCCGCATAAATAAAGAGTCGATATTGATTGGATCACCTATAATGTTGCTCAATATGAGCACTCACGTCAAAAACGCACCCAAAACCGTCAACATTCAGTCAAACGATCCGGCGGAAAACATTCAAATTACGGTTGACGCAGATAGAGCACATTTGATAACATGGTGGTATAAAAAGGAAGGATGGGATAAATCCGTTCAGATCAGTGGTGCAGATTCATTGACGCTCTCTTTGCCGAGAAGCAAATATACGGATGAAAACGGCAACTGGGATCCTTCCAAGGTTGACGGCACCTATATTTGTTCTATATACAATATGATGTTCGGAAACTACACTACGGTGGAAATAGAAGTCAAGGTAGTGGACCACGTGTCGTTTACGTCCGATCCCAAGGATAAAGCTACGGCGACAGGCGGCATTGCAGAGTTCTACGTCGGCATCAGCGAAAATCCGCCATTCTGCGGAGCGCTCTGGTGGGAGTACAGCCTTGACAACGGTACCACTTGGGAGCAGGTGTCGGAATGGACTTCTACGGAGGCGTTTCAAGTTGCACCGTCTGTTTATTACATTCCCGTTGCAACAGAGAACGGTAGCGCGTTTCACTCCCATTACAACGGATGCAGGCTGACCGTCAACGCCAAAGGTATTGATGCGGATAAGATATTGGTTCGCTGTGCGATGGACGACGGTAAGGTTATTTACCGCACAAAAGTGGCGACAATGTCATTTGTTGATATGCCCGTCATCGGAACACAGCCGCAGAGCCAGGTGCTGAGCGTCACGCAGGGTACCGGGTCTATGGAGTTTGCCTTTGCGGAGCCGCTGCCTGACATATATACGGTTACATATCAATGGCAGATCTATGAGGAGTATCCGTACAATGCTTTTGATTCGCATTGGGAGGATATCGTCAACAATGACATATACACCTGCAGCGATCAGCGTATAGAATTCAATCTCGAAAAACACAATTTCACGGGAAAATATCGTTGTAAGATTTCCTTTACGGATTCGGAAGGCTCTACCGTCGACGTATATACCGACGCGGCAACCCTGGATGTGCTAACCGTTCCGAAATTCAAAGGAGATCCCACATTAAACAAATCAACCGTGTGGGTGGGCGATTTTCTGAATGTGAACATCTACAGGGATGACTGCACTTTTACCGGATATAAGTGGCAGGTCTGCAAGGACGGGGTAAATTGGGAGGACACCGACGACTCGTTTACCGCAAAAATACATAACTATCGTATATGGCTCGAGTTTACCGTTACGGAAGAGATGGAAAACTGGAAATTCCGCTGCATCTTGATCAACGAGTACGGCGGCGTAACCAACACGGCTACATCGAATGAGCTGAAATTGTACATTCTTTCAAACGAATGCTCGAACGAATACGAATTAAAGCAAGCTGTTGCAAACGCCAAGAGTAAAGGGTATGACACGATTAAATTGATTGACGATATTACCCTGACCTCGACATTGGTTCTGGAGAGTGCAAAACTCACCGACATTACGATCGACCTGAACGGTCATATTCTGCAGAGCGACGGCGGTAAATTTACCATGCTGGAAGTCCAGGACGGCGTTAAGCTGACGATTATTGACAGTAATTCTACCAAGGACAACGGTCCGGACATTCCCTTTACGGGCGGTTCTATCCGCGGTGCTGTCGGTGAAATCGGAGGCGCAGTAAGGCTGAAGAGCGGTGCCACGTTTAATTTCAATGCCGGCACGATATACAATTGTACAGCAACCAGAGGTGCTGCTGTATATATGGAGTTAGGCGAGAGCAGCTTCTTTATGAACGGCGGCGCGATCTACGACTGTAGTGCCACCGCCGCCGGCACTGCCGTGTATATGGGTCCGGGAAAGCACAGCTTCGTTATGAACAGCGGCTCGATATCGGACTGTACCGGCAACGACGGTACTGCCGTATATATGGAGAATGGAACGCACAGCTTCGTTATGAACGGCGGCTCGATATCGGGCTGTACCGCCAACTTCGGTGCTGCCGTATATATGGGGTCGGGTGAGAACAGCTTCGTTATGAACAACGGCGAGATCAGCAACTGTACCGCCGCCAAATACGGTGCTGCCGTATCTATGCATTCGGGAAAGAACAGCTTCGTTATGAACGACGGAAAGATTGTCGGATGCAACCAGGCTATATGTGTTAACCAGAATATGAGGGTTGAGCTGGTAGGCGGAACGATTGAGGATTGCCCGTCTGTCATCTATTTCGTAGACTCAACCAATCAATCCGCAGTCCGTCTCCTGGGAACTACGGTCCGTAATTGCGTATACGAAAAAACAGGAGAAATCGATTATTTCGCTCCGATCTATGTCAAGGGATTTTTTGCAATGGAAGACAGCGAGATATCTTCCTGCGGGAACAAGAGCGGCAACGGCGGAGTCATCTATCTTGTGGATGGATACTGTGGAATTGTGAGCGGAACGATCAAGGACTGTTATTCAGCGACCGGCAACGGCGGTGCGATCTATGCCGAAGCGGGACATATTCTCTTGTACGCAACGATTAAAAACTGTCACGCTCAGGCCGGTGACGGCGGCGCGATCTATTCAAAATCGGGTCTGATTACAGTATACAGCGAAGGCATCCTGATTGAAGATTGCACGGCGGCTGGAAAAGGCAGCGCGATATACAGCTATGCTCCCATTCGTGCAAACGGCGGTGTGATCTACGGTACTGTGGTAGCCAAGGGCGGTATTACGAAAGATAACTACCCCGCCTACGAAAATACGGCAGTCACATTCTTCAGTGACGTGACCGGCGACGGTGAAGACGCGACCGGTGACATTAAAACCGGTATGTACTATGGCAAAGTAACAGGTATCAGCGAGGACGAGGACGTTGTAGCGGTTTACTTCTACAGCGACGGCGAGGTTTACGCAACCTTCGTGCTGAATAAAGGTGAGACCGTAAGTATGCCGATCACGCCGGAGGATACACGTACTTTCATTGGCTGGTATGACGGGGACATGATCTACCTCTTTGACACGCCTGTGAACGAAGATCTGATCCTGACCGCTAAGTGGGCATTTACCACGGATTCGTTGACGAAGTTGATGAAAGATCTCGAAGATGCAAAGAAAGCTCTGGAAAAAGCTATTGCGGACGGCGACAAGGCACTGGACGATAAGATCAAAGCGCTGAATGATGCGCTGGCTGCTGCTAAGGCTGCACTTGAGAAAGCAGACGAAGACAATAAGGCCGCGCTGGAAGGGCAGATCTCCTCGGCACAGACCGCACTGCAAACCGCTATAGATCAGGTTCAGAAGAATCTCGATGATGCCAAAGCAGACCTCGACAAAGCCATTGCAGACGGAGACAAGGCGCTGGACGATAAGATAAAAGCACTGAATGATGCGCTGACTGCTGCTAAGTCGGCACTTGAAACAGCAAACGAAAGCAATAATTCTGCTCTGGAGAGTCGAATAGCCGCAGCTCAAACTTCACTTCAGATCGTAATAAATCAGGTTCAACAAAATCTCGATGATGCAAAAGCAGAACTCGACAAAGCCATTGCAGACGGCGACAAGGCGCTGGACGATAAGATCAAAGCGCTGAATGATGCGCTGACTGCTGCTAAGACGGCACTTGAAACAGCAAACGAAAGCAATAAGTCTGCGCTGGAAAGACAAATAGCTGCAGCTCAAACTTCACTTCAGATCGTAATAAATCAGGTTCAACAAAATCTCGATG
>CAUHAO010000027.1 GCA_959604355.1 uncultured Eubacteriales bacterium
TTGTCAAATCATGCAGCGGCGGCGATGTACTGAAAGGCACCTGGGATCTTGACGGCGTAACGGTATATCAGTTTGACGGAAACGGAAACGGCTCGCTGAATTTACCCGGCAATACATACCCGTTCACCTATAAGATAAAGGACAATGAATTGCATATCGACTTTGAAAGTGATGCTGCACGGGATGCTGTCTATACCTTTTCTGTGAAAAATGGCGTTCTCACAATGACCGGCGGCGAAGGAAGCACCGAGCCCGGGAGAGTGTATGAATTGACAAGACAAGAGTAATATATGGTGTTCAGTAAAAAAACAGAAGCTATTGACGGAGGTCTATATGAAAACTAAAAAAGTATTACCGTTAATTTTGCTCCTGTTTGTCGCTATAATGCTCTTTTCTGTCGGAATGATAGCAAAAGAGTATCGGGAACGCCAACAAGATATAAAAGGGTTTGAAAAGTTAGCGGAGATTATTACTGAGGCAGAACAAACGGAAATGACGGATAATGTTGAACAGACCGAAACACCGCAGGAACAGAAAAAGTCCACACGCAATCTAACACCGTTATTTGAAGCAAACGGGGATTGTATCGGCTGGATATGTATTCCGAATACGGCGGTGAATTATCCGGTTATGTTTACACCCGAAGAACCTCAGAAGTACCTTCGTAAAAACTTCGAGGGCGAATACAGTGTGTCCGGCGTTCCGTTTTTGGATGGCAATTCTACCCCGGAATGTGACAATTTGATTGTCTATGGTCATAATATGAAAAACGGTACGATGTTTTCTGATGTTACACAATATAGGGATAAAGCATACTGGGAGGAACATCCGTACATTGAGTTTGAAACAGCAGACGGATTGAGAATATACCAGGTTTTTGCGGTGGAGTATGTAAAGAATAACGACGGCTGGTATGATTTCCACACCGCCGCCGATGAAGTTAAATATAACGATAAAGTGTCGGAGATAAGCAACCGAGCATTGTACGATACAGGGTTCATACCCCAATACGGACAACAGCTTCTTACATTATCTACCTACTATGGTGCCGCTAAAAGCAACCGTATCATTGTAGTTGCAGCAGAAAAAAGCAGTTGCTTAAACCAATAAACAACTGCTCAGTGGTCATTCTTAAATTGATCTGCTTGCTGACACAGTGAAATATATTTTTGTATTTCACTTTCGGTTTTGCCGGAAAAGAAATCAATAATGCTTTTGGATACGGTACCGCTCGCTAAATCTGGAAACAGGATAGAATCAATACTGATATTCAGCTCCCGTGCTATCAATAAGATCGTTTCAGACTTTGGATTGCTGATGCAGTTTTCTAAATCCATAATAGTGCGAACACTCATATTCAGCTTTTCAGCCAGTTTTCTTTGGGTGTACCCAGCGGCAATAAGTTTTCTTTTTGCTTCTGCGGCAAACGCATCTAATACATTGTGCATTGTAACTCACCTCTATTATATTTTAAAAAGCGTCCTGCTTTTCTCCGTATGTTGGAGGATGCACGAAGCGGCAAATTTGATTTGATCGTGACGAGAGAGGTTTGTCGATTTGCCCGTAACGTAGTTGATACCCTTGTGGTAACAAGAGAATTAAAGAATATCGGTGTTGAGGTGTTTTTCATTGATGATAATATCTGGACAATGGATGGCGACGGAGAGTTGCGTTTGTCTCTTATGGCAACCTTGGCACAGGAAGAAAGCCGCAAAACATCCGAGCGTGTAAAGGCAGGTCAGAAAATCAGCCGTGATAACGGTGTCCTTTATGGTAACGGAAATATTTTAGGTTATGACCGAGTTGGTGATACTTACGTTATCAACGAGGAGCAAGCCGAAACGGTGCGAATGATATTTGACCTTTACCTGCAGGGATACGGTTCAATGAAGATAGCGAACATTCTCACCGAGCGCAAACGCAAAACGGCAAGTGGGTTGGTAAAGTGGAGCGTATCGAATATTATGAGAGCAATCCGAAATGCCACTTACACCGGAACGAAATGTTATAATAAATCCCGTAGCAATAACTTTTTGGAGCAGAAGCGTATCAATAACCTTGATATGTCCACCTATGAATATATTGAGGGTGATTTCCCTGCTATTGTATCACAAGAAGTGTGGGATAAGGCACAAGAGATACGGACGAACCGTGTAAAGCCATCTTTAGTATCGTCAACCAAGACCACACATAGCAAGCGTGACTCTAAAGATATATGGGTCAATTTGCTTCGGTGTTCGTGCGGATCATCTTTCCGCAAAAACAAGTGGCACACCAAAAATGACGGCGGCATCTCCTACGGTTATCAATGCTACAATCAACTGAACAACGGCAACAAAAAGAAACGAGTTGAGCTTGGTTTGGATACCGAGGGATATTGCGACAGCCGTATGATTGCCGATTGGAAACTTGATTTTATGGCAAAGTCCCTTTTAGAGCACCTATGGACAGACAGAAAAGAATCTGTTTTACTTGCGCTTGACCTTATAAAGAGGTATTATAGGGATGAGCGAGTAACAAGTGGCAAGGGCGACACCGCCGCCATTCAAGCAAAACTCAATAAAGCCACGACCCGATTGCAAAATCTAATTGCAATGAGAGCAGATGGCGAAATCTCCAAGGACGAGTACCAAGCAATGCGCTCCCCGGTAGATGCTGAAATACGTGCATTGGAGAAGGCTTTGGAAGATGCACCGCAAGCCGAGGAACAAGGAACCGCATTGAACTTGACAGAGATCACCGCAACATTACATTCTCTCGTAGATTTCAGCGAAGCAACGCTTAACCACGATGTAATCAAGAAGTTTGTATATATGGTGACACCGACTTCTGACACCTCTTTTCATTGGTATGTTAATTTGAGTGGAAACACCAAGGCAAGAGCCACATACACGGTAGAGGGACGGAAAAAGAAGAACGTTATCAAGTTAGAGGAAATCGAGGAGATTTCCTCGTTACATAGGAAAGAGAACGAGGATGCAACAGTCCTCATTCAAAACCCCCTTATATTTGCCTTGCTTCACAGGCAGCTATTAACGAAATTAGGAAATAATTCCTCACTTTGTTATCAGCCGGACAGGCAGCGATAAAGGAAAGCAAGTAATAAGTTTATCTTTGTGAAAAGGCAAACTGCCTTATAACACAAAAGGCAAACTAAATTATAAAATTGACCTTGCAAAAGCAATTTTGCAGGGTCTTTTTTACGCTCAAAATTTGCAAAAGTACCGTAAAATAAGGATTTCATGGCTAAAACGCCGGAAAGCAGTGATTTTTGGAGTCTTTTCGGAAACGGGCAAACAATAAACGCCTTTGCTTTTTTCAGAAATAAAATTATATGCACCAAAGCCCCGAAACACTCTTGCTTCGGGGTAATTCGGATTATCAAAATTAAGGCAAACTTAAATGTAAAATTGACCTGTATGGAACGGAATGAATTTTCCCCTTTCCTTTTGGGAGAAAATGCAGTATAATTAAATAATATAATTGATTTAACGATAACTTAGTATGTGCAGAGGTGCGATGATGCTCGTTTTAAGATGGCTATGCGTATTATTGATAGCTTTCATAGCCGGCAAGCTGATTACAAAAATTAAAATGCCATCCATACTTGGGTGGCTTATAGTCGGTATGATACTCGGACCGACCGCCGTGGGACTTGTGACGCAGTCCGTTATTGATTCTCAATGGTATAAGCTGATTATTACCTGGATGCAATGTGCATTCGGATTGATGCTGGGCACGGAATTGATATGGAAGAAAATAAAAAACTACGGGAAGGCTTTGATAGTAACGACCTTAACGCAGTCTCTCGGTACATTTCTGTTTGTATCGTTGGTTTTTGCCGTTGTCTTTTATTTTGCAGAAGTTCCGCTTTATTTGGCGTTTGCCTTTGGCGGCATTGCATTGGCAACTGCTCCTGCTCCGGCATTATCTATCGTGCAGGAATTTCACACCTCAGGACCGGTTACGGATACGCTCATTCCGATGGCGGTATTGGATGACATCGTAGGTATAGCCGTATTTTTTACGGTAAATTCGTTTATTGCGAGGGCTGTATCGGGCGGCTCGGTTCCGCTTTATATGATTCCCGTTATGATTTTTCTTCCTGTTATCATTGGCGTTGCTGTTGGGTTTGTCGCCGGAAAAATACTTCAGAAGAATTTAGGGAAAGCCGGCACATTGGCAATCCTCTTAGCAGGCATCACAATTACCACCGCAATCGGGCTGGTTCTTAACAAGTTCGTGTTCACAGATATTGCGCTTAATTATATGCTGATGGGTGTAGCATTTTCTGCCACATTCTCCAATATGCTCACGGAAGAAAAACTGAATGAATTGGTAAACCTGTTCCATCCTGTTCTTGCAGTAAGCTTGTTAGCGGCAATCGTGGACCTCGGAGCACCTTTGGATTACCGTTTGATTCTCGGCGCCGGTTTATATACCTTTGTATATATCGTATCCCGTATATGCAGAAAATACGGCGGAGCAAGACTTGGAGCAAAGCTCACCAAAATGCCGGTTACCGTTCAGAAATTTCTCGGTTTAACCTTACTTCCCCATTCGGGAGTTTCATTGGTTTTTACGGGAATTATCAGTTCTGTATTGGCGTCATCCGAACCGGAATTGGCGACAATTGTAACGGGAACAATTGCAGCGGCTGCGGTTATCAATGAAGTTATTGCTGTAATCGCTGCGAAAAAGGGCTTTGAGTTTGCAGGAGAAATAAACAAAAAATAATCTCAATCAACAGTGAAATTACGGGGCTTCTTCGGAAGCCCCCGCTTTACATATTTCTGAGGAAAAAATTTTGAATTGAAATAAAAAAGCTTTGTCTCTCAAATAATGACGGCATCGTCTGAAAACAACCGCATAAAAAGAGTGCAGTCCGAAAAGGCCGCACTCTCTTTTATATTGAGATGTTTTGCGTCAATCTTCGTTGTGACGGTTAAGTCCGAAGATCGCCCGGAGCAAGTTGCGCCAGAAACCGTTGGCTTTTACTACGACTATCTTCATTATGTATATCTCCCCTTCAATACGCAAAGTCGTATTTGCTTTTCATCGCTTACATTCCCATTATATGCGCGGCGCGAAAAGGTGTCACAGTTGCGCTCTATTTCGACAAAAAAGCGAACTCCGTACCGCAAAAAAAGGATATATTCAAAAACGGGCGTAATGATATTGCGAAAAGTGTTTAAGGAGGCGGTTACATGGCGTTTGATGAAGAATTTCTTTCCGAGCTTCGCGCAAGATGCAATATCGAAGACGTTATATCACGCTATGTCGATCTGAAAAAACGCTCGGGCAATTGTGTCGGCCTCTGCCCTTTCCACAGCGAGAAAACGCCGTCGTTCAGCGTAAATACCGCAAAGCAGTTCTTCTATTGCTTCGGCTGTCACGCAGGCGGAGATGTCATCACCTTCATAATGAAGATAGAAAATCTCTCGTACCCCGAGGCTGTGCATTTTCTGGCGGACTCCGTCGGGCTTGCGGTGCCGAGCGAAGACAAATTTGCGTCGGAAAAAGCCGAACGTCAGAAACGTCTTTACGAAATAAACCGCGCCGCGGCAAGATTTTTCCACTCGACTCTCAAATCGCCGCAGGGTAAAGCGGGGCTTGAATACATCTCGAAACGTGCGCTTTTGCCTCAGACGGTGACGCGCTTCGGCATCGGATATGCGCCCGATTCGTGGTACGCGCTGCTCGATCACCTGAAAGGGCTCGGTTACGGCGAGGACGATATCCGCGCGGCGGGACTTACGCTCAAAGGCAAAAAGGGCGACTTCGACTTCTTCCGCAACCGCGTCATATTCCCGATAATCGACCACCGTGACAGGGTCATCGGCTTCGGCGGGCGCGCGCTGGATAACGAAATAAAGCCGAAATACCTCAACACAAACGATAATACTATCTTTCATAAACGCACAAACCTTTACGGGCTGAATAAGGCACGCTCATCAAAAGACCCGATAATCCTCTGCGAGGGCTATATGGACGTCATCGCGCTGCATCAGGCGGGATTTTCAAGTGCTGTCGCGTCGCTCGGAACGGCGCTCACGCCCGAACAGGCGCGTTTGATAAAACGCTATAACGATCGTGTGGTCATCTGTTACGACAGCGATAACGCGGGACGGAACGCAGCAGAAAAAGCCATAGGGATACTCCGTGCGGCGGGACTCGAAGTGCGCGTTATCACCGTACCGGGCTCGAAAGACCCCGACGAATTTATGAAATCCGACCCTGAGAACGGGCGTCAGCGTTTCCGTGCGCTGCTTGAGGCGTCGCCGAAAGACCTCGACTACCGCCTCGACACGGTGAAATTCAAGTATAACATGTCCGTTGACAGCGAGAAACTGCAGGCGGTGCGGGAAATGATATCGATACTTGCGGCGTCGTCGGACAAGGTCGAGCAGGAAATATATATCGGCAGAATTAGCCGTGAAACGGGGCTGAGCAAAGAAAATCTCACGGCAGAGCTGAAAAGCGCGATATACAGGCGTAAAAAATCCGAGAAAAAGCAGGAAGAACGCGGCGCGCTGGATAAACTGCGGGGGCGCGACGATACTGTAAATCCCCAAAAAGCAAAATATCTCAAAGCGGCGCGTGCGGAAGAGGATATTCTTTCCGTTCTGCTCAATTTTCCCGAAAAACTCGATGTCGTTACCGCCGAAATAAACGAAGGTGACTTCGTAACGGACTTCGGCAGACGTATTTTCACGCTTTTATGTGAAAAAATACCGACAGACCCGAATGCAGAGCCTTTGTCGCTCATATCATCGGGACTTACGACGGAAGAAATGGGGAAAATCACATCACTTGCGGCGAACATCGGTGCGCAAAGCGTATCCGACGCGAAAATAAAAGATATAGCATTTATTCTGAAAGAAGAAAAGAAACGGATTCTCCGCTCTTCGGCGGAAGAAAATCTGAGTGACGAGAATTTCGGAAAAATTTTTTCCGAAATGAGAAAGAAACGGGGTAACTGAAAATGGATATTTCAAATGTCGAAAAGAAAAACGGTGTAAGAGCATTGCTGGAAAAAAGCAGAGAAGCCGGCTCTTTGCAGTCAAGCGAACTCAAAGCGGAGCTTGACAAGCTCGAACTCACGCCTGAGCAGATCTCTGCGGTGTATGACGAACTCCGCAACGCAGGCATAGAGATCGAGGAATCTCTGTCGGCGGAAGACCTCGACGAGATCAAAGACCTCGAGGAAGAAGTAACGATGATGCCCATTGATCCCGAAGATATGGAAGCGCTGCTCCAATCCGAAGGTATCATCATCGATGACCCGGTAAAGGTATATCTGCACGAAATAGGCAAAGTACCGCTGCTTTCCGAAGAAGAGGAAGCGGAACTGGCGGAAAGAATAAGCCACGGCGACAAGGAGGCGGCAAAACGTCTCAATGAGGCAAACCTGCGTCTCGTCGTAAGTATTGCTAAAAGATACGTAGGAAGAGGCCTGCTTTTCCTTGACCTGATCCAGGAAGGCAACCTCGGCTTGATAAAAGCGGTGGACAAGTTCGACTCCAGCAAGGGCTTTAAATTTTCCACATACGCCACATGGTGGATACGTCAGGCAATAACGAGAGCCATCGCAGACCAGGCGAGAACAATAAGAATACCCGTACACATGGTCGAGACTATAAACCGTCTTTCCAAGGCCGAAAGAGAACTCGTTCAAGACCTCGGCAGACAGCCGCAGGCGGACGAGCTTGCCGAAAAGCTCAACATGCCCATCGACCGCGTGCGTGAGATAATGAAAGTCGCGCAGGAGCCCGTGTCGCTCGAATCCCCTGTCGGTGAGGAAGAAGACAGCCATCTGGGTGACTTTGTCGAGGACAAAGACATTCCCGCGCCGAGTGACGTCGCGTCCCAGACGCTGCTCAAGGAAGAGCTTAACGAAGTTCTCAACACACTCAGCGACCGTGAAGCACGCGTACTGCGTCTGCGCTTCGGACTTGACGACGGCCGCACGAGAACACTTGAAGAAGTTGGCAGAGAGTTCAAGGTTACGCGTGAACGTATCCGCCAGATAGAAGCAAAAGCACTGCGCAAACTGCGTCATCCGAGCAGAAGCAAACGTCTTAAAGATTTCCTCGATTAAACCGAACATATAAAAATGACCTGCTGAAAAATATGAATTTCAGCAGGTTTTTTTATTTATCTTATCAGAAATGTCCGCCTCTGCCGCCGTGAGAATGACCCGAGGACGATGTATGTATACTCGAACCGTGTGACGACGGGCCCGAGGAATATGAGGTCGTCTCTTTCGGACGTGCGACACGGTTTACATTGCGGTAAAGGAACGTGTCGGTCTGTTTGCGGATATCGAAAGTCTCCCTTACAGCATACTCTGACGCTGACTGCTGTGAGCTTACGGATTTGAGCGACGCTTTCATTACAGAGACAGTTATCAGTGAAGCGATAAAACCTATTATCACGGAGATAATAAGATTCCGCACAACGGGAAAAGACGTGTCCTCATCATACGGTTCATAAGGGTTATACGGGTCATACGGATCGTAAGGGTTATAAGGATCGTAAGGGTCGTATGTAGGAGCATCGTAAATCTCGCCGTTTTTCGCACTTTCGACGAGCTCGGCGCACTCGTTTGTGAACACAGAAAACGCGTTGTACCAGCTGCCGGAGCTCATGTATCCGATGATGTTGTCTTCGATATGTTCAAGGCCGTAGTCTGTCAGAGCCTCAATGCCGTAGCCGGACGTTGTAATGTGCCATGCGCGGTCGCCCATGTCTATGAGCAGCAGCACGCCGTCATCGCGGTAGTCATTGTAGTCGTAATAGTCATCCGCAAATTGCTCTGCGGTGCTGTATCCGGTAGACGTGACGGTGACGATAACGATATCGAAATCAAGCGCATTGCTTTTTTCGTCAAGCTTTGCAAGCAACGATGCTTCCTCCTGCTCCGACAGAAGGTCTGCGTTATCGACAAGGCGCACAGATGACGCGGACGAGGGAAGCGCGAGCATAACGAGGAGCACGGCAGCGCAAAAGAGAGGTAATATTTTTTTCATATGCCCTCCCCTAGATCAGCCACAGCAGATATGTCAGCAGGAACACGCCCGCGGCGATAGCTGCCGCAAGACCCCACAGCGTTCGGCGATATGCGCTCTTATCCATCGGGAGGTTCCCGACAAATTTGCCTGTCTGACCGTTCATTGCAAAGGTGTATTTTTCCCCTTTCCATGTGGTGTTGAGCAACCACACGGGGTAAAGGGCGTATGACGCTTTGGAATTCCGAAGGCTTATGCTGCCGCCATCCTTCAGCACGGATGAATATCCTGTAACGGTAGCCGCAAAAGCCTGTTCCGTCGCGGTTTTTATGCGTTCATTTGCACGCTGCACGCTCATTTCGGACGTGACGTCGTATTTGTCCGCAAAATAGCCCGCAAGGTATGCCGTCTGAAAGTCCACCGCCTGCGAGAAATCAAAAGGCTCAAGGGATTCCATGAGTTCGTCGGGCATTTTCGACGACCCGTCAACGGGAACGTGGTTAAAGCCGAGCGTTCCTGCGCGGATAACAGAGTAGTGCGAGGTTTCGGTATAGTTGTAGTCGCTGTCGCTCCATGAGCGCACGCGCGTTGCCTTGTAGCGCAGGTCAGCGTCCGCGTCGGTGTCGAAGAGCCAGAACGGGACATAGATGCCTTTTATTTCGTCGATATGGTTCTCATCCTTAAAAACCTTCGGCAGAAAATGCTTGCCCTTGAGGTGACTTTTCAGTCCCTCTTTTGCCGCCTCTTTGTCAAATTTGAAAGGTATGACGAAATCGGGCTTCAGCGCGCCCGCAAGGTTGCCTTTCATCACGACGGGATTGCCGCAGTACGGACAGCTTGTCGCCGCGGTGTTCTCGTCGCCGATTATCGAGCCGCCGCAGGATGCGCATACGTATACGCGCATCCCCTCCTGCTCGCCCTCCTGCCATTCTCCGCCTGCGGGAGACTGCCAGGACATATTGTCGTTTTTATCTTTTTGCAGTTCCTTGTCGTAGTCTTGGAGCGTTTCAACGTCGAACTCCGTGTCGCAGTATGGGCATTTGAGCTTCTGCAAATCCGGGTCGAACGCAATCGCGCCGCCGCAACAGGGACACTTATATTCAAGTAAGCCTGCCATGTGACCTCCGATTTTTCACACACGACTTCATGTCGGGTCGATCACTTTATTTTATGTCGTTTCCGTCGAATTTATCTCCGCACTGGGGGCAGAACTTCGGAGGCTTAGCGGGATCTTCGGGCTCCCAGCCGCATTTGTCGCATCTGTAAAGAGGTGCTCCCGCCGGTCTCTTCGCGCCGCAATTCGGGCAGAAATTACCCTTGTTTACGGAGCCGCAGGTGCATTTCCAGCCTTCTTCTTCGGGCTTCTTCGCGCCGCAGTTCGGGCAGAAATTGCCACTTGTCTCAGTACCGCAAGCGCATTTCCACCCGCCCGCCTTGGGTGCTTCGGGCTTGGGCTGAGGCTGCTGTGACTGCTGTTGCTGCCCCATCGCGAAAAGGTTCTGAGCGTTCATTCCGCCCTGATTCATCGCCATACCCATCCCCATAAAGCCGGTCATCGCGCCGTTTTCGTTTTCCGCCGCCGCTTTCATCGCGTCCGCCTGTGCTCCGACGAGCGTTGCCGCCGCCATTGTCGGGTCACGCATGATAGCCGTGCGCTGAGCCTGTTTGATGAGCTCCGCGTCCTCTTCGGTGAGGGTTATCGGGTTCATCGCGACGCTGACGACTTTGAGTCCGCGCAGTTCTCCCCATTTTTCGGAAAGAATCTGGTTCATCGCATTTTCGAGGTCCGTGGTGTGCGCGGGGATCTGATTCGGGCGTATCTCAAGTTCCGAGATCTTCGCGAACGCGGGAGCGAGAGCGCTGACGAATTCTGTCTTGAGGGTGCTGTCAAGTTCGTCACGGGTGTATTCTTTTTCGACGTTGCCGCACACGTTGGTGTAGAACAGCATCGGGTTGTCTATCTTATACGAATAAACGCCCGAGCAACGCAGCTGTACGTCGATATCGAGCGCTATCTTGCTGTCAACGACACGGAACGGGATAGGGTTTGGCGTGCCGAACTTGTTGTCGATGAGTTCCTTGGTGTTGAAATAATAAACACGCTGATCCTTGCCCGTGTCACCGCCGTAGGTGAAACGTCGAGCGAGGGTCTTAAAGGTTTCTTTGAGGCTTTCGCCGAGAGAGCCGGTGAAAATGCTGGGTTCGGTGGAAGAATTCCATGTAAATTCGCCGGGTTCCGCGCAGAATTCAACGATCTTGCCCTGCTCGACTATCATCATGCACTGGCCGTCCGCAACCGCGATACCGGAGCCGTTGGAAATGATATTATCGTTACTCTTGGTGTTGGATGAGCGCGATGTCATACGTTTCTGGCCCTTTGTTACGAGAACGTTCTTGTCGAGTGCTTCGCAATAGAAAAACTCCTTCCATTGATCGGCAAGGGTGCCGCCGAGCGCGCCTATACCTGCTTTAATAAGTCCCATAGTATAAATCTCCCTTCGGATATTGTTTACCAATTTTAGTACCTCATATAAAGTATATCATAAAACCTCTGAAATTGCAAGTGTTTTTTTATTTCCGCGAAAAAATGTTCACAGTCCTTTTTATGGGACATACAATAATGTATAATAAGGACACAAGGGACAGCCCGCAGCATGAAGCATCAACAGAGGCGGAGTATGCTCGATATAAATAAGGAATGAGGGATACGAAAATGAAAGACCTGAGTGTAAAAAAAAGCGCTCCCATAAAGAAAAACGGAAGAAAGTACGGGCACGTTCCTACCCGGAAGGCGGTATTCTCGGCGATTATGAGCGCCGCCGTGTTTTTGAGTCTCGCGATACCCGCGGCGGCGTTTGCCGACAGACTCGCGCAGGGCCGTATGGGAACGCTGCTGTCGTTTGTCGGCTGGTACGGCTTGACTTTCGCGGCGTGCTTCGGATTCAACGCGGCGAAAAAAGTGCTGACCGGGGAAACAGCCTTCTCCTTTCCCTTCTGCCTCGTGTACGGGCTGCTCTCCGTGATATTGATGAGCGGCACCGACGGTGACCCGCGTATGCTGCTGACGGCGTGCCTTATACACCCCGTTTATGTCTATCTGCTGAGCATGCGCAGCGTAGAGAAGACTTTTCGCCGCAAAACGCGCGCGGCGAAGAACAAAAAAATGATAATTTGCGCTGAGCCGTGAACACTTTTTGCGGCATAAAGAGTCACCCCGGAACATTCACCCGTTCCGGGGAAATTTCTTTGTCCGGGCTTGACACGGCGGCGGTTTTATGGTAAAATATCCTATATGAGAGAGGTGCTTTTATAATGCTCAAACTTCCTGAATATATCGCCCCGGATTTCACGAAGGAGCCGTTTGTGTCGGCGCCCGACGTGATCACCGAGAAGGCGGGAGATGGGTACATTCCCGAAAACTTTTACGCGACTACCATTTACCCCGAATATTTCAAGATAAACGGTGTGTGGACGTTGCTTGAGCAAAGCCGCATGGACTGCTCCGTTGTTATCCGCGACGGCAAGCCCGAAGCGGTGGAAATGCGCAACATAAAAGAGGGCGACGACGTGGTCGTGGGCAGGTGTGACGACGCGTCCTCGGGCGTTTTCGTGCATACTGACGGCTTTGAAGCGATAGATGAAGACGATGCGGCGGGCGCGTTCGCGTTCCGCACGGGAAAAAGCCGTGAAACGTCTTATTCGCGCGACTATGACACGCTTTATGACGTACTGCGCCATGACAGAGACAACGGATATATCGTCTGGGTGCTCGGCCCCGCTTGCGTTTTTGACAACGACTCTCGCCGCGCGCTGAGCAAGCTCATCCAGGCCGGCTACTGCGACGCGCTTTTCGCCGGCAACGCGCTCGCGACTCACGATATGGAGGCAACGGTCTTCCACACGGGTCTCGGGCAGGATATTTACACGAAAAAGCAGATGGAAAACGGCCATTACAACCATCTGCACACGATAAACCTCGTACGTCGCGCGGGCGGCGTGAAGAATTTCGTTGAGAAGTACGCCGACAGAGACTCGGTGATGTACTCGCTTGTGAGCAAGGACGTGCCGTTCGTACTCGCCGGTTCGATACGAGACGACGGGCCTCTGCCCGACGTGAAAGGAGACGTTTACCAAGCGCAGGACGCAATGCGTGAGCACACGCGCAAGGCAACGACAGTAATCGCCCTTGCGACACAGCTGCACACGATAGCGACAGGCAACATGACGCCCTCGTATCAGGTCGTTGACGGAAAGCTCCGCCCCGTTTATTTCTACACCGTAGACGTTGCGGAATTTGCGGTAAACAAGCTGCGTGACCGCGGCAGTCTGAGCGCGACGGGCATCGTTACCAACATTCAGGACTTTATGGTAAACCTTGAAAGAAATCTGCTCTAATATTTTCGGAAAGAAGGAACAAAGGACTATGGCGAAACTCAAAATCGGCGTTTTCGGCGGTTATCGCGGGAAAACGATGATAAACGTACTGCTCCAGCATCCCGACGCGGAGCTTGTGGCGGTGTGCGACAAATACGAGCCGATCCTTGAAGAAATACAAAAAAGCGCGGAGGAAGTCGGCACAAAAGTAGCGACATACACCTCGTTCGATGAATTCATCGAACACGACATGGACGCAGTGGTACTGGCAAACTACGCGACGGAACACGCGACATTCGCGGTAAGATGCCTCAACAAGGGCCTTCATGTCATGTCGGAGGTGCTCCCGTGCGAAACGATGGCGCAGGCGGTCGAACTCGTCGAAGCCGTCGAGCGTACCGGCAAAGTCTACACTTACGCGGAAAACTACTGTTACATGCGTCACACGTTCGAGATGTGGAGACGTTTCAGAACGGGAGAAATCGGCGACGTGGTGTACATGGACGGTGAATATATCCACGATTGCGCTATGGTATGGCCGCTGATAACGTACGGTGACCCGACGCATTGGAGAAACCGCCTCACCCCCAACTTCTACTGCACGCACAGCCTTGGCCCTCTGCTGACGATAACGGGACAGCGTCCGATGCAGGTCGTCGGATTTGAGACACCGCTGTCGGAAAGATATAAGGAGACAGCGATCACCCGCGGCGGCGGCATTGAGCTTGTGACGTTCGAAAACGGTGCGGTGGCGCGCAGCATTCACGGCGACCTCAAACGTGAGCCTTGCAGCATGAGCTATCAGATATACGGTCAAAGAGGTATGATGGAGACGGAGCGTTTCTCCGATATGGAGGGCCGTGAGGCGATACTTCATATTTACAAAGAAAGCGACCGCCCGGGTCACGGAAACTGGGAGCATTACATGCCCGAACCGTTCATCGATGCCGATATGGCGCGCAAATTCGGCACGCACGGCGGCTCGGACTTCTATGCAACGCATTTCTTTATCGAGAAGATACTCGGCAGACCTCAGGGCGAATGGGCCATCGACGTATATCAGGCGCTCGATATGGGTATTTGCGGCTTGCTCGCGTATAAATCGGCGCTCAACGGCAACATCCCGATGAAAGTACCGAATTTCCGCAATCCCGAGGAACGTGAGGCGTACAGAAACGACAACGCGTGCACGGATCCCAAAATCGCGGGAGACCAGCTGCAGCCGGTATCTACTCACAAATTCGAGCCCGTTCCCGCCGAAACGTACGCAAGGCACAAAAAATTCTGGGAGAACGGCAGTCATCTTGAATACGGCAAAGAGACGGAGCTTAAGGATTGACGCCTTTTATATTGAAAAAATATTTCCGCAAACAAAAAAATCGCGGGCTGAAAAGATCTTTCAGCCCGCATTTTTCTGCGTAGAAGTCAAAACTGTCTTATCGGCAGGTCAGCATTGTCTTCGCCCTGTTCGACGGCGCGGATGACGACATAATAGCTTACGCTATCATTGACATGAACCTGTACCCTGTCGCCGACCTTGTGACCCATGAGCGCCTTTCCGAGCGGGGACGCGATGCTGACATAGCCTCTGTCTACGTCGATACGGAGTGTCGTAACAAGCTGTATCTGCTCTTCCTCGTCATCGTCCTCGAAATAAAGCGTGACCTTGCTCAGAAGCCCCACCTCACCGCCTTTTGCGAAATTCGTGACGACAACTGCGGTACGTATCATTCCTTCAAGGTAACGTATACGGCGTTCGTTCTGATTCTGCGCCTGCTTTGCGCATTTGTATTCCGCGTTTTCGCTCAGGTCGCCGAATTCGCGCGTACGTTTTACTTCCGCAAGAAGCTTCGGGCGCAATTCAAGAGTCCTCTCCTTGAGCTCCGCTCTCATTTTATCCATATCGACCTGAGTCAATTGATCGTGCATAAATCCATATCCCCTTTTCGTGTTAACGGTTGTTGTTATGGTCGGGATGCTCATGCTGTGTGCCGACGCCGTGAGTGTGGTACATACCCTGCGCGTGCATACGGTTGTGCAGAGCGCGGTGCGCGGCGGTAAGGTTCATGAGTATCTGCTTGTACTTTTTCTCCTCTGCGCGGGTCGAAAGCGTCTGAACGTATGCGCTTATTCCCTCTATCTGCTCAAGAATCTCAAGCGCGTCGCCCGGGTCGAGCGGACGCTGCCCTTCGATGTAGCACATGACGGAGCTTGAATGTGCCGCGATGAGCTCACGAATGTCTCCGTCCTTGTATTTTCCGCGAATGAGGATAGCTATCCACGACGGTTTATCGACGAATACCGAGAACGAGCCGGAGGTCTCTCCGAGGAAGTTGTTAAGGTGTTTTACTTCACGGGTCTTCCCGTTCACAACAAGTTCGACGCTTGTCACGGGGATTATCGCGCTGCCGAGAGTCCACGTCACGTCGAGCGTGCCGCCGCCCTTCGGAAGGTCGATAACAGAGCCCATATCCGCGCCGTTGACCTGCATATCTATCAGCGGGCCGAATGTTACGAACGCGTCGCCCGACGTTATCGCCTGTTTCCATGAGTCGTATGTAAAGGGTTGCCCCTTTATATGTGCGTATGTGCGTACCGCGCCGAGTTCCGTCATCGCGTCCATTTTATCCGTGCCGCCGACGCAGGGAAGCTGGTAGCCGCAGTTGAGATAGTGGTACCAGTCGGAGAGCGAATACGGGCTTATGCCGCCGTAGGGGTTGTTCCAGCAGCAGACCTCGACCGCGTCGATGAGGTCGAGCACGACGGACGCCGAGCCTTCGCCGTACGGGTTGGGAATATGCGGCAGGATGTTGATGCCGTTTTTATCGCGGCATTGTTTTGCCCAGTCGGATATACCCGCTTCGAGCGCGTCGCCTATCGCCGCCTCATCGGGAGCACCTGTTGCAAGCGGAAGAATGATGTCGCCCTCGTAGCCGACGAGAGAGATGTGACCCATGACCTGCTGACGGTTCTCCGTACCGACACGCACAAGGTATTCGCCGTCGCCGCCCGCCTCTTTTGAGCCGATGGTCGTTTTGCCGTCAAAATCGGCGGCGTTGGTAAACATTTCTCCCCATTGCGACGCGAGCAGATTGACGACGTTTATGCCTTCCGCCGCGCCTTCAAGCTGTGCCGTCATAGGCGAAAGGAAATGAACGTGAGTGTCCGCCGTGACCCAGCCCTTGCTGCGCCAATCGACGGTATGTTCGAGCTCCACGGTGAATTCGGTATGATTTTCATCGACCTCGAGTATCGCTTTATAGGGCTTTATCTCGAAACCTTTTGTTATGTCGACGTATATTTTGCCTTTCGGCGCGAGCATATGCACCTCACCGTCAACATAGCAGCAGTCATAGCCGCGGCGCGTGTAGTCCGCCGAAAAGTCCTCGAACCACTGATTTGTGGTGTAGCGCTGTCTGTCGCGGGGCGCGAGGTATTCACCGAACCGGCCGTGGGCGTGGAATTTGACCGCGGTGCGCTTACGTGTCTGTTTGTCGATGATATGTATGGTAACATCTTCGCGCGCAGGTTCAATATGCAGGTGCGCGTTTGATGCAATACGTTTGAGCGGTATCTCCGCGTTGCCCAGGAAGAGATGTGCGTCGGGATGCGCTGAAAATTCGACGATGAAAGCGTGGTCCCTGCATTTCGGTGGGAGTGTTGAGTCCGTGGTAAGCCAATTTTCATTTTCGAAAAGCAGGTGCGGACGCACGGAAATGACGGCGCCCATGTCTATGGAGATGTTGTTTTTAAGATTTATCGCGCTGTGGCGGAGTCTTTCAAGTTCTTCCGCGTCTATTTCGGGCCAATTGGCAGCGTCGTTGAGGTCAAGGCACATTTTTTCGCGACGTTCCCAGCGAAGAGGATTTTCGCGCACGTCGCAGCCCGTGATGCCGCTGATAATGACGGCGCGTGTGAGGTTGCGCACGGTGAGACTGACGGCTTTTTTGCCCGTCTTGTTTTCCCATGCGTAGAGCCAGAGGTTAAAATCGCAGTTCTCCCCTGCTTTTTCGGTGCGAGCCATGTTTCTGCCGTAGGTGCGCTTTGTACTGCCGTAACGCGCTATTTCCTCGAACGACGTGTCATTTGCGGCGGGTTTTTTATGCGGACGGCACTCAAAGCCGCCGTTGCCGCCGGTTTCGCTCCATGCGTTTATCGCGTAGCGCATACGGATATCAATGGACTGCTGTGAGCCGTCCTCAAATGTGATTATATAATCCGCGACGTGTGCGCCTATCGGAGGCACACCCGTAAACGGAGACATTATTTCGTTGCGCAGGCTGCGTTCGGGGCAATCCGCGGAATGAAGAAAAACAATATATCTGTCGCTTATTCCACCGAGCGGAAACGTGACGTCATCGCCCTCGAACAGCGCGACGGTGTCGTTACCCTGTGACGGGACGTCAAAAGGGATGCCCCAATACGCGGGCGACGGGCGGAAATAAGTCGCTTCCTCGCACATATCCTCGCCGCAGCGCGGGTCAAGCGCCGAAACGGACGTGTTGCAAGCGCACGCGAGAGAAACTGTATGAAATCTTTCGTTCATGTTCTGTACCTGCCTTAACGGGATTTTCTTCACGATAATTGTATCACATTTCACCGTCTTTTGCAAGTCGGGTATTCATTTTTTACATAAAAGACATAAAAACAGCCTGTGTCCGAGAGGTCTTGACTTAATAGATTTCCGGAATCGCGCAAGGCGGATTTATTTGAACGGAATATTTGCCGTTTTACGATTTCTCCGTTTCGTACGAATGAAAACTTTTTTCAAAATAAGAGAGTTAACGCTTGACAAGGGCGGCAATTTGTAGTATAATATTTCTGCTCGATAAATCGGGCGTGAATACGGACGCTTAGCTCAGCTGGTAGAGCATCCGCTTGACGTGCGGATGGTCAGGGATTCGAGTTCCTTAGCGTCCACCAAAAATAAAGCAGGCCATGTGCCTGCTTTATTTTTTTACAATAAGATAAGAAACTCGAATGACGCGGGAGTGAATGACGTGCCGGGGGCACGTCAGAGCCGCGGCGAGACCGAGCCCGCAGGCGAGAACGAGTTCCTTAGCGTCCACCAAAAATAAAGCAGGCCATGTGCCTGCTTTATTTTT
>CAUHAO010000028.1 GCA_959604355.1 uncultured Eubacteriales bacterium
GGACATGTTTGCCTGCGCGCATAGCGTCGATGGCACAGGGAGCGTGCTGGGTGTTGTAAGTGCAGATGCTGACAGCGTCAAGGTCAAGCTTGAGCAGATCTTTGTGATTTTCAAACGCCCGGGCGTTGAAACCGTGTTTGTCGATAAATGCCTGTGCTTTGCCCGGTACGATGTCTGCGGCGGCAACGACTTCAACAATGTCGGAGAGAGCTTTGTAGCCCTCCGCGTGTTTGTTGGATATCGTGCCCGTGCCGATAATGCCTATTTTCAGTTTTCTGTCCATTATATTCTCCTCATATATCGCCGATATCCCTGACGGACAGCGATTATACACCTATTATATATACTTTTTAAGGTATTTTCATAGCATTTTTGAAAAAAAATATATACATTGCATCGTGTTTTCGCACAAACTTGAAATAAAAATGGGGCAAAACTATGACGCGTATTGACAACCAATAAAAAGTATGCTATAATAGGATACTGTATCATGATTAAGATGGGAGTTTCTCCGCACTAACCGATTTTTACATTATTTTTTGCCATTTCTCAATGGCTGAAAACAACAAAAAATCTGTCGGGGACTCTCTGCTTGCTATTATATCATAAAGTCGCAAAAAAATCAAGTGCTTTTTCTCAAATTTTGAAACGGAGATGATTATTGCATGGCCAAGAGCGTCGATCCAAAATTTGTCAATGCATATTGGCAGGAACTCGGTGACAGCTCCAGGAAAAGGGTTAACTTCGCCAAAGCTACGGAAATACAGACGTTTCCGAACCTGATCGATATCCAGCTGAGCAACTACAAGTGGTTTATTGAAGAAGGAATGGCTTCCGTACTCAAGGAATCTTCCGCTATCGAAGACCATACCGGTACGATCAGATTGGATTATATCGATTTTTCGATAGATAAAACGCCGAAATACACCATAGCGGAATGCAAGGAGAGAGATGCTACATATGCCGCGCCTCTCAGAGTCACTTGCCGTCTTACCAACAATTCCACGGGTGAAATGCAGGAACAGAACATCTTCTTCGGCGACTTCCCGCTGATGACCGACACCGGTACATTTGTAATCAACGGTGCCGAGCGTGTCGTCGTATCTCAGCTTGTTCGCTCGCCCGGTATGTATTTCACATGCGAAGTTGATAAAGGCGGTAACAAACTCTATACCGGAACGGTCATGCCCAACAGAGGACCGTGGATAGAGTATGAGACGGATGTCAACGATGTGATTTATGTTCGTGTCGACAAAGGAAAGAAGTTCCCCGTTACCACGCTTATCAGAGCTTTCGGAATAGAAACGGACGAGCAGATAAAGGAGGCTTTCGGGGAAAGTCCGAAGGTCATAGCTACGCTCGAAAAGGACAGCTCCACGAACCGTTCCTCCGCACTCGTCGATCTCTACAAAAAACTCCGTCCCGGTGAACCCGCGACAGCAGAGAGCGCCGTTTCTCATATCAATAATCTTTTCTATAATGAAAGAACATACGACCTGACCCGTGTCGGCCGCTATAAATATAATAAGAAGATGGCTCTTGCTCCGAGAATACTCGGCAAGGTTCTTACCCGTCCGGTCTCTGACCCTCTTACAGGTGAAGTTATCGCAGACGCGGGCGAATATATAGATAAGAAAAAAGCATTTGAGATCCAGGACAGAGGCGTATTTGAAGTCTATGTCAACTGCGACGAGATAGAAGTCCGCGTATTCTCCAACGGAATGGTCGATATGTCAAAATTCGTATCGTTCGATCCTCAGGAAATAGGCATAAGAGAATGGGTCAAATTCTCGGTTCTCAGAGAGATTCTCGAACAATTCGATACAGAAAAAGAGATCAAGGAAGAATGTCGCGCGAGAATGTCCGAACTTGTTCCGCTGACGATTTGCAACGAGGATATATTTGCATCCATTAACTATATAATCTGCCTTGGTTACGGCATAGGTACGACCGATGATATAGACCACCTGGGTAATCGTCGCATACGCTGCGTCGGTGAACTTCTTCAGAATCAGTTGCGTATCGGCTTCGCGAGAATGGAACGCTCCATAAAAGAGCGTATGAACATGCAGGACCTTGCGACTGTCACTCCTCAATCGCTGATAAACTCCCGTCCGGTTATCGCCGCAATAAGAGAGTTCTTCGGCTCATCTCCTCTCTCGCAGTTCATGGATCAGATCAATCCTCTTGCGGGTATAACTCATAAGAGAAGACTTTCAGCCCTCGGTCCCGGCGGTCTTACAAGAGACAGGGCAAGCTTCGACGTTCGAGACGTTCATTACTCGCACTACGGACGTATCTGTCCCCTCGAGACTCCCGAAGGCCCGAATATCGGTCTTATCTCGAACCTTTCCTCTTACGCAAGAATAAACGAGTACGGCTTTATCGAATCTCCGTACCGTCCGATAGATAAAGAAACGGGTATCGTCCAGAAAAAGGTCGAATATATGACCGCCGATATGGAAGATAACTACATCGTTGCTCAGGCAAGCGAGCCTATGGATGCCGAAGGACGTCTTATCAACCCCAAAGTTGCGGTCCGTTACAGAGACGCAATTATGGAGGTTGAAAAGGATAAGGTCGACTACATCGACCTCTCGCCCAGACAAATGGTTTCCGTCGCAACATCGATGATTCCGTTCCTTGAAAATGATGACGCTATACGTGCCCTGATGGGTTCGAACATGCAGCGTCAGGCCGTTCCGCTCATCAAGACCGAAGCTCCGATCGTCGGTACCGGTATGGAATACCGTGCGGCTGTCGACTCCGGTGTGTGCATCCTCGCAAAGGAGGACGGCGTTGTTACCGAAGTCAGCGCGGACGAGATCAAGATCCGTAACGACAGTGGTAGTGACGATGTTTATAAACTTATAAAATTCCTCCGTTCAAACCAGGGCATGTGCATCAACCAGCGCCCGATAGTTTCTGTCGGCGAACGTGTTTATGCAAAACAGGTCATTGCAGACGGTCCTTCTACCGATAAGGGCGAACTTGCACTCGGTAAGAATATGCTTATCGGATTTATGACCTGGGAAGGTTATAACTACGAGGACGCTGTTCTGCTCAATGAAAAACTCGTAAAAGAAGATACTTACACTTCCATTCATATAGAAGAATACGAAGTAGACGCGAAGGAAACGAAGCTCGGGCCCGAAGAGATCACCAATGATATTCCCGGCGTAAGCAAGGACCTGCTTTCCGACCTTGATGAACGCGGAATCATCCGTATCGGTGCGGAAGTCCGTTCCGGAGATATTCTTGTCGGGCGTGTTTCTCCGAAGGGAGACGCAGAGCAGACCGCCGAAGAGAGGCTTCTCCGCGCGATATTCGGCGAGAAGAGCCGTGAAGTAAGAGATACGTCTCTTAAAGTTCCGCATGGCGAAAGCGGCATAGTCGTTGACGTCAAGGTCTTCACGAGAGAAAACAGCAGCGAACTCTCGCCTTCCACCAATATGATCGTCCGCGTTTATGTTGCGCAGAGAAGAAAAATCTCCGTCGGCGACAAGATGGCCGGACGCCACGGTAACAAGGGTGTTATTTCCCGTATCCTTCCCCAGGAGGATATGCCCTTCCTGCCCGACGGCACGCCTCTTGACATAGTCCTCAACCCTCTGGGCGTTCCGTCCCGAATGAATATAGGTCAGGTACTTGAGGTTCACCTCGGTCGAGCTGCAAAAGAACTCGGCTGGAAAGTCATGACCCCCGTATTCGACGGCGCGAAAGAGGAAGATATTGCAAAATGTCTTGAAAAAGCGGGATTTGATAAATCCGGCAAGACAACGCTTTACGACGGTCGTACCGGTATGCCGTTTGACAACAAGGTCACGGTTGGCTACATGTACTTCCTCAAACTTGCCCACCTTGTTGACGATAAGATCCATGCGCGTTCCACGGGCCCCTATTCTCTCGTTACACAGCAGCCTCTCGGCGGTAAAGCTCAGTTCGGCGGCCAGCGTTTCGGTGAAATGGAAGTCTGGGCGCTGGAAGCTTACGGCTCCGCGTATACTCTTCAGGAAATGCTGACGGTCAAATCGGACGATGTTATCGGCCGTGTCAAGACCTTTGAAGCGATAGTAAAAGGCAAGAACGTACCTACACCCGGTATTCCCGAAAGCTTTAAGGTTCTTGTGAAGGAACTTCAGGCTCTCGGTCTCGATGTTAAAGTCCTGTCCAAGGATATGGAAGAGATCGATATCTCCACATCCTACGACGATGACGGGGACATGGGTATGGATTCTCCCGAAACCAAAGAAAACATGGGCGCCGACGCGTTCACATTCGAACCCGAGTATTACGATGCGCTCGAAGCGGAGTTCACCGATGATACCGAAAAAGGCACCGAAGAAGATTTTGAAGAAGAATTCGGCGATGATTTCAAAGCGGAAATGGCAGCCGATGACGACGAAGATCTCGGTGTATAAAGGCAGAGACAAGTAATAATTTTCGGGAAAGGACAGCTACGGCGGTGTTCACCGCTGAGTGAGGAATATATATAATATGTATCTTACTGATAATGAAGATAAAAAGGAAGAAACCAACGTCGCAGGCATGGAGAACAATACGTTTGAGTCTATAAGGATCGGCCTTGCTTCCCCCGAGAAGATCCGTGCGTGGTCTCACGGCGAGGTAAAGAAACCCGAAACCATAAACTACCGTACTCTCAAGCCGGAACGCGACGGTCTTTTCTGCGAGCGCATTTTCGGGCCTATGAAGGACTGGGAATGCCATTGCGGAAAATACAAACGTTTCAGATACAAGGGCAAAGTCTGCGAACGCTGCGGCGTCGAGATAACCAAGGCGAAAGTCAGAAGAGAAAGAATGGGACATATCGAGCTTGCGGCTCCCGTTTCTCATATCTGGTATTTCAAGGGTATCCCTTCTCGTCTCGGTCAGATGCTTGACATTCAGCCCCGTCAGCTCGAGAGCGTGCTGTACTTCGGCGCGTATATCGTTCTTGACGACGGCGGTGTGCCCGGATTAAAGAAGAAGCAGACTCTTACCGAGAAAGAATACACCGATCTCAAGGAAAAATACGAGAACGACTTCCGTGCCGGCATGGGCGCGGAGGCGATAAAAGAGCTCCTTATGGAGATCGACCTCGATAAACTATCTGCCGAGATCAAAGAAGAACTCGTTGATGCTGCGGGTCAGAAGCGCCTGAAGCTCCTCAAAAGATTTGAAGTTGTCGAATCATTCAGACTTTCCGGCAACCGTCCCGAATGGATGATTCTTGATGTTATTCCGGTCATTCCCCCGGATCTGCGTCCTATGGTTCAGCTTGACGGCGGACGTTTTGCGACTTCCGACCTTAACGATCTGTACCGCAGAGTTATCAACAGAAACAACCGTCTGCGCAAGCTCCTCGAGCTCAATGCCCCCGATATAATCGTCAAAAACGAGAAACGTATGCTTCAGGAATCCGTTGACGCGCTTATCGATAATGGCAGAAGAGGCAAACCCGTCAGCGGTCCGAACAACAGAGCACTCAAATCTCTTTCCGACGTACTCAAAGGCAAGCAGGGCCGTTTCCGTCAGAATCTGCTTGGTAAACGTGTCGACTATTCCGGCCGTTCCGTTATCGTTGTCGGCCCCGAACTGAAGATATATCAGTGCGGTCTGCCGAAAGAAATGGCTCTCGAGCTCTTCAAGCCCTTCGTTATGAAGAGACTTACCGAGCTCGGTGTCGTTCAGAATATTAAGAGTGCGAAAAAGATGGTCGAAAGAGCTGAAAATCCCGTTTGGGATGCTCTTGAAACCGTTATAAAAGAATATCCCGTGCTCCTCAACCGTGCACCTACACTTCACAGACTCGGTATTCAGGCGTTTGAGCCCATCCTTGTCGAAGGCAGGGCCCTCAAGCTCCATCCTCTGGTCTGTACCGCGTTCAACGCCGACTTTGACGGCGACCAGATGGCTGTGCATGTACCGCTTTCTTCCGAGGCTCAGGCGGAAGCGAGATTCCTTATGCTTTCCGCAAACAACCTCCTCCGTCCTCAGGACGGTAAGCCCGTTGCGGTACCCTCTCAGGACATGGTCCTCGGTTCCTTCTATCTGACGGTTGTCAATGCGGAAGAACCCGGCGCCGGCAAGAGCTTTGCAAGTGTCGACGAGGCTATGCGCGCTTATGACGCGGGGGTTGTCGGCCTTCATGCTCCGATAAAAGTCCGTGTAACAAAGGAATTTGACGGCGTTGCGGAAACAAAATCCATAAACGCGACCGTCGGTCAGATCATATTCAACAACCCTGTTCCGCAAGATCTCGGTTTTGTAGACCGCACCGATCCTGAGAAGAAATTTGACCTTGAGATTACCGTTCCCGCAAGCAAAAAGGAACTCGGTAAGATAATCAACAAATGCATCATCGTCCACGGTATAACCACTACCGCGGAAGTGCTTGATAAAATTAAGGCTCAGGGCTATAAATACTCAACTCTCGGCTCCCTTTCCATTTCCGTCGCGGATATGGAGATACCCGAGGAGAAACAGGGAATCGTCGATCAGGCGGAAGTCGAAGTCGAACGTATCACCAAGCACTTCAGAAGAGGCCTTATTTCCGAAGAGGAAAGATATGCTCAGGTTGTAACCGTATGGAACAAAGCAACCGAATCCGTTACCAAGAAGCTTCAGGAGCATCTCAGCCCGTTCAACCCCATCAACATGATGTCCGTATCCGGTGCCCGCGGTAGTATAGACCAGTTGCGTCAGCTTTGCGGTATGCGCGGACTTATGGCGAACACATCGGGACGTGCCATCGACGTCCCGATAAGAGCGAATTTCCGTGAAGGTCTGAAAGTTCTTGAGTATTTCGTATCCTCAAGAGGTGCCCGTAAAGGTCAGGCGGATACCGCTCTGAGAACCGCAGACTCCGGTTATCTTACCAGACGTCTTGTCGATGTTTCTCAGGACGTCATAATCCGCGAAGACGACTGCGGATCCAAAGACGGTATTGATGTTTACAGTATAGTTGACGGAGACGAGACTATTGAAACATTCGAAGCCCGTCTGCGCGGAAGATTCCCCGTTGAAAATATCGTTGATCCCACTACCGGTGAGGTCATTGTTCCCACCACACGTTATATCAAAGATAAAGATATCCCCAGGATAATTGCCGCGGGTTACAAGCATATCAAACTCAGAAGTGTTCTTACCTGCAACTGCCGTTACGGAGTTTGTGCGAAATGCTACGGCCTGAACCTTGCAACGAGCGACGTTGTCAATGTCGGTGAGTCCGTCGGTATCATTGCGGCTCAGTCCATCGGCGAACCCGGTACCCAGCTTACGATGAGAACCTTCCACACCGGCGGTGTCGCATCCAGTTCGGATATTACCCAGGGTCTTCCCCGAGTCCAGGAACTTTTCGAGTCCAGAAGACCGAAGGTCGTGGCAATTCTTTCAGAAATCGACGGCGAGCTCCACTTCCAGGAGATCAAGCACGCACGTTATGCGGTTATCTTCAATAAAGACACTCTCGAAGAGAGAAGCTATCTTATCCCCTACGGTACAAGAACGAAGGTCCAGGACGGGCAGCTTGTCAAGAAGGGCGATGAGCTTACCGAAGGTGCCTGCGATCCGCAGGATATCCTCCGCGTCAAAGGCGAAGAGGCTGTCGAAGCGTACATTCTTCAGGAAACCCTCAAAGTTTACCACCGTCAGGCCGTTGATATCAACGATAAACACGTTGAGATCATAATCCGTCAGATGATGCGTAAAGTCCGCGTCACAGACCCCGGAGATTCGACGCTTATGTCAGGGGCTATCGCAGACAGAGCGGAAGTCCGTGAGATCAACAAGCAGATCGCTCTCGAGAATGAAAATCTGCCCGAAGATCAGCAGAAAAAACCGGTGGTATTCGAAACCATCCTTCTCGGTATCACCAAGGCTGCCCTTGCTACAGAGAGCTTCCTCTCCGCCGCATCCTTCCAGGAAACGACCCGTATCCTTACCGAAGCTGCTATCAAAGGCAAGACCGATATGCTTATCGGCCTTAAGGAAAACGTCATCATCGGTAAACTCATTCCCGCAGGTACCGGTCTTGAGCGTTACAGAGACGTTGAAGTCGTTTCCGCGGACTGAAAACGTACACAATTGCGTCAAAAGTTCGATTAGTTTGCGAATATTTGAGAAATTTACTTTCAAAAGTATTGCATTTACGGGAAAAATATGCTATACTTTAAGAAACTGCGCCCGTCGCACCGAATATCTCGTTTTTCGCCGTCGGACAGTCCAATTTCACGAGAACAAGCAGAATTACAAAGGTCGGATGCCCCGCTTGGGCATCCGAAATCCTGCGTAAAAGCTGTTCTGAATAAATGATTCTATCAAAGAGGAGGTGTGTTATGCCTACATTTAACCAGCTTGTCCGCAAGGGCAGACAGGCTGTTGCAGTCAAACCGACCGCTCCCGCGCTGCAGAAAGGTCTGAATACCCTTAAAAAGGTTTCTACCGTTCAGTATGCTCCTCAGAAGAGAGGCGTTTGCACAACAGTCAAGACCACGACCCCGAAGAAGCCTAACTCGGCTCTCCGTAAGATCGCAAGAGTCCGTCTGACCAACCTCGCCGAGGTCACGTCGTACATCCCCGGTATCGGTCACAACCTGCAGGAGCACAGCGTCGTTCTTATCAGAGGCGGCCGTGTAAGAGACCTGCCCGGTGTCCGTTATCATATCATCAGAGGTACGCTCGATACCCAGGGCGTTGCTGACAGAAAACAGAGCCGTTCCAAGTACGGCGCAAAGCGCCCGAAGGCGAACAAGAAGAAGTAATCTTATTACTTCGGCACACGGTTAAACTCGGAATTCACAAAATCAGCCGTTTAGATTTTAATTTCCGCATTTTGCGGTTTTATATAAAGTCTCCTCGCGCTGACGGAAGAAAATTTGCTTTCGAGTACCTATGACATCATTTTTTATAATGAAGGAGGGAAGTCAAGTGCCCAGAAGAGGAAATGTACCCAAGCGTGAGGTACTGCCCGATCCTATCTACAACAGCAAACTCGTCTCTAAACTTGTCAACAGCATCATGTATGACGGCAAAAAAGGTGTTGCACAGAAGATAGTTTATGACGCGTTTGATATAGTTAAGGAAAAGACCGGTAAGGACCCGCTTGAAGTTTATGAGCAGGCTATGGAAAATATCATGCCTTTGCTCGAAATCAAAGCAAGACGTGTCGGCGGTTCTAACTACCAGGTTCCTATGGAAGTCAGACCCGAAAGACGCCAGACTCTCGGTCTGCGTTGGCTGACAGCTTATGCTCGTTCCAGAAGCGAACGTACTATGAAAGAAAGACTCGCAGGCGAAATTCTGGATGCAGTCAACAATCAGGGTGGCGCTGTTAAGAAGAAGGAAGATACTCACAAGATGGCAGAAGCAAACAAGGCGTTTGCTCACTTCAGATGGTAATCTGTGCCTGAACGTGAACCCCTGAATCCGGAATTTTGAAAGGAGTTACTACCACATGGCAAGAAAACATCCGCTGAACCTGTACCGTAATATCGGTATCATGGCTCACATAGACGCGGGTAAGACCACAACCACCGAGCGTATTCTCTATTACACCGGTATCAATCACAAGATCGGTGAAACACATGACGGTACCGCTACGATGGACTGGATGGCCCAGGAACAGGAAAGAGGTATAACGATCACCTCCGCTGCGACCACGGCTTTCTGGAAAGGTCACTGCATCAATATAATCGACACCCCCGGACACGTCGACTTTACGGTCGAAGTTGAGCGCTCTCTGCGCGTTCTTGACGGTTCTGTTACCGTTTTCTGCGCGAAGGGCGGTGTTGAACCCCAGTCTGAAACCGTTTGGCGTCAGGCTGATAAATATCACGTTCCCCGCATGGCTTATGTCAATAAAATGGACATCATGGGCGCCGATTTCTACAGAGTCGTCAAGATGATGCATGAGCGTCTCAAGTGTAACGCAGTCCCGATCCAGCTTCCTATCGGATCGGAGGATTCATTCCGCGGCGTTATCGATCTGATCGAAATGAAAGCGGACGTTTACTACGACGAGATGGGTAACGATATGAAGGTTGAGGATGTCCCTGCGGATATGCTCGAAAAAGCTGAAGAATATCGTGCAAAGATGATCGAAAGCGCCGTAGAAATGGACGACGAGGTCATGGAAAAATATCTTCTCGGTGAAGAAATATCTACAGAGGAGATAAAGAAGTGCATTCGTAAAGGTACGATTGAGAACAAATTTGTTCCTGTCGTCTGCGGTACTTCTTACAGAAACAAGGGCGTTCAGAAACTGCTCGATGCAATTGTCGATTATATGCCTTCTCCGCTCGACATCCCCGCTATTAAGGGTGTGGACCCCGAAACCGGTGATGAGTGCGAGCGTAAGGCTGACGATAACGAGCCTTTCTCAGCTCTTGCATTCAAGATCATGACAGACCCTTATGTCGGCAAGCTGTGCTTCTTCAGAGTTTATTCCGGTTCTCTTGAGGCAGGTCAGACTGTCCTCAATACTGTCAAGAACGACAGAGAGAGATTCGGACGTATACTTAAAATGCATGCGAACCACAGAGAAGATATTACCGAGGTTCATACCGGTGATATCGCTGCTGCCGTCGGTCTGAAGAATACCACCACGGGTGATACTCTCTGCAACGAGGACGCACCTGTTATACTTGAGTCGATGGAATTCCCGGATCCTGTTATCCGCGTTGCTATCGAGCCCAAGACAAAGGCCGGTCAGGAAAAGATGGGTATCGCTCTTTCCAAACTTGCGGAAGAGGACCCCACTTTCAAGACTTATACCGATGAAGAAACCGGACAGACGATTATCGCCGGCATGGGCGAGCTTCACCTTGAGATTATCGTAGACAGACTTCTGCGTGAATTCAAAGTCGAAGCAAATGTCGGTAAGCCTCAGGTTTCATACAAAGAAACGATTCGTAAGAAAGTCGATAAAGACTTTAAATATGCAAGACAGTCCGGTGGTAAAGGTCAGTACGGTCACGTTAAGATCATCGTTGAACCCAACGAACCCGGCAAAGGCTATGAATTCATCAACGCTGTTACCGGCGGTGCGATCCCGAAGGAATATATTCCCGCGGTCGATGCAGGTATCCAGGGTGCGATGCAGTCCGGTGTCCTTGCAGGCTATCAGGTTGTTGACGTAAAAGTCACTCTTTACGACGGTTCTTATCATGAAGTCGACTCTTCGGAAATGGCGTTCAAGATCGCCGGTTCTATGGCGTTCAAGGAAGCTATGAAGGTCGCAGATCCGGTTCTCACCGAGCCGATCATGAAGGTCGTTGTCGTCGTTCCCGATGATTATATCGGTGACGTTATCGGCGACCTCAACTCCAGAAGAGGTCAGATCCAGCAGATTGAGACCCTCGTCGGCGGTCAGCAGATCACTGCTCATGTTCCGCTCGGCGAAATGTTCGGTTATGCAACGGATCTCCGTTCCAAGACTCAGGGTCGCGGATCCTATTCTATGGAGCCCAGCCACTTCGCGGAAGTTCCCAAGAGCATTCAGGAATCCATTATTTCCGGCAGAAACAAGAATAACTAATTTTAAACTCATTGTTTAAGGAGGATTAAACTCATGGCAAAGGCTAAATTTGAAAGAACTAAACCCCATGTAAACATTGGTACCATCGGCCACGTCGACCATGGTAAGACCACTCTTACCGCTGCTATCACCAAGGTCCTGTCTCTTAACGGCCAGGCTCAGTTTGAGGCATATGACATGATCGATAAAGCTCCCGAAGAGAGAGCAAGAGGTATCACAATTAACACCGCTCACGTTGAGTATGAGACCGACGCTCGTCACTATGCTCACGTTGACTGCCCGGGACATGCCGACTACATCAAGAACATGATCACCGGTGCTGCTCAGATGGACGGCGCGATCCTTGTCGTTGCTGCATCCGACGGCGTTATGGCTCAGACTTCCGAGCACATCCTTCTCGCTCGTCAGGTTGGCGTTCCTGCAATCGTTGTTTTCATGAACAAGGTTGACCAGGTCGACGATCCCGAGCTCCTCGAAATCGTTGATATGGATATTCGTGACCTTCTTACGAAGTACGAATTCCCCGGCGATGACACCCCCATCATCCAGGGTTCTGCTCTCAAAGCTCTCGAGTGCGAATCCAAGGACTTCAACGCTCCCGAATATGCTCCCATCCGTGAGCTTATGAACGCTGTTGATACCTTCATTCCTTCTCCTGAGAGAAACGATAGCCTGCCCTTCCTTATGCCCGTCGAAGACGTATTCACGATCACCGGTCGTGGTACTGTTGCAACTGGTAGAGTTGAGCGTGGTGTTCTGAAGATGTCCGACGAAGTTGAAATCGTTGGTCTTGCAGAAGAAACCAAGAAGACCGTTGTTACCGGTATCGAAATGTTCAGAAAGCTTCTCGACTTTGCAGAAGCCGGCGATAACATCGGATGCCTGCTCCGTGGTATTCAGAGAAACGAAATCGAAAGAGGTCAGGTTCTCGCGAAGCCCGGCACCATCAAACCCCACACCAAGTTCTCCGGTGAGGTCTATGTTCTTACCGTTAAAGAAGGCGGCCGTCATACTCCGTTTGTCTCTAACTACAGACCTCAGTTCTACTTCAGAACTACCGACGTTACCGGTATCATCACTCTTCCCGAGGGTGTTGAAATGTGCATGCCCGGCGATAACGTTACGATCAATGTTGAACTGATCACTCCTATCGCTATTGAACAGGGTCTCCGTTTCGCTATCCGTGAAGGTGGTAAGACCGTCGGTTCCGGCGTCGTTTCCGCTATTAACGAATAATTTAAGCTTAACCGCTTGAATAGATTGAAGTCCCGACGAAAGTCGGGACTTCTTTTTCGTTTGCGAGAATAAAATATCGGTTTTCTTGTTTTATTTAATGATAAAAGCCCTCCGTTTTCCCGAAGAGCTGCTTTAATGCGTGTCAGCTTATTCTTGAAATGAAGTCTTTTTCTATTGCAGCGACCTTTGCATCTGCTTTGTCGAGGGTTTCTGCGGCAACCAGAGTATAAATTTTGATTTTCGGTTCTGTTCCCGACGGTCTGATGACAACTTTTGAGCCGTCTGCAAGCTTGTAAGAAAGGACATTCGACGGGGGGAGATTGTCAAGTCCGTTAATATAGTCTTTTATGAGAACGATTTTTTCTCCGCCGATAGCTTCGGCCGGATGTTCGCGGAAGTTCGTCATCGTCTGCTTCATTTTCTTGAGTCCGTCAAGCCCCTGCATATAGAGGTTGCTTGTTGACTCTCTGTGTACGCCGTATTCCGCAAAAATTTCCTGCAAAGCGTCCCAAAGTGTCATATTGCGTTCTGCGTAGAACGCCGCCGCTTCCGCGATGAGCAATGACGCGACAACGCCGTCTTTATCTCGTGCGTATGTCCCAACAAGGTAGCCGTAACTTTCTTCAAAGCCGAAGATGTATGACTTGTTGCCTTTTTTCGCCATTTCGTTTATTTTTTCGCCGATAAACTTAAAGCCTGTGAGCACATCGAATATTTGTACGCCGTGTTTTTCGCAGATTCGAGCCGCAAGATCCGTGGAAACGATCGTTTTGACCGCAAACGCGTCTTTGGGAAGCTTGTTTTGCGCTTCAAGACTTTTGATTATATAATTGAGAAGAATACAGCCCGTCTGGTTGCCCGTGAGAGTGACAAATTCGCCGTCGCTGCGCTTTACGACGATGCCCATTCTGTCAGAGTCGGGGTCGGTACCTATTATCAGATCCGCGCCGCGTTCTTTCGCAATTTCTATCGCTATTGTGAAGCCTTCTTTATTCTCGGGGTTCGGCGATTTTACGGTGGGAAAAGTGCCGTCGAGCGTCATTTGTTCCGCAACAGGGCAAATGTTTTCAAAACCTGCTCTTTTAAGCGTTTCGGGAACTATTCTGTAACCCGCGCCATGGAAAGGCGTGTATACAATGCTGAGGTCCTTGTGTTTTTTGATAACTTCGGGATTGACAGACTGCGCAAGGACATTCGAGATGTACTTTTCATCGTAATCTTCGCCGAGAATAGTGATGAATTTCGCAGCTTCAGCGTCGCAAACAGTTTTTACGCCTGTGATCATATCGGTGTTTTTCATCAGGTCGAAAATCGCTGCTGCCTGTTCCGGGGCTATCTGTGCACCGTCTTCCCAATAGACCTTATAGCCGTTGTATTCTTTTGGGTTATGGGATGCCGTGATATTTATTCCGGCAATACATTTGCGCTCTAGGACGGCGAAGGAGAGTTCCGGTGTCGGGCGAACATTATCGAAAAGATAGGATCTTATACCGTTTGCCGCGAGGACGTTTGCCGCAGCTTCTGAGAATTCCTTTGACATTATCCGGCTGTCACGTGCAATCGCCACTGTCGGATCTTCACGGTGCTGTGCTTTTATGAAGTCCGCCACCGCCTGTGTTGCAAGTCTGACGGTGTAAATATTCATATATCGGATTCCTGCGCCGAGCAGCCCGCGCAGACCTGCGGTACCGAATTCCGGGAGATCGAAAAAGCGGTTTTCGATTTCTTTTTTATCGGTTATCGCGCGGAGTTCGGATTTCGATTCTTCGTCAAAAGCAGGATTCTCGAGCCATTGTTCGTATGTGTATATCATGAGATATTGCTCCCTTGTGATAATTTATATGTTTGCCTTAAGAGCCTTGGCAATCTGATCGGGGCACGATGTCGATTTCATACCGCAGCGTATGCCTTCAAGTTTCGAAATTGCGTCTTCAGCATTCATTCCGCGGAGCAGGGATGCAATTCCCTGAAGATTTCCGGAGCAGCCGCCTTCGACTTTGATTTCCTGTATGACGTTATCGTCGTCAAGAATGATATTTATGGCTCTGGAACACGTTCCCTGGGTCATATAACGAATGTTTTTCATCTTTATTTTCTCCTACTTATGATATTTTATGTTATTGTTTATCGTAAATGCACGGTATATCTGTTCAAGCAGAATGATTCGCATAAGCTGGTGCGGAAAAGTCATATCCGAAAAAGAGAGCAAAAAATCGGCCCTCTTCTTGATACTTTCGGAAAGCCCGTCCGATCCGCCAATCACAAAGCAAATTTTGGAACTCGTCTGCGGAACGCGGTCTGCCAGCTGTGCGAGTCCTTCCGAACTCATTTTTTTGCCCTCGACACAGAGCGCAATAACATATCCCGAAAGATGCTTTTCGATTTCCGTCTTTTCTTTTTCGGGATACGATTCTGCGCATTCCACGATTTCAAGTTTGCAGAATCTGCTGAGGCGCTTTGCATATTCCGCCGACGCGGCACGCCAGTATTCTTCTTTGAGATTGCCTACGCAGACAAGTTTTACGTTGAGCATGGCGTACCTCCGCAAAATATTATAATTATCATAGCATATTACGCTGAAAAAATCAAGAGTCAGCGCGTCTTTACGGCGGAATATTTGATTTAATTTCAAAATCTTTACGGTTCTCCTTGATTTTGGAGCAAATATGATATATAATTATATTTAATATGAAGAAAGGTCTTGTAAACATGGAACTCGGAATTGTAGGACTGCCGAATGTCGGCAAAAGTACTCTTTTTAATGCCATAACCAATACTAATGTTGATGCTCAGAACTATCCGTTCTGCACTATAGAACCCAATGTCGGCGTTGTGCCTGTCCCCGATGAGCGTCTCGACGAGCTGGCAAAGATTTATAATCCGAAAAAAATAACTCCGGCGATAATCAAATTCGTTGATATCGCGGGCCTTGTCAAGGGAGCCTCCCGTGGCGAGGGGTTGGGTAATAAGTTTCTTGCAAATATCCGCGAAGTAGATGCGATAATCCATGTTGTTCGCTGCTTCGACGATGACAATATTACCCATGTCGAAGGCTCTATCGACCCTGTGCGTGATATCGAAATAATCAACATGGAGCTCATTTTCGCGGATATGGAGACGGCTGAAAAAATGGCTGTCCGCGCGGAAAAGAACGCAAAGGGCGGCGACAAAAAATTCCGTAAAGAGGCAGACCTCTTCAGGCGTGCCAACGACTGGTTGGCTTCCGGAAAGAGCCTGCGCTCAATGCCTGTCAGCGACGATGACGAAAAAGAAATGTTGCGTCAGGCAAGCTTTCTTACATTCAAACCCGTAATTTACGCGGCCAATATGTGTGATAAGGATTTTGCAGACAGGGAGAACAATAAATACTGCAAAGCCGTTGAAGAATATGCTGCAGCGGAAGGTTCGCAGGTTCTTCCGATATGCGCAAAATTTGAAAAAGAAATATCCGAATTATCAGAAGAGGAGAAAGTCCTTTTCCTCGAAGAAATAGGCCTTGAGGAAAGTGGTCTTTCCCGCCTTATTAAAGCGTCTTACGCGTTGCTCGGTCTCATCAGCTATCTTACTGCAGGTGAGCCTGAAGTTCGCGCATGGACGATAACAAAAGGTACAAAAGCACCTCAGGCGGCAGGAAAGATCCACAGCGACTTTGAAAAAGGATTTATCCGTGCCGAAGTTGTCGCGTACGACGACCTTATTGCGTGCGGCAGCATGAACGCGGCAAAGGACAAGGGGCTTGTTCGCAGCGAGGGCAAGACATACGAAATGAAGGACGGAGATATCGTCCTTTTCAGATTCAACGTTTGATATGAAAACGATTCTTGTAGGAATAAACAGTAAGTTCTCTCATACGATGCTCTCCGTGCGCTGTCTCGCGTCTTATGCCCACAGCGTCGGTATCGGCTGCGAAATACGTGAATATACCATAAACAACCGTACCGAAAACATAATTCAGTCTCTTTATCTTGAAAAGGCGGATGTATACGCCTTTTCTTGCTATATATTCAACATAGAACATGTACGGAAGGTTGCCGCGGCGCTGAAAAAACTGCTTCCGTCGTCAACGGTCGTTTTCGGCGGGCCGGAGGTTTCATATGAAGCGGAAACGTTCATGCGCGCCAATCCTTTCGTCGATTTCGTGCTTCGCGGTGAGGGGGAGAAAACCTTTGCGTCTTTCATCTCTGCTTTTGACGGCAAAGACGCGGTGAAAAAACGTCTTTATGCCGAAAGGGAAAAAGGCGTATCATTTTTGCTTGATAATGAATTTGTGTTTAACGGATTTCCGGAGCCCGTGTGCGACCTCGATGAATTCCCGTTTCCGTATGAGGAAGATCTTTTCTCGCTTTCTGAGCGTATATTGTATTACGAAAGCTCTCGCGGATGCCCGTTCAGATGTTCGTATTGCCTGTCGTCGGTCGACTGCACCGTGCGCGCAAGAAGCCTGACTCGGGTGAAAGAGGATCTGTCTCGCTTCCTTGATGCGAAAGTCCGCCTCGTTAAATTCGTTGACCGTACGTTCAATTACGACAACGTCCGTGCTTTTGAAATAATGAAATTTCTGCATGATAACGATAACGGCGTAACCTCGTTCCACTTCGAGATCGCGGCATGGCGTTTTACCGATGAGATGATGGATTTTCTGCGGAATATTCCGCGCAAAAATCTTTTTCAATTTGAAGTAGGCATTCAGTCCACAAACCCTCAGACGCTCGAGGCGATCGACCGCCATGCGAACACGGAAACGCTGTTTGAACGCGTCAAAAAGCTCATCGGAACGGGATTTCACGTTCATGTCGATCTTATATGCGGTCTGCCGTATGAGGACTACGCAAGCTTCGGCAGATCTTTCAACGATGTGTATTCGCTCGGAGCGGCGTGTGTGCAGCTCGGATTTCTTAAAGTGCTTAAAGGTGCACCGATATCGCTTCAGAATGAACACGGAAATGTTTTTAACAGCGATCCGCCGTACGAGATAATGTATAATAAGTACATTTCGTTTGATGATGTCATTCGCCTGAAAAGGGTTGAGGAACTGGTTGAACTTTATTATAACTCGGGACTTTGTTCTTTTCTGTCGGCTGAGGATATTAGAAAGAACTTTTCTCTTGAACCGTTTTCTTTTTTTGAAATGTTTTCCGAATATCTCGTTCCGTCTGGTTTCTTCGATGTCGCTCATAAAACCCTGTCGTTGTTCGATATGCTGTATGACTTCCTCATATATATAGACGCGGCGGAATGTGTCGTGCAGGAACTTTGTGCGTATGATTTCTACCGTTTCGGTAAAGCAGGGGTATGTCCGCGCTGGTTAAAGATACTACCCAACAGAGAGCTTCACCGAAAAATCTTTTCAGATCCTGCTCTGCTTTCGGAGATCATCGCCTGCCCGGAGTCTGAGATCGGGAGTTTTATAAAAAACTGCCATCGTGATTCTGAGGTCGTTTCCTTCCGAGACCGTAACGTTTTGTTCCTGTATGGCAGAGGACACCGTGCTGTAACATTTTGAGAGCCGAGGTAACGATTTATGACACAAAAACTGTTTGGGTTTACAAATATGTTACAATAAAAAGTAAAAAAAGGGGTTGACAAAACGAAAAAGGTGTGGTATACTATAT
>CAUHAO010000029.1 GCA_959604355.1 uncultured Eubacteriales bacterium
AAATGATGGGCCTTATCGGCATGGGCAACAACCCGATGGTAGGCGCTACCGTCGCTTGCGCTGTTGCGGTTGCTGAAGCGCTGAAATAATTTCATTCTATAATGCTAAGAGACTTCCGATGTATGATATCGGAAGTCTCTTTGTTTATTCTATTTGTTTCATTTGTTTTCAGAGGCTTGCGTTGCCTTTGAAATTACGTTTATGAGAGTCTCTCGGTCTATTCCTGCGCGGAAAAGCGCAAGAGCGGATGACTCGAAGTCGGGCAGACGCGCCTCGGCACGCTTTTTCAGGACCTCGTACACGTTTTTGGAAATGAAGCATCCTCGCCCGTTGACGGAGATAATTATTCCTCGAGAATCGAGCTCGTTGTATGCCTTTTGGATCGTGTTCGGGTTCACACCTATCTGTGCCGTAAGTTCGCGTATCGACGGTAGCTTGTCGTCGGGGTGAAGAACGCCTGCAAGAACGAAGTTTTCGACCTGGTTTATTATTTGCTCAAACACGGGCGTTCGGCTTTGGAAATCAATGAAAAACATCCTCTCCGCCTCCAGTCAATATTCGATCGGGAAATTTTCGTATTTTTCCGCTATCTGTGCGGACCCGGGTAAACATCCGTATTTCTCCGCCATATATGAGGGGATGGGGATAAAAGCATATTCTGACTTTGTTTCGCCTGCGATCAGCTCTTCCTGTGTCAAGTGGAATAAGAATTCCACATCGTAATAGTTGTAATTGAAAGTCTCAAAGTTACCGTAATCCCGTAACGCGGCGATAAATGCGAGTTCTTCAACGTCTTCGCGTTCGGTGATGGAGACTGCGTATTCTGAAATATAAGCACTTTCGGCTTTGTTGAGTATTCTGTAACGCTGCATCGGCCTTTCGAGCAGAATATCGACATTTTTCATCATTTCCGTGCAGTTGGCATCAAAGGGAATGAGGATGCTTTTCCCGATATAATTACCGCTCGGTAGGAATACGCTGCAGGAATATGTCGGGTATTCTATAGCTTTGCGATCATATTTTCTTGTCATACATTCTTTGATCGAGTTCCTATCGGCCCGTATCGCTTCAATCGTTTTTCTGTCAAGATCCGTTTCGTTATCGAAATCATCGTCGTAAGGCTTGTAGAGATACTTTTCGTGCGAGGTCCATATGAGATCTTCATCAAATGCTATGGAATATGATTCTACGGCAGACAATGCTATGAGATATGATTCTGCGGGAGACTCGTAGTAATTGCCGATTCTATCGAGTATCCTGTCGGCGTATTTCTCCAGTGCGGGGATTATATCACGGTCAACGTTGAGATAGATGACCTTGTTGACACCTTTAATATAGAAACACAGGGTGTTTTTGTGTATAATTGGAAGGTCTGCCGCTTTAAGAGCCATTTCTTTGAAAATATCGGGTGCGACATTTGCCATATCTGTGATTTTCGAGACCATGAACAGAGGCTGCTCATCCGATATCTCGATAGCTCCGATATATGAAACAGAAACGCCGTTTCGTGTGCTGAGCGCTTTCAGTTTCTTTTTCGTCGCGGCTATTTTTTCCAGCAGAGGATAGTATTTCTCGTCATTCGGCACGGCAACATTCTCGGTGTAGTATTTACCGTCTACATATTTGACGACACAGCTCTTAAAGAGCGAATCGGTTTTATCTATGAATACTTCGTTGTTTTCGCTGTAATATTCCGTGTCCGGTACGATATGCTGTGTGTACGAATAGGTGCTTTTATCGTAATAGTCGGTGAAACGGGCGTATCTCTCTGCCAGCATGTCGGCACGTTCTTCGGCGGATGAAGCCTTGAAGGCGTCGAACTTTTCGGTCATTATATCAGCCGTATCGTATTTAGAGAGTCTAACCGGTGGGATTGGGAGTGAGAAGTTCGATGAAATGATATATGCCGCCTCTATGTTGTGTTTTCCGGGCGCTTTGAAAAGAGACATGTACAGCGTTTCATCTTCTGCGATGGCTTTGAAAAGCGCGCTGTACCCGACATCGAATAACTGCAGTTTCGTCGTCACGGTATTACCGTTTTTCAGTCCCAAGGTGCAGTAATAATATCTGGGCTGATGATTGTTTTCGTCCGGATTGAATAACTTGGAAATAATATCGGCATCGCTTATTTTTACGGGGATGTATGCGTCCTTTATTCCATAAAGATCCATATCCGCAGCCGCGTTAAACGAAGGCAGATAAACCGTACACGATTCTATTTCGTCCGTATCGTTGAGGTCAAGGCGGTTGAGGTGGTCTCTTATCAGAACGTTTCCTCCGAAAGACATTGCTCCGATGCCCATACCGACTGCAACGGATATCGCGAATACGGCAAGGGATTTTCCGATATCGCGGATACCTTTTTTGATTATGATATCAAGTATAACGTACGCCACAAATGACATTATAAAGAGGATTATTATTAGGACATCCCACGAGAACACGGTTATAAGGCGGAACAGCAAAGTGAAAAACGCAGCAAAGAGCGAGACCTTCGCCGCAAAGAATACCCACTTGTTGCAGAAAGGAGTTCCGGCGTTTTCAAGCTTGTATTTCTTGAAGATGAGGAGCCCGCTAACGGTGTACACGCAAGCAAGCAGGGCATTGTAAATTATCGCCCATATATTTGTGAAGTATCCTGTCGTGCCGTAGAAATCAATGAGATTTTTTGAAAAGATCTCCGTAAGGAGTGTGAACGGCGCAGAGAGAATATTGGGAATGATAAATATTTTACTGAAATCTAAGGCTATCTCGGCTGTCGGGTAAACAATCGATGAAAAAACGGGGGGTTGGAGGACGGCAGGATCGGAATATATAACTGTCACGTTTCCTCCGTCGATTACGGGAAGCGTTTGGATCATGTTCACGAGCAGGGAGGGTATGATCATTATTATATATGCAAGCACAAACTGCGCGGCGGCTGAGCCTGTCAGTGACGATGCGAGAGATGAGGCGCCGTAAGCAGCCATGAACGCAACAAGATTGATAATGACATATCTGATGAACTCTCCGAGCGCGAGCACTGCGGCGGTGTCAGGCCTTGCGACGAAAATTATCGTAAGAACGAAGAGGCCGTTGAGCAATATCATTGCGAAGAACGATATCGCGGCGATGATTGTATTTGAAAGAAACATCTGCGAGCGCGTTATCGGAGCGCCGCCGAAAAAGTCGGCGCTTTGTCTCTTATGCAGGAAGGAAAAGAGGAGTATCGAGAGGATTGTCGGATAAATAAATGCGAACGGATATGTCGATATTGACATCATTTCAGCGGAGACAAGCGTTAAGCCCTGTAACGTGCTGAAATCCGAAAACATATGGCAGCAGAAAGAAACGAGGAACATTATGAGTGTCATAAGCAAGAGTGAGGGCATGACTTTTTTGAAAGCGTAGCCGAAGTATTTCTTATTTATCTTCGTCGTTGCGGAATGCATATCCGAGCACCTCCATTTCATAGATGAAAATTTCTTCAAGCGTGAGAGGCAGAATGTCCATTATCAGAGGATTCATCGCGCGCAGGCGGGCGGAGTCTTCATCCTGATCGCCCTTTATGATGAGTTTTGCGACGGAGCCGCTCTTTGAGAATTCAAGAACGTTGAAGCCTTTGAACATTTCTTTTGTTATCTCTCTGTCAAAGACGATTTGGACTTTATAAATATTCGATTTTATATTGTTTATGTCGCCCTCAAAGAGTATGCCTCCTTTATGCAGCACGCCCAGATGGTCACAGATGTCTTCGAGCTCGCGCAGGTTGTGCGACGTCATGACGACCGTTGTCCCTCTGTCTGCGACTTCCGCGTAGATGAGATTTTTCATGTGATTGCGTACAACCGGGTCGAGTCCGTCGAAGGTCTCGTCGAAGAGAATATATTTTGTTTTGCACGCAAGCGCGGCGAGCATTATCACCTGGCGCTTCATGCCTTTTGAAAACGCGGAAAGCTTCCCGTTCAGCGGCAGATTGAGCGTCTGGCAGTTTCCGGCAAAGTACCCCATATCGAAATCTTCATAGAATACGGCGTACATTTTCGCGACTTTATCTACCGTTGCTCCCGAAGGAATGTAGAAGTCGTCCGAAACGTAGACAACGTTTTCCTTCTTCGGGATATTGTCGAAAACTTCTTCTCCGTCAACGAGCATTTTGCCGCTTTCGGGAGTGTAGCAACCCGATATGAGGCGCAGAAAAGTGCTTTTGCCCACACCGTTAGCGCCTATGAGCCCGTATATCGACCCTTCGGCAATTTCACAGTTGAGATCTGAAAGCACTCGGTTTTTGCCGAAATACTTTACAATGTTTTGAGCCTGTATCATTGTTCCGCTCCTTTGTGACTGTTTGTTTTTCTGTGTGCTAACCGTACTATTTCGAATAGTACGGTTGTATTATAGCACATTTTCCCTGCGTTGTCAATAGGGAAACACAAAAAAAATAAAGACAACCTGAAGGCTGACTTTATTTTTGTATGCAATTCTATATTAAAACATGCCATCCGCGAAAGTTTTCACATTCACGACATGTTCGGCTATATCGCGGGCAATATTTACGCCGCAGACCTCATTCAGCGACGAGAACATCGCGTTCGAGTTGACTTCACACACGAGCATTTCACCGTTTTCGCCGAAAAGAAGGTCTATTCCCGCAAAATCGAGTCCGAGGAACGAAACGATCTCGGTGCAGAGATTTTCTATTTCCGGAGTTGTTTCAAATCTTTCTCCCGTGCCGCCCAAAGCGATGTTCGAGCGGAAATCGTTATCGTTTTTGCGCAGCATAGAGGCTCGGACTTCGTTACCCACAACGTAAACGCGCAGATCTCTGCCGCGGCTCGACGAAATAAATTTCTGGTACAGGTGCGGTATGGGATAGTTCGCACGAATGTATGCTTCGACATCGTTTTCTGTTTCGAGGAGCGATATTTCGCGTCCCTGAGAGCCGCTCGCAAGCTTTGCAATCATCGGCAGACCGAGCTTTGAAACGAGCTGGCGTTTGTATCCCTCAACAAAAGCGTCGTCAATAAAATAGGTGAGAGGGAATATTTCCGTATCGGGTACGGGGAATATTTCTTTGAGCATCTCGTATGTTCGGCGTTTGTCATCGCACAGTTCTATCGCGCCGGCGTTATTGAAAAGTCGGACGTTTGAAAGCTCCATGCGTTCCGCAAGCGAAAAATCTTTGTCAAGAAATACGCATCGCTCGAAGGGGAACGTTTTTTCGCAGAGCAGATCCTTGTTTGTTTTTATTATAGGTTCATGTCCCATTTCAACGAGCGCCGCGGCGATCTCCTCTGACGGTTGTATGAACCATTTTATTGAATGATTTCGGACTATGCCGATCTTCATTTGTTCTCACCTTCAAGGATTTCTTTGAGTGCTTTTATAACGCCTATTTTGCCGCTTTCATAAGTGAGTCCGCCCTGCATATAAACTATATAGGGGGGCTTGACGGGGCCGTCGGCGGAAAGTTCTATCGATGCGCCTTGCACGAATGCTCCCGCAGCCATCACGACCTCATCAGCGTATCCGGGCATGGCCCAAGGTTCGGGAGTGACGTGGCTGTCTATAGGTGCGGCGTGCTGTATACCTTTGCAGAAAGCAAGCATCGCGTCTTTGGTGCCGAGAGTTATCTGCTGGATTATATCGTAGCGTTCCTCGTTGTATTTCGGCGACACGTCAAAGCCGCAGTCTTCAAAGAGTTTTGCTGCAAAAACAGCAGTCTTGAGAGCCTGAGCCGCAGTGTGGGGTGCCATGAAGAAGCCCTGGAACATTCTTGATACCTGATCGAGAGACGCGCCGGCTTCTTTGCCTATCCCGACTGAAGTCAGACGATATCCGCAAAGCTCCACGAGACGCTTTTTGCCTGCAATATATCCGCCGGTCTGCGCAAGTCCGCCGCCGGGATTCTTTATCAAAGAGCCGGCAATGATGTCCGCGCCGTATTCCAGAGGCTCTTTTTCACAAATGAATTCTCCGTAGCAGTTATCAACCATTATCGGTGCGTCGGTACATTCTCTTACAGCGTTGCAAATGGATTTTATTGTTTCCGGCGAAAGAGTCCTTCTGGCTGCATAACCTCGTGAACGCTGTATGAATACAAGCTTTATCGATTTGTCTTCACGTAATGTCTTTTTTATCTCGTCAATGTCGGGGGTTCCGTCTGCAAGTAACTGTGTATGTCGGTATTTTACCCCAAAATCCGCAAGAGAACCGTTTCCGGGTGTGCCGTTTATACCGATGACCTCGAGCAGGGTGTCATAAGGATATCCTGTGACGGAATAGAGCGTGTCTCCGGGGCGAAGAAGTGCAAAAAGCGCGGTGGAAAGGGTGTGGGTACCGGAGACAAATGTGTGGCGCACGAGTGCGTCCTCCGCGCCGAAAGCCTGCGCGACAACAGCTTCAAGAGTGTCTCTTCCGACGTCGTCATATCCATAGCCTGTAGTGCCGTGGAGCATCGCTTCAGACACATGGTTGTCCCAGAAGGCCTTGAGAACTTTAGCCGTGTTTGCTTCCGCCACACGGTCTATTTCTTTAAAATACGGCTCGACGGCTGTCTGCGCCGCGAATATTTTTTTATCTATATTCATAATTTATAACCTCACTTCAAAAGAATTATATCACGGCGGAATTATGAATGCAATAGCATAATTTTGAAGAAAATTCAAACAGATATTTAAATTCTGTAAACATGTGTAGACATTTGCCGCGGAATATGATATACTAAATCCAATATACAATATGATTTTAACACGGAGGGTCGGGACTTTGAATAAAGTTGTCATTACATCCGATAGTAGTTGCGATCTGTCAAAAGAGTTGCTTGAGAAATATAATATTATAACATTTCCGCTTTTTGTTACCATGGGTAACGATACGTATCTTGACGGGGAAAACATAACCGCTGATGAACTTTTCGAATATGTTGCAAAGAACGGCACGCTTCCGAAGACCGCCGCAAGAAGCATTGGCGATTACACAGCTTTCTTTGAAAGATTTGTCAATGACGGCTGCGAGGTCGTTCATATTGCACTCGGATCTGATCTTTCCAGTTCGTATCAAAACGCATGTTTAGCTGCGGAAGACGTAGGAAACGTATATGTCGTTGATTCCAAAAATCTTTCCACCGCTACTGGGCTTTCGGTGCTTTATGCGTGCGATCTGCGTGACGAGGGCGCTTGCGCCGCCGAGATCGCCGAGAAAGTGAAAGAAGTAGTTCCGAGAGTCCGCGCAAGCTTTGTTGTGGATTCAATAGATTATCTGTATAAAGGCGGAAGATGCTCCGCTGTGGCGGCACTCGGCGCAAATCTTCTCAAACTCCGCCCGAGCATTTTGGTTGAAAACGGAAAAATGAACGTCGGGAAGAAATACAGGGGCAATATTAAAGCTATTTGCGTAAATTATGCGAAAGATCAACTTGCACGAGACGTTAAATACAATAGAAGACGAGTTTTCGTCACTCATTCCAGCCCCGATGCGTCGTTCCCCGACGAAGTCGCAAAGCTTGTCAAGGATTCGGGATTGTTCGACGAGGTGCTTGTAACCCGTGCCGGATGTACGATTTCCTCACATTGCGGCCCGAACACGCTGGGTGTTCTTTATATTGAGGACTGATAAGCCTTGATTGTATGTGCAGGAGTCGTTGTCTGATATGGCATGGCTCCTGCTTTTATATTTAGTCTTCTTGTCAAATATAAGGTTTTGTGATATAATATTATTAATATAATATTGATATAGCGTATATAAATAGATTTGCCGGGCACGCTGAGCAATTCGACGATATCACGATGCCGATACTAAATTACAATAAGAAAGACTGAGCAAATGCGAGCTTTTCTCAAAGTCATATTAAAAATTTTTTAACAGGAGTAGGTAATATGCAGTACAAAATTCAAGGTGAACCCATGCCGGTAGTTATATGTGATCTCGAAGCGGGCGAATCCATGACGACTGAGCGCGGTTCAATGGTTTGGATGACACCCAATATGGAAATGAAGACTTCCGCCGGCGGTATCGGCAAAGCTTTCGGCCGCATGTTTTCGGGCGAGTCGATATTTCAGAACATCTATACCGCGAATAACGGCCGCGGTATGATAGCTTTTGCATCTACGTTTCCCGGGGCTATCCGTGCGGTAGAAATCACTCCCGAGCATCCCGTTATCACACAGAAATCCGCGTTTCTTGCAGCAACTTCCGGCGTTGAGCTGTCAGTGTTCTTCCAGAAAAAAGTCGGTGCGGGCTTATTCGGCGGCGAAGGTTTCATAATGCAGAAACTCAGCGGAAGGGGGCTTGCTTTTCTCGAAATCGACGGCTCTGCTGTGGAATACGAACTCCAGGCAGGTCAGCAGTTGATAGTTGACACGGGCAACCTTGCAATTATGTCCGACACTTGTTCCGTAAGCGTCCAGACTGTAAAAGGCGTTAAAAATGTGTTTTTCGGCGGCGAAGGACTCTTCAATACCGTTGTTACAGGTCCGGGAAAGGTCGTTTTGCAGACGATGCCGCTTTCAGGTTTCGTAAACACTATCGCATCTGTTCTTCCAAGCAAAGGCTGAGACAACTGAAAAAATTATCGGCAGACCTGACTTGCAACGTCGGGCCTGCCGCTTTTGATAATGATAATACAATTCGAAATGTTGACAGCAATGTGCTTATTTATGCGTGTAAAGGACATCCGTAATATTAATGCGGAAATATTTTTTGTACAGACGGCTTACATAGTTCGGGTCGCTGAAACCGTAAAACTCCGCCGCTTTGCAAAGAGGGATGTTCTCTTTATCCATGAGTTCTTTGATACGTTCGAGTTTTATCCTGTTGGCAAATGTTATGACTGATATGCCCTCGCTTTTCTTAAACACGGCACAAAGATATTCGGGAGTGATGCCGAGTTTCCGAGCGATGTCTCTCTGGACGATTTTATTGCGTATATTTTCATAGATGTAAGACTTGATTTGCTCGATATATCGTGTGCTCGTATAGTCGGGAACGAGGGCTTCACGGTTTATATTGTCCAGTTCCGTGAGCAGGCGGATGAAAAGCCCCGCGCATCTGATTTTGTCGTCGGGTGCAAGGGCGTGCTGCTTGATTATTTCGTCTATAAGAGCTTGGCAGATATGCGATTTAGGCGACTTTTTCGTAATACGCGGCAGCAGGAGTGAGTTTTTGTCGCTCTTGTCCGTTTTCTCGAATTTCACGTTGAATCTCACGGTGTGATGCTCATGCGGAGACGATGCGAAAACTCTGAGCGGCGTAAGACTCATATTGCAGAGAATATCGTCTTTGTCTGCGTCGGCTTTTTCGCCGTAAGTCTCGGTCTGCAGACATCCGTTGCTGATATACGTTATTTCCACGGACGCCTCTCTTTGCCCCAGTACGGAGGAATATTTTTCCGCGGAATATGTGTGTGCAAACTCTATCTGCGGCAGGGAAAGTATCTTGTAAAATGGCATATATGTCACTCCTCTCTACAGTTATATTATAAATATAAATATTAATTTTGTCAAGAATTTTAATTTTATATATTGTAAAATAAATATGAATATCGTATCCTAAATACAGAGGTGAATACGATGAGGCTTTGCTATGAACTGAAAAAAGAAATATCGGAAAAAGGTGACGGAAATTTCCGTAACACGTATTTCCGTGCTATGGGCTATACTCTTCACGCGACAAGCAACACCGTAGCACGCGCAAATGCCGTCCGTGCGCTTTTTACGCGCCCCGTGCCGCATATATACCGCAACGATATCATCGTTGGCTCACTGCGTCCCGTTTGCGTGTCGATAACGAAGGAAGAACTTGAAAAAGCCGACGACATTACGAGGAATTACCCCGAGCGCGGGTTTATCCATAACAGCGACCATTTCGCACCCGACCACGAGACGATCCTGAAGCTCGGAATCGGCGGACTTCTGGCAAAAATAGACGCTTCCGCGAAAAAACACGCGGCAGACACGAAAAAAACGGAATATCTGCGCGCGATGAGGATAGCTCTTACGGCGATGCGCGATATGATAGCCGCTTATGCGGAAAAAGCGCAGGAACTGCGCGGATGCGGCGGATACGATGACGAACGTCTCGGTTTTATTGAAAATAACTGTGAAAGTATTCTCGACGCGCCTCCGGAGACGTTCGCGCAGGCGCTTCAACTCGTGTGGTTTATTCACACATGTTTTCTTTATGAGGGCAGGTATGCGATGGCGCTCGGCCGCATGGACCAATACCTTTATCCTTTCTACCGCCGCGACATCGATAACGGAGTAATAACGCCCGGTGACGCAGTGCAGATGCTTGAAAACGTGTTCATGAAGATATACGAATATCGCGTTTTGAGGTATAACGACGACGTTGTGAACATCTGCATCGGCGGCTCGGCACCCGATGGTAAAACGTGCGTCAACGAATTGAGTTATCACATTCTTCACGCTGTACGTAACTGCAATATACCCGGCCCGAACCTATCTGCGAGGATATCTTCGTCGACACCGGACGAATTTCTTGACGAGTGCCTGAAGGTTATCGGCACGGGACTCGGTTACCCTGCGCTGATGAACGACGAGGTCAACATCAAGGCGCTCCGTCGTTACGGTTACGCCGAACAAGATGTATACGACTATTGTATGGTAGGTTGCATCGAGAATTTTATCAGCGGCAAGCAGCCTCCGTGGTCCGACGGAAGATTTGACACTCCGCGCTTTTTTGAATACCTTTTCAATAACGGCAAGGGCATAATGTCGGACGAATCGCAAGGCGTAGATACCGGTAATATAGAGGATGTTACTTCAATGTCGGAATTTATGAACCGCTTTGAGGAGCAGCTCAAAGACGGTGTGCGGAAGTATATGGAGTGGTTTTACGAGCGTAATTGCAGATTTTCCGACAAAGAGAATTATTCAACACCCTTTCTGTCGCTTTTCTGCAGGGACTGCATTGACCGCGGCCTTGACATCAATGACGGCGGCAGTCTGTATCCGTCGGCGCACGGCGTTTGTCTTATGGGTATAGGCACTACCGCGGACGCGTTGGCTGCAATAGAAAAGACCGTGTTCGTGGACCACACGTTGACGCTTGCGGAAATCAAAAAGGCTGTAATATGTAATTTCGAGGGCTGTGAGGACGTAAGACGCCTTCTTCTCGATGCGCCGAAATACGGAAACAATGATGATTTCGTCGATAAATACGCGGTGTGGTTCGTTGATTTTCTGCACAGCAGATTTTCGATATACCACACACCCGACGGCGGGGGAATATATGTCGCGATGGCGGCAAACACAAGCAATATCTACGCAGGACATTCTATATCTGCGACACCCGACGGCAGGAAAGCGGGGCAGCCACTTTCGGACGCGGCATCCCCGACATTCGGCAGAGACACACACGGTGCGACGTTTACCATAAACAGCGTATCAAAGCCCGATTACTGTAAAGTTTCATGCGGCACGGTGATCAATCAGAAGTTTTCGCCGTCAATGTTCAACGACGAAAAACGTCCGAAACTTGCCGCGCTCATACGAGTTTATTTCGCGGGCGGCGGGCAGGAGATACAGATAAATGCGACGTCCAGAGAAGTTCTCAAAGCGGCTATGCGCGAGCCTGAGAATTATCAGGATCTTGTAGTCCGTGTTTCCGGATTTTCGGCGTATTTCGTTACTCTAGACAGCGCGGTACAGAATGATATCCTTAATCGCACGCAGCAGGGGTGACGGGATGAATATATCCGATATACAGCATTTTTCAGTAGGCGACGGTGACGGCATACGCACGACGGTCTTTTTCAAGGGGTGTAACATGCATTGTCCGTGGTGTCATAACCCCGAAACTCTTTCCCCGGCGCCTGTCAGGCTGTTTATGAAGGGAATAGACAAAAACGTCACGTTTGGCAGGGAAATGTCGTGTGACGAGATCATTCGGGACGTGATGGCGGACGAGAGATTCTACCGTGCAAGCGGCGGAGGGGTCACTCTCAGCGGCGGTGAAGTGATGCTCCAGGCAAAGGAAGCTGCGGAACTTGCAGAAAAACTCAAGGCGCTCAATATAAACGTGATAGTCGATACGGCGGGAAATGTTCCGTACGAAGAATTTGAAAGAATGAACCCGTATACGGACGTTTACTTTTTCGATATCAAAGCGTCCGACTCGGAGAAATACTCAATTCTCGGCGGAGATTTTAATGTAGTCTGTAAAAACATACGCGCGCTTCTGCGCGACGGCAAAGAAGTTCGTGCGAGAATACCTCTTATTCCCGGATTCAATGACGGTGAATATACTGCAAAAATGTGCGCACTTATATCTTCTCTCGGTATAAAAAACGCGGACTTACTGCCTTTTCATCGTCTCGGAAGCGGGAAATATGAGGCAATGGGCAGGGAATATCTCTATAAAAATATCGAACCGCAAAGCCCGGAAGAAATCGAAAAAACAGCGTGCGAATACAGAAAAGTATGTAATATCAGAATAGAAAGATGACGGAGGAACACATATGAAAGCAAAAGCAGCAGTGTTTATGGGCGCAAACAAGCCATTTGAAGTACGTGATTTTGACGTTTTGCCTGCACCCGCCGGATACGGCAGATCAGAGCTTATCGCGAGCGGCATATGCGGCACGGATATACACATTCATACAGGCAAACTCGGCGGTGAGCCGGAACATATAATCGGGCACGAGTTCATCGGAAGGCTCACGGACTGCGATGCGGGCGAAGCGCAAAAATACGGCTTGAAAGTCGGAGACAACGTCATTGCAGATATCGCCGTACCGTGCGGGGAATGTGAACTTTGCAAAAACGGTGACGACGCCAACTGCGTTAACATGCAAGTCACAAACGGCGGCTCGGTAACGCAGGCTCCGTATCTTTACGGCGGATACACTCAGGTGAACTTCACCCCTTTGAGCAACCTTATAAAAATCCCCGAAACGCTTGACCCCGTTATGACATCGGTTTTTGCGTGTGCAGGCCCGACGGTCTTCCATGCAGTATCTCTTGCAAAAAAGGCGGGCGTTGATTTCTCGCAGATAAAGACCGCCGTCGTTCAGGGGCTCGGACCTGTAGGCTGCTTTGCGGTAATGGCTCTTAAAGCTCTTGGAGTAAAGAAGGTCATTACCGTTACCCACAGCATGTCCGAAATGCGTAAAAACGCGGCGACGCTTATGGGGGCGGACGAAATGCTCTTCCTTTCAGAAAGCGGCGAAAAGGCGGTAATTGACCGGATAAAGGCCGAAAACGGCGGGCTCGGTGCGGATCTTTGCGTTGAAGCTTCGGGCGCTCCGATAGCTTTCAGGCAGGGTGTGGATATGCTGCGTAACCGCGGCGTGTATATAGTGCCCGGGCAGTACAGCAATAGCGGCCCGATAGAGTTTGAGCCGCAGCTGATTACATTTAAGGCTCTCCATATCATTGGCTCGTCGCAGTATTCAATGGTCGATGTGAGAAATTATCTCGAATTTCTGTTTAAGCATCCTGAATTGCATGAGAATATTAAGTCTCTTGCATCGTTCTATCCCATAAGCCGCATAAATGAGGCTTTCGACAGCAACAAAGCAGGTGAAAACATAAAAACGATTCTTGTAAACGGGGACTGATTTTATGAAAATCATAGCAATGGTGGGGGATTCGCACACCTGGGGACAGGGCGTCGGCGCTGATTACGGGCTTTCTCCGCGTTTGCAGGGCGGAGACCTTCGTATGCTTCCCTTTTCGTTCCCATCATATGTCAATCTCATACGTGACTATTTCTCTCTGACAACTCATTCGACAGCAAATGATTATTGCCGCGACAAACTGACGGCTCTTTTTGAGAAAAAAGACGGACAGCTCGGGTTCTGTGAGGGAGAGTTTGAGATAGAAGAAGAGTTTGACCTCTGCCGCGTGTTTTTCAAAGCGGATTCCGTTGAACGGAACGTTGAAATATGCGCCGACGGCGAAACCGTCAAGAGCGTTTCTTTGCGTTATGTGGATGAACGCGGTGATGATGAAGACGCAGACGAATATAATAAGTGTATAAAGCTTGTTAACGTCTTCCCGACATTTGGTACCGCGAAAAAACTCAAGATCAAAGGTTCTGCATTTATAGAGCGCCTTGAATTCTATCGGGGAGAATACGCGGTGGTAAACTGCGGTGTCGGGTCTTGTTGCGTTGAAAAATACCTTGCTGAGTATTTCGACTCCTACGTTGTACAGCTTCACCCTTACGCGGCGGTTTTTGAAGGCTGCACCATCAACGACTGGATAACGACCGAAGGCCCGGAGCAATACGGAAAGAATATCCTTAAAGCGATTGAAGAGCTGCGCAAACTTACCCCACGCGTACTGCTTCACACGGTTTTCCCGATTGCGGGCGGACAGACTATAGGCGGATGCGATATGCCTTATGCTGTTTATGTAAACGCGATGATACAGGCGGCAAAAAGCGTTGACGTGCCGATAGCTGACTGCTATGCGGGTATGTCGGAATTACTTAAAGATGCACCGGACACACTTAAAAATGCGTTCATGTATCACGATAATTGGCATCCGAACGGCACAGGGCATTATTTCTACGCAAGACAGATACTCCCGGAATTGAAAAAAATCATCGTGGAATGACAACAAAGGAAACAGTGCAAGCTGTTTCCTCTAATTATTTTGATAAAACAGTTAAACCTCTTGCAAAATATCGAAAAATGTGATATTTAGATATAAACGATATATGGATCTGTTTTCGCGCTAAAAGGGCATATTCCGGGCAGTATTCTCATATTCTGATATTGTTAATGATAATATAATGAAAGGAGAACACGGAAATGAATTTTCTCAAAACTCTTTGGCCCACACCATTCAAAATCAAGAAAGGTGACCTCGGATCCTTCCTTGTACAGCTGATAATATTTATAATTATTTGCGCTGTTGTCGGTTGGCTCCTCGGTCTGCTCAGCGGTATTCCGATCGTAGGTGTCATTTTCGGCATCGTCGGCTCACTCCTGGGGCTTTACAGCCTTGTAGGTGTCGTGCTCTGCATACTCAAATTTATCGGCGCGATTTCCTGACCGCCTAAAAAAGTACGGGACAGACCGTAAGAAGGTCTGTCCCGTGTTTTTTGTTCATTTTTGTGAATAGACTTGACAAAATCCGATATCCGAGTTACAATTAGTGCACAGTTCGGCGCAGAGGAGGTAACGATGCACGAAACAGATAAAAACAAGTCTCCTTATCGAGGCATCTGGATACCTGTACTGACCATGATTGCCATTCCAGCGCTTTTATTTGTGTTTTTCTTCAATATTTTTTCGGAGTATCAGCATTTTTCAGAGGCGCTTACTTTTTGGGAATCTGTTTGTTTTGCCGGTATTATAGGATCGCTTTTCTGCCTGTCATACATCATAGGCGGAGGATTGAGCGTTCCGTTTTCCGTGGTGAAAGAACGCGTCGGCGGCTTTTTTTCGGATTGCGGAGTGTCGTTGAGACTTGCACTTGAGTGGTATTGGGACGAGGTCAAAAGCGGCGGTATCGTTTTCTGGATATTACTTATCCTCATAGCGTTCAATTTCTTCCTTGCGATCAAGGGCGGGGTCGAATTTCTGGCGTTATATAAAGTTGAATAATAAAATAAAAACGGGATCGATGCGGTCCCGTTTTTATACTTGTCAGAATAATTTTTTGATGTTTCCGAGTATTCCGCGAGCAATAGAGCGCCCGACTTCTCTGCCGATTGAAGACATAGCGGAATTCGTAACTTTCGTAATGGCAGAGGATTTCTTTTTCGTCGCCTTCTTTTTCTCTGCGGCAGCTTTCGCCTTTTGTTCTTCCTTTTCCTTTGCAGCCTTCGCCTTTGCTTTTTCCGCTTCTTCGGCCTTCTTCTTTTCTTCATCTTCTGCGGCTTTGCGCCCGGCAGTGATTATTTCGTACGCGGACTCGTTATCTACCGAAAGTTCGTATATTCCATACATGTCGTCGGCATGAATCTCCGCATTACGTCTGTCATCGTCGATAGCGCCCATCATGGACTGCGGAGGAAGAATCGTCGCCTTTTCAACAACTGTCGGACGTCCTTTTTCGTCAAGAAAGCTTACGAGAGCTTCGCCTGTGCCAAGCTCTGTTATGGCTGTCTCTGTATCGAAATTCGGATTTACACGGAATGACTGCGCCGCGGCACGTATAGCTTTTTGCTCCGCCGGAGTATATGCTCTGAGAGCGTGCTGGACACGGTTGCCCAGCTGCGACAAAACAGAATTCGGAATGTCCGACGGCTGTTGTGTTATGAAATAGACTCCGACACCTTTTGAACGAATGAGCTTTACTATCTGCTCGATTTTATCTGTCAACGCTTTCGGAGCGTCTCTGAACAAAAGGTGAGCCTCGTCAAAGAAGAACACGAGTTTCGGCTTTGCGGGGTCTCCGACCTCGGGCAGTTCTTCAAAAAGCTCAGCAAGCAGCCAAAGCATGAACGTCGAATAGAGCAGAGGGGATTGATAGAGCTTTGCACAATGGAATACGTTTATGTAGCCTCTTCCGTCATCGGCTGTCTGCATCCAGTTCTCGAGTTTTATATCGGGTTCTCCGAAGAAGAGCGTGCCGCCTGCGTCTTCGAGCTGTAAAAGCGCTCTCTGTATAGCACCTGCAGACTGTTTTGAGATGTTTCCGTATTCGTTGAGCAGTTCCGCCGCGTGTTCGGAAACATAAGCCACCATTGCACGCAAGTCTTTAAGATCTATGAGCATCCAACCCTTGTCGTCTGCCACACGGAACGCGATCGTAAGAACGCCCGTCTGAACGTCTGTCAGGTTGAGCAGACGCGCAAGCATCGTCGCCCCCATCTCGCTGACTGTCGTGCGAACGGGGTGACCGCTTTCTCCGTAAACATCCCAGAATCGGACGGGAAAGCTTTTGCATTTGAATTCGTTTTCGTCAATGCCGATATTCCGCAGGCGTTTTGTTATATTTTCATTCTTTTCGCCGATTTTCACGCATCCCGAAAGATCCCCCTTTATGTCGGCAAGAAATACGGGAACTCCCATTTCGGAAAACGATTCCGCCATAACTTTGAGCGTTACGGTTTTACCTGTGCCCGTGGCACCGCATATAAGACCGTGCCTGTTTGCCATATTCGGGAGTATGTACGCCTCATTTTCGCCTTTACCAACGAGTATCTTGTTGTCTTTAAGCATCGCTTCAAGACCTCCGGGAAGTGTTGATGATTTGTATTGGGGGATTGCCCGGCCTTCCGGGCTGGTGGAGGCGAGGACAGCAAAACCGGACACACCATCG
>CAUHAO010000030.1 GCA_959604355.1 uncultured Eubacteriales bacterium
TTCGAGAGATTCTTGTTTCACAAGAATTGCGGGCGCTGCCCGCCGCGCTGTGCGCGTCTCTGCTCTATTGACGGCGTCGTAAAAATGCCCTTGCGAGCAAGCTTTTTTGCTTATGATATAGAGATATAGAATAGTTACAATTATACATAAAAAGTGGAGACGAAAACTGAAAACATGAAATTTTCGATATATACTCTCGGCTGTAAGGTCAACCAGTACGAAAGCTCGGTCATCAGCTCTGCGTTCGAGGCGGAGGGATACGAGGTCGTGCCGCCGGATGCGGCGGCGGATGTGTGCTGTATAAACACCTGTGCCGTTACGGAGGAGAGCGCGCGCAAGTCGCGCCAGATCATCCGTCGCATGCGTACGCTTAACCCGGGCGCGGTCATCATCGCCGTGGGTTGTATGACGCAGACAAGCCCTGAAGCCGTCGGTATTTCCGAGGCGGATATAATTATCGGTACGACGGAAAAAACGTCCCTGCCCGAATACGTTTCGAGGTTTCTCAGAGACCGCGTGCGCATTTGTGAGATTAAGGACGTTTCGAACGAACGCAAGTTCGAAAAAATGACTGCCGACAGAAGCGAACGCACGCGCGCTACGGTGAAAATACAGGACGGGTGCAACAATTTCTGCTCGTACTGCATCATTCCTTACGCACGCGGCAGAATACGCAGTAAGGACGAGAAGGAAGCACTCGAAGAGATAGCGTCGCTCATCTCTGAGGGCGGCTATAAGGAAGTCGTGCTGACGGGTATACATCTTGACAATTACGGGCTCGATACCAAAACGACGGATCTCTGCACTCTGCTTGAAAAAGCGGATAATATCCCCGGCGTGGAGCGTATACGTCTGGGCTCGCTCGAACCCGTTTTCATTACCGATGGTAATGTTGCAAGGCTCGCAAAACTCAAGCATCTCTGTCCGCAGTTCCATCTTTCTCTGCAAAGCGGATGTGACTCGACTTTGCGCCGCATGAATCGCCACTATACCGCGGCGGATTACCTGCGCGCGGTCGAAATACTGCGCCGATACATTCCCGATGTCGCCGTCACGACTGACATCATCGTGGGATTTCCCGGAGAGACGAGTGAGGAATTTGCCGAGTCGAAAGCATTTGCAGAAAAAGTCGGATTTCTCAAGATCCACGTCTTCCCGTTCTCGGAGCGCAAAGGTACCGCGGCGGCGAATATGGACGGCAAGATCGATAAAGCAGTCAAGGCGGAGCGTGTGGCGGAGCTGAGCGCGGTGTCACAAAATAGCGCAAAGGCGTTTATGTCGCGCTATGTCGGAAGGACCGTGCCCGTACTTTTCGAGCGCGAGCGAAACGGTTGGTGCGGCGGTTTTACACCGAATTACATCGACGTGCGCGTTGTCGGCGCGTTGGGCCTGACAAACACGGTGCGCGATGTGCAAATTACGGAAATTTTTGAAGATTTTGCCGTAGGGGTGTTGAAATAACACAAAAAATATGCTATAATGACATTCAAGCAAATACTATATGTAGATATTCCATCAAGCAAAGGAGAACCATATCTTGAAAAAGAAGTACGACGACTCAAGTATCGTTTCGCTCAAAGGCGCAGATCGCGTCCGTAAGCGCCCCGCCGTAATTTTCGGCTCGGAAGGTCTTGAAGGTTGCTGCCACTCCGTATTTGAGATACTTTCAAACTCCATCGACGAGTTTAAGGAGGGGTACGGCAATAGAATCATCGTAACATACTTCAAAGACAAGTCTATTGAGGTCACAGACTTCGGCAGAGGTATGCCAGTTGACTGGAACGAGGCTGAAAAAGCCTACAACTGGCAGCTGCTTTTCTGCGAAATGTACGCCGGCGGCAAATACGATGACACGGGCGACGATAGTTATGAATATTCTCTCGGTCTCAACGGTCTCGGACTTTGCTCGACACAGTACGCGTCGGAATACATGGATGCGGAGATCTACAACGGCACATATAAATACAATCTTTCCTTTAAAAAAGGAAATCCGGTAGCCGAGGGTGCAGACGAACTGCTTAAGCAGGAATGTAAGCATAAGACGGGTACGACGATAAAGTGGCGTCCCGACCGCGAGGTGTTCACGGATATCGACATCCCCGTCGAATATTTTACCGAAACGCTCACCCGCCAGGCGGTGTGTAACGCGGGGCTGACCTTCGTGTTGCGCGTCGAAACCGACAAAGGCTTTGACGAACAGACGTTCTGCTATCCCGAGGGCATAGTGGACTATATGCGCGAGCAGATGGGCGTGGATGCCATGACGGAGCCTTATTTCATTTCTGCGGACAGAAAGGGCAGAGACCGCGAGGACAAGCCCGAATATAAAGTTAAGCTCAATGTCGTTTTCTGTTTCTCCAACACGAAGCAATTCATCGAATATTACCATAATTCCAGTTTTCTCGAACACGGCGGATCCCCCGACAAGGCGGTGCGCAACGGTTTCACTTATGCCGTCGATGCGTACATCCGCCAGAGCGGGAAATACCTGAAGAACGAGTCGAAAATAACGTTTCAGGACGTCGCAGACTGCCTTGCGCTCATCTCGAACTCGTATTCCACCCGCACATCGTACGAAAACCAAACGAAGAAATCCATCACAAACAAGTTCATTCAGGACTGTATGACGGACTTCCTCAAACATTCCCTTGAAGTCTATTTTATCGAAAACAAGGCTGAAGCGGACAAGATTGCGGAACAGGTGCTGATAAACAAGCGCAGCCGCGAAAACGCTGAAAAAACGCGACTGAACCTCAAAAAGAAGCTCACGTCGGACCTCGATATGGCGAATCGCGTCGAGAAATACGTAGATTGCCGCAGCAAAGACTCTTCCGTGCGTGAGATATATATCGTTGAGGGCGACTCCGCTCTTGGTTCGGTAAAGCTTGCGCGTATGGCGGAATTCCAGGCGATAATGCCCGTGCGAGGCAAAATACTCAACTGCCTTAAAGCGGATTACAACACTATCTTCAAGAGCGATATCATCACGGATCTTATAAAAGTCCTCGGCTGCGGCGTCGAGATCGCCGTGCGAGGCAACAAGAATATAGGCGAATTCAGTCTTGACAATTTGCGTTTCGATAAAATAATAATCTGCACTGACGCAGATGTTGACGGCTATCAGATACGAACTCTCATCCTCACGATGCTATACCGCCTCACCCCAACGCTCATAAAAGAGGGTAAGGTGTTCATTGCCGAGTCTCCGCTTTATGAGATAACGTACAAGGATAAAACGTTTTTCGCGTATACCGACAAAGAGAAAAACGACATCGTCGCGCCCTTCACGGGCAAATACACCGTCCAGCGCTCGAAAGGTCTCGGCGAGAACGACCCCGATATGATGAAACTCACTACGATGGACCCCGAGACACGCAAGCTCATAAAGGTCACGCCGGAGGCGGCGGAGGAGACGTCCGTCATGTTCAACACGCTCCTCGGAAACGACCTGCCCGCGCGTAAACAGTTCATTGCCGATAACGGCGCGCGGTATCTCGATCTGGCGGACATAGGTTAAAGGAGGAAACGGGAAATGAAAGGTAATTTCACAGAGCAGCCGATAACCCGTACGCTCGAAGAAAACTATATGCCCTACGCCATGAGCGTCATCGTCTCTCGCGCGATACCCGAAATAGACGGCTTCAAGCCCGCGCATCGCAAACTCCTTTACACGATGTATAAAATGGGCCTGCTCAACGGCGGCAGAACGAAGAGCGCGAACATCGTCGGTCAGACGATGAAGCTCAATCCTCACGGTGACGCGGCTATATACGAAACCATGGTGCGTCTTTCAAAGGGACATGATGCGCTGTTACACCCGTTCGTCGACTCAAAGGGGAATTTCGGCAAGCATTATTCGCGTGACATGGCTTACGCTGCCGCGCGTTACACGGAGGCGAAGCTTGCGCCGATCTGCGCGGAGATATTCGCGGACATAGACAAAGACGTCGTCGATATGACAGACAACTATGACGGCACGATGCTCGAGCCGACGCTCCTGCCTACGACGTTCCCGAATATCCTTGTCAGCTCCAACGTCGGTATAGCGGTCGGTATGGCGAGCAATATAGCGTCGTTCAACCTCGCGGAAATATGCGCAACGACTGTGGCGCTTATAAAAGACCCCGACCACAACCTTCTGCTCACTCTCACCGCGCCCGACTTTACCACGGGCGGACAGATAATCTACAACGCGTCCGCAATGGCGAAGATATACGAGACGGGCGTTGGCTCGTTCAAAGTCCGTTCGCGCTATAATTTCGATAAAAAAAGCAACTGCATTGAAGTGACCGAGATACCGTATTCCACGACTGTCGAGGCTATAATCGACAAGATCGTCGAGCTCTGCCGCGCGGGAAAGGTCAAGGAGATATCTGCTGTGCGTGACGAGACGGACATCAACGGCATGAAAATAGCCATTGACATCAAACGCGGCGTCGATCCCGACAAACTCATGCAGCGCCTTTACCGCCTCACGCCCCTCGAGGACAGCTTCGCGTGTAATTTTAACATACTCATTGCCGGCAAACCCGTAACAATCGGCGTGCGAGAGATCCTCACCGAGTGGATAGCGTTCCGTACCGACTGCATCAAACGCGGTCTGTTCTTTGATATAAAGAAGAAAAAAGACAAACTGCACCTCTTGCTCGGCCTGCAGAGAATACTTCTCGATATTGACAAAGCCATCGCCATTGTCCGCGGCACAGAGGATGACGACGAGGTCGTTCCCAATCTCATGATAGGATTCGGTATCGACGAGGTTCAGGCAGAGTATGTTGCGGAGATAAAATTGCGCAACCTTAATCGCCAGTATATACTCAACCGTCTCGATGAAGTCGACAAACTTAAGGCGGATATTGAGGACTCTGAAGACTTGTTGAAGAGCCCCGCGAGAATAAAGAAGCTCATGATATCCCAGCTTAACGCCATTGCGAAAAAGTACGGCGCACCCCGACGCACGACGCTTCTTTACGAGGACGAGATCGTTGACTCTGCGCCTGAAGAGGACAAGCCCGACGACTATCCCGTAACGCTCTTCATGACACGCGACGGCTATTTCAAGAAGATTACAGCACAAAGCCTGCGTATGAGCGGCGAGCATAAACTCAAAGAGGGAGACGAGATGCGCTTCGCGGTCGACGCGACCAACGCTTCAGAATTGCTCGTTTTTACCGATAAATTCCGGGTCTATAAGGAAAAAGTATACTCCTTTGAAGACACCAAAGCGTCGCTGCTCGGCGAATTTTTGCCGCAGCGTCTCGGAATGGACGCGGGGGAGACACCCGTGTATATCACCGCGACAGGCGACTTCAAGGGCTTCCTGCTCGCGTTCTTCGAAAACGGCAAAGTCTCAAAGGTCGAGCTTTCGCAGTATGAAACAAAGCAAAACCGCAAAAAGCTCATCAACGCCTACTCCGACGCGTCTCCTCTTGTTGCGATGTACGCCGTGCGCGAGGACTCTAAATTCGTCCTGACCGCCTCAAACGGCAGATGTCTCATCGTCGACAGCGGTATGATATCGCTCAAATCGGGCAAAGCCACTGCGGGCGTCAGCGTTATGACGCTTAAAGGCAAGAACAGCATTGTAAAGGTAGAGCCATATACAGAAGGTATGATGCTCAAGCCTGAAAAATATCAATCAAAATCTCTGCCCGCCGCAGGTGCGTTCCTTAAAGATTAAAAAGGCAAAGAAACGCCGCGGAAAGCCTTTTTTTGACTTTCCGCGGCGATACGACGCTGATATTCAAAGAAAACTCTGAGATGTCATAGACGATAGGTGAAGGTTTATTCCTTTACATCTGTTTTGCCTTCCGAAGATGTTTCATCAGGCGTCTGCATGAACTGTTTTGCAGCTTCGTTTGCTTTTTTGCGTGCGTCTTCGGTGTTTTTGCGGCCTTCCTCGCGTTTTTTGAGAGTCGAGTTGACCGCGGTGCGCATAAGACAGTAGAGTACGGACGCTATCGGGACACTCACGAACATACCGAGCACTCCGAAGAAGCTACCTCCGACGGTGATTGCCGCGAGTACCCATATTCCCGGCAGACCGACGGACGAGCCTACGACACGCGGATAAATGAAGTTGTTATCCACTTGCTGCAGCACGATTATCATTATGACAAACCATATCGCCTTTATCGGGTCGATGAGAAGTATCATAAGCGCACCGAGCGCCGTGCCGATAAAAGCGCCGACGATTGGGATGAGCGCGGTGAGGGCAACGATGAACGCGACCGTAGGAGCGAGCGGGATGTTGAGAATGAGCATGCCGAAAAGGCATAGCGTTCCGATTATCAGCATTTCCGCGAACTGACCTTCGACGAAATTTTCAAACGCGTCGAAAGCCATTGATGAGAGCGAGAATATTTTCGAGCATGCTTTTTCGGGCAATATTGCCGTTATGAGACGGCGCGCCTGCGAGCCTATTTTTTCTTTCGACGCAAGAAGATATATCGCAAAGGTGAACGAAAGTACGAGGTCTGTTATCCACGAAACGACACCCGCCGCGGACGAAATGACAGTAAAGGAATTGTCGGTTACGAACTTTATTATCGTCTGACTTATTTTTACCCAGTCTATTTCCAACTTGTCGAGCTGATCCGTCGGCAGATTTGCCCCTGTCAGCCATTGTTTAAGCTGCTTCTCGAGTACTTCGGCCTTCTGTGGCAGCTGCTCCGCGAACGTGACGACAGGACCCGTTATCTGCGGTATCACCAGTGTCAGCAATAACGCGATCATCCCGAGCACGAGCAGCACCGTCAGCGCCAGACACAGCGGGCGTTTGACCTTGCTCCATATTTTGCCGCGTTTCGCTGTGAGCTTTCCGAATATCTTGTTTTCAAAAAGGCGCAGAATTATGTTCATTACGAACGCAAGACACAAGCCTGTCGTTATCGGCAGGAACGCTTTCCATATCATTGCAAGGAAGGCAAGCACCTTGTCGATATTGAGCGCCGCCGAAAACAGCAACGCCGCGGCAAGCAGCAGCAGTATTATCCGCGTAACGGCTTTTTTATCGAAATCAAACATTTTGGTTCCTCGTTTTGACGATAAAAAGGTTTTTAATGTGAAAAGCTGCTTTTGCAGGGCAAAAGTATCTTTCTGTACCGTCCTTTTCGGCAGTATCACAGCCCTACGAGTTTAATCTGCGGCGTGACGGGAGAAACTTTGCGATACACGGTATGCGTGCCGTAAAATTTTCCCGTGCACACCTCTTTTGGCGTTCCCGAGCGGATTTGAACCGCTGGCCTACCGCTTAGGAGGCGGTCGCTCTATCCAACTGAGCTACGGAAACATATTGTCCACGGTACATCCATAATTATACAACATATAAATCCGATTTTCAAGGCTTTTTGTAATTTTTAATACTTATTTCAAAAAAGGGAGAGACCAATGAATTCTTCAATGAAAAACAAACTCGCGCTCGTTCTCGGCGGGCTCGGTTCAAAATACGATGAGGCGGCGGATTACTTTGAATCCGTCACGACAGTGCTTAAATCGGGCGGAAAATCATACAATGGTAAGATAATCTTCTCCGACGGAGCATTCGTTTATACTTTTATGTCAAAAAAGACGTTTGCAACGCTCTCCGACGCGGTGGACGAGCTTATCGATGACATTCTCAAGTATGACAGCGCCATCGTGTCTTACAACGAACGCGGCAGAGCGACAGACTTTTCAGTTGACGACAAGGGCGTGAAAATGACGAAGCGTGAGACCGGAACAGCCACCGTCAATACCACACAGCTGCGCGACAAGGACTACCTCATCAATCCCCAGAAAGCCTCCGCATTAATGCGAACCCTCGGCTATCTGACGGAGGACGGCAAGCTTCGCAACGACATGATCCGTAAATATAATCAGACCGAACGCTTTATAGAGCTCATCGCTCCGATGCTCGACGACCTCGGAGACAAGGTTACCATTGTGGACTGCGCGTGCGGTAAAAGTTATCTGAGCTTTGTGCTTAATTATTACCTTTGGGAAGTGAAAAAGATAAAGGCGACGTTCGTCGGCATCGACATTTCCGAACGTGTCATCGAGGATAGCCGTAAAATGGCGGAGGAGCTCGGATACCGCAATATGACATTTGTCTGCACCGATCTGCGCGGCTACGAAAGCTCATTCCATCCGAATGTCGTCATGTCCCTGCATGCCTGCGACACCGCCACAGATATGGCACTCGGCTACGCAATACGCCATAAGGCAGAAAAAATCTTCTGTGTGCCGTGCTGCCATAAAGAACTGATTGATAAATATAAAAAGGACGATCTTGCGCCGATAATAAAACACGGGATATTCCGCGCACGTCTCAACGACGTTCTAACCGACGGCATCCGCGCCTCGAAACTCGAAGCGAGCGGCTACGACGTGAGCTGCGTTGAGTACTGCTCGCCCATCGACACGCCGAAAAACCTGCTTATACGCGCCGAAAAAACGGGCAAAATAAACTATGGCGCGCAGAAAGAGTATTCGAAACTCCTTCAGACATTGTCAGTTTATCCCGCAGTAGAACTGTATTCGTCAGACAATTATCAATATATAGACATATAACAGACATTTTTATGCCGTAAAATTGTCAACGGTGTTATTCGGATATGTAACATTTTTATGATAGAATTATCAAAACAGAGAGAAAAAGAAACATCAAGGGAGATTTTTCAATGGCTGAATTATGGACCGCTACCGTCGGCGAGCTGTTCGACGGACTTGCGGCAAGAATACCGGACAGACCGGCTGTAAAATATACCGTTCTGCCTTACGAACGCACATACGCGGAGTTCAACGCAGAGGCTGACCGCATCGCGAAGGGATTTATGGCTTTGGGCGTCAAAAAAGGTGACAAAGTCGCGATCTGGGCGACGAATGTTCCTCAATGGCTGCTGACCATGGCGGCGTCCGCGAAAATCGGCGCGATACTCGTCACGGTCAATACAAATTATAAGATATTTGAGCTTGAGTATTTGCTCAAACAGTCCGACACAAAAGTCCTTGTCGCGCTGAACGGCTTCAAGGACAGCAACTATATGCAGATAATCAACGACCTTTGCCCGTCGCTCAAAAGCGGCACTCTCGACGAGAAGAATCTGCCGTTTCTGAAAACCGTCATCAATATCGGTGACGAACGTTACAGCGGCATGATTAACTGGAACGAGATAGAGGCTCTCGGAGAGAGTGTTACCGACGAGGAATACGCTGATGCGCGCCGAGGCCTGAACTGTGACGACGTTATAAACATGCAATATACGTCCGGCACGACGGGCTTCCCGAAGGGCGTCATGCTGACCCATAAAAACATCATTAATAACGGTCGTTTTATCGGCGACTGCATGAAGTTTACTAACGAGGACCGTCTGTGCATTCCCGTGCCGTTCTTTCATTGTTTCGGCCTCGTACTTGCCATCATGGCGTGTCTCACTCACGGCTCAAGCATGGTGCCGCTGCCGTATTACCGTCCTACAGACGTTATGGATGCCGTACAGAACGAACGTTGCACCGCCGTCCACGGTGTTCCGACGATGTACATAGCGATGCTTGAGCATCCTACTTTCGCAGATTATACTTTCCCGTGCCTGCGTACGGGTATAATGGCGGGCTCTCCGTGCCCGACAAAGGTCATGCAGGACGTCGTGGATAAGATGGGTATGAGAGAAATTACGATTTCTTACGGTCAAACAGAGGCATCTCCCGTCTGCACCATGACGACTACCGATGACACTCTCGAGCACCGTGTCGCGACGGTAGGTAAAGTCATGCCGTTCATCGAGGCGAAAATAGTCGACCCCGAAACAGGCAAAGAATGTCCGCCCAACGTATCGGGTGAATTCTGTGCGCGCGGATATAATATAATGAAGGGTTACTATAAAATGCCCGAGGCGACGAAAAACGCGATAGACGACGATGGGTGGCTGCATTCGGGAGACCTTGCGTCCGTTGACGAAGACGGTTACTATAAAATCACCGGCAGAATAAAAGATATGATAATCCGCGGCGGCGAGAACATTTACCCCAAGGAGATCGAAGAATTCCTCTACACGCACCCCGCGATAAGCGATGTGCAGGTAGTCGGCGTGCCCGATAAACAGTACGGCGAGGAAATAATGGCGTTTATTATCCTCAAAGAAGGGGAGACGCTCACCGAGCAGGAGGTCAAGGACTTCGTCCGCTCTCACATGGCGCGCCACAAGGTACCCAGATACGTTGCATTTATTGATAAATTCCCGACAACCGCAAGCATGAAGATACAGAAATTCAAACTCCGTGACATGGCTGTCGATATGCTTAATCTTCACGACGCCGCCGCGATAGAAACGGCTTGACGAAAGGAGAACCACAGATGAAACTTTCATTTTCGACTCTTGCGTGCCCTCTATGGAGCTTTTCTGAAGTATTTTCCGCAGCAAAGGATCTCGGCTTTGACGGAGTCGAAGTTCGAGGTATAGGCAGACAGATGTACGCGCCGCGCATAAAAGAATTTCTTCCCGAAAACATTGCGTCTACCACAGGAAAGCTTGAAAAAGCAGGAATTTGCATACCGATGTTCACGTCGGGCGCATATCTTTACGACGGCAAGAATTCTGATGCGGTCATCTCCGAAGCGTCCGATTATATCTCTCTTGCGTCATCATGCGGCGTGAAATATATCCGCGTTCTGGGCGATAAGGACGGCGCACCTGACCCTTCACTCGGAATAAACGAGGACGTCGTTCTTTCAAACTATAAGAAAATATGCGATATCGCTGCGCCGAAGAACGTCACGGTGCTCATTGAGACAAACGGTATCTTTGCCGATTCCGCACGTCTTAAACGTTTTGTCGAAAAAGCAGACCGTGAAAATGCCGCGGTACTGTGGGATGTTCATCACACGTTCCGATATTTCGGCGAGAAGCCGGAGCAGACTGTCGCAAATCTCGGCGCATTGATAAAACATGTACATCTCAAGGATTCCGTAATGCCGCACGGAATAGTCGTCTACCGTATGATGGGCTACGGTGATCTTCCGATAAAGGACGCTGTTGACGCGCTCAACGCGGCTGGCTTTGACGGTTTTTATTCGCTCGAATGGGTCAAGCGTTGGGCTCCCGACCTTACCGAAGCGGGCATAGCGCTGCCTCAGTTCATCAATTATATGAAGAACATCGACTGACGGCGCGAACTACGCATCCCTCTGCACCGCCACGGCGGGCGAAGGAGAGAAAAAGATACTGTCTGTCGCAGCGTCACCGTCTATAAGCCGCTTACAGACATCGCCTATATCATATTAGTTTCGGGAAGTGGTTTTCCGAACGCATAATCTGCTTTATTGCAAAAAAACGCCGACCGACAGGGATTTTTCCCGGTCGGTCGGTATTTTTTATTGTTTCAGCGATAATTGCTTTATTCGGTAAGGGTTTTAGTGAGTTCCTCGACCGTGTCAACGACGAAGTCCGCGCCTGCGTTTTCAAGCTCCGAGTTTGCGTTGTCCGCAAAGCCGTAGCGCAGTCCGACAGCCTTTATTCCGACTTTTTTTGCACCGATGATATCGAATTTTCTGTCTCCTACCATGACGCAGTTTTTCTTTTCCGCGCCAAGACGCGCAAAACCTTCGTTTATCAGCTCCGCTTTGTCCGTGCGTCGTCCGTCAAGTTCGCTTCCGACGATCGCGTCAAAATACTTGTCTATGTCAAACTTTTCGAGTATGCGGATTGCAAAACATTCCGGCTTGGCCGTCGCGAGGGCAATCTTTGAACCGCTCTGCTTTACTTTTGCCAGCATTTCGGGAATACCGGGGTAAATCTCGTTCTCAAAAAGTCCGACGGTCGAGTAACGCTCGCGGTATTTCGCAAGAGCTCTGTCCGCCTGTTCGCGCGTAAGACCGTAGAAATTCATAAATGAGTCTATCAGCGGCGGGCCTATGAATCTGCGCAGGTTTTCGCGTTTTTCTTCGATGCCGAGTTCCTTTAATCCGAGCTGGGCGCATGTAGTGATGCCGAGTTCGGGGTTCGAAAGTGTGCCGTCAAGGTCGAAAAATACAACATTATATTTCTTCATAGCTTTTCAGTATCTTCTTGAGCGCGTCGGTTGCGGTTTTGAACGCTTCCGCGGGGGAACCCCATGCGCCGTCATCAATTTTTGTTTTCTCGCCGTTTTCTAATGCCGCGAGCCCGTCAAAGACCGTCAGATGCGGTTCCATGGTGATGACTTCGCCGCCCTGTGCGAGATATTTTTTGAGTATCACGGGAATGTTTCCGCGTCCCAGACCGGCAGGAACAATGACGTCGTCCTTGTTCACGTCCTTGATGTGGAAGTATTTGACGAAAGGAGCGAGTGCGTCCCACGCCTCGAGGGTGTTCTCTCCGCTCTGCACAAAATTTGCGGGGTCGAACACTGCTTTGAGTCCGTTGACGGATGAGAGGATGTCAACACAGCGCTCCTTCGTGTCGCCGTAAATGCCTTTTTCGTTTTCGTGGCAAAGCACAACGCCGCTGCCCTTTGACGAGTCAACGAGCCTGTCGAGCTTTTCGCAGACGTCATCGCGGTATTCGGGCTTGCCGTCTGTGCCGTAGAAACTGAATATTCTTATGCATTTCGCGCCGACGGTATGAGCCACGTCGAGCGTGCGCTTGAATTTGTCCATGTGCGCGCCGAAATCGTCGGTGATGTTTATCTTTCCTATCGGAGAGCCGAGCGACCAAACCCCCAGACCTTCCGCCGCGAGCATGTCCGCCGCGTTTTTCGCCTGTTCGGGAGTGAGATCGGAGACATTCGTGCCGTTGACGTTGCGCATTTCCAGATATTTCAGACCGTTTTCCTTCATCGCCGCTATCTGCACCGAGAGATCCGCGCCGACTTCATCGCAGAAGCCGCAGAGAGTATATTTATTCATCGTATCAGTCATGTCAGCACCCTATCAGACACCCGAATATGCGCTGAAACCACCGTCAACGGGAACGACAACTCCCGTGACGAAGCTTGCTTTTTCGGAGTCGGTCAGCCACATAAGTGTGCCGAGCAGTTCTTCAGGCTCACCGAAACGTTTCATGGGAGTTGCGGAAAGGATCTTGTGAGTTCTTGCGGTGGGGGTTCCGTCCGCGTTGAAGAGAAGCGCGCGGTTCTGGTTTGTGACGAAGAATCCGGGAGCGATCGCGTTTACGCGTATACCCTGAGCCGCGAAATGTACAGCGAGCCACTGGGTAAAGTTGGATACCGCCGCTTTAGCGCCGCTGTACGCGGGGATCTTTGTTAGGGGACGGAAAGCGTTCATTGAAGAGATGTTAATTATGCTGCAGCCCTCGCGTCCGAGCATGTCGGAGGCGAATACCTGGGTAGGAATGAGCGTACCGAGGATATTGAGGTTGAAGACGAAATTGAAGCCCGCTTTGTCAAGATTGAAAAAGCTCTTGATGTCCGCGTTGTCGATGTCGCCCTCTTCATAGTATTCCTTGTCGGTAGTGCCTTTGGGGTTGTTGCCGCCCGCGCCGTTGATGAGCACGTCGCATTTGCCGAGATCTGCGAGAACCGCCTGGTGGACGGGTTCGAGGACTTCTTTTTCAAGAACGTTTGCCTTATAAGCCTTCGCTTCGCCGCCTGCCGCGTTGATTTCATCCGCGACCTTCTGTGCTGCCTCTTCGTTGAGGTCGAGCAGTGCGACCTTGTAGCCGTTGCGTGCCATTTCTTTTGCAAAGCACGAGCAGAGAACGCCGCCCGCGCCGGTTATTACGCATACTTTTTTCATAATTACATATCTCCTGATGGTTTATATTTTCGAAATTTTATCAAAGCACTATTACAGTATCGTTCAGCGGTTTGCGGTCTTCGTGACGTTCGCTCGGGCCCATGTCCGCGTATCCTATCGGCATAAGCGCGTAGGGCATGATGTTTTCGGGCAGTCCGAAAACTTTCTGCGCCTCTTTCTGAACGAACATCCCGACCCATACCGAGCCGATGTCTTCGTTCTTTGCCGCGAGCATCATGTGTGTGGCGACTATCGACGCGTCCGTTTCCGCGGCGGAAACGCCTGAGCCGAGCCTGTGCCAAGCCTCGTTGACGTCCGCACATATCATAAGCACCGTCTGCGCGCCGTAAATGCAAGGCGAGAGATTGTTCGCCTTTTCGAGCGCGTCCTTACTCTGAAGGACGTATATTCTTTGCGGCTGCATATTTTTCGCCGTCGGAGCAAGCCGCCCCGCTTCAAGTATCGCCGAGAGCTTTTCGGGCTCAATGGCTTTGGGTGAGAATTTTCTTACGGAATATCTCTGTTTTATCAGTTCCGAAAATTCCATACAGCACTCTCCCTTAATTGAATTTTCTTTTATATTATAGCATATATTTCTATTCATTTCAAGCACTTCTTTTTTAAATCGGAAATTTTTCCGTAAATCTTGACAATTCCTTCAATATGATATATAATTATATTTACGGATACGGAAAGGACGTACAGACGTATGAATATAAGGATCAAAAACATATTGGCTCTTCTGCCGAACGGCAAGGAATATAAAACGCAGGTGACGGATGTTTACGTATCGGGTGACAGTATCGCGTCCATCGGCACGGCACCCGAAAATTTCGTCGCCGAAAAAACCGTTGACGGCAGCGGAAAGCTCCTTATTCCCGGACTTTGTAACGCCCATACCCACGCATACATGAATATTTACCGCAATATTGCGGATGACCTTAAATTTTCGGATTGGCTTTTTGCCAATATTTACCCGATGGAGGAAAATACCGTCGCCGAGGATGCATACTGGGGCAACGCTCTTGCGTGCATGGAAATGCTTCGCACCGGTACGACGGTTTATAACGATATGCACGTCTTCACGAACGTGTCACCCGTAGCAGCGTCCGAAGCAGGCATGCGTGCCGTAGTTTCCCGCGGACTCGTGGGAGAAGGTGATAACGAGGCGGGCAGGATACGCCTTGAAGCCGCAAAGGCGGAGATCGAAAAATACAAGGATGACCCTCTCGTCACGTTCATGCTTGCGCCGCACGCCATATATTCGTGCGACGGCGAATACATGAAGACCGTTTTCAAAGAGGCGAAGCGTCTCGGCGTGGGGATCCATACGCATCTTTCCGAATCAAAGGACGAGGTTGCCAACGCGCTTGAAAAATACGGCATGACCCCCGTCGAATATTTCGACAGCGTAGGAATGTTTGAAAACAATACCATCGCTGCTCATTGCGTCTATCTTACCGATAACGATATCGATATTCTTGCGCGCAAGGGAGTATATGTCGCGCATAACCCCAAGAGCAATCTAAAGCTTGCCAACGGTATTGCGCGCATACCGGAAATGCTCCGCCGCGGTGTCAAAGTGTGTATAGGCACGGACGGTGCGGCTTCGAACAACTCTCTGAATATGTTCAGCGAAATGAATTTCGCTGCGCTCATCCATAAAGGCAACGAACACGACGCGCTTGCGTTTTCTTCGACCGAAGTTTTGCGCAGTGCCACTGAAATAGGATACCTCGCTGTCGGTATCGACGCGGGTAGAATAGAAGCGGGCAAAAAGGCTGACCTTGTAATCATAGACCTTGACCGCCCGACGATGCATCCGTTTAACAATTACATTTCGGCTCTTACATATTCCGCAAGCGGCTACGAGGTCGAAACGGTCATCGTCAACGGTGAAGTCGTGCTCGAAAACGGACATTGCACGCGCCTTGATGAAGAAAAGATATACTTTAACGTCGAAAAAGTAGCTGAGAGAATGAGGAATCTGAAATGAACGAGATAAAAGACATCAGCCTGTGGCAGAGCGGTGCCCGCAAAATAGAGTGGGTCAAGCGCAACATGCCTCTTTTGCGCGGGATAGAAGAAGATTTTTCGCGCACAAAGCCGTTCAAGGGCATGCGCATCGCCCTATCTGTACATCTTGAAGCCAAAACCGCATACCTGTGCAAGGTTCTTGCAGCGGGCGGCGCGGAAATGTACGTCACGGGCAGCAATCCTCTGTCTACCCAGGACGATGTCGCCGCGGCACTCGTGCACGACGGGCTTAACGTCTTTGCATGGCACGGCGTCACCGACGAGGAATATCATCGTCACACATGCTGCGTTATCGAGGCGAATCCGAATTTCATCATCGACGACGGCGGAGATCTTGTACATCTTATCCATACCGAATATCCGCATCTTCTCAAAGATGTCATCGGCGGTTGTGAGGAGACGACGACGGGCATAAACCGCCTTATCGCGATGGACAGGGCGGGCAAGCTCAATTTCCCGATGATGCTCGTAAATAACGCACGCTGCAAATTCCTTTTCGATAACCGTTACGGCACGGGACAGTCAGTCTGGAACGGCATCAACAGAACAACAAATCTTATCGTTGCGAGCAAGACCGTCGTTGTCGCGGGCTACGGTTGGTGCGGCAAAGGCGTTGCCATGAGGGCAAAAGGCCTCGGTGCGTCCGTCATCGTCACGGAAATTGACCCTGTAAAGGCGATGGAAGCCGTGATGGACGGATTTAAGGTCATGCCCATGGTCGAAGCTGCAAAGCTCGGTGACATGTTCGTTACTGTCACGGGCTGCTGTGAAGTCATCGGCAAAGAAGCCTTTTATAATATGAAGGACGGCGCGATACTTTGCAATGCGGGTCATTTTGATGTCGAAGTCGATATGAAGACACTCCGCGAGATTGCTGTTGCACACGCGCCCGCGCGCGATAATATAATAGGTTATACTCTTGACAACGGCAAAACACTTTTCGTCATCGCGGAAGGAAGGCTTGTCAATCTTGCGGCGGGTGACGGGCATCCCGCGGAGATAATGGATATGAGTTTTGCCATTCAGGCGCTCAGTGCGAAGTATCTTGTCGAGAATAAACGGAATATTAAAGGGAATCTTATAGAAGTGCCCGAAGAGGTCGATAACGATGTCGCAAACCGTAAGCTCCGCTCGTGGAATGTCAGTATCGACAAATTGACCGAAAAGCAGGAAAGATACCTAAACGAATGTGCTGATTAGCACAGTCACCCCCGGTTACTGTCAAAATTCGACAATATTACCTTCACAAATATGTTGCAATAAAAAGTAAAAAAAGGGGTTGACAAAACGAAAAAGGTGTGGTATACTATAT
>CAUHAO010000031.1 GCA_959604355.1 uncultured Eubacteriales bacterium
CCCGCCGCGCGGGCGCAGAAGATATTTCAAAGCAAACCCCCGCCGCGCGGGCGCAAAAGATATTTCAAAGCAGAATCCGCCGCGCTGATGAAAAACGTAACGCCGAAAAGGAAAAAATGACAGAAACGGAAAAAAATGAGATGACAGAAAAAATTCCTTCTTATAACATACATGCCATATAAATTAATAATATAATGAGGCAACAGAAATTTGCAGGAAAGAGAGAACGTAAATGCTTACACTCAAAAACATCGTAAAAACATATACCGCGGGCGACTCGAAGGTCGAAGCGCTGCGCGATGTGAGCGTATCGTTCCGCGAAAGCGAGTTTGTCGCCGTACTCGGTCAATCGGGCTGCGGAAAGACAACGATGCTCAATATTATCGGCGGCCTTGACGGGTACACGTCGGGCGACCTGGTGATAAACGGCAAGAGCACGAAGAGATTCAGCGACCGCGACTGGGACGCATACCGTAATCATTCCGTAGGATTCGTTTTCCAGAGCTATAATCTCATACCGCATCAATCCGTGCTTTCAAATGTCGAGCTTGCGCTCACGCTTACGGGCGTGCCTCGTGCGGAACGCCGCCGCAGAGCCGTCGCCGCGCTTGAAAGTGTGGGGCTCGGCGACCAACTGCATAAAAAGCCCAACCAGATGTCGGGCGGTCAGATGCAGCGTGTCGCGATAGCACGTGCACTCGTCAACGACCCCGATATTGTGCTTGCGGATGAACCCACGGGTGCGCTCGACAGCGAAACGAGCGTGCAGATAATGGATTTGCTGAAGAAAGTCGCCGAAAACCGCCTCGTGATAATGGTTACTCACAACCCTGAACTTGCGGAAAAATACGCTACGCGCACCGTGCGACTGCTCGACGGCAGAATAATAAGCGACTCAAATCCCTATACCGCGCCCGAGGAAAAGGACGACGGCAAAAAACGTGCGAAAAAGCCTTCGATGTCGTTCTTCACCGCGCTTTCGCTGAGCCTCAACAACCTCATGACGAAAAAGACACGCACTCTCCTCACGTCTTTCGCGGGCTCGATAGGTATAATAGGTATAGCGCTCATTCTTGCATTTTCGAGCGGCGCGACGGCGTATATTAACCGCGTGCAGGAAGAGACTCTTTCGTCGTATCCGCTCTCTTTGCAGAAGCAGACGGTCGACGTTTCGGGCTTTCTCATGGAAATGGCCGGCAAGGGTGAGAAGGTAGAGCATGAAGAAGGCAAGGTTTATTCGCGCCAGATAATGACGCAATTCATAAGCGCGATGATGGCGCAGGTGGATACAAACGATATAGCCGCGTTCAAGAAATATATCGAAGATCCCGCAAACGGTTTTACGGATCTCGTCACGGACATTTCGTACTCGTATTCCACGCCGTTGAACGTTTATAATACCGACGGCATGCGTGTGAGTCCGTCCGCGGTTTTTGAGAACATGGGCATGGTCGGCGCAGCGGGTGCGGGCGGCAGCATGGGACCCGGAGCGGAAATGATGTACTCGAATACCGAAGTGTGGCAGGAAATGATAGACAATGACGCCCTGCTCAGGTCGCAGTACGACGTTGTCGCGGGAAGATTCCCCGAGGCGTGGGACGAGGTCGTGCTGATAACTACCGAGGATATGGAGATAACCGACTACGCGCTGTATTCGCTCGGTTTGCTTGACACGGCGCAGCTCAAAGATATGTTTTCCAAGATAATGTCGGGTCAGGATGTTGAGGTCGGTAAGCCCGCGGAATATACTTATGATGAACTGTTGGGACTGAAATACAAGCTTCTTGTCAACACGGAATATTTTGAAAAGACCGAGACAGGCTGGGCAGATCACACCGGCGACGATGTGTGGGTTGCGAGCAGGCTTGCCGCCGCGCCCGAAATAAAGGTCGTGGGCATACTTTGCCCGTCCGAAGACGCTGTTGCAACGTCGATAACGGGCACCGTCGGTTACAGGCATGAGCTGATGGAGCATCTTATTGAGCTTGTCAACTCCTCCGAGATAGTCAAGGCGCAGAAGGCGGACCCCGCAACGGACGTGTTCTCGGGTCTTGCGTTTGTGGCGGATGAGGAATATACGGCGACATGGGAAGACCTTGAGGCGTATATCGCCGCGCAGGACGAGGCGGCCCGGCAGACGCTCATGGGATATATCGGTCAGATGCGCATGGGCGGCATGAGCGACGAGCAGATACTTGAGAAATTTGCCGATACGCTTGCGCCGAAGACATCAGCTTCCTCTTATGAGGAAAACCTCGCGAAAATGGGCGTGTCGGATATTGAAGACCCCGAAATGATATACATTTATCCGAAAGATTTTGCATCAAAGGATGAGATCAAAGCGCTTATTGACGAGTATAACGAAAAAGCAGGCGAGGCGCATGAGATAAATTACACGGACTATGTCGGCATACTCATGACGTCGGTAACGACGGTTATAAACGCGATAAGCTATATTCTTATTGCGTTTGTGATGATATCTCTTGTGGTGTCGTCGATAATGATAGGCATAATCACTTATATATCTGTGCTTGAGCGGACGAAAGAGATAGGCTTGCTGCGTGCTGTCGGTGCGTCGAAACGTGACGTGTCGAGAGTGTTTAACGCAGAGACGCTCATCGTGGGCTTTACCGCCGGTGCCATGGGTATAGGCGTGACGTTGCTCCTGCTCATTCCCACAAATCTGATAATCGCTTCTCTGACGGGCATTTCGGGTCTTGCGGCTCTGCCGTGGAAGGGCGCTGTAATTCTGATAATGATAAGCATGGCGCTGACGTTCATTTCGGGGCTCATTCCGTCGCGTATTGCGGCAAAGAAAGACCCCGTCGAGGCTCTGAGAAGCGAATAGAAATATCTTTTAAGCAATATACGCGCCGCAGACACGCTCTGCGAGCGTAAATCCCCCCTCCGCCTTCGGCGGAGGGGGGATTTGCTCTCTTTGCATCGGCAAAGAGAGCGTCTGCGGCAATATTTATGCGTGAAAGATATTTTTCAGGCTACTCAATCAAGCCCGCAAAGCCCGCGCCGACGCCGACGGCGGCGGAGAGAAGAATAAGGAGTATCGGGTGTACCTTTTTGAACGCGAGCACGGCGCAAACGGCAAATATCGCGGCGGAAACATAAAATTCAGCGCCCGAGAATACCGAAAGCGTTAATCCCGACGGGAAGAATACCGCGGCGGCTACGGAAAGCGTCGCGGCGGCTATGAGGCCGACGACGGCGGGCTTGAGCCCCGACATACATCCCTTTACGGCAAGGCTTTTGCGGAATTTATCGTATATTTTCGCGACAACGAGTATCACGGCAAACGACGGCAGTACAACTCCTAAAGTAGCGCATGCCGCACCCGCGACACCCGCGGTCTGCATTCCGACGAACGTCGAGATGTTTATCGCAAACGGGCCCGGGGTCGATTCGCTCACCGCGATAAAGTCGATGAGCGCCTGCTCGGTCATCCAGCCGTGTGCGGCTATTTGCTGACGTATCATGGGAAGCATCGCGTAGCCTCCGCCGAAAGTGAATAAACCTATCTGGAAGAACGAGAAGAAGAGGTCAAGTAAAATCATTTGCCGCACCTCCTCTGCACTATGAGCGCCTGTGTGAGCCCCGCGGCGGCGCAGATAAGGATGACGAAAAGGACGTTGAGGTCGAGAAGCGTCACGAGCGCGAACGCGACGGCGGCAACGATGTATGAGAAAATGTTTTTCGGGCATTGCTTATACATGCCCCGGAGTGCCTTGACGATTAGGGCGAGAACACCTGCGCGCACGCCGAAGAATGCGTATCTCACGGCGGCTGCATCTTTGAAGACGTTGAGGATGAGAGAAACGAGCATTATTATCACAAACGACGGCAGAACCACACCGAGCGTCGCCGCGAGCGCGCCGAAAAATCCCGCGACGCGGTAGCCGACAAATGTCGCGGCGTTGACCGCAATGGGACCCGGTGTCGATTCGGCGATGGCGACTATCTCGAGAATGTCGTCATCCGTTATCCATTTTCTTTGCTCAACGGCTTCTTTCTGTATCAACGGTATCATCGCGTAGCCGCCGCCGAAAGTGAATGCGCCGATTTTGAGGAATGTAAGAAAGAGGGACGGGACGTTTTTCTTGTTCATAGCTCTCCTTTCGGGAAAAAAGAGAAAAAGTTTCGGGAGTTGTACAGCGCCGCGGAGGGCGGCGCTGTTTTTAACATTAATTCATTTCATTGAGGACTTTGACGGAGTATTCGTCTGCGAGCGCGTCAACATATTCCTGTGTCACCTCGTGCACGGGGATAGGCTCGGTGGAGTTTACCCACGCGTTCTCCCAGTCCGCAAGCGCGGAGTAAAACGGGCTGGCACGCCATATGATGCGGTCTTCGAACATTTCGAGGTCGTCGTCGCGGTATTCTTCGCCGCGTGCGAGTTTGTCCGAAAGCATATTCAGGAATATGTCCCATCTGCCGGCGTAATACGTGCCGACAAGACCCGACCACTCCTTCCACGCGTAGTCGAAAAGCACGCTGTGCTCCTCGTTGCCCCATATTGTTACCTGAGCGCGCGCGTTGTATTCGTAGAGGTCTTTTTCCGCGTTAGTCGTGCCGAACTGCCGAGCGTCTTCTATCCATGTCTGAATGCGCCATTCCTTACGCAGGGCGAGGAGCTTGTCGAATTGGCGCAGCAGCAGCTGAAATTCGTGTTTTTTCGTCTCAAAAAGCGGGATATCTTTTATGTAATACGCGTGGCGCATGTCCTTGAATATCTTCTGCGCGTAGTTCGACATGAGCTGGCGGCATATATCCATGCGGTCGAATTTCATACCGTCGGTGTCCGAAGGCACTTTGCGCAGCAGTCCGAGCACCTCGGTGAGTACGCGCGTGTCGTAGTGGATGTTGAAGCCGTCCCAAGGACCCGTGCCGAGAACAGTCAGGGCGGGGCGTGCACAGATTATCGTGGCGCGTTCGGTAAAGTCCGTCTGCTCTGTGTATACGTTGTCCGCAAGCAGTTGCCACGCTTTGCGTGCGTTATCGTCGTCTACTCCGTAACGTCGGCGGCAGTAGCCGTCGAGCCACGCGTACAGATCAATGCTTTCGGAGCTTGTGAGCATATCCAGCGCAAGGTCGTAGAAGGCGGGATTCTGACCGATGCCTTCCATGAAGAGACCCGAGCCGCAGATGTTGGGATATTTTTTCTTTATAATGAGATATTTGTTTTTCGCCTGTAAGCCCATATCACCGTGAAGGCTCATTCTTGCGCCGAAATTATGCAGCGTGCCCGCGACGAAGGGGCAGCCCCAGAAGCCGTCCGTGTTGCGGGGCATGAGCCCTTTCAGGTCGAGGATGAGAAGATGCTCTTTAGGTATCGGCGCGACGATATCTCTGCGTATCGACCATGACTGCATGACCCATGTGTAATCCTTGTCGTAGGCTTCGAAAAGGCTTGCTATCGTACGTCCGACTTCGTTGAGATATTCGCTGCCGTCGACGGGGGGCGTGCCCTCGTGGAAGGGGTCTGCGGCGTAGAAGCCGTATGTGCCGTATATCTCTTTCTGATTTTTCATGAAAAGCAGTCCGAGGCGCTTGAAAAGCGGGTCTGTCGGGTCAAGCTCGGCGGTGGAGCCGATATTGTTCCACTTTTTCTTGATGAGGATGCGGCTTTCGGGGAATTTTTCCTTGAGAAGCATGGGCACAAAGCCCGAAAAGCCCTGCTGGATGGGCTTCATGCCGAATTCGAGTTCACGCGCGAGAATCTGTTTTGCGAGCACTTCATGGCTTTCAATCCAGCTTTTTGGGAGCGGGCCGCCGTGATGCTCGAGGTTTGTCATCCATTGCCATGCGAAAAATCCGGGGCCGCAAAGGAAGTCACGCGCTTCTTCGTCCGTAAAGCCGATATCGAGCAGAGTTTTGTACCACACGGACTCCGTGCCTGTTATTGCAAGGGGCATGTTGATGCCGTTGAGCGCCATCATGTCTATTTCGCGCTCCCAGCGTTCCCAGTTCCACCACGCGGCGGAATAGGAGTGGGTGCAGTAGTTCATGTAGACTCGGTATTTCTGCTCAATGACGCGGCTGTACGGCTCGGGAGTCGGGAACGACGCGGGCATTGCCATATTACTGCCGCACCATGAGACGTTTATGTTGAGGTAATGTTTAAGATAATATCCGTAAGCGGCGGCGAGAGAGAGGGGCGAGTTGCCGCTGAGAAGGACTTTTCCGTCCTGCGCGGGCGCTATCGACCATGTGTCACAGCCATTGACGGCGGGGACGGTCTCGAAGATGAACCTGTCCGAAAGACCGGGGGTGATGCGTTCTATGAGTTGTTTTACGGTTTCCATGTTTCCTCCGCAAGTTGAATTTCTTTTATACAGATATAATAATAACACACCGCGCGTTTTTTTTCAAGCGGATAATTGTTAAAACCGCGCGTGTCAATAAAATGTTGAAATCGGGCGGAGGAAGCCGTGCGGCAGGCGGTGCGGACGCGGCAAGGGGACGAAATGCGGCGTGGCGGGCAAAGTGAGGCGTGCGGACGGGCGGCAACGGGGGGGCGTGGCGGGATGGTATGCGGGGCGGGAGCGAAGGTGCGGGAGGTGCTGTGAAGCAATCCTTAAAAACCCCCTTTGGCGGCATTGCCGCCAAAGGGGGGAGAAGCATAAATAAATATCAATTATTGATAACCGCAAAATCTGTTTTATATGATTAAGCGGCTGCGGTATTGGCCTAAATTATGCTTTCTACGCAGTAGTTCGAAAATGTAACGGGATACTTGCCTGATACATATCGGCATGGGCGCCTTTTAATTGGGCTTTGATGCGGGAACAAAACTATGTTGGGTAATATCATAATATTCAAATGAGTCACCCAAATATCCTACGGGAACAAATTCTGTTCCATTGAAAATAACTCCCTGCATGGAAAAATCCTTGTTTTTGTTCAGAGCTTCTTTTGTTATTTCGGTATATCTTGGCTCAGCGATGGGAATGTATTTTCCCATTTCATCTTTCGGTGCAATATTCTGCCATGCAGGTACATATACAATCTCACTGTCGATTCCTTTATTTTCAAGTACTAACTCCGCTATAAGTTCATTGTGATAGTACAAAAGATGAAGAATATAAACATCCTCTTTTCCGTTGATGTCTGTTAACGGAACGACGATCATATTGTCATAGTCCCACAGATACTGAGTTTCTTTTTCGAGTCCCAGCGCGTACACGCATTCGTGTGTGTATCTTCGAATGTACCCCATTTCGTTGTAGTAGGGGTTTGTTGTTGTCCATTTGAATATCTGCATTTCAGATAGTATGGCGTTTTTTATTTGCCAATAATTTTCAAATGCTTTTCTTCCCTCGTCGAGTGAAGAGAAAGGGTCGACGAGCCCAAATGCAGTCGGTTCGCCTGCAACATATTTTATGGTTTTTTCACCTTTATTGATTCCGACCGGATAGATTGTAGGGTATCCGCTTGTATTATAAACCACACCGATAATATTGAAAGAGGGATAGTTTTCTATGCAGACGGAGATTCTTGCAAAACAATGTTCATCGCTCAAAGCTTCAAGATAAGGGTTATCTCTCGTGGGTTTTTGAGAAAACTCCGTTATCTGTGCTTCGGTCAGAGTTTCTTTAACGTCCATGGTAACCACATTGACCAGCTCGTTGTCTTTGAAGAAGAGATGTGCAACTTGGTTTGTTTCTTTCAAATAAGAATCCAACACAGGGATTGACTCTACTCGGTCGGGCTTTTTAACCTCTATGTCGTCAGGTTGTGATGGAGGAGGATCGTCTTGAATCCTTACGCAGCTTGCGGCAGATATAATAACAGCGAGAAGCAAAAGCAAACTCAAAATTTTTTTCATGGTTTTTCTCTTTTCTTTCTGTATTATAGTTTTTGAATCTTATTATTAGGATTATTAGGACAAAAAACGCATAGCCGAACGAATCAGCGGTTATGCGCATACAAAAAGGAATTTTAAATAGTAACGACGCCTCGGAATGCGAGATATCCTTCTGTTGCGGCTGAACCTGCTGCACAGGGGGCTGTGCTTGAGGAGAATCATGTTTAAACACCTGCCTTTCCTAATGATTAGTTATATTATAGCAGATATTTTCGGAAAATTCAATAAGATTTGTATATATTTATAAAAAATACGGAGAAATTTCCCTTCGGAACATGTAAAGGTAACAGCCTTTATACGGCGGTATGCGAAGAGGAATATGCGGTGACGGAGAGGAGAATTTTTTGAGAAAAAGATGATTTGAAAAAAAATTATACGCCGAAAAAGCCCGTGGTTGAGGCATTTGCAACTGTGAGTTGCGGTGATTTTACGTAAATGAAACCCTGTGGTTCTTGCTAAAACTTCCGGAATGGTGTATAATGATGCCAACAAAATGACGGAGGATGATATCATGACCATCGAAATTGCGAACAGACTTGTAAAATACCGTAAACAGAGCGGTTTGTCACAGGAAACACTTGCGGATAAATTGGGCATAAGCCGTCAGGCGGTGAGCAAATGGGAGCGTGCGGAGGCGGCGCCCGATATAGAAACGATGCTGAAGCTTTCGCAGATATACGGAGTGTCGCTCGACGATATGATGAAAAAAGATCCCGAAGAAATCGGGCAGGCGGACTCGGAAGAAGAGCAGGTCGTTGAGCAGACCTCGCAGCAGACGGATAATACCGATACAGAGGACGGAAGAGAAAGAGTCACCGTCAATTTCAACGGCGCACAGTTCCACTTTTTTTCCGATGACGATGAAGAGGAGGACGACGATGACGACGACGATGAAGATGACGACGATGATGACGGTGATGATGACGGCGTTGAGAAGGCTGTCGTAAACATCGGACTCAACGGCGTGTATGTGAAAAAAGGGAAGAAGGTCGTCAATATAAACACGTCGGGCGTGAACGTGGACGACGGCGATAAGGTCATCGAGGTAGGGCCGAACGGGGTGCGCATAAATAAAGCAAATGAGAGTCGCGCGATGAGAGCCCTCAAGAATTTCCCGATGTGGATACTCGTTGTCGCGGCATATCTCGGGCTCGGGTTCGGACTTCGGTTGTGGCATCCGGGCTGGATAATTTTCTTCCTGATACCGATATGGTCTGAGATTGTGGAGATGATAGCGACCCGTGATGTGCGCAAGTTTCCGATAGTGATGCTTGTTGTGGCGGGATACCTCGTCGCGGGGTGTGTGTTCGGGGAATGGCTTCTGGCGCTGCCCGCGGTTCTGCTCATACCGCTGTATTACTGGGTGGCGCATATAATACACGATAACCGGACATGACGGTGAGTTCAAAAAAATGTTGAAAATCGGCTTTTGATTGCTGCGCGGTGCACGTGAGGGATTTGTACCTGTTAATAATACGCGCGCGGCGTGCGCGAGGGGGAAATTTCCTGCGCGGGGGTATTGACAAAACGCGGAAAATGTGCTATAATACAAACAATATGAGGGAGTAATCCCAAAGGTCAGATCGTCAGGACGGCTGTTCGGCCCGGTCTGCCCGGTCAAAGTACTTGACTGATGAGACTCGTACCGTTGGGTATGAGTCTTTTTTGTTACCTTGGCGCGGAAAGGCGAAAGGAGGTAAAAATGTAACTTTTGCGGCGAACACGCCCCGAGGGCGGTATACAACGGCGGAACAGCCGATAGAATAATAACGAAACATGAAGGAAAAGGAGAAACTATTATGGTAGCTATCATTTTTGCGGCAATCATCATTTTCGTTGGAGTGATGCTCTGCATTACTCTCTTCAACAAATCAAAGCTCGACAGGGCGCAGGTCGTTTTCCCGGGACGCAAGTTCGTTCCCGTTGTTGCAATAGCGGCGGTTCTGCTTGCCGGTGTCATTCTGTTCCTGGGTTCGAGCGTATCCATTCCTACAGGTCACACGGGCGTCGTGACCACGTTCGGCAGAGTCGAAAACTTCACGCTTGACGCGGGTTTCCACCTGAAGTCTCCCATTCAGGAGGTCGTGTGCATGGATAACCGCGTGCAGAAGGCGACGAAAATGCTACCCTGCTTCTCTTCGGATATCCAGGAGGTACAGCTGCTGTACACGCTTAACTACCAGATTAACAAAAACAACGCTCAGGAGATATACAAGACCGTAGGTAAGGATTATTACGATACAGTCATCACGCCGAATGTCGCGGAGGCTGTAAAGGTCGTGACGGCAAGATATTCCGCGGAGGAACTTGTCGGGTCTCGTGACGAACTTGCGAAGGCGATCGAGGAATTGCTCGCAACACAACTCTCAAGCTATAATATAGAGGTCGTTTCGACGGCTATCGAAGACATGGACTTCACGGACGCTTTTACGAACGCTGTCGAGGCAAAGCAGGTTGCGGCTCAGAACAAACTGCAGGCTCAGATTGAGCAAGAGCAGAAAACCATGGAGCAGCAGGCGAAGGCAGAGCGTGACGTCATTGAGGCAGAGGCTGCGGCGGAAGTTGCGAGAATTCAGGCGCAGGCAGACCTCGAGGTGACAAAGATACAGGCGGACGCGGCGGAATACGCGGGTCAGAAAGAGTCTGCAAAGAACAAGGCCATTGCGGAGACTCTTACGCCCGAGCTTATACAGTATTATCAGATTCAGCAGTGGGACGGCAAATATCCCGAAACATATGTCGGCTCGGACAATGTAAACGCGATACTTAATACGAAAAAAGACTGAGTTATAAGGTAGAATATGCTGTGCGCTATGTGCGCCGCAGGCGCGCGTGCACGCACGCGCGGCAGGCAGACAGCCCCCGACCGGGGGCTGTCTGCCTTGACGCCCGCAGGGCGTCGCCTGCGGCGGCGTGAGGATAAAAACCGTGCGTATATAAAATGAGAGGCGGCTCCCCGATGGGAGCCGCCTCACTTTCTTTGGCGCAAGTGCTCTGTTCCTCGCCTATGCTTTATTTTTAACGTATATTTATTCTTTCGTGTGCCGCGCGGATATACATTATTCTATGATGCCGAGCCGCCTCTCATGCTTTGGCGCCTGTGATTTATTCCTCGCCTGTGATTTATTTTTAACGTATATTTATTCTTTCGTGTGTCGCGCGGATATACTTTATTCTATGATGCCGAGCCGCCGCATGAACGCGGGAAGCGCCTGTTCAAAGTTCACGCCGAAGCGATTATCCGTGCCGTCCGCAACTGTCAGACGGATGCTGTCCACCGTCAGCTGTGCCGCGAGGAGAGCCGCGTCGCAGAGAGCTTTGCCGTTGGCGAGCGCCGCCACGAGTGCCGACGCGAACACGTCGCCCGTGCCGTGGTAAAAGCCGCCGATCTTCTCGGTGCTTACATATTCCATTTTATCCGCCTCGGAGTCGTAGCATGCCGCGCCGAGAGTATCCGGGCTCAGCGAAACGCCAGTGAGCACGACTTTTTTTGCCCCCAGGTGAGCAAGACCGCGCACGAGTTCTTCGATATATTGAGCCGTGTAGCCATGCTCGACATATTCTTTGCCGAGCAGCAGCGCCGCTTCTGTAAGGTTCGGCACGATAACATCCGCCTTTGCGCATAGAGATGCCATATGTGCGGGAAAGTCGTCACCGAAACCGCGGTAAAGCCTGCCGAAGTCCGCCATGGCGGGATCAACGACAACGACCGTTTTTTCCGTGCGGAAGGAATCGATGAAATCCGCCACGAGATTTATTTGCTGCACCGAGCCGAGGTAGCCTGTGTATATCGCGTCGAAGGTGAGGTCAAGGCTTTTCCAATGCTCGGCTATCGGGGCAATATCGTCCGTAAGGTCGCGAAAGGTGTAGCCCTCAAAGCCGCCCGTGTGGGTGCTGAGAACCGCGGAAGGTATTCCGCAGGCGGTGATACCCGCAGCGGAAAGTATGGGTAAAGCGACTGTCAGGGAACATCTGCCGAAGCAGGAGATATCCTGTATCGTCGCGGCGCGTTTTTGCATTGTAAGCCTCCGATGAGTGTCGAAAATAAGGTCCGGGTCATCTTTTCTGCATTTTTTTTATTTTATCACATCAAAGAGAGTATTTCAATATTATTTTTTTGTCAAATAGTCGGCTTTTTTGTGTATCGGCGCGGCTGTCGCTTGACAACGGACGCGGAATGTGATATCATTACTAATATGGATATGCAGAGAAAGGAAAAAGGCTTTTATGGCTCGTAACGATGTAGAACTCAGTGAAATGGAACGCCGGGACCGCAAACTTCTGCGGAAGCGTCTGCGTCTCATTTTCCGCTCGGTGACTTTTGTCGCGGTGATCTGCGTCGCCGTTTTCGGAGCGCTGTGTTTGCTGTGCCGTGTGAAGACCGTGAGCCTTAAAAACTCCACTCCTTACCCGTCTGCGCTGTTTTACGAAGAGCTTGGTCCGCATATCGGGTCAAGCCTTATACTGCTTGACACGTCCGCGGATGCGAAACGCCTCACCGTTGAATATCCGTATATAAAAAAAGCCGAAATCTCCGCGAAATTCCCTGACGGCATAAGCGTGTCACTCGAAACGACGCGCGCGCTTCTGTCGCTTGCGTTGCCTGACGGCCGATATCTGTATCTTGACGGGGATCTGAAGGTTCTCGAGCTTGCCGACGCCGTCAAAAGCGACACTCTGCCCGTTGTCGGTATGAAGGTGGAGGCATATAAGGTCGGGGCTGAGCTTTCGTCCGAGGTCAATATTGAGGCGGACACGCTTCTGAAAATAATCAAACTTACGGAGAAATTCGGTCTGCGCAGCAGACTTACGGGCATTGATATGTCGAAGATATACAACATCCGTCTTACGCTTGACAGCGTCATATCCGTCGAGCTCGGCAACAGCGAGGATCTCGACAGAAAAATTTCCCTCGTGCGGCAGATTCTCGACCTCAATCCCATAATCCAGCGGTCGACGGTGGACGTGCACGACGTGGAAAAGGGAAGATACAGGATCGAAAATTGAATTTTTATATGACAAATTCACGAAAAAGTAGAAAAAAAGTGTTGACTATTGCGGTAAAATATGATATTATAAGTAAAATAGTGTACTTATGCTTATAATTACCGATAAAAATTAAAACGGTGATACCGTTTCGACCTTTGAAAGGATGGACTGATATGGCTTTCAGAAGTGTAGAAGAACAGGAACAGATCGTCACGATAAAAGTCGTTGGCGTAGGCGGCGGCGGTAACAACGCTGTAAACAGAATGATTAAAGAAGAGGTCCAGGGCGTGGAGTTTATCGCCGTAAACACCGATAAACAGGCTCTCAACCATTCCCAGGCGACCCATAAAATACTCATAGGCGAAAATGTTTCTCACGGCAGAGGCGCGGGAGCGAATCCCGAAATAGGCAGAAAGGCCGCTGAAGAAAGCAAAGAGGCTCTCGAAGACGCTTTCAAGGGTACCGAGATGGTATTCATCACCGCCGGTATGGGCGGCGGCACCGGCACGGGCGCGGCTCCCTATGTGGCGAAAGTCGCCAAAGACATGGGCATACTCACCGTCGGTATCGTTACAAAGCCCTTCGCTTTTGAAGGCTCGCGCAAGATGGCGCAGGCTGAAAAGGGTATAGAAGAAATGCTCAAGAGCGTAGACTCGCTCATCGTTATCCCCAACGAACGCCTCAAGCTCGTTGCGGACAACAAAATAACTCTTATAAATGCTTTTGAAATGGCTGACAGCATCCTCAAACAGGGCGTTCAGTCCATCACAGACCTTGTTACCGGTCACGGTCTGATAAACCTCGACTTCGCGGACGTTTCCGCGAACATGAGAGACGCGGGTTATTCTCATCTCTGCGTCGCTTCCGCAAAGGGCAAGGACAAGGCGGAGAACGTCGCAAGACTCGCCATCACCAGCCCCCTGCTCGAGACCGCTATTTCCGGTGCGCATAAGATACTGCTCAACTTCACGGCCGACGCGAACATCGTCCTTGAAGATATTTACAGAGCGGCTGATATCATCAAAGAGGAAGCAAATCCCGACGCGGATATCATCTGGGGCGTTATCCTCGACGAGAATCTGGAGGACGAACTGCGCATAAGCGTCATAGCGTCCGGATTTGACGAGAAGAAAAACGACAAGCCCGAAATGCCCGCTTTCAAGCTTCCCGTCATAAACATCAATAAGCCCGAAGTGAAAACCGCGCGTACCGAGACCGAAGTGAAGAGCGAATTGACAGAGGTCGAAGATGCTCCCAAGAGCCGTGTTCCCGCTCAGAAGCCTTCCGCTCCCGCTGTCGAAAGACCCATCCGCAAGAAGACGGTTCTGAAGGACGACGCTGAGGAAGAAGATGACGATGACGACAGCTTCCTGAAGCTTCTCAATGATATCACAAAAAGCAAATAACATCTGAAATATAATATCTGAAACATAACATCTGAAATATAAGACCGGCACAGCGGACATCATGTCCGCTGTGCCGGTCTTTGCGCTGAGTGCGATGTAGTTTAGTGCGATGTAACTCACCGCGATGTGTTTTGGTGCGAGGTAGGTTACTGCGATGTGTTCAGGTGCGAGGTAACTTTCTGTGATGTGTTTTGGTGCGAGGTAGGTTACTGCGATGTGTTTTGGTGCGAGGTAGGTT
>CAUHAO010000032.1 GCA_959604355.1 uncultured Eubacteriales bacterium
CAGCAATCGCGGACGCTGTCCGCCGCGCCCTGCGCGTTTCTGCTCTATTGACGGCCGCGCAAAAATGCCCTTGCGAGCAAGCATTTTTGCTTATGGTATAATACGATTGACCTGACGGAGAGGTGTTTGAAAGGAGGACCGCGTCATGAAGAAGTTCGATTCCGCAAAAGCAACGATGGATACTATGTGTATGTGCGCTTGGCACTTCTGCATGACTTTTTACGTCTTTTTCCGATATATCTTCCATATAAAAGGTGAATCTTTATTTTGCATTGCCTGTATGTATAATGATTCAGTTGTTTCTAATCGGAAGACTTATCAACGTCTTCCAGTTTATTTTTAAGGTAGGTAAAACTTATGGAAAACTATTTTGAAAAGCTCGTGAGAACCAATTTCCGTTTCGGCCGAATGTGTAGAAGATTTATTACATTATAAAAAATATCACAAAGATAAACTTGAAAGGACAGATAAAAATGAATAATTGTAAATTTGGAACAATACAAATACATGCAAGTCAGTACTTGCCCGATTTTGCAACGGATAAAAGAGCGTCACCCGCCGTTGCGGTCGACTCCACCGTAATCACCTGTGTAATCCGAAATATTGCATAAGCAGGTGATCATATTGTATCGCAACTTTTTTATTGAAATTATATATTTGAAATCTGAAAGGAATTATTATTATGTCTAACATTTATACATCTGCTGATCAACTTATAGGAAGAACTCCTCTTTTGGAGCTCACACATATCGAAAAAAAATACGGACTTAATGCGAAAATCGTTGCAAAACTTGAATACTTTAATCCTGCCGGATCCGTTAAGGACAGAATTGCCAAGGCCATGATTGATGACGCGGAGAGCTCCGGAAAGTTAAAACCCGATTCTGTAATCATCGAGCCCACAAGCGGCAACACGGGAATCGGTCTTGCATCTGTGGCGACGGCAAGAGGCTACCGCATTATTCTTACAATGCCCGAAACCATGTCGGTAGAACGCCGTCAGCTTATTAAGGCGTATGGCGCTGAAATTGTGCTTACTGAGGGCGCAAAGGGTATGAAAGGTGCTATTGCGAAGGCTGAGGAATTGGCAAAGGAAATTCCGAATAGTTTTATCCCCGGTCAGTTTGTAAACCCAGCCAATCCTACTGCTCACAGAGAGCACACCGGTCCTGAAATTTTTGAGGATACCGACGGTAAGGTAGATATCTTTGTCGCAGGTGTAGGTACCGGAGGAACCGTAACAGGTGTCGGCGAATTTCTCAAATCCAAGAACCCCGATGTAAAGGTTGTTGCAGTGGAGCCCGCGACCTCTGCCGTTCTTTCCGCCGGTGTAGCCGGCCCTCATAAGATTCAGGGAATCGGTGCAGGATTTGTACCTGATGTTTTAAACACCAAAGTTTATGATGAAATTATTCCCGTTTCAAATGAAGATGCTTTTGCAACAGGCAAACTTATCGGAAAAAGCGAAGGAGTCCTCGTAGGCATCTCCTCCGGTGCCGCAACTTTTGCAGCGATTGAACTTGCAAAACGTCCCGAAAACGCAGGTAAGACAATCGTAGTTTTGCTTCCCGATACAGGTGACAGATATTTGTCCACACCTCTCTTTGCAGACTAATTTCGCAACGGCTTCGGTACTTATCTATGTATCGAAGCCTTTTATTCATTAAGAAAAACAGTCATAACACAAACAGGAGAATAAATAATGGAAAATCAAAGATATGAACTTAATAAAAATCTGGCGCAAATGCTCAAAGGCGGCGTCATAATGGATGTTACAACCCCGGAGCAAGCAAGAATAGCAGAAGCGGCAGGTGCGTGCGCAGTTATGGCACTTGAGCGTGAGTTTATTTATTTGATTTTCCGCGTTAAAGATCTATATCGGAAATAGAAATCTTAATCATATATCTACAGCTGATACGACGTCCGTTTGTCGTACACGTGGGTGCGCTTATTGAAAGGCATCAACATGATAAATAAATAACATTAACGGTTGAAGGAAGGCAGAAATGTATGAGTACTGACAATAGAATTGAAATATCCCGTTTTATATATCAGATAGACAATTGTTTCAACCATAATGATATGAAGGCCGCCCGTGATTGTATAAAATATTGGGAAAGCGAAGCCCGAAACGTCGGCGATGAACGCGGTTTGTTAACGCTCCTCAATGAAGCGATCGGGTTTTATCGTCGCACTCAAAAGAAGGGCAAGGCGCTCGATGCTATGCAGGAAAGTCTCGTTTTGGTAGAAAAGCTCGGGCTGGAGGAAAGCCTTTCCGGTTCTACAATTTATATCAATGCCGCAACCACCCTTTCATTTTTCGGTCAAGAGGAACAGGGATTGCAGCTATATGAAAAAGCGACGCGGTGTTATGAAATTTTAAACAAAACCGAAAGCTATGAGTATGCGGCTTTGCTTAATAACAAAGCTGGCACTTTGAATGCCCTGCATAGATATGACGAAGCGGAGGAAGCTTGGCTTCGTGCCGTAAAGATTTTGAAAAAAATCGGAAATCATGCAGGTGAAATTGCAATATCTCTTGTGATGCTTGCTCATTTGACTTTTGATCGCGATGATACTGCTTATGAAAAAGTGGAAAGTCTGATTGATGAGGCTTGGGAATATATAAATTCCGACGATCAGCCGAAGGATGGCAACTACGCCTATGTACTCCGAAAATGCGCTCCCTCATTTGACTATTTTCAGCGTCCTGAGGAAGCACAGGCAATGCGGGATGTTGCAAAAGAAATATACAGCGGAAATTGAGCAAAATGCTGCATTAAGATGCCGAAAATCGGCCTTGGCAAATTTGAGCCCGACTTTTTTCCCAATCTCAAAAGCGAATCTGAGCCGCAGATTCCAAAAAAGAATCTGACAAACTTGCACCGCAAAGCGGAGCGTTCTTTGTTTTCGGGGCTTGAAAATCCGACGGAAATGTAGTATACTTAATTCGGATATCAGACAATACGGAAGGACGTGCCGCCATGGACGAAAACAAACCGCGCATAAGCATATCCGTGCGCAACATCGTTGAATTCATTCTGCGCCGCGGCGACATCAACTCCGCGGCTCTTTCTCCGCGCTCCGACTTGCAGGAAGGCTCGCGCACGCACCGCCGCATACAGCGCGCGGAAGAAAAAAAAGGCTTCTACCGCTCCGAAGTGCGACTGTCGCACACCGTGGATATGGGCGACTTGCTGCTGACGGTTCAGGGCATCGCAGACGGCATAATCGAGACGGAAGAAGGCGTGACGATAGACGAAATAAAAAGCACCTCCGTCGCGCTTGAAGCAATCGACGAAAACTTCAATTTTCTGCATAAGGCGCAGGCTTGCTTTTACGCGTATTTCTACTGCGTTGACAACGGTATCGACAGAATAACCGTCCGCCTGAGTTACAGTCATATCAAAACAAAAGAAATCAAATATTTCACATACCCTATGACCCGCGCGGAACTCGAAGAACTTTTCCTCGACGTTGCGCAAAAATACGCGAAATGGGCACGTCTTTCACTCGAAACGGAACGCCGCGCAAGAGAAACGTCCTCAGCGCTCACATTTCCGTTTGACGCATACAGACAAGGTCAACGTGACCTCTCGGCATCAGTTTACCGCGCGATAAGAGACCGTCAGATCCTTTTTGCGCAGGCACCCACGGGACTGGGCAAAACGATGTCAACTCTTTTCGCGTCCGTCAAGGCTTACGGTGAAGGGCTTTGCAGCATCATTTTTTATCTCACCGCGAAAAACCTGACCCGCTCCGTCGCGCAGGACGCAATGGCACTCATGAGCGCCAAAGGTTTGGGCATGAAAGCCGTAACGATAACGTCGAAAGAAAAGATCTGCCGATATAAAAAAAATTGCACGCCCGAAAAATGTCCTTACGCGGGCGGTCACTACGACAGAATAAACGACGCGCTTTACGACATACTTACATCGAAAGACCTTGTCACGACGGACGACGTGACCGCATACGCTGAAAAGCACAAAGTCTGCCCGTTTGAGCTTTCGCTCGACGTGAGCCTCTTTTCTCATGTCATCATATGTGACTGCAATTACGCTTTTGATCCGCGCGCAAGACTGCGCAGGTTTTTCGACGACGACAAGTCGCCGGGCGCGGTATTACTTTGCGATGAGGCGCATAACCTCGTCGAGCGAGGCAGGGAAATGTTTTCAGCCGCGATCTCAAAGCGCTCCGTGCTCGATGCCGTAAAAGCGCTCAAAACAGTCGCTCCCAAATGCGTAAAACATCTCAAAAAAATCAACAACGCACTCATCGAAGAACGCCGCAAATACGCCGAAGCGACGGAAGATCTTTTCGACACGGAGGATTTCATTCTCTGCACCGCCGACCAGCGCAAGACGGCGGAGGAAATATACAAACAGGCTTACGGATTCACGGATGCGTTCTCGGCGTTTCTCGCCGAAGAGGGGCACGACGAAGAGAAAAGTGCAGCCGCACAGCTTTTTTTCGACCTTAACGCGTATATTTCCGTTTACGAGCAGCTCGACGAAAACTACGAGATATACACGACCGACGGCAATGACCTGATACTGAAATTATTCTGTGTCAATCCCGCGCCGTTTATCGAAAAAATATGCGATATGTGTCTATGCACGGTGTTTTTCTCGGCGACTCTCCTGCCGCAGCAATATTATATGAAAATGCTTTCGACACATCCCGACGATTGCACCTGCGTGCGTTTCAGGTCTCCGTTCCCTAAAGGAAATCTCCTTCTCGCGGTATGTCCGTCTGTTTCCACGCGACGAAAAGACCGTTCGACGTCGCTTGACGACGTATGCCGAATAATCGCCGCGTCAACGGCGCAAACCGGAAATTATTTTATATTTTTTCCTTCTTTTTCGTACATGAACAGCGTATGCAAAAATTTTTCCGAAAAATATGCAGACTCCCGACGCGAAATAATCGTGCAGTCGCCGTCAATGGACGAGGCAGAACGTGAAGCGTTTCTTGAAAAATTCACCGAATCGCCCGACCGTCCACTTGTCGCATTTGCCGTGACGGGCGGCGTTTTCGCGGAGGGCATCGACCTTGTCGGGACGAGACTTTCGGGCGTCGTCATCGTAGGAGTGGGATTGCCGAAAATATGCGGCGAACGCGACCTCATACGCGACTTTTACGAGAAAACCGACTCTCAGGGCTATCTTTGCGCTTACGCTTATCCGGGTTTCAACCGTGTCATGCAGGCGGCGGGACGCGTTATCCGCACCGAGACGGACCGCGGATTTGTCGTGCTTGCGGACGACCGTTTTGTTACGCGCAGTTACACAGACATCTTCCCTCCCGAGTGGCGCGAACGCACGGTTTTCCGCAATACGGAAGCGCTCAAAACAAAAATTTCTGAATTTTTCAAAGAAAACTGAATAAAAAGTTCATCACGGGGCAATATACCCTTGAAAGTCTGAAAAAGACTTGATAAAGGAGTAGTGATAAACAATGATGGTCATTGACAGAATAGCCCTCGCACTCGTCATAATCGGCGCACTCGTATGGGGCGGTATCGGTATATTCGGTTTCAATCTTGTCGCATGGCTTTTCGGCGGCGACACCGCTATAATCAGCCGTATAATATATACCCTTGTTGGTCTGTCGGGCGTCTGGAGTCTCTCTCTTCTGTTCCGCAGTTGGGATGAGGATCCTGAAAACGCAAGATAACGTATAGGATGATCCCAAACATTGAATGCAAAGCAGAAACCCTCTGCTTTGCATTTGTTTTTGCACATAGTATGAAAAATTTAGCAAATTTTTTCTGTAACTCTTGAAAATAATAAAAATATGGGTTATTATATTCATTGACTGATAATGTAATTGATTATCATACATATATTATTGAAAGGTGAACGACATATGAACTACAACAAAAAGAGCGTAGAAGACATCGACGTTGACGGCAAACGCGTTCTTGTCCGCTGCGACTTCAATGTCCCTCTGGACGAAAACAAGAATATCACCGATGAAAACAGAATTTTCGGAGCTCTGCCCACCATCAAATATCTCGTAGAGCACAATGCGAAAGTCATTCTCTGCTCTCACCTCGGCAGACCTCACAATGTCCTCAATGACAAAATTTCTCTTGACAAGAAAGAGAAGAAAAAGGTCGAAGCGCTCCCTGCAGAAGAACAGGAAGCTGCAAAAGCAAAATTCCTCGAGAAGGCAAAGAACGATAAAACCAATCTTTCTCTTGCACCCGTTGCAAAAAGACTTTCCGAACTTCTCGGTAAAAATGTCGTTCTCGCAAGCGATGTTATAGGCGCAGACGCAAAGGCGAAAGCCGCTGCCCTCAACAATGGCGACGTTATGCTTTTGGAAAACATCCGTTTCCACGCCGAAGAAGAGAAAAATGATCCCGCGTTCGCGAAAGAACTCGCATCCATGGCTGACATATACGTCAACGACGCTTTCGGTACCGCTCACAGAGCTCATGCTTCCACCGCCGGCGTTGCAGATTATCTGCCCGCGGTCTGCGGCTACCTGATACTCAAAGAGATCTCCGTCATGGGCAAAGCGCTCGAAGAGCCCGCACGTCCGTTCGTTGCTATCCTCGGCGGCGCGAAGGTTTCCGATAAAATCGGCGTCATCAACAACCTCCTTGAAAAGGTCGATACACTCATCATCGGCGGCGGTATGGCTTACACGTTCTTCAAAGCACTCGGCAACCAGATCGGCACGTCCCTCTGCGAAGAAGACAAGCTCGATCTTGCTCGCGACATCATCGCAAAAGCAAGAGAAAAGAAAGTCAACCTCCTCCTCCCTGTTGACAACGTCATCGGCAAGGAATACAAACCCGACACAACTTTCATGAGAATATATTCCGACTCCATTCCGGACGGCTGGATGGGTCTCGATATCGGCGAAAAAACACAGGAGCTCTACGGCAAGTCCATCATCGGCGCGGGCACAGTCGTATGGAACGGCCCCATGGGCGTTTCCGAATGGGAAAACTTCGCTTCCGGTACTCGCGCAGTTGCAAAGGCTGTTGCTGACTCCGGTGCTGTTTCCATCATCGGCGGCGGTGATTCCGCTGCAGCTGTCGAGAAACTCGGCTATGCAGATAAAATGACCCACATTTCCACCGGCGGCGGTGCGTCCCTTGAGTTCCTGGAAGGCAAGGCGCTTCCCGGTATCGCATGTCTGCTTGACAAATAATCACTGATTTTCATGGGGATGTCTCGCGGACATCCCCGTTATTATGAGGAGAAAAACATGAATAAAGCTGTTAGAAAAACCGTTATCGCGGGCAACTGGAAGATGAATAAAACGCCGTCCGAAACGACCGTTTTCGTTAATGAGCTCGCAAACAATGAAGCAATAAAGAACGCGAAATGTGACGTAGTCATCTGCACGCCGTTCGTCAATCTTCAGAACGCCATTACGGCAGCAAAAGGCACAAATATCAAAGTCGGCGCGGAAAACCTTCATTTTGAAGAAAAAGGCGCGTTCACAGGCGAGATAAGCGCACAGATGCTCGCAGACCTCGGCGTTGAATACGTCATCATCGGTCACAGCGAGCGCAGACAGTATTTCGCGGAAACCGACGAGACCGTAAACAAGAAGGTCAAAGCGGCTCTTGCGGCAGGTCTCAAGCCTATCGTCTGCGTGGGTGAGCTGCTTGCTCAGCGCGAACAGGGTATCACCAACGAGATCGTAAGAATGCAGACCAAGATCGCATTCCTCGGCGTTGAAAAAGAAGCGTTCAAGAATATCATCATCGCATACGAACCCGTTTGGGCTATCGGTACCGGCAAAACCGCGACCGCTGACCAGGCTGACGAGGTCTGCGGAGCAATAAGAAACGTCCTTGCGGAAATGTACGACAAAGAGACCGCGGAAGGAACGACCATCCAGTACGGAGGCTCGATGAACGCGAAAAACGCGGAAGAACTGCTCGGCAAATACAACGTTGACGGCGGTCTTATCGGCGGCGCGTCCCTGAAAAACGAAGACTTCGGCATCATCGTTTCCAAAGGCTGATTTGTACTCATCACGCGTAAAACTCCGTAAAAACGAATATCGAAACAAAATGCCCCGCGGAATAACGCGGGGCGTATTTTTTACAGTATCAAACCTATGCGGTATGCCGGAATGAAATGCGTCTGAGGACTTTGATATCAGCCAAAGCCTCCATTTCAGAATTTTTATCGTGTCCGTCTAATTGTAAAATTTTCGTGTTTAATATTGAAAAAATTGACTCGGTGTGCTACAATAAAGGTACTGTATATTTATGGATTTATCATATCTGAAAAGCTGCGGTATAGCGGAGTAAAAAGAAGTCTACAGGGTACAGTTCTCTCGAAACACGACTTTTACACGAGAATTTCAAGATTCAAATCATATAGCATATCATTCAGGTCTATAACCGATATTTGCTTCGTTAAACCGAATAAAATCGCGTTGTCGCGTTCAATTTTCCCGTACAACTTGGGATAACCGGTAATTTTTAATAACTGTTGTGTTTCCTCAGCGGAAAGCCCTAACCCGAAGCACAGCATTATCACCTTGTCACGGCTCGGGATCTTCACGCCCGAGAATATCTGATACGCATAATGCACTTCGATTCCGGATTTTGCGATCACTTCGGATTTTTTTACACTCTTTTTCTTGAGCAGAACGGATAACGCTCTGTCAACTTTCATAAATGACGGGGATATCTCCTCACGGTTGGCGCTCAGGTACTCCTGATAGTTCTTACTGCTTTTCATAAGGCCTATCAATTCTTGAGTTGTTTTTTTCATAAATGATCCTTCTTCTAAAAATAAAACTGTCTGTATCGGAGGCTGAATGCCGTGCCAAGTCAAATCATTGATTCCTATATGTATGAAAATCTAAAGCCGGTCTGTTTTTTTAACGATCAAACAAGGTTGTGTATTTATGAGCCTACACACAAATTATATCTTGTAAAAAGTGCAGCCGTATCGTATAAGCCTCTTTACGAATCCCTTCGGACGCTGAACAATCCTCATATGGCGAAGATCTATTATATTGCCGACAAAGCAGATCATATTGAAATAGTTCGTGAATATATTTCAGGTGACACGCTCGCAGATTTATTAAAAGGCGGAAAACCAATTACGCCGGATGAAGCAATAAAAATTGCGGCGGATATATGCTACGGACTGTCGGATATGCATAAGATGAGATATGTGCACCGCGATATCAACCCGAATAACATCATCATCTCTTCTGACGGATGTGCCAAAATAATTGATTTCGGAATAATTCGTTCTTTTTCCGAAAACAAGAATTCCGACACGGTCATTCTCGGGACGCCGGGATATGCGGCACCGGAACAATTTGGGTTCTCACAAAGTGACGCACGAACCGACATTTATGCCGTCGGCGTATTATTAAACGTTATGCTGACGAACAAACTTCCGAACGAGCAAAAAGTGCAGGGGGCGCTCGGCAAAATAATCGAAAAGTGCGTAGAAATAGATCCTTGCCGCAGATATAAAAGCATAGATGATCTGAAAGAGGCTCTGTGCAACAAAATGCCGGGAGAAAACGCCTTGGACCGCATAATAAAGCAGATTCCCGGAATAAGAAGTGAGAAGACTCTTGTCGTGGTACTGGCCGTCATAGGATACATATGCGTGATCGTTCTCTCCGCGGAAGCATTCTTTACAGTTAAAAACGGAGCATATTTTCCCTTAACCGTCTCGTGGCTGCTCAGCGCTCTGATCCCGTTTTTCTGCTTTCACAATTTTCTTGGAATATGGGACAAGCTCCCGTTCTCAAAGGGAGCGAGCAAGCGAAATCAACGAATAGTATATACCGTATTGGGGATTGTCTCAATCATTTTCGGACTCCTCATTTTCGGAGCGATCAGCTGAAGCATATCAATTATAACACAAACTTACGATTTCCGTTATGCTGCCGGCATAACAAATCTGCGATAATTCCTATATAATCATTATATGGTACCCGGTTACTATAATTTTATATGAGGAGAGTTTCAACATGAAAACAGCAAAATTGGTCATAGGAATTATCAGCATCGTCCTCTTTTTATTGATCGCGTTCCAGTCATGCGCGGCAGGCATCGGAAATGCCATTGAAGATAACGGAGAAACAAGCGGCAGTGCAGGCATTATCGTCGCAGTATGCATGCTCGTGGCCGGGATCGTCGCAATAGCGACGCGAAAAGGAATTGCAGGCGGATTCGTTTCCGGAGGTTTTTATGCCTTCGGCGGAATTATCGGTATTACGAATTACGGCTCATACAGCGATCTGCTGATATGGTCAATTGTAAGCTTCATCTTTGCAGCTGTATGTATCGTCGGCAGTATCCTGACGAAGAGAGACGACGCACACACCACAGCACAGGTAAACGAAAACAAGTAGGAGAAGTTAATATGAAAAAGATTTTATATATTCTCCTCGCAGTTCTTATGATTTTCGCATTGACGGGTTGCGTCGTCGATCCATCTCCGGGAAGCACAAAGGAGATCTCCGGGATCGGATCCGGAACTGAAAGCAGCGAGGGCGAAAGAGCGACATCATCCGAAAGCAAAACAGAAACTCTGACAATAGATGAACAGGTATGCTTTGAATATGACGGAGTTAAGGTAACAGCCAAGTCTGTTGTTGATGACCGTATATGGGGTACCGGAATTAAACTCCTTGTGGAAAACAATACGTCGAAAGATTATTCCGTAGGCGTAGATGAGGTCATTGTAAACAACTGCATGACTTCTTCATTTTTCTCATGCCAGGTCGCGGCAGGAAAAAAATCCAATGAAACCCTTTATCTTTCATCTTCAGATCTGGAAGCATCGGGGATTGAAAAGATAGGCCAAATCGAAATATACTTCTACATATATGACAGTTCATCTTACGAAACCGTATACAAATCGAAATGTGTGACAATCAAAACATCATTATACAGCACAATGGATCTTTATGCAAATGATGCCGGGCACGAGCTCTACAACAAAGACGGAATCAAAATCGTAGGAAAATATGTGGATGAAAACACTTTCTGGGGCTCGTCCGTCCTTCTATATATAGAAAATAAAACCGATAAAAACATAACCGTATCATGCAGTGACTTATCTGTCAACGGATTTATGGTAACAGGTTTTCTCTCATCAACGGTTTATTCCGGGAAATATGCAATCGAGGACATTACGATTCTGTCAAGCTCGCTTGAAGAAAACGATATCACAAGCATCGATACGATCGAATTGAAATTCAATATATATGATCCCGACACATATAAAACTATCGTTGACACAGACGCTGTTTCCTTCAGCGTAAAATAATATTACTGTTTATTCAAATAATGTTCCCGCAAAAACACGGGAACATTTTTATTTATATTCAGTTCTTTGCTTTCGCGTCAAGCTTTTTCTTTACCGCTTTGACTATCGCGACAGCGGCGGCAGCGGAAAGCAGCCCTACCGCGACGCCCGCGACGATATCCGTGGGGTAATGTACGCCGAGATATACTCTTGACAGCGCGATGAGCGTCACAAACACGACTACGCTCCATGCAACAGCCGCTTTTTGCTTGCGTATCAAATACCATATCGACGATCCCGTAGCAAAAGAAACGAGCGTATGGCCCGACGGACACGAGTAGCCTGTCGGAACGGATATCGGCGTAAAACCGAGCGCGATGAACGGCCGTGTACGTGCGATGATGTTTTTGAGTATCAGCGTACCGGAAACAAAGCTGATAACAAGCGCGAGACCTACGGTCGCGGCTTCCGTCCAGCGTTTTTTAATAATGAAATACGCCAACGGGATCACAAACCAGCAATATCCCGCAATGGCGAGGATCTTTGCGATAACGTCGAGGGCTGGCGAATGGATCGTCTGCGCCCAAAGGACTATGAAATCATCTATCCCCTGCATGATTTTACTCCTTCTTTATAAATAATGCTCACGGTTTTGTCCGTGAGCATTATTTTTTCGATTTTATTTCGCGTATTCAACTGCTCGGTTCTCGCGGATGACGTTGACCTTGATCTGTCCGGGATATTCAAGTTCGCTTTCAATGCGTTTCGCGATATCCCTTGCAAGTATGACCATATCGTCATCGGAGATCTCATCGGGTCTTACCATTACGCGGATCTCACGGCCCGCCTGGATCGCATAGGACTTCTCAACACCTTTGAAGTCGTTTGCAAGACCTTCAAGACGTTCAAGACGTTTGATGTAGTTGGCAATATCTTCACGGCGTGCACCGGGACGTGCGGCGGAAATGGCGTCTGCCGCCTGGACGATGACCGCGAGAACGGTCTTCGCTTCAACGTCTCCGTGGTGTGCTTCGATAGCATGAACGATATTTTCGTGTTCTTTATACTTGCGCACGGTCTCAACACCGATCGAGACGTGGGAGCCTTCGGCTTCCTGGTCAAGCGCTTTGCCGATATCGTGCAACAAACCCGCGCGCTTCGCGGCGGTGACATCAACACCGAGCTCTCCCGCGAGAAGACCCGCAAGCAGCGACACTTCAATGGAGTGATTAAGTACGTTCTGACCGAACGACGTTCTGTAATGGAGTCGGCCGAGAAGCTTGACGAGGTCGGGATGGATACCGTGAACACCCGTTTCGAATATCGCGCGTTCGCCCTCTTTCTTGATGTTTGCTTCGACTTCCTTCTTTGCCTTTTCTGCCATTTCACCGACACGAGTCGGATGGATGCGTCCGTCGGCAATGAGTTTTTCGAGAGCTATGCGGGCAATCTCTCGTCTGACCATGTCAAAGCAGGAGATTGTAATCGCTTCGGGAGTGTCGTCAATAATAAGATCGACGCCCGTTATAGACTCCAAAGCTCGTATGTTGCGGCCCTCACGTCCGATTATACGGCCCTTCATCTCATCGTTAGGCAATGTGACAACGGAGACGGTCGTTTCGGACACATGGTCGGACGCACAGCGCTGGATGGCAAGAGAAAGAATCTCTTTGGCTTTCGTTTCCGCTTCTTCTTTGGTGCGCTGCTCATATTCATTTATCATCAGCGCAGATTCATGTTTGAGATCGTCTTCAAGAGTTGACAGCAGGTATGCTTTAGCCTGATCCGCGGACATACCGCTGATCTTTTCGAGCATTTCGCACTGCTGTTTCTTTATATCTTCAATCTCCGCTTCTCTGGATTCAAGCTGTTTAAGTTTGTTTGTAAGAGCGTTCTCTTTTTGGTCAAAAGATTCCGCGCGCTTGTCGAGAGAGGTTTCTTTTTGAACAAGTCTGTTTTCAAGACGCTGAAGTTCCGTACGACGTTCTTTTATGTCGCGGTCCGCTTCGGTCCTCTGTCTGTGGATCTCCTCTTTTGCCTCGAGGAGAGCTTCTTTTTGTTTCTGCTCACCGAGTTTTATCGCATCATTAACAATATTTTTCGCCTTTTCTTCCGCCGAACCTATGGTTTTTTCGGCGACATTCTTACGATAGGCTATACCTACCGCTATACCAATCAAAAGACAAACTATACCTGCTACAACTGCGATTATTACGGCTGTTGTTATGGGCATCCTACTGATACACCTCCGTAAAAAATCGATATGGGTCTCAATAACTGCCTTCTGCGAAATCCGCAGAAGGACGAATTGCATAATAAATATATATACAAACAAACTATATTAATTCTACAACATTTTCTTACAAATGTCAAGAGCGAAATCGCCGTTTTTCGGATTTTGGAAAAATTTCATATTTTTTCAATGTTTTTTCGGATTTATATCATAATCAAAAGGTATTGAATTATTAAGTATAATATGGTATAATATACGCAGAGATTCCTGTTTCACAGCAATCGCGGACGCTGTCCG
>CAUHAO010000033.1 GCA_959604355.1 uncultured Eubacteriales bacterium
GTACTGTCGAGTTTTCCGACATAGTACGAGTCGACAAGGTTGTAGAACGACGATATAAGCATGCTTATGATCGTCGGGAAAGAAAGTCTGCATATAAGTCCGGGGATCTTCGCCTGCGTCATTTGTATGTATTTTTCAGTTCTTCTGTCACTTTGTTCCATTTGCGCCGTCTCCGTAAAAAGAAGCAAGGCAGACACAGAGGCCCGTGCCTGCCTTAAAAAGTGCAAGACTTATTTGTCTCCCATTACCATAATCTCAACGACACGGTCTCTTTCGCGGACCTGATCCCAGTCGATGAAATAGACGAATCCGAAATCACCGAGAGAGAGCTTGCCGTTTTCGACAACAATAGTCTCGCTTCTGCCGAAGAGGCAGGAACGGAGATGTGCGTCGGTGTTAAGGCTGCCCTTGGGCTCTTCATCCGGGAATGTGAGCGCGAATTCGATGTGCTTCGGACCGGGATGATGATACTGCCCTTCAGTACGGCAGGTGGGGATAAGCTTTTCCATTATTTCGATAATGTCCATCTGAAGGAATTCTCTGCCGAAATAGTTCGTGTCATGAGAGCATTCCTGGATCATTACGGAGCAGGTGGTGTGATGAGAATAAACGGTGCAGGTACCCATTTTGATACCGGACTCTTCGACTGCCTTCTTTACTTCCGCAGTAACGTTGTGAAAACAGGGCATGTGGTCGTGAGAGTGTACTTTAACCTTTTTGAGATATGTTGCCATTTGAGTATCCTCCTATTGAAGTTGATTGATTTTATTTGAAAGTGTTTGCATACAAAGTTAAGAGTGAACCTCATCCCACGCCTTACGCAGCGCATGGAGCATTTCCTCGACCATCGCGTCGGGATCCGCGGCTTTGATTATTCCGCTCGTGCTTCCCGTTGCCATAGCTCCCATTTTAATGGTGTTATAAACATCATTGCCGTTGGAAATTCCCGCGCCCTGGAGCACCATTATCGACGGGTCAACTTTTGCGACCATTTCGATGGTCTCGCGTACATAGTTGCTGTCGCTCGTGACGCCCGTACCGATAAGTTCTGTGGGCTCTGCGACGATAAGATTCGGGTGCATGTTCGCTATCTCGACGATATCTTTAACGGAACTGCCGCAAACGATTGTTCCGAGTCCCACTTCATCCGCACGTGCGATAGTCTGACGCAGAACGTCCATCGTGAGCGGTTTTTCAGCATGGTTGAGCATTACGCCGACCGCGCCTGCGGCCTTGACGGCTTCGGGAAGAACCGAACCGAGCCCTCTGCCTATCGGGAGAGGATCCATGTGCTGAGCAAAAACGAGGATTCTCTCGGTATTCTGCGCAAGCAGGCTTATGTCGGTATACTGGGGCGTAACTATAACGTCAACATCGTATTTTGCTGCGACACGGTCAATCGTTTTTGCGAGATGAAGCATTTTTTCGCCGTAAAGATAAGCTTTTGGGCCTATTTCGAAAAACGGCGCTCTGATATGAAAACCTCTGTACATGATTTACTTTGCTTCCTTTTCGGTATGATTTAGAGCCGCGCCGACAGCCCCGCCGGGATGAATGAGCGCAAACATCTCATTTGTATAATTTGTCTTAATAATAAGTGAGGATAGAAGAGCGTCGAAAAGCGCTATGGTCGTTACATAGCTTGCCGTTGCCATATTGCCCGTCGGATCGCTTTCACATTTTATCTTCATCGGAAGAATGATGTCCGCAGCTTTCGCAAGAGGAGAATCCATATTCTCCGTAACGGCGATAAGAGTCGCGCCTTTCTTGACGCATACGTCGATTATCGGCAGCAGTTCAACGGTTTTTCCGCCTCTGGATACCATAACCATAACGTCTTCTTTTTTAAGACCGCCGAGTCCCCCGTGAACAGCTTCGCAGGGGGGCATGAACATCGCGCCTTTTTCTATGCAGCACAGAGAATGCGCAAATTTCTTCGCCGCAACACCGGAAGAACCGCTCGCACAGGTCATTATGCGAGGTGCCGCAGCTATCGCGTCGACAGCTTTCATGAACGCTTCGTCGTCCATGTATTCTTTCAACGCAAGTATAGCTTCTGCCTCGATATCAAGCGACTTTTTTGCCGCCTCAAGAGCTTTATCCATCTTTATATTACCTCGATTCCAAGTATTTTGCACAAATACTTCATCTTGCGCATATTCTGTTCGGGGTCGCCGAAAGCGATGATGTAATGCTGACACATGACTTTTTCCGCAAAATCTTCAACGTCATCCATGACGATTTCAAGACCGGGAAGCTGAGGTGCGGGCTGAGTCCAGCCGCATTCTTCCCATTTTCTGGGCTCGACGCCCCATCCCTTGACCATGTGCATGGTGTATTTATCTCCGCAAGATCCGAGACGGAACATCGTAACGTCACCCGTGCGTACTTTGGAAACATTGAGTATACCTTCTGACAGTTCGCCGAACGCCGCGGGCATAACGGTGACGTCTCCCTTGACGACTTCCTTCGGAACGAAATCGGGAACGCCTGCAAGGACTCTGTCTTCAAAGAATTCGTAGAATTCAAGATATGCGCCTATCTGACCCGTAAGGAAGTGTACCATCATCTGAGTCACGCAGCCCAGAGAGTCGTTTTCCGGGACGGTGCAGACACCTTCGTTGTCCGCAAGGAGCATGAATATCGGTGCGGGAGGGAAACCAAGGAGTTTCTTCATACCGTCAACGTCTTTGAGTGAAACGGCTGTATAGCCGCGCTCATCGATTAGGCTCTTTACCGCGAGATAATACCCTGCCGCTTTGAGCAGCCCCTCCTTTTTCGCGGGCTTGAGGAAGTTCCAGTTCATTTTTTCGGCAACGACGGCTTCTTTTTCGGCATCCGTTATCTTTTCGTAGCGCTGCTGTATTTCGAGCAGCTCAAACGTCTCGATTTCGGGACCAACGACTCGTTTAAGAGAAGAGCCGTCAAAAAGCGTTCCGTAAAGGTTCATATCACGGTATCCGCCCATGCCGGCCTTTGCGCCGCGGAGCGCTTTGGCGGCGGATGCCGCCGCGCAGAAGTCCATGACTTTCTGAACATTGGAGGGCTTGCCGATGATATCATAGATATAAGCAAATTTATAGCCGAGGTCTGCCATTGTCTTTCTCAGGGCAGTAGTACCCGCCTGGTCTGCGGTAGTGACGGTCCTCTCGCCTTCCATCCAGCCGCAGAGGCCCCAGAGAACCATCGGAATGTGTCTGAATTTTTCGGCAACTTTGATTACCGCATGGGTGGGTATCCAGCCGGCAATGCAAAGGACGAGGACATCAAAATCCTTACCCGAAAGCTCGGAAATGGCATGATTTACGTCTTTTTCTTCGTAGTCGTCTGTAATGGGATAAACGGAAACGAGATCTGCGCCGGCTTTTTCAAGGTCTTTTGCCGCCGCTTCGCATTTTCTCACAATGACTTCTTTTGGAGTATTTACCTCTCCGAAGCCTGCAAATGCTATTTTCATAGGTTGTTTCCCCTTTCTTTATATCAGTTAAGTTTACTGTCAAGTTTTTTGTAGTTTTCGTATACGAAGGATACGTCCTCTCCCGACGGAGAATAAGTTTTGTCCGTACATATATCCTCGCACGCTTTTTCCACGCTATCGAATATTCCCACGCCGACACCCGCAAGTATTGCCGAACCGAGACATGCTGTCTCTTTATTTTTGAGAGTGACGAGTTTTTTCTGCGTAATATCGGCCTTTATGCCGCACCACAGAGGGCTGCCTGCGCCGCCGCCCATCGCGCGTATTTCGTCTATATCGAGATTTATGTAGTCAAGGTTGTCTTTAAGCATGCAGGCGACGCCTTCAAGTATCGCTCTGGTGGCGTGAGCTCGCGTATGAGCAAGCGTGAAGCCGTTGAAGCAGCCGCGAGCATCGGGGTTGTATTTCGGGGTCGTCGACCCGCAAAGATGGGGCAGCATCACAAGACCTTCGCAACCGTAAGGCACTTTTGCGGCAATATCGTCGAGCTGAGCAAACGTAAAATCTTCCGCAAAATTGTTTTTGAACCATTTGAGCGCCATTCCCGCCGCAGGAGTCCAGAGAACAAGCGCATAGGAATTGTTAAAATTGTAATGACACGGAATCTTGCTTTCGGGACGGTATTCGGGAATCTTGCCGCATGGCACGAAAAGCACCATTGCCGTACCCGTCATTTCGCTTATCATGCCTTCGCGTATAACGCCCGCACCGATAGCTCCCGCTATCTGGTCCATCGCTCCCGTGACAACCGCCGTACCGTTATATTCGCCGATTTTCACGGCGCTGTCATTGAGTTGAGGCAGCTGTGCTTCCGAAACGCCGATAAAATCGAGCATTTCTTTCCACCAGCAGCCTTTTGTGATGTCAAAATAAATCGTTGACGACTGCAGAGTCTTTTCGGTGACAAATTTACCGGTGAGTTTGAAGAGAATCCAGTCTTCAAGCAAAAATATCTTCTTTGTTTTTGCGAAAATATCAGGCATATTGCGCTTGACCCAAAGAAGTTTGCAAGCGGGCCATGTCGCCGTTATCTCAGCCTGTCCCGTGACCTCATAGACACGTTTCTGTCCGAAATGCGCTTCTATATCTTCAGCCTCTTTCGTCGCGCGGTTATCGAGCCAGACGATGGCGTTCGTAAGAGGTATCCCCGCTTCGTCCGTGAGAATGAGCGTTTCACATTGAGTATCAATGCTCATTGCTTCGATTTTTTTGTCGCCTGCACATTCGTTTATCGCCTTAAGAAAAAGTCTGAAATATTCTTCGGCATCAAACTCCACCCTGTCGCCCTCTGTTATGAGCGTGTAATCAACAAGGGATGAAGAGATCATTTTTTTGTTTTCATCGAACACCGCCGCTTTTATCGACGTCGTTCCGATATCCGCACCGAGTAAGTACATTTATTTACCTCCGTCGGTAAACATACCGTTTATCTTGTCGAGAGTCACTTTCACAAGCTGCGCGCCGCCGTCATGACCGACGAATCCGCTGGAGACGTATGCGGAATAATGTCCGCCCTTCTCCGCCTTTTCCGTGGGCAAATACGCGTCGTTTCCGCACGCAAGCTGAATAAGGAACGTCTGGTGGGCAAAGCTTCTCGCTCTTATCTGATTGGCATAATCAAGGAAAAGCTCGAACGGATTGGACGCGAACGCGATATTTCCTACGCGCACGATATGTATCTCCGCCTTATGTACAGACTGTGTCTGCTGCTGCTCGTAGCGCGCCATCGTTCCGGCGTAAACGTGCATCGCGGCGCTGTCCGCGTAATCAAAGACCTTTTTAGGTGAATTTTCTATATATTCGCGGATACTCTTTTCCGCGTTTTTATTATCCTCGTCCGACACTCTGCGCAGAGGCATATCGAGCACGAATGCGTCATGTATGACAGGAGCTTCATCATAAAGCTCGTCGGGCTGTATTTCGTCAAATATCGCTTCTATTTCCGTGGCTATACGGCGTCCGACAGTCCATGAGCCTTTTATATCAAACATAGACGGGTCTGCTTTGCGCGGGAGAGGATTCGGACGCACGACGTTGGGATCGTCTATCGGCGTTTCGGGCTGTACCCAGCGCACAAGGTCGCGCGGACATTGATCGCCCGCGGGCGCGCAGAGCGGCAGAACGAATATTCCGGGACCGAAGGTTTCGCGCAGCAGATGCTTGACCTTTCCCCAATAGTCCGAGGAAATGAAACTTCTCTGCTCGAGTATCTGCGCCGGGCATGCAATGTTTGCAACAATGCCCGTTATATGTTTTTCATCGTCAAACGCATAAATAAGCTCAATACCCGAGTCATTTCCGCCTTCAAGCGCGATAAAATCGGGAGTGTTTGAGTCTCCCCACATTTTTGCCGTACCGTCGGCATAGCATACACGGCGATTCATTCCTACCGCAGCACGCCCGAAAGCGTTCGCGATATACGCGTGCTTTCTGCTCTGCCATGCTTTAATAATGGCTGAGGAAACCTTGTCGGCAAGGAATTCCGTCGCATCCTCGTCGGATATCACGTTATCGTCCGCAGTGACTTTTTCCTGATAGTCCCTGTCTGCGGGGAGATAGCGGCGCAAAACGTCAAGCGACGATATTTGACCGCCCTCCTCCATTATGTACTGCAGAGAGGTGTGGGTATGGGTCGCGTTTATTATTACTTTCATCGGGTCGAGTCCGTCCGCGGCGTCGAGGCGTGCGCGCACACGTTTCATCAGCGGCAGATAAACCCCCTCAAGGTCGCACGAACAGATAACGACATGATCGTCACCGTCATCTATCGCCATTGCGGTGGCTGTAACGGGAGTCTCGACGTATTCGGAAATACGTTCGAAAAATTGCCCGTAAAGACGAACTTTTTTCTGCGGGACAAAACTCTCTTCAGCCCAACCTATGCGCAATTTTCCCATTCCTCGCCCTCCGATAAAAATACATTATATTCCAATATGATATTTTATCATATTATTTAATATTTGTCAATGACATATTTGTTAAAACAAGCCGCAGGGTTGACTTTTCGGCAAAAATGATGTATAATCGAAAGTGAAAACGGAGGCGGTTAAAATGGAGAAAAAAGGTCCTCAGGAATCTATGTGTCAGAGATGTCTTTATTACGATTACGACGAAGAATCGGGCGAAGATTGCTGTCAGCTGTATCTTGACGAAGACGAGATGGTCTCGTTCATCGGCAGACGAACCGCGCGCTGCCCGTATTTTCGAGATTACGACGAGTACAAGACCGTCAGAAAGCAGAACTGATATTGTAAAACAGGCACCGCAGAAGATTTGCTGCGGACGGATAAAAAATTTTCAATACAGATTCTGTCGGCAAAATCCGATGCTCGCTGCTGTAAGCGACAACTCAGGATTTGCGGAGGAAAGAAGAGCAGCATTAAAAACACGCGTTGCTCAAAAATAAAGAATAAACGGAATGACAGATTTCATTTTGTCTGATACAAAAAAACCGGCTGAAAGAGACTCTCTTTGCAGCCGGTTATTTTATTTGGCTTTAAAAAATTTCTTATGCGGCATACCGTTTCCGTGGTGGTTGGGATTACAGTAGGCTCTTGCCCTCCCAATATTGAGGATTCGGCAAACCCATAAGTTTGAGTATCGTCGGAGCGATGTCGATTATCGACGCATTCTCGAACTTGTCTCCGGGGGTAAAGTCTTTACCTACGGCGATAAGCGGAATCGTGATGTCCTCAGGCATCTGAGTGCCGTGTCCGCGGCCGTGACCGCCATGATCAGCTGTGACGAATACGGTGTATTCATCACTCAGGGATTCCACGATATCTTTGATACATTCGGAAGCGTTCGCGACGCTCTTGAGATATTCGGGAGAATTCCAGCCGTAGCCATGACCCCATTCATCCGTTTCCCCGAGATAAAGGAATGCAAAATCCGGCTTTCTCTCGCGGACATATTCTATTGCGTCGTCGGTAAGAATGCGGTCGGTGTTTTCATATACGGATTCAGAGATGTAAAAATTATACGCAAGACTGCCGGGCTTACTTAGGTCTCGCAGCTGCTCCCAGTTGTAAAAGCTTGCAGCGACGCCTCTGAAATCACTGACTACATCAAAAAGGCTGTCTATCGGACGAACCATCGGATGCCAGTCGTTGGACTCTATGCCGTGACGCTCCGGAGTCGTGCTGCAAAAAAGCGAGAAGTGGCATGGCAATGTAACAGACGGGTCAACCGTTATCGCGGACATCGTGGATCTGCCTTTTTCCGCCAATTTAAGGAGATAATCGTTTCCGCACATCGGGATTGAATCCGGACGAAGTCCATCAACGAGAACAAGTAACACTTTTTTATCCATTTATCAATCTCCTTGGTAGTTTATAGTATCTGATGTGAGGATAAGCGAAAGTGCGCCCATAAGCCCTGCGTCATAGCCGAGTTTCGTCATGACAACAGGCGTGTTTTGCGCCGAAACGACCGCATCGGAAGCGAGTCTGCGCTTTATCGCCGGCAATAAAAGATCGAGCGAAAGCGCCACTCCTCCGCCGATTATGACGCATTCTGGGTTCACGATATTGACCGCCGCGGCTATTGCTCTGCCGAGATAGTCGCCTGCTTTATCCATAATGGAAAGCGCCGTTCTGTTGCCTCTGCGTGCAAGCTCCGCGCATGTCTTCGCGTCATATACGCCGCCTGTCGCCGCGTTGAAGTTGCTGTCTGCCGCCGCGGCCTGAGCGACATATCGGCCTATCGCCGTACCCGAAGCATGCGCTTCCGTACACCCGCGCTGACCGCAAGGGCAAAGTGCGCCGTCGGAATATTCGACCTTGACATGACCGAGTTCTCCCGCGACATTTGCCGCGCCGCGGCAGAGTTTTCCGTCAACGACGACCGCACCGCCGACACCTGTCGAAACCGTCACCCAAAGGTGATTTTTATATCCGCAGAAATATGTTTCCGCAACAGCGCAAGCGTTCACATCGTTATCTGCGCGAACGTTCGAGATACCGAGTCTTTCGGAGAATATATCGCTTATCGGGACGTCGCGCCAGCCTGCAAACGGAGCATAAATAAGATTCCCCTTATCGTCCGCCATGCCGGGCACGGTCATACCGAGTCCGGCAAGATCCGCAGGCGTTATCCCGACCTGACCGAAACACTCGCGCAGCGCTTTTTCACATTCGTTGAAGTGAGCGTTCATATCAGCTGTAACCGTCGGGAATTTACGTCTTGCGAGCACCTCGCCTTTTTCGTTGCAAACAGCGGTGACGGTTTTTGTTCCGCCGAGATCTATTGCTGCTATGTACATTTTACAGAGTTTTGAGGACTTCCGCGACCTGTGCGGGAGTTGCCGTACCCGTGCAGCCTATCTGGCGGATCGTTATGGAAGAAACGCAGGTCGCCAGCATTGCCGCGTTTTCGGGAGTAAGGCCGAGCACCATACCGAGTATGAGGCCAGCGCTTGTCGCGTCGCCTGCACCGCAGATGTCTATTTCGCCTTCGACATGCACCGCGGGGACGTGCTGAATGCCGTCTTCGTCAACAACGAGTATGCCTTTGTCGCCGAGCGTGACAAAGAGCATTCTGCCGTTACGTTTTGCAATTTCCGCACCCTTTTCGCGAATAAAGTCCATATCCGTGGCTTTGGAATCGTCCTCTCCGCAGATAGTAGTGACAAATTCATGATTATTGCATTTGATTATGACGCCTCTGAACTCGTCCGCAAAGGAACGTGAGTCGGCGTAGAATATTTTATCTTTTCTCGCGGCTCCGATTTTCGCAAGTTCACCACGTACACGGTCCGTAACGACACCGAGATTTCGCTGGAAGAACTGGTCGAGAATGATCACCGCATCGGAACGCTCGATGGCTTTGTTGAGGTTTGAAAGCAAGGCGTCTTCGGTCGCCGTGGAAATGGGTTCAAAATTGCGGAAATCGTTGCGGCTCATCTCGTGATATTTTCCGTCGTCGCCCTTTCTCATCGGCTTTGTGTAAGTGCTGGTGCAGGTCTCGTTGTGGTCTGTTCGTACCATGAGAGAAGTATCAGCGCCGACAGCCTCAAGTTCGCGCAGAAGCTCATACCCTTCGCCGTCATCCGCGGCGATGCCGACGCAAATGACCTGTGCGCCGAGAGCACGAAGGTTATTAGTTATAGTACCCGCGGCACCGGCAAAAGTCGCCTTGCGGTGCACCATATACGCGGGAAGACCCGTTTCAACGGAAAGCTCGTCACGTTCGGGATCGATGTAAAGATATTTATCCAGGCAGTAGTCTCCGAAAACGGTGATACGCGCTTCGGATGTCTTGTCGAGGACCGCGGAAATTTTGGATTTGTCTGTCATAATTTTTCTCCGTATCGCAAAGAGCATATAGCAAACGCCGTATGCTCTTTGTTTTTCAATATTTATTTGGATTCGTCTATTCTGACGACTTCGCGTGCGAGGTTGGGAACGGTTTTTTTGTGTTCACCCTTGATATAGAAGCTTGTGCCGCCTTCCGCCGCGTTCTTGACGAGAACGTTGCGCCAGGGTCTGTAATAATATCTCGGATCGGACGCAGGTTTTTCGGGTGTTACAAAGCCTTCGCTCTTGTCGATGTCAATGAGGTCAAACGCCGCAGCGGTGATGCTGCCGATGGTCTTGCCCTGCTGTGCAGCAGCGTTTCTCGCCATGTCGAGGGCGTTGAGGTAAACCTCGGGACCCGCTATCGCGGAACCGAAATCGAGGAACACGCCGTGATCGAGCTTTGAAGCGCTGTTTGCATAAATTAGAAAGTCCCTGTAAGAGCAAGCTCCCATATTTGCGCCGATACAGTTGGGGTGCTCATGAACAATATCGTTGCCGACACCCACATGAACCGTGCAGGGTACCTGCAGGTGATACCCCATGGCAAGAACGCTCTTCTCTCTGTAAGGGAAGTTGTTTTCCCAGATATATTTACCTATGGATTCGCCCCAGCCGAGACCTTCTTTTGCGCCGGCGTTGATAGCCTCGTTGACAAGACCGGTCTCGGTCCAGAGACCGAACTGTCCCTCGCTGATATACTTTGCAACGCTCTCGCATGTGTGACCTATCATGGAAAATTCAAAGTCATGGATAGATCCTGCGCCGTTGGTGGCAAAGTGGGTGATGAGACCGCGCTTCATGAGGTCAATCATAAACATGCCGTTGCCCGTTCTGATGACATGGGCACCGTACATCATTATTACGGATGCGTCATACCGGCGACGTGCAGTAACTATGGCCTGTGCAAGAGGCTTGATGTCGGGGTTGTCGAATTCCGGTATCTCGTCGTTTACGTCCTTGATGATGTCGATATCAATATCATGGATACGCTGGTCAAGCGGAAGAAGATTAAGGGTCGAACGGTCAAACTGTTTGTATGCGGACATAATTATTTGACCTCCTTATCTGCATTGAAAATAAGACGTGAAAGATTCGGGAAACTTATATCGTGCGGGCAGCGGATATAATGGCTGTGGCCGCCGTCTGCTACGGAACGCGCGAGAATAGTCTTCCAAGGACGGAAATAGTATCTCGGGTCGGATTTAGGCGGTGTGACATCGTAGCCGTCGGCCTCGTTTATCGGAAGGATATCGAACACCGCGGTATGGAAATCAACGATCTTCTCGCCGTGCTGTTTTGCGACGTTTCTTGCCATTGCAAGCGCCTTGAGGTAGACCTCGGGGCCCGCAACAGCGGATCCGAAATCAAGGAATACGCCGTGTTCGAGATTTGTGATGCTGTTTGTATAGATGAGGAAGTCGGTATGCGAAGTCGCACCCATAGCCTCACCATTGCAGTTGGGGTACTGATGCAATACGTCACAGCCGAAGCCGACGTGGACAGTAAAGGGTATTCCGAGATGATACGCCATAGCCTGGACGCTCTGCTCACGGTAAGGAAGATTGTTTTCCCAGATGTACTTACCGACTGCTTCGCCCCAGCCGAGGCCTTCTTTTGCGGCGTCGGTGATGATGTCATTGAGTTTCGCGGTAACGTCCCACAGAGCCATGCAGTTGCCGGACGCGTCTGTGACTTTGCGTTCGTAAACGCCGCCGGCAGAAGCATATTCAAAGTCGTAAACAGAGCCCATTCCGTTTGTCGCAAGGTGGGAAACAAGCCCCCTTTTCATAAGCTCTATCATGTAAAGAGCGTTACCGGAAGTAAGCATGTTTGCACCGAACATCAGCAAAACGGTCGCGTTGTATTTTCTTCTCGCCGCGACGACAGCATCCGCAAGGACAGGCAGCGCCTGATGTGAAAAATCTTCAATATCACTGTCAAGAGCCTTCGGAGCAGTACGGTTTATAGCGTCGCCGAGTTCTTCCGTTGAAGATATCTTAAGACAGTTGCGGTCAAAAATTTTGAAAGGCATAAATACTCCTTTTTCTCCGACGAACGGAATTAATCTGTATCAAGCCCACCGTCGGCATGGGTATTTCGTTCAAAAAATCAATATCCTGCTTTAATGAAATCGATTATGGCCTGAGGATCTGCAAAATCGGGAATTATAGCGCCTGCGCCGGCCGCAATGAGTCGGTTTCTCTTCCACTCGTTGATGCCGCATTTGTTCTCCTCATCGGTAGCAACGCCGACAGCGTATCCGCCGAGGTTTGCAACGAGTTCTATCTCAACATAGCCGTCACCGAAGGAAATGAGTTCGTTGGGGTTGATGTCATGGTTCTTGAAAATGTCTTTGATAACGAGTTCTTTGGAGCATTCGAGCATTTCGTCGCGTGCACCGTGGATACCGCCGTCAAATTCGCCTTCAAGGCCGAGCAGACGTGCTTCTTCGAGTACGTTGATCTCGTCGGTGCCGCTTGCGAGATAGCATTTTATGCCGTTTGCGCGGAGCAGGCGGACGAATTCCAGACTGCCGGGGACCCTGTAATCCGCGGGATTGAGAGTGCCGTTTGCAAGGCCCGACAGACGGTCTTTTATTCTCGCGTGGAGTCTGTCAAGGTAGTTTTTCTTGTATATCAGAGGATCTCTGTGAGGGCCGCCGCGTTTGACGATCTCTTCGTCAAGGCGGATGCACTGGAATATGGTCTGTTTGCCGGTAAGAGTCTCAACGAAATCGTGAACGATCTGAGATATCTGCTCGGGAGTTTCGCCAGAGTTGGTAGCGGAGAGCTCCTCGATGAAATACGGAATCATTATCTGCTGCCAACCCTCACGGATAAGGCTTATGGTTCCGTCAAAATCAAAGAGAGCGGTGTTTATCTTGGAATTTCTCTTGTAGTTGAGAATCTCTATGCCGAATTCTTTTTCAAGCCTCTCTTTGATGATGCAAGCAAGCGCGTGCTCATAGAGCATATGCATATCTTCGAGCTGCTCCATGGAATCGGTGGGAGCAATGAGAAGGTAATCGCAGAGATTTTCGGAAGCCATTTTGCCGCCGTTTCTACCGGAGAAACCGATGGTGGTTATCCCCATATCGCGAGCTGCACGGTAAGCGCGCAGAACGTTTTCGGAGTTGCCGCTGCCGCTGAACGCAACGAGAACGTCACCCTTCTTGGCTTTGGACTGGAGAGCTATTTTGTAAGCGTCTTCATAGCAGAAGTCGTTGGAAAGGCATGTAAGCATCGGCATGGAGTCGGAAAGGCACTCGGTGCAGAAACCGGTACGTCC
>CAUHAO010000034.1 GCA_959604355.1 uncultured Eubacteriales bacterium
TCGTAATAAATCAGGTTCAACAAAATCTCGATGATGCAAAAGCAGAACTCGACAAGGCCATTGCAGACGGCGACAAAGCACTAAACGATAAGATTAAAGCACTGAATGATGCGCTGACTGCTGCGAAGGCTGCACTTGAGACAGCAAACGAAAGCACTAAAACGGCGCTGGAAGGACAAATTTCTGTAGCACAGATCCCACTTCAGGCTGCAATCGACGCGTTGACTGATAGACTTGTCTCTGCGGAAAGCGAGCTGATCGCCATTCGTTCCGAGATGAAGGAGACAAAAAACGACGCGATGGTTACGGCGACCCTCGTGATCTGTATAGTGTTTACCGTAGCAAACGGTGCGATTTTGACCGTTGCCATAATCCGGAAACGAAAAAAGAGGTTTTAACTTTGCGCTAAATGCCAAAGCACGGACTCTGTCTGTTATGGGCAGAGTCCGTGCGGCCAAATAAAAAACGGCTTTTGGGTTGAATGCGACAGCCGAAGCTTCATAATTCGTCAAAATGGCGAAAGTGATTTTTCCAAATAATAGATGTTTCTAAGCAGCATCACGATTTCCGTCGTTTTGTATGTTGACAAAGGCAAGTGCGCAAAGAAAATGGTGCTTGACTATCATCCTTGCTTCGTGCCGGTAGACACCTATAGCCATTCTTATAGGTCAAAATGCAACTTGTGCGAAAAAGTCTTGCTTCTGCAGGGCTTTTTTGTCTTTCGGAAAAATTATTGAGCTTTTATTTTGGGAGCAAAAGAGAAATCGTGATTGTAGGAGAGAAATTAACATTCGGATCAATCAGAAGAAAGAAAAATAAAATCAGTATAGACGAGGCAAAAATACTACTTTATTGTTAGAAACATGTTTCTTCAAACATAGCAAAGCTACTCACCGGATATTATTATGACGAAATATGAGTGGCTTAGAAATTCCTATTTATTGAACTCCATATCCTTCATAGCCAAATGCTCCTCATCCGAGCGTTTGGCTTTTTTATTTGCAGAAAGGAGAAAAACAGATGACCGTTGGCAGACAAACATTTCAGAAGATTCAAAGATTACATTTGAAAATCGAACAGACTAACTTTTTTGTAAATATACTTACTTTACCCTTGACAAAATTGGTTTCAATTGTGTTGAGCTTTGAAGGATCAACCGTTTAAAAATATTCTTCACATGACGAATGAATGAGCTTTATTTCGGGAGGCTCTTTATGATATTCCTCTATTATCTGCAAATCGATTTCAGACGGTCCACCGCCGTGGTCACCTATTCCCCAAAGAATCATGTTATTTCCGTCATGCGCGCCTTTTAAAAAGCCATCCGGTTTTTCGCCTACCTTGCCTTTATTTGAGTGGTAACCACCGTTCGTGCAGTGCTCGATAATCTCGCTACCGTCATAGCCTCTCCGGATGAAGTCTTTTTACGGATAGAAATGGTAAGGACGCATAAAAACATATGAATCATATCCGTGCTATTTTAGAATCTGAACCAGGCCCCTCGAATGTCCCAACGAACCCGAAGCCGTAAAACAGCGGTTTTTGTGTGTTTTCGGTGCTTTTCAGTCCGAAAACCGTGCCTCGGGACCGCTCGTGAGCGTTGTATCCGCACACTCCGAACCCAACTATGGTCAAACATGTGGTCAAAACAGAGGTGGTGGAATAGCAACGGAAAATTCGATTTTTTTGTATCCATGCGAATATGGGTGGAGCATAATGTGGCCCCACCCTAAATTTTTTATGAGCCACACGGTTGTTGTATTGTAGTTCTTTTACTACGAAAAGTCAAGTCATATTTTTCTTCTGTATTTTAACGATAAACATACAATTTTCACGGTCCAATATTCAAAGAAAAGGGATTCGTATGGGGGGGAAAATGCATGCAAAACTATGGTATGTTTTTTTTTCAGTAGTGGGTTAGATTTTATCCATAGTATATGATATAATGTTGCATGTAGAAAGGAGGTGATGATATATGGCAAAATACGTGATGATAGTGCGCGGTAAATTGGATATGGGACGTCCTGTAACAGACTATGATCTAAAGGTTTTGGATTGCTATTACGAGACTCCGGTTTTTGAAGCTGATGATAGCCAAGAAGCTGTAGAAATCGTTGACATGGCATACGAACAGTTCTGCGAAGGTAGACCCGAATGTCGTTGCACTGAATCTGTGGAATTGATTCGAGTAGAATAAATTCTTCAAAAAGAACCAAAGGTTCACCAACCGTGTGGCAACCTCTCATAGCGAAGGGTTGCCACACATACTCTTTTCAGCAATGAGAGTTATCAAAATTTGATATGCAGTAGTCAAATAAAAAGGCTCTGACCATTTCGAGATGTGCTGATTACTCAGTTCCTATATCAATGGTCAAGGCCAAGAGTAATGATGCTAAAAGAAATCAAAAGTTCTTATAATTTCTTCGCCAAAGTCCTTGCAAAAAGTCGATTTTTGAGGTATACTATATTCTGTATAAAAGTATTTAAAATGAGGTGGAAAATGGCTGCAAGCTATGGCAACGCTTCTTGACGAACACGAGGATGAGTTTGCCGAGGCTCTTGAAAAGAAAGCTAACGCAGACTCTGACAAGGAAAAGAAGCTCATCGAAGCCGAACTTCAAAAGGCGATTGTCAGAAATGAGCGCGTGGCAAGCTTGTATGAAAAGCTCTACGAAGACAATGCCGAGGGCAAGGTGACAGACGAGTGGTTTATGCAATTATCCCACAAATACGAGGTCGAGCGAATGGAACTGAAAGCTAAGATTTCCGAGTACACGGATCGTTTGCGCAAGCTTGCCGAGAACAACCGCAACAAAGAGAACTTTATTTCTGCCGTTCGCAAGTTTATGGAAATGAAAGAACTGACACTTGCCTTGCTTCACGAACTCATAGATCGAATTGAAGTCTATGAGAAAGAAGGGATGGGCAAGAACAGAACACGGCGTATAATGATTTACTACCGGTTTGTAGGATATATCGAAATCTCCGGTGGTGACAGAAAAACACACCACACAGCAGAGACCCGCAAGGGCGTTGCCGTACAATATCTGTCGGCATAACAGCTTTGCCACGGCAAAACAAAAAGGAGCAGACAAACCTGCTCCGATACATAATAGGAACGAAAATAACTACTTTAACATAAAGAAATCGAGTGTTCACAACTGAAATCTGTTATGAACACTCGATATGGTCCGAGCGGCGGGAGTTGAACCCACGGCCTCTTGAACCCCATTCAAGCGCGCTACCAAAACTGCGCTACGCCCGGATAATGGAGCTGATTATCGGAGTCGAACCGACGACCTCATCCTTACCAAGGATGCACTCTACCAACTGAGCTAAATCAGCACACGGTTTTTTCAAACCACCGCTATATTATACATCATAAAGCCTTTTTTGTCAAGGGGGATATTTGTAAAATTTTTATTATTTCAGCGTGCAATTTGTAAAAATGTGTGACATAATTCCGTGAGGTCACAGTATTACGAATTTCAGGAGCATATATACGAGCGCCGCGGACTCCGCCGTCGCGAGGCCGACAAGCGACAGCAGCGCGTAGTGACGGGTCTTGTGACGACATATGAAAAACGCGAGAAATGTGCCGAGTCCCGCGCAGATAAGACCGAAAAACACGAAGGCGATCTCCGGCACACGTCTGTGACCCTGTTTGCGCGAAAACGATTTATCCGCTGCCGTGACGCAGAAAGAGACTATGTTGAGTACGGCAAATACCGCCGCCGCTATATAATAATGTGTCATAGATTTCCTCCCGAATGCTGTGGCTTCATTATACTGCGAAAATATGTTAAAACCCTGAGTTTTTACGGAAAGTTCATATTTAATTCCGAATTTTTTTCTACAGCGTGAAAATGACGGAAAATATGGTAAAAAAAGCGCTTTTGCCTGTTCCGGGATGTTGACATTTGAGGAAAAATGTGCTATACTGATAAAAAAAGGATTGCCTTTTTACATTTTACCAACGGAGGTATTTGTTATGAAGAATTTCACGAAAATCACTTCCGTGCTTCTTGCCGTCCTTCTCGTGGTGGCGCTGCTGCCTTCCGCAGCCTTTGCCGCAACGACATATCAGGTTTATATTCCCAGTTATGAACACGGCACGATCACGGCGTCCAAGACTACCGGTCTTTCCGCGGGCGATAAGGTCACGCTGACCATCACTCCCGATGCCGGATACAGCCTCAAGGGCGGAGAAATGTACCACACCGTAGCGTACGGCGGCACATATCTCTATTATACTTACGGCTCAAAAACCTACTATATCGGTGTGCCGGACGGCGCTGAGACATTTACTTTCACGATGCCTTCGGCAAGCGTTTTTCTTGTAGCGTCTTTCCGCGAGACAAGACAGTTTGACCTGTCCGTATCCTCGCTGACAATAACCTCCACGGGTTATATTTACAATTCGACAAGCGCTGACTTTGACGGCTCTTACAGAATCACGGGTACAACCTCCACGAACAGTATCAAAGTCCTCAGCGGCAACCCGATCATCTATCTGCACAATGTTTCCGCGTGCGGCACGGATGATTCCTACTGCGCTTTCAGTATTGAAGATATCGCGCGCGCGAATGTTATCCTCGACGAGGGCACGGTCAACACACTCAAATCCGGCAAAAACTGCGCGGGCATTCAGGTCGCTCCCAAAGCGGCGCTCACTATCAGCTGCGGCAACAACGACGCGGATCATGAATGCGGCGCTTTGTGCGGAACTCTGACGTCTGTCGGCGGTCAGTACGGCGCGGGTATCGGCGGCGGATATCTGTTGGGCAACGGCTCCGTCACCATCAACGGCGGTGTGATCACCGCGTCCTGCGAAGCTCCTATCGATTCCTCCGCTTACGGCGCAGGCATCGGCGGCGGTAATCGCGGCAACGGCGGCTATGTAACGATAAACGGCGGCGTTGTCACGGCACTTGCTGCAGGAAACAAAGTCGATTCTTACGGCGCGGGCATCGGCGGCGGTGCGGGCGCGTCTTCCACACTCATCACCGTCAACGGCGGTATCGTTAAAGCGGATGCCGGCAATTATCTGGCCGGTCACGGAGCAGGTATCGGCGGCGGCTCCAACGGTTCCGGCGGTATCGTTATCATTTCCGGAGGCCGCGTTTCCTCCATCGGCGGTTCTGTCGGCGGCGCGGGCATCGGCGGCGGTGCAGACGGCGGCACGGGTGTTTATATGTGCGGTTCGGGTGCAAGCGTCAAAATTGAAGGCGGTACTGTTGAAGCTGTCGGCGGCGGCTATTACGGCTGCGGAATCGGCGGCGGTATAGGCTATGCAAACAAGTTCAACGGCGCTCCCGGTTCTGTTTCCATAGCTCCCTCGGCATGCGTACGTCCCAGCGAGATTTCTTTCGGCGGTGCTATACAGGCACAGCCCGTCAGCACTCTTACCGGTGATGACGTATTCCTGACAAAAGTAATCCTTCCTGCTGCCTATAATAAGGAAGTTAAAACCATTACCGTTTCCGGCAAGACATACGAACTCAAAGACGTCTATACAGACGCTTTCGGGACTCTCTGCCTGTACCTGCCCGAAGACGCCGTGGTTACTGCGGCGGCAACCGCCACCGCGACATATTCCGGCAGTGTTACCGCGGATAAAGATCCCGACGATTCTACCGGCACACTCAAAAAGACCGATATAAAGATCGAAAAGGTCGCGGCTCCCGTCGTAACACCCAAATCGGGTCTTATCAATGCGTCCGACCGCGTCACCATCACGACCGCAACTGCAGGCGCGACGATCTATTATACAACAGACGGCACTATGCCCACCAGAAGCAGCAAGAAATATACAGGACCCTTTGCCGTGACCTCCGACTGCATCATCTCCGCAATAGCAGTCAAATCCGGCATGAACGACAGCGACCTCGTATTTGCAGTTTATACCGCTTATAAACCCGTTACTGCGGTCATAGGCGTTCCTCATGAGGCAACAACGAACACGACTCTCATCCTTACGGGTCTTCCGTATCCGCATGATGCGGCCGCGGCTTCCTCTGCTGTCACATGGTCTGTCAGCCCCAACAACAGACTTACCGGAGTAACGGTTTTCGGCAATACGTTTACCGCTAAATATCCCGGTCTTGCAACTGTCAGAGCGACCGTCTCGTTCGGCGTTACTCTCCGCGAAGATTACTATGAAGATTTCGTGATCATGGTCAAGGCTCCCGGTCAGGGCGACGTTACTCCCATCATAGTCAAACAGCCCGTCAACGCATCTGTTCCCGAAGGCGAAAGTGCGACCTTTACCGTTACCGCGGTGGGTTCCGAGACGTTTAATTATCAGTGGCAGAGAACCGTCTCTTCCTCCTATTCCTCCGCATGGGAAGATATCGCCGGCGCGACAGATCAGTTCTATACCACGCCCGCACTTTCGATCGCGGATAGCGGCAGAAGATACCGCTGCGTAGTCTCGAACTCCGCAGGCACCACGATCACTTACCCCGTGACCGTTTCCGTCGATAACGACCTCGTTCCGGTCATCAACGAAAAAGTCAAGATCGAAGACGCCGTAAAGGGCGAAGAGTACAGATACGTGATTTCCGCGGACGGCGAATTCCCGATGTTCTGGACTCTCATTGAAGGCGAGCTTCCCACAGGCTTGAAACTCACTTCCGACGGTGTCATCTCCGGTACTCCCGAAGAACTCGGAACGTTCACATTTACTCTCAGAGTCATAAACTATTACGGCTCGGCTGTAAAGAGACTTTCCGTTACTGTAAAGGAAAAAGGTGAAGAGCCTACCGAGAAACCCACCGAAGAGCCTACAAAACCCGTAACTCCCGCTGAGAAACCCTCCGCTCCCGTCATCGTGTCTCAGACCGGCGACATAAGCAATCTCAAAGTCGGCGACTCTGCGGTTCTCTTCGTTTCCGCTACCGCGGAAAAAGGCACGGTATCCTATCAGTGGTACCGCAACGGCGAAGCCATTGAAGGCGCGACCGGCCAGACGCTTGTCATCGAAAACGTCACATCCGCAAACGACGGCGACATCTACTACGCACTCATTACAAGCACTCTTGGAGGCGAAACTTCCGTCATCATCAGCGCTGTCAAGGCAATGAAAGTAGAGATAAAGAACCCGCCGTCCTGCGACGACTGAAATATCTGAAAATCAAAAGCCCTCATCGAAAGATGAGGGCTGATTTTTCCGCATTTAATTGCTTTTATATTGCAGTTATACTATATATATTATATATTATAAAAAAAAGTCCTCCCGTATCGGGGGGACTTTTGTGCTTTCAGTATCTTTATGAAAATTACCATGTTTTCCGAGGTGCTACATCTCGATACTCTCCGTGGCAAACGCGTTGAGGTCGGTTGACGCGACGTTGCCCGCGAGGTATTCGTAATAGCCCTGCGACGCTATCATCGCCGCGTTGTCACCGCAATATTTCAGAGGTGCCATGTAGAGGGTGATGCCGTGCTTTTTCGCCGCTTTTTCGAGATACGCGCGCAAGGTGGAGTTCGCCGAAACGCCGCCCGCGAGAACAAGCTTTTTCTCGCCGCCGCGGTCAAGAGTTGCCGCGATGGCCTTTTCCGTAAGTACGGTACATACGGAGTGCTGGAAAGATGCCGCGATGTCCGCGATCTCTTTCTGCGTCAGCGCGTGCCCCGTTTGCTCGGCGTTATGTGCGTAATTTATCACCGCGGTTTTTACTCCGCTGAAACTGAAATCGTAGGGAGTGTCCTTGAAATTCGTCTGTGGGAAATGTATCGCTTTCGGGTCACCTTCGCGTGCCACGATGTCTATTTTCGGCCCGCCCGGATAGCCCAGGCCGAGGATACGGGCGACTTTGTCAAAGCTTTCGCCTGCCGCATCGTCACGCGTTCTTCCGAGGATTTTATACGACGTGTAATTCGTCACCTCAACAATGTGGCTGTGTCCGCCCGATACGATGAGCGCGGTGAACGGAGGGGTGAGGTCCGCGTGCGAGATGTAGTTCGCGGCAACGTGTCCGCGGATATGATGCACCGGAACAAGGGGCTTCGAAGATGCAAAAGCGAGGCTTTTTGCGAAATTCGTTCCGACGAGCAGTGCGCCGATAAGCCCGGGAGCGTTTGTCACCGCGACAGCGTCAATGCTTTCCATGCCGATGCCCTGTACCGCTTCACGTACGACGTTGCTTATTGCCTCGACGTGCGCTCTTGACGCGATTTCCGGCACGACTCCGCCGTATAAAGTATGTATGTCTATCTGCGAACTGACGACGTTCGACAGTACCTCTCTGCCGTCGCGGACTACCGCCGCCGCAGTCTCGTCGCATGAGGATTCTATACCGAGAATAAGCATTTTATCAAGACCTTTCAACTGTTTTTCGCATTAGATAGCCGTCCTCCGTCGGCTTTGAATAGAAGTTTTTGCGCACGCCCTGCGTCTCGAAACCTCGTGACGTGTAAAGATTTATCGCCGCGTCGTTCGACACTCTTACCTCAAGGAAAAACATTTCCGCGCCGCTTTCGGTGTCGTCGCGTATGAGCGTGTCGAGCAGTTTTCCGCCCACGCCACGCCGTCTTTGCCCGGGAGCGACGGCAAGCGAGACGATTTCCGTTTCGCCGCAGACGCAGAATGTGATTATGTGTCCGACGACCTTGCCGCCGTCGTCCGCGACGAAAATTTTATAGATGCCGTTTTCCAGCGCCGCGAGAATATCCGATTCGCTTTCGGGGTCGGAAAACGAATCCCTTTCAATTTTAGCTATTGCCGCCGCGTCCGCAGCGGTTGCACGGCGTATTTTTATGTCGACGTCAAAAATCCGTTCCACCAGTTCCTTTATCTGCGCCGCACAGCGCTCGTATACTTCTGCGTTGCCGCCGTACGGGTCGCTCACTCCGAACGTACCGAGAACTTCCGTTTTCGCCGCGCAGTCGGGGTAAAACAGGTCTATTGCCTGCTTGTGGGAAAGAGACATTGTGTAAATTTTATCCGCACTTCGTGCGATATCCTGCGTCAGACGTCTTGCACGGTGGGAGGTTATGTCGATGCCGTATTTTTGCATCGCCGCGACGGAATTATCGGATGCCGCGTCACCGTCCATCGCCGCGATTCCCGCACTCGATACTTCGATGTCGAGGTTTTTCCTTTTTGCCGCGTCGCGCGCAAACGCTTCCGCCATCGGGCTTCTGCAGGTGTTACCCGTGCATACGAAAAGTATTTTCATCTTAATCCTTCGTGTCGTACCACGTCTTGCCCGTGTGTACTTCCGTCACCAAAGGCACATCAAACGTATACGCGTTCTCCATTTCTTCGCGGAGTATCTCAGCCGCTTTTTCGGCTTCGTTTTCGGGCGCTTCGAGTATGAGTTCGTCGTGTATCTGAAGTATCAGACGCGACGTCATGTTTTCTTTTTCGAGTCTTTTCGAGACCTTTATCATTGCGAGTTTTATCAGGTCTGCGGCGGTACCCTGAATGGGCGTGTTCATGCAGACTCTCTCGCCGAAAGCCTGTGTCATTTTGTTCGAGGCGGAAAGCTCGGGCACGTAGCGTCGTCTGCCGAAAAGTGTCGTGACGTAGCCGCTGTTCCGCGCGTCGGAGATAACCGTCGCGAGATAATCCTTGACCCTCGGGAAAGCTTCAAGATAATTGTTGATATATTGCCGAGCCTCTTTGCGCGTTACGCCGATATCCTGCGACAGAGAGTAATCTCCAATGCCGTAAATTATGCCGAAATTTATCGCTTTGGCACGTCTGCGCAGCTCTGCCGAGACCATTTGTTCGGGAAGCCCGAATACTTCCGCCGCGGTGCGCGTGTGTATGTCCGTGTTTTCGCGGAATATCTGCTGCATCGTCGGGTCCCCGGAGATATGCGCCATTATACGCAGTTCGATCTGCGAGTAATCCGCGTCAACGAGCACAAAGCCGTCCTTTGCGCGGAAAGCGCGGCGCAGTTCACGCCCGAGCTCGGTGCGCACGGGAATATTCTGCAGGTTCGGCTCAATACTGCTTATACGCCCTGTCTGTGTGACGGTCTGTGTAAAAACCGTGTGGATACGTCCGTCGGGCAAAATGGCGCGAAGCAGTCCTTCGACGTATGTCGATTTGAGCTTTGTGAGTTTTCTGTATGAGATTATGTTTTCGATTATCGGGTGGTAGGGGAGAAGCTTTTCAAGAGTGTCGTTGTCCGTCGCGTAGCCGATTTTCGTCTTTCTGCCGCAGGGCAGGAACAAGTCCTCGAAAAGCACCGTGCCGAGTTGCTTAGGTGAGTTGATGTTAAACTCTTTGCCCGCGTATTCGTATATTGCTGACGTATATGCCGCGATATCCGCGTCGAGCTTCTCTCCGAACGCATGCAGAAATTCCGCGTCCGCCTCGACACCCGAAACTTCCATCCGCGCAAGCACCGCCGAAAGCGGCAGGTCGATATCTGCGTAAAGGGAATACGAGCCGTCATTCTTCATCGCTTCGGTCATCTTGCGGCGCAGGTCCGGCAGCTGCATAAGCTGAGCCGCAGTGTCCGTAACGTTTCGATTCATGTTTTCAATATAAAGAGTAGCGAGCGGGTAGGCGGATTTCGACGGGTTGAGAATGTACCCCGCAAGCATCGTGTCAAACGCCGCGTTAACAGTCTTGCCTGCCGAAAACATAGCTTTGAGAAGAGGCTTTGCGTCGTGTGTGACAATGTTCGCGCCGTCGAAAAGGTCGAGCGCCTGAGTTACGGAAAGTTTTGCCGCTGTGTCGCCGAATTTTACGAGGTACCCGTCTTCGTCGGACAGAGCGTATATTTCGTTTTCGGGAATATGTTTCTTCGGGTCGTACTCTTCGATATTAACGGGTGCTTGAGCGTCAACCGCGCCGTCCGCGGGGGTTTGCTCATTAAGCCCGAAACGCTCGAACATCGACGGCATTTCGAGCTCCGTAAAAAGTTCGCGCAGACGCGCACAGTCTTTTTCTTTCGCGTCGGTCGGGGAGGGGAAAGAGACTCCGTCGGGCGCGGTCGTCATTATTGTGCCGAGGGTTCGGCTCATGTAGGCGCTTTCTTTGCCTTCCATGAGCTTTTCTTTGAGTTTTCCTTTCACCTCGTCCACATGCGCGTAAACGCCGTCAAGCGTGCCGTAGTCATGCAGAAGAGTGAGTGCGGTTTTTTCGCCCACGCCTGCGACGCCCGGAATATTGTCGCTCGCGTCGCCCATGAGAGCCTTGAGGTCTATGAGTCTTTCGGGTGCGAGCCCGTATTTTTCGTTTATTTTTTCGGGCGTGTAAACGTCGTCGGATGAGCCTGTGGATTTTGTGACGGCAAGCTTGACGGTGATATTGTCCTGCACGAGCTGAAGCTCGTCTCTGTCGCCCGTGATTATCACGCATTCGTCGCCCTGAGCGGCGTATTTCTTTGAAAGAACGCCGATTATGTCGTCCGCTTCCATGCCCGGCTGCTCGATACGCAGTACGCCAAGCGCGTCAAGAACTTTTTTTATGACGGGGAACTGTTCGAGCAGTTCGGGAGGCGTTTCATGACGTCCCGCCTTATAGCCGTCGTACATAATATGACGGAAAGTCGGAGCTTTGAGGTCGAAAGCCGCGTAGATGGCGTCGGGCTTCTCGTCCGCGATGTGGCGCAGCAGTATCGCCAGAAAACCGTAGACCGCGTTTGTGTGCAGTCCTTTTGTAGTTGTCAGCGGACGTATGCCGTAATACGCGCGATTAAGCACGCTGTTGCCGTCCAGCAGAAGTATCTTCATTCGTCGTTGCCTCCGTTGTCGTTGTTCTCCACCTTAATAGGATGAAGGTGCTTCTCGGGTTTATTCATACCGTCGGAAAACGGGAAATCTTCGTCGTAAAACCGTATTGTTCTATATTTTGCTCCACTTTGCACCACGTATGCCGAAAAAGGCTTTGCAGTGAACCTTTTGAGGTGAAGTGTCCGTCGTTTGCAGATGACATGCCGCGCTTTGCCGCGTCGCGCCGTCGGAAGAGCTGTTCGCGCGTCCTTACTTATATTATTATACCGGGAGTAAAAATGCTTGCTCGCAAGGGCATTTTTACGACGCCGTCAATAGAGCAGA
>CAUHAO010000035.1 GCA_959604355.1 uncultured Eubacteriales bacterium
CCGCGAGCGACCAAGGCGCGTCGAGCGCCGCGAGTCGAGTCCCCCACAGCGCACCAGGAACAGTCCGACGGTAATGTCGGGCTGTTTCTTTTTATGTAAAAAAACGACTCGAAGACGAGCGGCACAGAGGAACAGTCCGGGGGACTGTTTCGACCGCGAGCGACCAAGGCGCGTCGAGCGCCGCGAGTCGAGTCCCCCACAGCGCACCGGAACCTGCCCGCGTTAACGCGTACCCTCCACATATCAGATAAAACTTAAAGCTCCGGCCTTTCATCCGGAGCTTTTTGGTTCTGTTACTTGTTTATCAATTCCTCGATGCCGTCTGCAATGCGCTCCGCAGAATCGGTTTTTGCCAGCGTAAACGCGTTTTTTGAAAGATCTCGGAGTTTGCGGCGGTCATTGCAAAGCTCGTTGACGGTGTCGAAAAGAAGCTTTCCCGTGAGGTCTTTTTCCTCAATGAGTATCGCCGCACCGATATCCGAATACGCTTTTGCGTTGAAGTATTGATGATTTTCCGCGACATTGGGCGACGGGATAAGAATGCTGGGTTTGCCAAGAGCCGCAATCTCCGCGAGCGTCATCGCGCCCGATCGCGTGATTATAACGTCGCATGCCGCCATAAGTTCGGGCATGTTATAAATATAATCGTAGATATGGATGCGACCGCTTTTTGCCGCCGCTTCGCCGACTTTTGCCGTGACGTCCTCGTAATCGCGTGCCGCGCCGTGGTAAAGCGTCATTTTGTTTTCCTGAGCCGCGAGCAACGCCATTTCGCACCACGCATTATTGACTGTCGTCGCACCAAGGCTTCCACCGCACGAGAGCACGACGAAATCGTCCTCTGGTATACCGAGCGCCGCGCGCGCCGAGCCTCGCGTCACAGTTAGAAAATCTTTTTTGATCGGGTTGCCGACAAGCGTCTGCTTCCCTTCCGTTCCCTCTATGGGATTGGCAAGCGGGAAACTCAGGAATATTTTATCAACTCTGGGAGCGAGCGCCTTTGTCGTGACGCCCGCGAAAGCGTTCTGCTCATGGATCGCGGTGGGAATTTTTTCACGGACAGCGGCACTCATAACGGGGGCGCTGACAAATCCGCCCGTTCCGATAGCCACATCGGGTTTAAAATCCCTGATTATTTTGCGAACCTTCTGTACTGATCTCAGGAACATATCCACGGAATCTATGTTATGTTTTATCGCACCGAATGTTCTCTTGCGTGAAAATCCCGTAGCGCGGATGTGTTCCATTTTATAGCCCGCACGAGGTATAAGCTCCGCCTCGCGATGATCCGACGTTCCGATAAAAAGTATTTCCGCGTCGGGATATCTGCGTTTAAGTTCGTCCGCTATAGATATCGCGGGATTTATATGTCCGGCTGTTCCGCCGCACGCCATAAGAACACGCAAACTCATTTATTTTCCTCCTCCGGGACTTTCACTTCATCCTCCGGCAGAGCCTCGCCTCTGTCAAGCGCCGCGTAGCGCGAGACATTGAGCAAAAGCCCCATTTCCGCCAACAATACGACGAGCGCAGAACCTCCGTAACTGAAAAACGGAAGCGAGATTCCCGTCGTGGGGACTGAGTTGGAAACGACTGCGAGATTGAGTATAGTCTGATATGCGACGTTTGAGATTATGCCGATAACGAGCATAGACGAGAATGTATTTTTCGCACGGCGGGCGATATATATGCCACGCCATATGAGCAAACCGAAAAGAATAAGAATAACGACGACTCCGATAAATCCGAGTTCTTCGGCGATGACCGAGAACACAAAATCATTATGCGGTTCGGGCAGGTAGAGATATTTTTGGCGGCTCTTGCCGTAGCCGAGTCCGAAAAGTCCGCCGGAGCCGATAGTCAAAAGCGACTGCAGAGGCTGAAAGCCGTCGCCTATAGGGTCGATTTCGGGATGCAGCCAGACGTTAATACGCTTCTGCATGTACGAATTGAAGAAAATGAGCGCCGTCGCACCTGCCAAGCCTATTCCTGCAATCGGAAGCATATGTCCGATACGGCTTCCGCCGACAAACATGAGCGTAACGCCGACAAGGAACACCAGTATTGCACCCGAAAGATGCGTTTCGACACCTATAAGCAGACAGCAAAGTCCGAAAATCGCCGCGGGAATAACTATACCGTATGTAAACTTATTCATTTTGTCGCGGTACGCGGAAACATACTGTGAAAGGAACATTATGACCGCGAGTTTCGCGAACTCCGAAGGCTGAAACTGAAAACCGCCGATATACAGCCATCGCTTTTCATTGTCACGGCTCGGCAGAATGAGTACAAGCACAAGCAACACTACGCAGACAATGTAAAACGGAACTATGAGGCGTTTATAAAGCTTTTGATCGACGGCGGAAACAATAAACATAATCACGACGCCGACGACCGCAAAAAGCGACTGCTTAATTATATATGTATAGCTGCTTCCCGTCTTATAAAGAGAATGTGCAAAGCCCGTAGAAAACAACATGACCAGACCGAAAATGAGCAGCAGAAGCACGGATATCAGAAAAGGGATATCGAACATCGGTAATGAGCGGAAATAGCCCAATATGCCGCCGCGCTGCTTACGCTGAGACATGTTTACGGTATTATTTTTCCTCGAGTTCTGCATATTATAAATCCTTTCGACGTAGATCCCCTTGGACGGTAGAGTGGCTGTCAAACAAGCATTGAAGCGACGACCGCGACAAGACAGCCGACGGCGCTTGCTGCGGTGAAAGTGAGAACTATTTTCTCCTCGCTCCAGCCGGAAAGCTCAAAGCTGTGGTGGATGGGTGTCATTTTGAAAAGACGCTTGCCGTGTGTGATCTTGAAATAAGCGACCTGTATCATGACAGAAAACGCCTCAATAAGGTAAACAATGCCCGCGATTAGGATTATCAACGGCTGGTTTATCGAGAAAGCGAACGTTGCAACCATGCCGCCGAGGAACAGTGAGCCGGTGTCGCCCATAAATACTTTTGCGGGGTGCCAGTTAAAGACGAGAAATCCGACGCATCCGCCCGCGAGCGCCGCTGCGACGACTGCGACATCGTCCGCGCCGATAGATGTTGCGGCAAAGACGAAAAAGATGCTTACGGGCAGCGTGACGGATGTTGCCAAACCGTCGATGCCGTCGGTAAGATTGACAGCGTTCGTAAAGCCGACCATGACTACCATTGCCAATATGTAATAGAATATGCCCAATTCGAGCTGTATATTCGTGAAGGGTATCTGCACCGAAGTGCGTCCGCCCGTGCGGATAGAGTCAAAAAGGATGAATGCGGAAGAGATGACGAGCTGCATTATGAGCTTCTGTATCTCCGTCAGACCCTGATTATGTTTTTTGCGGATCTTTATGAAGTCGTCGGCGAACCCGAGCAGCGCAAACATCAGCGAAACGATCACGCATACAAGTCCCGGACTCGGAAGCCATCGTGCCGCGTCGCTGCCTTTGATATAAAACGGTATTGCGAATATGAAATACGCGATGACGGTGGAAATGATGAAAACGAAACCGCCCATCGTGGGTGTGCCCTGCTTGGATTTATGCCATGTCGGGCCATAGTCTGTGATTATCGCCTGACCGAACTTGATCCTGCGCAGAAAAGGTATGAGCAGAGGCGCAACGACGCACGCGATGATGACGGATGACGCGAAAGCTCCGAGTTTGAGAAGTATGGGACTCATTTTTCAGTATCCTTTCGGTTTTCGATAAATTCCTTTATTACTTTTTCCGCGTTCATGCTGCGGCTGGCTTTGAAAAGCACGACGTCTCCGCGGCGCGAGCGATCCGTGAGTATCTGCGCGGCTTCGGACGTTGTGCGGCAGCTGCAGCAGTCGCTCACTCCGGCAAGAGTTGCGCCGATAATATAATCCTGGGCGTGAGCACCGAACGCTATCAGCATATCCACTCCCTGCATCGACTCGCCTACTTCTCGGTGAAGAGCTGTTGACTGCGCGCCGAGTTCGAGCATGTCACCGAGGACGGCGATCTTTCTGCCCTGTTTCATACGCAGGATATCGAACGCGGATTTCATCGACGCGGGACTTGCGTTGTAGCAATCCTCGATTATCGTAACGCCGCAGTGTTCGTAAATGTTCTGACGAAGAGGCGCATTTTTGAAGTTGCGCAGGCCTCGGGAGATTTCTTCGGGCGTTTCACCCGCGATATCAGCCACGGCAACAGCCGCGAGCGCGTTGTAGACGTTGTGTATGCCTTCGGAGGGAATGAAAATATCGACCTCTCCGTGCGGTGTCACCGCGGTAAACTCCGTTTCGCCCGCGCCGAGGTGGATATCTCTTGCAACATAGTCACACGTCTCGTCACCGATGCCGTATCTTATAAGCCTGTGTCCGACGTTTCTGAGAGTTGAGAGCATATCGTCATCACCGTTGACTATGAGCACACCGTTTTCGCTGAGGCCCTCGATGATCTCAAGCTTCGCCTTCATTATGTTTTCGCGCGAGCCGAGATATTCTATGTGAGAGTAACCTATATTCGTTATTACGGCTATATCGGGCGCTGTTATCTTCGCAAGCTCGCGTATCTGCCCGAATCCGCTCATGCCCATCTCAACGACGGCCGCCTCATGGGAATCGTTTATGCCGAGGAGCGTGAACGCGACGCCTGTTTCGCTGTTTTTATTGCCGTCGGTCTTATGCGTCGAAAAACGCGCGGCAAGAGCCGAATAGATGAATTCTTTGGTCGTCGTTTTGCCGACGCTTCCTGTCACCGCAACCGTAAGCACTTTTTTTTGCGACTTGTGCCAAGCGGCGTACTGCTGGAACGCGGCAACCGGATCTTCGACTTTCAGATAAGGCAGATCCGTGTCGAGATCTCTTGCGCAGAGAAATCCCGCCGCACCGTTCGCCTGAGCCGACGCGACATAATCATGCCCGTCGACACGCTCGCCTTTTATGCAAATGAACACGTCACCCTTTTTGACCTCGCGGGAATCTATGGCAAATCCGCTGAACTCGCAGTCCCCTTTCAGCAAGCCGTTAGTGACGGCAGCCATCTGTGAAAGCTTCATTTTTATGTATCCTTTCTTTGTTGGGAAGAGAAATATTCCTTGATTATCATGCGCTCGTCAAACGGGATCCTGCCCGTGCCTGCGTCCATGTATGTTTCATGCCCTTTGCCCGCGAGAACGACCGTATCGCCCGCGCGCGCGATGCAGAGCGCGTATTCTATTGCTTTGCGGCGATCTTCGATGACGACGACACCGCTGTCGGTTATCCCCGAGAGAATATCCGTGATTATGTTTCGCGGATCTTCCGTACGCGGATTGTCGGACGTAACTATTGCTATATCCGCTTTTGCCGCGGCTATCCTTCCCATTATCGGGCGCTTCTCACGGTCTCTGTTGCCGCCGCATCCGAAAACAAGGATTGTTTTTCCGCCTCTTGCGCGTATATCCTCCACCGCATCAAGGAGTTTTTCAAGCCCGTCGGGAGTATGGGCGTAATCTATGATGACGTCATAGTCCGCGCCGGTCTCGAGAAATTCGAGCCTTCCTTTTACGCCTTCAAAGCTTTCCGCGGCTCTGACAGCGTCTGTTACGGGCACTCCGAGCATCACCGCCGCCCCTATCGCCGCCGCTGCATTCGACACATTAAACGCTCCGCGCAGCTTTTGCGACGTGCGCACGCTCTCACCGAAAGCCGTGAACGTGAAAACATTTCCCGACGGAAGCGTTTCTATATCCGACACCGCAAAATCCGCCGACGACGAGCAGGAAAACGTCATAGTGCGGGGATAGCCGAGAAAACGGTACGCGTTCGCGTCATCAATGTTGACAAGGTGGCTGCTCGAGGTGTCGAAAAGCTTCATCTTCGCGTCGATATAACGAGACATCGTTAGGTGGTAATCAAGATGGTCTTCGGATATATTCGTGAAAACTCCGAGGTCAAATTCGATGCCGTAGGTGCGTTTCTGGTCAAGCGCCTGCGAAGAGACCTCTGTGACAAAATGCGTATATCCCTCGTCTGCCGCTTTTCGCATGAACGCGAACAATTCGGGCGGCTCCGGAGTTGTAAAGTTATCTGCTTTTACATTTAATGGCTGCGGCACACATTCAACTGTACCGCACATGGCACACTTTTTGCCGCATGCCGAAAGTATGTGTCTGAGAATCGACGCAACCGTCGTTTTTCCGTTAGTTCCGGTAATTCCGACCGTTACAAGCGTGTTCTGCGGATAGCCGTAATACGCCGCCGAAAGAAGTGCCAGAGCCTTGTGTGTATCCGACACGTAGACAACCGTACAGCCTATAACCTTTACATTCTTTGACACAATGACCGCGCTTGCGCCGCAGTTCGCGGCATGCTGAACAAAGTCATGTCCGTCGCTGTTTCTACCCGGGAGAGCGACAAAAACATTTCCGGGAGCAACTTTTGCGGTCGAAGACGTGATACCGCTCACTTCGACGGCTGCTGAGCCGCTGAGCACGGAGCATGAGCAAAGGCGAAGAAGATCTGATAACAACATAAAGGACACCTCTTACAAATTTTCTTTTCGATGTCCTTTATTTTAATTGTTGCGTCAGCTTTCGAATTTCACCGTGATGACGGTCATCTTTTCGACGGTCGTACCGGCGCTTACGCTCTGAGAGACAGCGACGGTGGACGAAAAGCCTATGCTTTCACCGACCACGCGGATATTAAGACCTGCTTCGGCAAGGAGCTGGTTGCACTCCGCGGCAGTTTTTCCTATGAGGTTGGGGACGGATGTAGTCGTATCCTCCTGCTCTTCCGTGGTATAAAGAAGCACCATGGAGTCGGCAGGGAGAGTTTCGCCTTTCGCGGGGATCTGATATGTGATAAGCGTATCGGAAGAATAATCCCCGACGATCTTGACATTGAGCCCGAGTCCCGAAAGCTCTTTTTTCGCTTCCGCGACAGACTTTCCGACAAGCTTTGTGAGCTTGACGTCAGAGCCGGTCTCTTTGCCGTAATCGGGTTCTATATTGAGATGTTTAAGGCAATCGACGATAATGTCTCTGCCGAGAGGCGCGGCGATATAAGAGCCGTACTGCACCTGGGAATCGGGTTCGTCAACGATAACGAGCACGCATATCTGCGGATCGTCCGCGGGGGCAAAGCAGATAAACGACGCGATACGTTTTTCATTTTCGTAGTTGCCGTTTTCGGCTTTCTGGGAAGTACCCGTTTTGCCTGCAATCCTGTAACCCGAGGCATAACCCGTCTTACCTACCTGGACGGTGTATTCCAGATAATCCCAGAGAGTTTCCGCAGTGCGTTTTGAAACGGTGCGGCGGACTTCCGTGGGAGTAAACGATTCTATGATATTCCCGTCGCTGTCGGTTATGCGGCTGATAATCGAGGGCTGCATATACGAGCCGCCGTTTGCGACAGATGAAACACCCGCGACAAGCTGCATACCCGTGATCTTGAACGTCTGACCGAATGAGGATGAATAAAGGTTATAGCTCGTCATTGACGAAAGCGCGTGGTGGATGCCCGATTTTTCGCCCGGCAGTCCGACACCCGTCTTTTCGCGCAGTCCGAAAACCGTTATGTAGTTATAAAACCTCTCTATGCCGATGCGCTCTGCGAGAGTGACAAATACGGGGTTGCACGAGTGCGCGAGACCTTCCTTGAAGGTCTGCAGACCGTGACCGCTCCGTTTGGCGCATTTGTAAGTGATGGCACCCTTCTGGATAGAACCCTTGCAGTAGAATGTCTCGGTGGGGCTCACGAGATTTTCTTCGAGCAGCATCGCCGATGTAAATATTTTGAAAGTTGAACCGGGGTCATACTGGTCGACGACAAGCTTATTCGTGCGGAACTCCGCAAGCTTCTGGTTGTACATTTTGACATACTCGTCGTAGTCGTCCAGATACTGGCTCAGATTCTCGAGAGTAAGAGCGTCATTGATAGTGAACGGTGAGTTGGGGTCATAGTCGGGTTTGCTTGACATTGCAAGCACTTCGCCCGTTTTGACGTCCATTATGACGCCTGCAACACGAGACTGAACGTTATGCTCAACACGGGCGTTCTCGATATGTTTTTCAAGGAAATACTGCATTTCAATGTCGACCGTGAGCGCTATATCGTAGCCGTCTTCGGCGGGAATATATTTCTCATACTGGAAAGGCATCGATGTACCGAGAGCGTTCTCGGAAGTAATTATTTTGCCGTTCGAGCCGCTCAGATAACTGTTGTAATAGTATTCCACACCCTCAAGACCGACATTGTCTGTACCGACAAAGCCGAGGACTGTGGAAAGAAGATTTCCCTTGGGATAATATCTTTTTGATATTTCGGTTATGTTGACAGACTCTGTGTAAATCTTTTTTGTCTTGATAAATTCCGCGACGACGTCCATCTGCTCTTTTTCGATGCCTCGGGCGATCTCGACGTAACTTACGTTTTTGCTTATTTTTTTAAGAACGGTCTCGTAATCAAGGTCGAGGATCTCGCTCAATCCCTGAGCAAGCGCTTCCTTGTCTTCGGTTTTCGCTATTTTCGCGGGAGAAACGGAAACAAGATACGCCGACGAACTTACAGCGAGGACTACTCCGTTACGGTCCGTAATTGTGCCGCGCTTTGCGGGAACGATGATGTCGCTTGTCTGCTGCTTTACCGCCTGCTGTTCGTAATAGTCGTGCATAGGGATCTGAAGAACGAAAAATCTTACAGCCAAGGCTACGAGTGCAAGAATGAAAAAGCCGAGCAGAAAACCGTATCGTTTGAGAGAGTCTGATGTAGGTCTGTTCATTGTCTTTCCTTTCGGATTCGGGTACAGAGAAAAAAGGAAGGTCACAAAATTACTTTGTGACCCTGAGTTTGGAGTTTGCTGTATCGGTCGCTTACGCGAAATTGGAGGAGAGATACAGCATTAAAAAATGAAAGAAGTAGATCGAATTATCATTAAAAATTTCCGCCGCAGGGTTTTCCGAAACAATTATATACTTACGTTAATTGAAATATTCCAAGATGATGGAAAACGCCTTTGTTATACGAGCAAGTACGCCTTCTTCTTCCGGAAGCATTAGTTCGGTACGACTTGACGCTTCGTTTACAAGGTACTGCGTCTGGCGGGATGAGAGCTTAACCATATTCAGATTTTCGGATACATATTCCTCGATCTGCCGGTAGTCCATACGTTTTTCGTATTCTACACGGAGCAGGTCGCCCTCATTGATGACCTGTGCAAGGTCTTCCTGTCTGAGTTTGAGAGTGTATATCTGTTCGTACTGGTCAATATAGCATGTAACGGTTAAGAGACCGAAAACGGCAATGACGGTAAGCAATATCGCAACTATGGGATCGAATTTCTTTTTGGCAGGTGCTTTTTTCATGCCGTATCTCCTTTCCGTTTATTTTTTCTCAAACACACGGAGCTTTGCGCTGCGTGATCTGGGGTTTTCTTCAAGTTCTTTTTCTGTCGCCTGTATGGGTTTGCGTGTTATGACTTTACCCATGCTTTTTTTGCCGCATGTGCAAACCGGGAACTCCGGAGGGCAAGTGCAGGGGTTCTCCGCCGTAGCGAAAGCCGTTTTCACGATCCTGTCCTCAAGGGAATGGAACGTTATGACCGCTATTCTGCCGCCGGGGGCGATATAAGGCATTATGTCGCGAAGCACGTCGCTGACCTGCGAAAGCTCGTCATTGACGGCTATGCGAAGCGCCTGAAAGACGCGTTTTGCCGGGTGCTGCGCTTCCCTGAGTGCTTTGGCGGGCATCGCACTCTTTATTACCGATACAAGCTCGAATGTCGTTTTTATCGGAGAGTTTTGACGCTGTTGTTCGATTTTGTGGGCTATGGCGCGGGAATATCGCTCCTCGCCGTATTCGAAAAATATTTTCGCAAGATTCTCTGCGGAATATGTGTTGACGATGTCAGCGGCTGTAAGAGCGCTGTCTCTGTCCATGCGCATGTCCAACGGAGCGTCCTGCATATACGAGAATCCGCGTGACGCATCGTCAAGCTGGTGAGACGAAACTCCGAGATCGAGCAGCAACCCGTCAAGGAGTTGTCCGCGCTGACGCATTATATCGGGTAAAGATGAAAAAGTCGTATGATAGATCGTCTTGCTGCATTTAAGATCCGCGAGACGAGCCGTACATTCGGCTATCGCGTCCGCATCTCTGTCAGTACAGATGAGAGTGCCGTTCTCGGAAAGCCTCTCGCCTATCGCGTGGCTGTGTCCGCCGCCTCCCGCCGTACCGTCAGCGTAAACGCCGTCGGGCTTGACGCAAAGCATTTCTATTGTCTCGGTAAAAAGGACCGGGACGTGACCGAAGCCGCTCATATACCGAGCAGGGCAAACGCCTCTGCAAGTTTCGCGTTGTCGATGGAGTTGTTGTACTCATTCCAGCGAGCCGCATCCCATATCTCTACTCTGGACGAAACGCCGACGACGGCAACATCCTTTTCAAGCATTGCGAACGCTCTCAGCGGCTGCGGAATTGCAATACGTCCCTGAGAGTCAACATCCGACTGAGCCGCGTTTCCGAGAAATATACGCTGTATGTCGCGAGCGTTTCCTATCGTAAGGGATTTAATTTTGTCGGAGAACTTCTCCCACTCCGCTTCCGAGAAAATGTAGATGCTGTTTTCGAGCCCTCGTGTCATGTAGACCGAGGAACCCATCGCTTCGCGGTATTTCGCGGGAAGAAAAACTCTGCCCTTGACGTCGAGAGTGTGCTGATAACTGCCTATTAAGTTGTCCATCAGCATGTCCTCCCTTATTTTCAAATCAAGAGCAAAAAAACAGCGGATTCAGGGAGAATCCACCCTATTCCACCACTTTGCACCACTTTGCATTTATATTGTACAATAAAAACCGCGCAAAGTCAAGAAGCAACTTATCACCACGGCAGAGAATTTTCAGATATATTTTTACCATTTTTTGTGTAAATTGCATAAAGCAACGAATTTCAGTAAAAAAGTCCCCGCTTAAAACGCATTTTTTCGTCCAATCCATTGACTTAAGGCGATATATATAGTATAATATTCGCAGAGATTCTTGTTTCACAAGAATTGCGGGCTTTGCCCG
>CAUHAO010000036.1 GCA_959604355.1 uncultured Eubacteriales bacterium
ACTGCGATGTGTTTTGGTGCGAGGTAGGTTACTGCGATGTGTTTTGGTGCGAGGTAGGTTACTGCGATGTGTTTTGGTGCGAGGTCGCTTGCAGCGAGGTGTTTTGGTGCGAGGTAGCTTGCAGCGAGGTGTTTTGGTGCGAGGTAGCTTGCAGCGAGGTGTTTTGGTGCGAGGTAACTTGCTGGGATGTGCTTTGGTGCGAGGTAGGTTACTGTTGAACGGCGATATCCCCGACCGTTTTTTTAAAGGTAGGCGACACTTTGCCGCAGAAGTGCGGCTGACCGACGCAAAGGCATTGATTTCATCAAAAAGGCATTGATTTCGCCAAAAAGGCATTGATTTCGCCAAAAAGGCATTGATTTCGCCAAAAAGTCATTGATTTCTTACCCTGTATGTGATATAATTTCAATAAACGGGGATAACCGGTATCACAATAAATATTCATTAAACATATACAAAGAGTAATTTAATCCGGAGGGAACATAATGAAAAAGGGACTTGTGAGTTTCCTTCTCTGCTTCGCGATGTGTCTGTCTCTTGTGTCTGCGGCGGATTTCGCGGCTAATGCGGAGGGCGAAGAGGATATGTATACCATAACAGTAACGGACGACGGCAAAGGTTCGGTACTGTGTGACTATGAGCAGGCGAAGTACGGAACGCGCGTTACGGTCATTGCAAGAGCATATTTCGGATATCGCTTTAAGAACTGGGGCGTGACCGACGGCGTTGTGCTTTCAGACCATAACAGCGGAAAAACATATTTTTCCATGCCCGCGAAGAACGTAAGCATCTCGGCCTACTTTGAAAAAGACCCCTATCAGATAACAAGCATTTCCATAAACGGGCTTCCCGACCCCGAAGACGGTGGAAAAGCTGCTTCCGGAAAGCTGAGTGCGCCCGCGGGTGCTCATTATACGGCGACATACGGGACATGGACGGACGCTTCCACAGGCAGCGCCGTCACGAGATTTGACGGCGGCGGAAAGTATAGCGCGAATATAAGATTTACCGCCGGACAGGGCTATTACATAGGAAATGTTTCGGAGCTCAAGGTCACTGTCAACGGAAAGAGCGCCACGCTTGTCGACAGCGATAACGGCGTCGACGGCGACCCCTTAACCGGCACGCACAAATGGGTCGTATATTCCGTAAGGCTTGATTGCGCCGTTGATGCGGCAAATCACGCTGTTAAAGTCAACGACGGTATCGCAAGTCTTGACGGAACGAGGGCAGACGTGATATCAAAAGCGAAAAAGGGAGCAACCGTCACGATAATCGCCGATGAAAAAGACAAGATACATGTTTTCGAGAAATGGGAAGTCGTGAGCGGTAACGTGAGCCTCTCCTCTTTTACGTCTTCCACGGCCACATTCGTAATGCCCGACGGGAACGTGGAAATAAGCGCTGTATATAAAACCACCTGCGAACATGAAAACACAGAGGTGCGCAATATCAGAGCCGCGACCTGTGTCGAGGAAGGCTATACGGGCGACATTTACTGCAAGAGGTGCGGCACGAAGCTTTCGGAAGGCGTGAATACGGAAAAATCGGAGCACACCCCGGGCGAATGGGTCATTGATAAAGCCGCGGACGTGGGCGTCGAAGGCTTGAAACATCGGGAATGTTCCGTATGCCATGAGATCGTCGCAACGGAAACGATTCCCGCGCTCGATAAGGCGTGCGAGCATGACCGCACAGAGCTGAAAAACGTGAAGACCGCCACCTGTATCGAAGAAGGCTATACCGGAGACAAATACTGCGCGGAATGCGGCAAGCTCCTCGAAAAAGGCGAAAAAACCGGAAAAACGGCGCACAAGGCGAGTGAGTGGATAATCGACAAAGCCGCGACTGACAGCGCTGCGGGCTCGAAGCATACGGAATGTACGGTCTGCCGCGCGACGCTTGAAACCGAAATAATCCCGATACTTGAAAAAACCTGCGCTCACAGATTTACAGAGCTGAGAAACGTAAGACTTGCGAGCTGCACCGAGAAAGGCTACACGGGAGACAGATACTGCACCGAGTGCGGCAAAAAACTTGCTTCCGGTACGGAAACGACAAAAACATCGCATGTCATTGGCCCGTGGATAGTCGACACTCCCGCGGACGTGGGGTCGGAGGGCTTCCAGCACAGAGAATGCATAAACTGTCACACGGTGCTTGATACGAAAGTTCTTGCAGCGCTTGAAGAGCCCTGCGAACATAAAAGCACGGAGATAAGGAACACGAAGAAAGCAACCTGCATCGGGGAAGGCTATACCGGCGATACATATTGCAGAAGCTGCGGCAAGCTTGTTTCTGAAGGCGAGCCGATACCGCAGGCAGACCATAAATTCTGGTACGGCAAATGCAATGTCTGCGGCGCGGAAGATCCCGATTATAAGCCGGTGGATTATGACGACCCGTCTTATTCCGAAGTCGACGAGGAAAACAGTCGCCGTGCGAAGAAGACCGCGATATTGCTGCTGGGATGCGGAGTTTTGTTCGCCGCAGCTGCAGGAATCGTTATCGCGGTCAAGAAAAAACGCAGATTTTAATCGCAGGATACTGACGCAATAAGTCAAATATAACTTAAAACAGCGAAAAACACCGCAGATGTCACGTCGGCGGTGTTTCTCTTTTGGAAAGGAGAAAAACAGAAGAAAAGAGAGAAAGCAAATCAATGTTTGCGCGTTACGGTTATCGTGTAACGGACGCAGTCGTCGAGCTCCTCGGTCTGCATTTTTGCCGCGAAGCCGGAGTCCCGCATCATTTTTACGGTGCGGGTGAAGGAATTGGAATAAAGGCGCAGGTCGCGGCAGAAACCGATACGGCGAGGCTTTTTTTTCGGGGGGCATTGCAGTACGGCGAGGTATTGCTCGAATTCGGCGACATTCCAGCCGTTCTTTTTGGCGGCGGCGACGGCGCAGAGCATTTTGTCCTCGTCGGTGAGTGAAAGCAAGGCTCGCGCGTGGCGTTCGGTGAGGTTTGCCTCGGTTATCGCGGTGCGGACTTTGTCGGGAAGACGCAGCAGACGCAGTTTGTTCGCGACGGAGGATTGAGTTTTGCCCGTCTTTTCTGCCGCCTGCTGTTGGGTCATGCCGGAAAGACGGATGAGGTCGTCGAGGCCTTTGGCTTCCTCGAAAAAGCTGAGGTCACGCCGCTGAAGGTTCTCAACGAGCGTTATAAGCGCCGACGACGTGTCGTCAACGTCCGCGATGATGCAGGGTACATGACGCATCTCGTTGCGTTTTGCGGCGCGCAGGCGGCGTTCGCCCGCGATGAGTTCATACGTGCCTTCGCCGCGATAGCGCACGGTCAGGGGTTGGATTATCCCGATGTTTTTTATGCTCTCGCACAGTCCGTCCAACGCTTCGGGGTCGAAGTCTGTGCGGGGCTGGGTCGGCGACGCAACGATACATTCCACCGGCAGGTCGAGAAGTCTGCGGTTGTATTTTTCAAGTAATCCTGAGTTCATTTTTTCTGCCACCTCCGTGCATCCTTATTGTAGCGCATCGCGGCGTAAAAATCAAGAAAAACCGTTCGACCGTATTTACGTTTCGACAGAAAAATCGCGTCATTTGCCGTCGTTCGGCGGCGGTTCGGCGGGGCATAAGGCAGAAAATATCGGTTATTGGAGAAATTTTCTTTGACCTAATTGCGAACATTCGGCGCGGGGTATTGAAAAAAACGCGCGTAAGTGGTAAAATTACGGTATACAGTCGAAAGAGGACGGACAGAATATGAAAAATCTCGCTGTGGCTCTCATTGAGCCTGAGATACCTCAGAACACGGGCAATATTTCGCGCACATGCGCCTGTACGGGGGTGCAGCTGCATCTTGTGAAGCCGCTCGGCTTTTCGATAGACGACGCTCATCTGCGCCGCGCAGGGCTGGACTACTGGAGCGAACTCGACTTACATATACATGAGAGCCTTGACGCGTTTCTGGCGTGGGCAAAGGAGCATGACAGACCTCTGCTTTTCGCGAGCACGAAGAGCGCAAAGACGTATTCCGACGCGGAGTATCCCGACGGGTGCATCGTGCTTTTCGGCAAGGAGACGAAGGGGCTGCCCGAAGACCTGCTCAGGGCGAATTATGATAAATGTATCCGCATCCCGATGAAGGGGAACGTGAGAAGCCTTAATCTTTCCAATTCCGTGGCGATAATCGTTTACGAGGCGCTGCGGCAGGACGGGTTTGAGGGGCTTGCGGAGTGCGGACATCTGAAAGGGATAGACTGATGGACGACGAAAGACTCACCTTTGAGGAGCAGAAGCTGCGCGAGGACTCGAACGTGCTTTTCAACGGAATTTTTACGGCGGGCACGGTGGGGCTGATGCTTCTGTTTCTCGTGTCGCTCGTGACGGGCGGCATAGAGCAAATACGCGAGCCGCAGGTGCGGTTTTATCTGCGCACGGCGCTTGTTCCGCTGCTTCGCTCGGCGGCGGTGCTTCTGCCGTTTCTGATATATAATCATCGTCAGAACAGACCTCTTTCGGGGCGTGAAAAAGAGCAAAAAACGAACCTGTTCCAAGTCGTGCTGTGTGCCGTTGCGGCAGTAGGCGCGGGGATTGCTGCCAGATGGCTTTCGGACGTTATAAGAGGTGTGCTGACGGAGCACGGATACGTCGTTTCGGGTGGCTCGATGCCCTTGGGCGGCGGGGTGATTCAAAACGCGGTGTATATACTTCTGCCGACGCTCATTTACGCGGCGGCGTACACGGTGACGTATTCGATGACAGCGACGGATAAGCTTTCGAGGATCAATGTCGGCGCGGCGCTGGTGCTTCCCGCGATGATATGTGCGCTGAGCACGGTGTCGTTTGATAACGTATTATGCGTGTTCGTTATCGGGTTTTTCTCGGCGTGGGCGTACATCAAAACGATGTCCGCGTGGGCGACGGCGGCGGTCTGGGCAGCAGGCCTGGGCGCTGTAGGAGTGTATGACGTGTGCGACGTGAACATGACAGTAGGCGCGGCTGTGGCTGTGGCTGCGGCGGTCGCGGCGGCGCTCGTGCTTGTGCTCGTTTTCGGAGTGCCGAAGAGACTGCCAATGCGCTATGCGGAAGAGGGACAGCCCTTGAGCGGCGGCAAAACTCTGCTCGGGCTTGCGCGTGCGGAGATATTCTGGATATTCTTTATCGCGGCGGTCGTTGCGCTCGTGTTCACAGGGCTGGCGGATCCCGATTTTGAAGTCCCGGGCATGGACACGGCAGGAAGAATGATGCAGAATATAAAAACGCAAATGTAGTTAATAAAGCAAGATAAACGCCCGTGCGTCGCTGACGCACGGGCGCGGTTTTTTGCAGTAAGCGGCAAGGGGGCGGCGGCGCAAATTCACGGTAAGGCAGGGGGCGGCGGCGCAAATTCACGGGAAGTTGCACGCCGTGTGCCGCGCAGAGGCACACGGCGCGCGCGGAGCGCGTGCCGCCGCGGGTTGTGCGTAAAAGATATTTTACGTATTGAGCAGGGCATTTATTTCTTCCTGCTCGAGCGCGCCGTGGAGAGCCTTGTTGAGCGCGGCGGAGAGCAGACGGGATATTTTTGCGGCGAGGCCGTCGATGTCGCTCGGAGTGACTATCATGGAGCGTTCGCGCGGTGAGAGATTTTCGCAGATGAGGTCCGAAATGTCGCCGTCACCGAGCGCGTCGGAGAGCTTTCTGTGCGCGGCGGGGGACGTGTGTTCAAGTTTTTCGAGCAAGCGTGAGAACATATCCGCCGAGAGCGTCACCGAAGACACGACTGTCGGCACTCCGACGGCGATGACGGGCACACCGAGAGTACGCTGCGTTATTTCCGCGCGAGTGTTGCCGATGCCCGAGCCGGGGGCGATGCCTGTGTCGCTCATTTGTACTGCCGTGCATATCCTCGCGGGGTCGCGTGCGGCAAGAGAGTCTATAACGATGACCGCCGAGGGGGTCGTTTTTTCGGTGACGGCGCGCACGATGTCGCCGCTCTCGATGCCTGTCCTGCCGAGGACTCCGGGTGCAATGGCGCACACCTCGCGCAAGGGCATCGCCGAAAACAGGTCGGGCAGGTGCGTGCGTATGTGGCGCGTGACGATGATGCCGTCAAGCGTATGCGGCCCGACGCTGTCGGACGTTAGGCGGACGTTTCCGAGCCCGACGATGAGCACGCGTTGCGAGATGTCCGTGCCGACGAGCGTGTGCAGTTCGTCCGCGACCGCCTCTATGGCGGCAGTATACTTTTCGTCGTCCGAAAACGCGCCCGAGCAGTCGACCGTGACGTAATTGCCGACCGGCTTGCCGAGTGCTTCGGCGGCTCTATCGCTTTTTATATGGGTACGGCGCACTTTTATGCCGTTTCTTTCGTCATTTTCCTCGCTCACGCCGTCTTTCTCGGAGAGCCCGACAGCTTCCTGCATTTCGGCGGCAAGGTCTGTGCGGATGTTCGTGAATTTCATTTAATGATCCTCTTTTTTCGGTTTTTATTTAAATTATTTTACCGATGCGGCGCGATTTTATACAAAAAATCGAATAAACGGGCTCGGGGCTTGAAAAAGACGGAAAACTTTGCTATTATATTGTAAGAGAAAAAGTTATTGAGGGGAAAAACGGATATGTTCGTTGTAGCATTGACAAACGTCGCGGTCATGCTGTTGTACGGCGTGATGGGATTCGGACTTTGCAAGGCCAAGAAGGTCTCTGCAGAGCATCTACCGACACTTTCCGCGATACTTGTTTATATAGGCACGGTTCTTCTTGAAATATCCGCGTTTTCGTCACTTGAATACACGCCCGAGAGCTTCGTGCAGATGGTAATATTTTTTTTCGCGTCGCTTGCGGCACAGCTGCTGTTCTTGGGGCTTGAATTTCTCTTTCTGCACAGGAGATACGGTGAGGACAAATACCGCATTTTCTCCATCGCGTCGATATTCGGCAACGTCGGCTTTTTAGGCCTCCCGATAATCCGCGCGCTGTTCCCGTCAAATCCCGAGGTCGCGGGCTTTTCGGTGATGTATACGCTGTCGATGAACATGCTCGTGTTCACGTTGGGCGTGTATATGATGACGCACAACAAAAAGTATGTTTCGTTCAGGGCGGCGGTGTTCAATCCGACTGTCGTGGGCTTCGTGATAGGACTTGCGATATACCTTTTCCGTCTTGCGGGAGTTATCCCGTCCGCGCTTGCGCAGAGCTTTGCGACGTTGGGAAACGTGACGGGGCCGCTGTGCATGATAGTGATGGGGATACGGCTTGCGTCTATGCCGCTCAAAACGGTTTTCTGCAATCCGTTCGTGTACGCGAATGTGATGATGAAGCTGCTCGTGTTCCCGCTTTTCTGCTACGTGCTCGTATATTTTTTGCCGATATCATCCGTGCTTAAGGCGACACTCGTTGTTCTTTCGGGCACGCCGTGCGCTGCGATAATACTCAGCCTTTCGGAAATGAACCGCAGCAACACCGAAATGCCTGCGAGCGTGATACTGCTCAGTACGATTTTTTCCGTTGTGACGATACCGTTGCTGACGCTTCTGATATAGCGCGGCACATTCATATATTGAAATATTAAAATAAAGAAAACCGGTGGAATGGAAAAATGGTAAAGAAACTTCTCAAACGTTGGTTCATCGACGCAATGGGCGCGATGGCTCAGGGACTTTTCGCGTCGCTGCTTATAGGCACTATTTTCAAGGCTTTGGGCATGATACCCGGACTTGAGATACTCGCGGAAATAGGCGGCTACGCGCAGGCGGTGGCAGGAGCGGCAATGGGTGCGGCTATCGCTTGGTCGCTCAAGGCGGACGCGCTCGTCATCTTTTCGGCGGCGGCGGTAGGCTTTGCGGCGAACAAGCTCGGCGGAGCGGGCGGCCCGCTTGCCGTGTTCTTCATCGCGATAATCGCAGTCGAGATAGGCAAACTCGTTTCAAAGAAAACAAAGGTCGATATAATTGTGACACCGTTCGTGACAATTCTTGTGGGCGGACTGCTGTCGGTCTATGCCGCACCGTATATCGGCATTGCGGCCGGCTACATAAGCAAGTTCATCGGCTGGGCGGCGGTGCAGTCTCCGTTTGTGACGGGTATTATAGTGTCGGTCGTTATCGGCATGGTCCTCACGCTTCCGATATCGAGCGCGGCGATATGCGCGGGACTTCTGCTTACGGGCAGTGCGGCGGTGCAGGGCTCTTCGGAAGGACTTGCCATTGCCGGCGGCGCGGCTGTCGCGGGATGCTGTGCGCAGATGGTGGGCTTTGCGGTCGCATCATTCAAGGAAAACGGCTGGGGCGGACTTCTCAGCCAGGGCATAGGCACATCGATGCTCCAGGTGCCGAACATAAACCGTCATCCGCTGATATGGGTGCCTGCGACGCTTGCGTCCGCGATAACGGGCCCTCTGGCGACATGTGTGTTCCGCATGCGTATGTACGGCGAGGCGATAAACTCGGGCATGGGTACCTGCGGTTTGCTCGGGCCGATAGGCGTTGCGCTGGGCTGGCTTGACCCTGCCAACGGATACCCCGACGCGGTGACGTGGTTTGACTGGCTCGGGCTCGCGCTGATATGCTTCATCCTTCCCGCAGTGCTGTCGTGGGCGTTCGCACAGCTGATGCGCAAGATGAAGCTGATAAAATACGGCGACATGAAGCTGTAAAAGGAAATATTTATCCCCCGTCGGATATGACGGGGGATATGTTTTTTTGTGTGCGGGACGCGGCGAAAAGTATGTGAATGAGGGCATGCGCGCCGCGG
>CAUHAO010000037.1 GCA_959604355.1 uncultured Eubacteriales bacterium
GCTGTGCGCCTCTCTGCTCTATTGACGGCGTCGTAAAAATGCCCTTGCGAGCAAGAATTTTACTTATGATATAACTATAAAAAATAAATATATGAGGTGTTTTCATGAAAAAGTTTTTTGAGGAATTCAAGACGTTTATCTCCAAAGGCAACGTTGTAGATCTCGCTGTCGGCGTTATCGTCGGTGGTATGTTCACAAAAATCGTCAACAGCTTCACAAACGACATTATCATGCCTTTCGTGAGCATTCTGACAGGCAAGACGAGTTTCGAAAATATGTTCTTTGTCATAAAAGACTCTTCTGAAACCGCAGGCACAATTTATAAAACGCTGGAAGAAGCAAAGGCAGCGGGCGCAACGATAGTCGCTTACGGTAACCTGATTCAGCTAATTCTCGATTTTCTTATCACCGCTTTCTGCCTTTTCCTTATCGTAAAGGGCGTAAACAAACTTAACGAAGTCAAAGAAAAAGCAAAGAAAAAGGAACTTGACAAAGCTGAAAAAGCTGAATAATTTTTGAGGTACATAATAATGACAGCAGAAGAAAAACTACTGGATTGTTATGATCAGATACGTGCAAAGACGGATTTTGCCCCGAAGGTCGCTATAATCCTCGGTTCGGGACTTGGCGATTTTGCTGAAACAATAGATATTGCTGATATCGTGAATTATGGGGATATCGACGGGTTTCCCGTGTCGACGGTCTCAGGACATGTGGGACGTTTTGTTTTCGGATATATTGACAAAGTACCCGTTGCAGTAATGCAGGGCCGTGTACATTATTATGAAGGATATCCCATGCAGGACGTCGTTCTGCCGCTGCGACTTATGCGGCTCATGGGAGCACAGATACTCTTTCTGACAAACGCTGCCGGCGGTATAAACAGAAGTTTCCGTGTCGGAGACCTTATGCTAATAGAAGGACAGATATCGTCTTTCGTCCCCTCACCGCTCATCGGTAAGAACTTTGACAGTCTGGGCGTAAGATTCCCCGACATGTCGCATATATACGATGCGGAACTGAGAAGGGTGATAGCGGATACTGCCGACAGATTGAATATAAATCTTCAGAAGGGCGTTTATATCCAGCTCACGGGGCCGAATTACGAATCCCCCGAAGAGATAAAAATGTACTCCATGCTCGGCGCAGACGCAGTAGGAATGAGCACCGCCTGTGAAGCAATAGCCGCAATGCATGCGGGAATGAGGGTCTGCGGAATAAGCTGTATCTCGAATATGGCTGCGGGCATATCTAAAACTCCCCTTTCACACGCCGAAGTCAAAGAAGCCGCAGACATGGTCGCTCCGAAATTCAAAACACTGCTTGCCGAATCGGTAAAAGCAATGGCTGAAATGTAAAAACATACACCGGGAAGGAAAAAGTTCCTTTCCGGTTTCTTTATTTATGCCCAAAGCATGAGACTTTTTGCCATATTATACAAAATTGCAAAATATGACGTATATTTTTTTGTCATCCGTCGTTTCTGCTTGATTTTTTCATTTTTATATTATATAATATCAAAGAAAAACCTTATAAAGAAAATCAGGGAGGAAATAAATCATGAAAACAATAGGTGTTCTTACAAGCGGCGGCGACAGCCAGGGTATGAACGCGGCAATAAGGGCAATTACAAGAGCCGGTATAGCAAACGGCATGAAAGTTATCGGTATACGCAGAGGCTACGAAGGTCTTATGACTAAAGACACCGTTGAACTGACTATGACTTCGGTTTCCAATATACTCAACAAAGGCGGAACTATGCTTCATTCGGCACGCAGCAAGAGATTTGCCACACCCGAAGGCGTAGAAGAAGCTAAGCAGGCGTGCATCGAACTCGGTATTGAAGGAATCGTTGTATGCGGTGGTGACGGCTCGTTCAGAGGTGCCAGAGATCTCACTCTCGCCGGCATTCCCTGCGTGGGCATCCCCTGCACAATAGATAACGATATCGTTTGCACGGACGACACTATCGGCTACGATACTGCTACAAATATCGTTACCGAACTTGTAGACAGGCTCCATGATACCAGCGAATCCCATGACCGCTGCTCTGTCGTTCAGATAATGGGTAACGGCGCCGGCTGGCTCACGCTTCAGGGATCAACGGCAACGGGCGCAACATGCACCATTGTTCCCGAAGTAAAATTCGATTTAGACAAAGATGTCGTCGAAAAGATCAAATACGGAAAGAGCCTAGGACTCAACGCTTTTGTCGTCATGGTCTCTGAAGGTATTTTTGCAAACAAGAAAACAAATGTAAACTATGACTATGTAAAGAGCCTCGGCATAAATAATGTTTACGATTTTGCAAGGAAAATAGAAGAGCTTACCGGTGTTGAATCCCGTGAAACAGTTCTCGGTCATGTTCAGAGAGGCGGCGTTCCCACCGCTCATGACCGTATTCTTGCAACAAACATGGGTGTACATGCAGTCAACCTGCTCAAAAACGGAATATCCAACAGAGTCGTTGTTATCCGCGACGGAAAAATAACCGATATGGATATACTCGAAGCGCTTGCGATGAAGAAACCTTTCGATGCTGAAAAACTCGCTGAAGCGAACATGCTTAATCTGTAATGTTATTCGTATCACTTAACACAATTGAACCTGAATACAATTTATCGGTTGAGGAGCATTTCTTCAAGGAATGCTCCCAGCCTCTTTTTTTACTTTGGCAAAATAAAGACTCCGTAATTGTAGGCAGGAACCAAAACACAGTAGAGGAGATCAACGCCGAAGAGGCACGGAAACGCAATGTCAAAGTCGTACGCAGGATAACGGGTGGCGGGGCTGTCTTCCACGACCTGGGCAACATAAACTACTCGTTTATTTTTCCTGACGGCGAAGGCGACTATCTGAATTTTCGCAAATTCGCCTCTCCGATAATAGACTTTCTTGCCACATTCGGTATAAAAGCCGAATTTTCGGGAAGAAACGATCTTCTCATCGACGGCAAAAAGTTTTCGGGAAACGCACAGTATTGCCATAACGGAAGAATACTGCATCACGGCACGCTGATGTTCTCGTCCGATATTTCCAAAGTTGAAGCAGTACTCAATGTAAATCCCGAAAAAATCAAATCCAAATCCATAAAATCCGTGCGCAGCCGCGTAACGACGATAAAGCAGCATCTTACAACGGATATGACAGCGCAGGAATTCAAAGAAAAACTCGGCAAATACATATGCGATGTCACAGGCGCCGTCGAATACACGCTCACGCAGCAAGACAAGGATGCCGCGGAAAAGCTTTGCCGTGAAAAATACAGCACTTGGGAATGGAACTACGGTTATTCGCCGAAATATTCTTTTTTCAAGCGTACATATACACCCTGCGGCACGGTGGAAATACACCTTGACATAGTTGACGGAAAAATCGAAAGATCGGCTGTCTACGGAGACTTCTTTGCGAAGAGACCGATAGCGGAATTCGAGTCGGCGCTAAAAGGGCTGAAATACGACCGTAAAGCGCTTCTCGAACATTTAAGAACTGTAAATATCAATGATTACTTTGCTGCATTGAGCCTTGACGCGCTCACAGATTGTTTTTTCTGACAGAAGAGGACAACAATATGGAAAAACTCATAGAAAAACTCAACGCTCCCGAAAAAAGCGAACGTCTCGAGGCGATAAAAGCGCTCTCCCGGAAAGTCCGAGACGGTGAGATCCCGGCTCCGGTCTCTGAATATGATGACGTTAACAGCCATATACATACGACTTATTCCTTCTCCCCTTACTCCCCATCCAAAGCAGTGTGGTGCGGATATACGGCAGGACTTAAGACTGTCGGAATAATGGACCATGACAGCGTAGGGGGTATAGACGAGTTTATCAAGGCATCGGAATATGTGGGAATAGCATCGACGGTCGGCATGGAACTCCGCGTTTCGATGGCAGACACGCCCCTTGTCGGACGAAAGATTAACAACCCCGACCAGCCGTCTGTTGCTTACTGCACGCTTCACGGCATTCCGCACACGCAAACCGGAGTAATAGCGGAATTCATCAAACCGTATAAAGAAAGACGCAACGTCCGCAACAAGCTCATGCTTGAAAAAATAAACAATATCGTCAAACCGTTCGGCATACACCTTGATTTCGACAAAGATGTCGTTCCTCTTTCGATGGCGAATGACGGCGGAAGTATTACCGAAAGACATCTGCTGTTCGCTCTTTCGCTCAAACTCATTGAAAAGTTCGGCAAAAGCGAGAAAATCGTGAATTTTCTGCGCAATGATTTCGGCGTGAAAGTTTCCGATAAACTCGCCGGTTATCTCACCGACATCGAAAACCCAAACTACGCCTACGACCTGCTCGGCGCGCTGAAAAGCGACACGTCGAAGTTCTATATTCCCGCGACCGACGAATGCCCCGACGTGCGTGATGTTGTGGCTCTTGCGAAAAAAACGGGCGCTATCCTCGCCTATGCGTATCTCGGAGACGTTACAGCGTCCGTAACAGGAGACAAACGTGCGCAGAAGTTTGAAGACGACTATCTCGACGAACTTTTTGAAGTCATCAACAGCCTCGGATTCAAAGCCGTGACTTACATGCCGTCGAGAAACACGAAAGAGCAGCTTGTCCGTCTGCGTGCACTCTGCGACAAATATAATTTCTTCCAGATAAGCGGCGAGGACATCAATTCTCCCCGTCAGAATTTCATCTGTATGGCGCAACGTGATCCGGAATTCAGAAATCTTTATGATGCGGCATGGGCGCTCATCGGGCATGAAAGACTCGCAACACTCGATCTCAAAAACGCGTTTTTCAGCAATGAGACGGAAAGGAGATTTCCCGTTCTCGCAGACCGCATCGCTTATTTCAGAGACGCGGCGTTAAAGTAAAGCATTGACCTGATACACGAAAATCCCGTCCTGTAAGACACAGGACGGGATAAATTTATATAAATTATCTTTTTTCGGGTATATATTCCGAGCCGTCAGCCGCAAAGCCTTCGCCGCGCGTTCTTGCCCACTCTGCGACATGGAGCAGGTCGTCGCCGCCTTCCCAGAGACGCTGTTTGCCCCAGCGGTTCGTTTCAGGTTTCGAGACGCACTCGATTTTAATTACGGGAAAAAGCTTTGTCGGGCTTTCTCTCGGCAGACCTTTTATCGTGAGCTTCTCGCTCTCCTGCTCAAATCCGAGTTCCTGTCCGGTTGTAAGCAGAGAAACGCGTTTTACGGGAGTTATGAGGTCTCTGAGCACCATTTCAGGACGACCATCCCAAAAACGGATTATGAGGTAAAGATTGTTGCCCTTCGTCGTCTGTCTGCCGCGAGTGACAAATTCCGTAAGATTGCCGCCGTCCGTGCCATATATCGCCTCGCCGTGGACTTCTAGCCACTCTCCTATTTTCAGCGCGCGCTGCACATATTCGGGAGGCAACTGACCGTCGGGCTGAGGACCCACGTTAAGGAGAAGATTTCCTCCTTTATTGCCGCCTTTTTCCGCACATTCGCAAAGCATGTCAAGCAAATAATCCGCAGGTCTCCAACGCTCACCGTATGTATAGCCCCAAAGACGCCACGTCGTGACCTGATTCGACTCCCATAGCCTGTTCTCATCGGGAACTATTTCATGTTCTGGAGTTCCAAAATCGCCGAGCGTCGCCGAGCCGCCCGCACCCGCGCCGCCGTCTGCCGTACCGTTGGCGGAATCGTCCGACGTGTCGAGACGGTTGTTTATAAGGATATGCGGCTGAAGCCTACGCATCTTTGCTATGAGCCCCACAGCGTCGATATCCTCGGCAGTCTCGCCCCACATTCCGTCAAAGAAGAAATGGTCGATCTGCCCGTAATTTGTCAACAGCTCGCATACCTGATTATGAACGTATTCTTTGAACTTTTTATATCCCTCGGGATTTCTTTTTGCACCCTCGAATTCCGCAGGAATACGCCAATCCATTATCGAATAATAAAGTCCGACGCGCAGCCCCTCCGCCCGGAAAGCGTCAACATATTCGCGGATAAAGTCGCGTTTGGGCGCTTGTTTCGCGCTGCTGTAATCCGTGTACGCGGTATCCCACATGCAGTATCCGTCATGATGACGTGTCGTCATGCAGGCGTATTTCATACCCGCTTTTTTCGCGACGGACGCCCACACCTTCGGGTCATAATGCTCGGGGTTCCATTCGCATGCCATTTTTGCGTATTCTTTCTGGTCCATATGCTCACGGAAAAGCGATTGTTCACCGTGTCCGATAACGGAATACGGACCCCAATGTATAAACATTCCGAAGCGGCTCTCGGGAAACCACTTCCAATAATCGTGCAGGACAAAATTACCCATTTTCGTCTCCTTAGAGTTTTCTTACAACTTAATTATACTAAATATTTCCCCGTTTGTCAAGAGAAAACGACCCGAAGAGATATCTCTTCGGGTCGGATTTTATTATACATTTACTGCGCTTTTGCCTCTCTGAAAAGGAACGCTTCGCCGACTTCGCATTTTACGGTATAAACGCCGTCTTTAAGTTTTACTCTCTTGCAGCTTTCAGCGGTCTTCCACTCGCCTGTTTCAGCGTCGAACCATTCAAGGGTAATGCCGGAAATCTTATACTGGGAATATCTCTGAGAAGTTTTCACAGGATCGTACCAAACTCTGCCGTCGCAGATGAAGAATGAGTCGTCATCAAAGAAAGTAACTATGCTTTTATTCTGAGGCTCGTTCTCCCATGTGAGGTGGTCTGCGAGAACGCCGTAACCCGTGTAAGGAGTTGTGTAGGTGTCTGTTGCGGCAGGATTAATATGGAACACTTTATCAACGGTCTTGCCGAACATTTCTTTGCCGAGAACATTTACGGCAGGAATGTTTTTTTCAAGCCAAGTCGTAGCATTATGAGCGTTCCAGTCATCGTTTACCACAGAGTTGCTGGAAGTACCTTCATCGTAATAAGCAAAGAAGCATATCTGCTTTGCGCCGTAAGCAAGAGCAGTATCTGCAATATAGCGAACACGTCTTTCGTCGAGTTTGCCAAAATCGTTAAAAGGAGTAAACTGAACGACGGCCTTGACCTGAACGCCGTATTTCTGAGCTGCTTTGAGAATGATCTCAAAGTTATTGAAGCGGGTAAGATCACCTTCGTCGATAAGCCAAAAGTCATTGTTCCAACCGGAACCGATATCGTAATGGAAGAAGCTCAGATACGCGGGACGTACCGTGGTCATGAACTTCTCGACATATGCCTCGTAGCCTTCATTGCCGCCGGTATAACCGTAATCGGTAGAGAATACATAGTTCGGATAGATGTTAATGTTTGTCGTTCTTGCGGTATCAAGTTCCGCAAAAGCGTTAACAAGATAAGAGAGGACCTCGAATTTGCTCTCGGGAACGCCGTCTGCAAGCTCCCAGCAAACTATATGATCGCAGCCCTTATATTCTTCAACGATTGTTCTTACGGTCTCATATACGGTTTCCTTATCCGCATTCTTCTTTACAAGTTCCGTAACTCTGGGGTCAATGACTGCCGCGGTCTTGCCATGTTCTGCAAGAATAGGCTCAACTTTTTCCTTAAAATAAGCACCGCCTTCGGCATTTTCCATTTGCAGTTGAGTGAAGCCGACAGCATTTATAGTATTCATATGCTTCTCGGTATCCTCAACAAGCATCTTTGCTGTGGGGCCATTGATAAATGTGGTATAAAACGCATCAATTCCGGGACGCTCGGCGACTATGGGGTCGTCGGTAGGGTGCTCTGTGGGCTTAGGATCTGTATTACACGCCGCAAAAGAAGAAACGCAGAGAATCAGCGCCAGGAAGAGCGCGATATGCTTAAAAAATTTCATATCTTTGTATTAACCTTTCATTAAAATCTTGAAGGATTGGCCTTATATGTACTTTCGTCAAAGTCGGCACCGTTTTCAGATCCGATGCGGACTCCGTATTCGATCAACTTATCTACGACATCAACTTTATGCTTGAAAAAGTCGACCTGCATATATCTGTTGGCTATAAGCTTCCATATTTCATAGCTCAGACGGCTGCAGCGAACATTTATAAGTTGTTCTTCTGTCTGCGCCGCAGCTTCCGCAGCATCCCACAGAGAGTCTGCATATTCAACCTGCTCGTTTGTCAGAGACAGTGAATCCGTCGGATAAGTATTTACGCAGTAAATATGAATATCTTCCGTTGCGTCGGTAATGAGCTGGATGTAATTATATATATTTTCCCATCCGTCTCCGTAATAAGCCTTCATAAAGCCTTTTGTTTCGGCGTCAATGTCAACGTAGGGATCCCACAGAAGTTTCGCATAGAGGTAGCATTTCAAATCGCCGAATTCAGCGGAACGGGGCTGGTTGTGAGAGCCGAGTATCCTCATGGCGAAAACGCCGTTCTCAACTAGGAACTGCATATTCGGCTGCATAACGTCGAAGTTTGCCCAAGGTGTGAGGTAATATCTGTAACAGATGTTGTAGTCCCATACGTAGATGTGGCTTGTAAGCTTACCCCAACCGTAGAGATCTTCTGCAAACTTAGTCGTCTCCGTGCATTCATCAAACGGGTGAGAGAAGCACGCGTCATTGGAGCAAAGCACTATCATGACGTTATCTTCGGGTTTAGTATCGCACGGAGTGGTGGTAAATCCGTATGCAAGAGTGCTTATCATAACATCGGGATAGACTTTCGCGACACGGCGTGCGATTTCGTTGACAAAACGTATGTTTAGCTCCGAAACA
>CAUHAO010000038.1 GCA_959604355.1 uncultured Eubacteriales bacterium
GCGGAAAGATATTTTCATGAAAATAGGAGAGAGGGAAGATGCGGCAAGGGGAACATGAAAAAAATGCGACTTGGGAAGATGCGGCGCGAAAATGCTGAAAAAAAGCGTTTATTCGTCCTGCAGCTCCGCCCACTCTGTGTAGAAAGCGTCCTCGTCGGCGGAGAGCGCGTCGAGCTGTGCGGAAATCTCCGCGACACGCGCGTAATCCGCGGCGACCGACGTGTCTGCAAGGAGGGCTTCAAGTTCTTTTTTGCGGGCGGCACAGTCGTCGAGGAGCTGTTCGAGCTTCGTGACGCGGGACGCCTTTTTGCGGCGCGCCGCCTCTTCTTCTTTCTTTCTGCGGAACGCTTCCGCGCCGTCGGAGCGCGCCTGCGTCGGCTGCTCCTGTTCCGGTGCGGCGAAACGTGCCTTTTCGGCGGTGAAAAATTCATATCCGCCGTTGTAGATGTGCAGGGTTGCGCCGTCGAAGTCGAAAATGCGGGTCGCGAGCTTGTTGATGAAATAACGGTCGTGCGACACGACTATCATCGTGCCGTCATAGTCCTTGAGCGCGTCCTCAAGAGCTTCTTTGGAAGCGATGTCGAGGTGGTTCGTCGGCTCGTCGAGGATGAGCAGGTTGTGCCGGGAAAGCATGAGCTTTGCAAGCTCGACACGCGCTTTTTCGCCGCCCGAGAGCTTGTCCGCGGTCTTGAAAACGTCGTCGCCGTGAAAGAGAAAAACGCCGAGCGCTGAGCGTATCTGCGTGTTCGTCATCTGCGGGAACGTGTCTCCGATTGCGTCAAAGACCGTGCGTGACGAATCGATACCGCTGATGTTCTGGTCGTAGTAGCCTGTCTGTACGCGCGCGCCGAGGGTGAGACTGCCCGACGTGGGCTTGTCCTGCCCGACGAGCAGGCGCAGCAGAGTCGTTTTACCGCAGCCGTTGGGCCCCGTGATGAAAACGCGGTCGCCCGCCTTGATGAGGAAATCTATGTCTTTGAAAATCTCCGTTGTGCCGAAGGATTTGCAGACGTTTTTCGCGGTGACGACGTCGTTGCCCGTCGCGGAGCACGCGCGGAACGAAAATCCTATCGACGCGGGGTCTTTATCGGGCCGCACGAGGTCGTCTTTAATGCGGTCGATCTGTTTTTGTTTTGATTTTATCGTGACATAGTTACGCTCCTGATTGAAGCGTTTTTGCTGCTCAATGATGCCTTCGATGCGGCGTATTTCCTTTTCCTTGCGCTCAAATTCGCGTTCGGCGGTCTTGCGCGCGAGGGCTTTTTGCTCCGTGAAAGCGGTGTAGTTGCCTTTGTAGCAGGTGAGTTTTTTATTTTCAAGCTCGAATATGCGCGTGCAGACGCGGTCGAGAAAATATCTGTCGTGAGAAATGACGGCGACGGCGCCGCGGTATGACGATAAAAAGTCCTCGAGCCAGCGCGTCGATGCGATGTCGAGGTGGTTCGTCGGTTCGTCGAGTAGTATCAGGTCCGCGCCCGAAAGCAATATTTTCGCGAGCAGGACGCGGGTGCGCTGTCCGCCGCTGAGCTTTTCGAGGGGCAGGGAAAGTTCGTTTTCGTCGAAGCCGAGCCCGAGAAGTGTCGAACGTACGCGCGCGCGGAAAGTAAGGCCGTCTTTTGCCTGAAATTCTTCACGCAGACGCTGTTGACGCGCAAGGTTCTGCTCTGTCGGGGCAACGGCGACTGATGCGTCCGCGTCGGCAAGGTCTTTTTCGAGCGTCTCAAGGTCTGCAAAGACCTCCGTAACTTCCTCGACGGGCGTCTTTTGGGACGTGTAGTCGGAATGTTGGCGCATATATGCCATGCTTGCGCCCCTGTCTCGGAAAATCTCGCCGCTGTCGCAGTCTTCCTCGCCCGTGAGGACGCGGAAAAGCGTCGTTTTGCCCGCTCCGTTGACGCCGACGATGCCTATTTTATCACCCGGCTCGATGCGGAACGACACGTCGCGGAAAATCTCCTGCATGACAAAGCTCTTGCTTATATCGGACGCTGATATCAGGCTCATTTCGTCGCCTCCGCGGAGGTCTTTTCGGACGCGGAGCCGGTTTTTGCGCCCGAGCGCGTTATCGCGAGCACGAGAACCGCGCCGGCGGCGAAGAGCAGTACGCTTGCGACAATCTCCCAGCCCTCGGGAAAACCGATGAACGCGCCGTCAACGAAGAAAATATCTCGTATCGACGCGAGCACGAAGCCGATTATCGCGGCGTATGTGAATCTCTGCCGAGAGGTGAGGCAATAGTCGAGAAGCTTGATTAAAAGCAGTACGCCCGCTATTATCGAGACACCGACGGCAAGGATGAAAACGAGGTCATCCACATGGTCGCCGAGGTGCGCGACGTCCGCGATGCTGCTCAGCGAGCCGAAGAATTTTTCGTAGATGCCCAGCACGATGAGCATATGCGAAAAACTGATGCCGGGCAGGAGTATTGCGATCGTCAGGCATAAGCCCGCGAACAGGAACATGGGGATCGTTGCGGCGGAAAACGCACCGTCGAACGAGAAAAGTCCTTTCGGAATAAGGTCGATGAGGAACACGAACGCCGCGCCGAGTACAACGAAAAGGAGCGTCGAAAGCAGCGTTTCGGGTTTGCGACGGTGTTCCGGAGTGTCGTTTTCGCCGGTTTTGCGCACGAGCAGCGGCAATCCGCCGACTATCATGCCCGTGAAGAAGCAGCGCATGGGGAAGGGGTGCATATCCGTCAGCCACATGAGCACTTTGGACAGTGAGAGCATGCCAAGCACGCCGAAGACGGCGAAGAGGACAAGAAATCCGAAATTCTTTTTGAAATCCCTGCGCAGTCCGCTGACTGCGCGCACGAGGCGGTCGTAAATGTTGAGAATGAGCGCGACTGTGCCGCCGCTCATACCGGGCATCGTCATTGACGCGCCGATGGTGAAGGCTTTGGCGGCGACAACGGCGTTGTCTTTGGTGAAAAGTTTCATCTTTTGCTCCTTAAAATCTGAATACGATGCGTTTGAAGTAGTTTAATTTGTTATGAAAAAGGTTGAACATTTTTTTGTTTGTGACGAGGAAATATTCGCCGGGATGCTCAACGAATTCGCCCGCGTAGCCGCATTTATAAAGGTACAGGTCGTACATGCGGTCGTCCTTTATGTCGGGAGTGTCGAGTTTGAGCGTGCCGCCGATGTTGAACGTCGTCACCTGTCCGTCGAGGCTGTCGCGGATCATGTGGGTGTAGCCTGCGGTGAGCTTGAGCTTGCGCAGGGTTGGGCTTGACGCGCCGAAGAAAGAGTACGACTTGTCGCCCATTTTGATGAAGAAATCGGCGTGGACGTACGGGTCGGAGGGGTATTCGCGCGCGGCGGCAATTTTCGCGTCTATGTCGGCTATCTGCTTTGTGTCGGTGTCGATGCTCTTTTGTTTCGCGGCGCGGCGCACGGGGTCCTGCTCCGCCTCGGCTTTGGCAATTTTTTCTCGCAGGTCCGCCTGCTGGCTTTCGGCAAGGGCGATGTATTTTTTCATATCGCAGCGGTGCAGGTAGACAGTCACGAACGGCGCGAGGCTTTGAGCCATGCGTTTATAGTATTTCAGCGGACGGTGCCCGAAGCCCTTTGTTTCGGTGGTGTGAATGAGCATGTCGTAGAACTTTTCCACCGCCGCGGGAAGGTCGTCGCCCGTGTATTTTTCGACGTACATGCCGCGGCTTTCGCAAAGGCGCAGATGATTTTTGAGCTTTGTGTTCATACGTCCGTAAAGGCGCTCCCACTCTTTTTCCGGCGCGTTTGCAGGGTCGATGTGAAGACGGTAGTTCGTGCGCGGCTGAAGAAGTGCTTTTGTGTTCTTCTCCCAGCCGAAGCGTTCGAGCGCGGCGCAGAGGTCGTTTTCGGGCGCAGGGTCGGCAAATTCCACCTTGTAGTCCGCATAGGGGTCCGTAATTGTATATATAATATGCTTGCGGGCGCAATATTCTTTCAGAAAGGCGGTAAACTGTCCGATGAGGGCAAAATCCGTCCAATCACAGACAAATCCGCGCGTGATGTAGCCGATGCTCATGGGTGTGCAATATACGGGAAGGCGCAGCAGCAGGCAGGTGAGTACGGTCTGCCCGTTTTCATCGGTTCCGATAAACGCCGTGTGGCGGAAAAGGGTGCGGAAGCGCGCCCAATACGACGTTTGCTGAAAAATTCCGTGTGCGACGGCGAAAGAGTCGATGTTTTCGACGGCGGTTTCTTTGAATGTGTAAGTCAAGGCAAGGCACCTCCCGAAAAATTCATATATATTATATATTAAATTCCGCGAAAAAGCAATAGATTTAGAAATTATTTGCCATTTTATTTTTTGTTGTTGACATTTGGCGTTTTTTGTGGTATACTCTATTTAATTAAGGTATAAGTATGCCCGTTTGGGACGAAGGGAGAAAACCCGAATGAAAAAAATAGGATTTATCGGTACCGGAAATATAGCAAAGGCAATTCTTAACGGAATACTTACTTCCGGTGCTTACCGACGCGGCGACATATGCGCGTACGATATAGACGAAGCAAAAAAAGCGGCTTTCACCGACGGCGGTCTTACCGTCTGCGCTGACGAGGCCGATGTTGTGAATAATGCAAAATACATTTTTGTTTGCGTGCGCCCCTGCGACATAAACACGGTGCTTGAGAATATCAAGGGGCAGGTCACTTCCGCAAACGTCATTATAACCGTCGCGGCGGGAATTTCCATCGCGTATTACAAAAGAGCTCTCGGAAGGGAATGCAAGGTCGTCCGCCTCATGCCCAACACTCCGTTGACCGTTGGAAAGGGCGCTGTCGCGATGGCTTACGAGATGCCGATAACATACGCCGAGCTGACCGAAGTGAAGAGCATGCTCGAAGCGTCGGGCGTCGTCGAGATACTCGATGAAGCGAGAATGAACGAGGTCATTTCGGTAAGCTCCTCCAGCCCCGCGTACTTCTATATGCTCATGCGCGCGATGATTAACAGCGCCGTCGCACAGGGTATCGACGAACAGACCGCACGCCGCCTTGTTGAGTCCGTCGCGGAAGGAAGCATCGAACTCGTCAAACGTTCCGACAAGTCTCTCGACGATATGATAGCAGAAGTCTGCACGCCCAACGGCACGACCGCTAAAGCCGTCGAAATGCTCGAAAAACACGGCTTTGAGCAGGCTGTCGGCGACGCGATGCTCGCCTGCACGAAGCGCGCTTACGGTCTCGAAAGAGAAATCACCGACTGACACATGCTTTTTGCTCCCCGCATCGGCGCGATTTGACCGAATATGGCGGGGAAAATCCGACTTTTTCTTGACCCGTATGCGTCAATTCTGCGGAAAATACCGAAAAGTGTCCCAATGTTGGGACTGTTAGGCGGGAAAATGGATATTATGCACAATAAAATGCTATTTATTTTGGTGAAAGTGCCTATTCACTTTTGATTGATTTTATGATAAAATAATATAGCCAGTAATGATGGGCGTGTGCCCGGATAAGATATAAAGAAATTCGGAGGGTATAACTGTGGCAGGATTAGTACTGAAAAACATCGGCAAAGTCTATGCCGGCGGTGTCAGAGCCGTTACAGACTTCAACCTTAAAATTAAAGATAAAGAATTCATTATCCTCGTCGGTCCTTCCGGCTGCGGTAAATCCACGACTTTGAGAATGATCGCAGGCCTTGAAGAGATCACCGAAGGCGAGCTTTACATAGACGAGCGTTTGGTAAACGATGTCGCGCCCAAGGACAGAGATATCGCGATGGTTTTCCAGAACTACGCTCTTTATCCGCACATGACCGTTTTCGAGAACATGGCGTTCGGTCTGAAGCTGCGCAAGGTCTCCAAAGAGGAGATCAAACGCCGCGTTGACGAAGCTGCCCGCATCCTCGACATTTCCCACCTTCTCGACAGACGTCCGAAGGCTCTGTCGGGCGGTCAGAGACAGCGTGTCGCTCTCGGCCGTGCCATTGTCCGTGAACCGAAGGTCTTCCTTCTGGACGAACCGCTTTCCAACCTTGACGCAAAGCTCCGTGCACAGATGAGAACCGAGCTCAGCAAGCTCCATCTCAAACTCGGCACCACCTTTATATACGTTACCCACGACCAGACCGAGGCTATGACCATGGCCGACCGTATCGTCGTCATGAAAGACGGCCTTATTCAGCAGTGCGACACTCCTCAGCGTCTGTACGACGAGCCTGTCAACCTGTTTGTTGCAGGATTTATCGGCTCGCCCCAGATGAACTTCTTTGAAGCAAGACTTACCCGCCGCGGCGAGGACGTGTTGCTTACCTTCGGTGACGCTACTCTTAAGATCCCGAAGGAGAAGGTCGAGACCGAGAATTACGAAAAACTCATGACCTACGGCGGCAAGAATGTCATCGTCGGTCTGCGTCCCGAACATATCCATGACGAAGATATGTACCTTGAGAAGATGCCCGACAGCATCATCGAGGCGAATGTCGAAGTCACCGAGCTTATGGGTGCAGAGACTTACCTCTATCTCGATGTCAAGGATACCAAGTTCACCGCAAGAGTTTCGCCCAAGACCAAGGCTAAACCCGGCGATACCATCAAGATCACTCTTGATATGCACAATATACATCTGTTCGACATCGACACCGAGGAGACCATCATTAACTGACGTGTTCCCGGATTACAGGTCAACGCAGGTTTTTTATTCAATGTTTTTATCTACTGTCACTAATTGATACTTCAGCCTTCTGTTCGGGGCAAAAAGCTCCGAATAGGGGGCTTTTGCTTTTATTTTCGCGGTCAGCCGCCGAAATTATGCTTTACGGAGACGTGAGATGTCAGATTTAACGCATAACGGCAACGGGTTCGAGCAGACTCTTGAGCAATATATGGGGCTTATAAACACCATTGCTGCGTCATATCCCGAGCATCACCGTGAGGATATGTGTCAGGAGGGAATAATCGGTCTTTATTCCGCATTCTGCACGTTTTCCGAGCAATTCGGTGTGCCGTTTGCCGCGTATGCCGCGCTGTGCATACGCCGACGTATGATCTCGGCGTACCGCAGGGTGAAGAAAAGTGACGCAGACGTGCCGCTGGACGAGGTGCCGGAGAAATGGCTCAGGGACGACACAACGCCCGACAGCGTTATAACGCGAAACGCGCTGCGCGACCTCATACACGCGGTGGAAACAAAGCTTTCGACGCTCGAAAAGGAAGTTCTTGAAGAATATCTGCGCTCGTCGTCTCTTTCCGAGGTTGCGGCGAAGCTTGATATAAGCGAAAAATCCGCCGATAACGCGATGACTCGCGTCAAGGCAAAACTCCGCGCACAGCTCAGTCGCATGGGCGAGGCGGAGTGACGGTAACGGTGCGGAAAAGAGTGCCGAGGATTAAAACCCGGGAATGAAATCGCAAATGAAATATCCCGCGCGGGCGGGAAGATTAAAATCGAATATATGCCCTGAAAAGTGTACGTTATGATCTCCCCATGAATAGCATCCTACGCTTTTTGGCTAAACTGCATTCTTTACGCGGATTAAACTGCGGCTGCACGGCTTGCCGACAGTGGTCCGACTTGCGGTCTTTAGAAATTAACGCGACGTTTGCCGACGTGTCACGGTGATTTAACGTTCCGGTGCAAATCCGGAAAGGGCTTAAATTTTCATCATTTTAAGTGAGGTTACCACTAATGTATCAGGACAAAGAATTGGTTTGCAAAGACTGCGGAAAGACCTTTGTTTTTACGGCAGGCGAACAGGAATTCTACGCTGAAAAAGGCTTCCAGAACGAGCCCCAGCGTTGTAAAGAATGCAGAGCTGCAAAGAAAGCAGCTGTCAAAGGCGCTAAAGAGTATTTCGTAGGCGTTTGTGCATCCTGCGGCAAGGAAGCTAAAGTTCCTTTCCAGCCCAGAGAAGACAGACCCGTTTACTGCAGCGAATGCTATGCAAAAATGAAGGGCAACGACTAATCAGTCTTAATCTCTTCGATCATCAAGCCGTGTAATAAAAGCGCTCTGAAAAGGGGCATCTGCAATAAAGCAGATGCCCCTTTTCGCGTCCGGAACAAGGCTGAGCGTGAAGATGTAGTTTGTGCGTCCGGAAGAAGTCGAGCGTGCAGATGTAGTTTGTGCGTCCGGGAAAGAAGGGCGAACGCGAAGATGTGCGAGCGCGAAGATGTAGTTCGTGCGTCCGGAAGAAGGGCGAACGCGAAGATG
>CAUHAO010000039.1 GCA_959604355.1 uncultured Eubacteriales bacterium
TAAACGACAAAATCACGGCAGTCCTTGAAAGGAACGCAGAGCTTTGGGAGCGCGTCAACAATGAGTACGACGAAAGGATCGCCGCAAACGAAACGGACATGACCCTTGAGCTGAATGAAGCCGATCTCAACGATCTTTGCGAGGAGGATTATTCCTATGAGAGCTTTGTCAGAAATCTCGACACTCTGACCGAAAAGGAAAGAGCGGCTCTTATTGCCGACCTTGACGAGCTTGCAAGGCTTGAGAAGCAGATCGATGAGATCTACGCCCGCATGACCGACGGGAACGCCGACAAGCTCTATGACGAGATCGACGCCGTAAACGACAAAATCACGGCAGTCCTTGAAAGGAACGCAGAGCTTTGGGAGCGCGTAAGTGATGAGTACGATGTTAAAGTCGCTGCAAACGACCCGGATATGACCTTTTAAGCTCGGCGGCTGCGGCCCTTTGCTCTGCGAAAAAGGTACGGACAAGTCATAACCACAGAGCCGTGTCCTGGCGGCACGGCTCCGGATTCCAACGGAGGCGCTATGAAACAGCTTATATACATCGCAGAGGATGAGAAAAACATAAGGGAGACACTTCAGCGATTTCTCGAAAATGACGGATACGAGGTGTGCGCGTTTGAAACCGGAGACGCGCTTTTAGGTGCGCTTTTTAAAAGACGCGCCGATCTTGTTATTCTTGACATAATGATGCCCGGCACGGACGGACTGACCTGCTGCCGCCTCATTCGTGAGAAGGACAAGGTCCCGATCATTCTGCTCACGGCAAAAGACACCGAATACGACTACGTCAGCGGAATTCTGCAGGGCGGGGACGACTATCTGACCAAGCCGTTTCGTCCTACGGTGCTTTTGATGCGGGTAAAGGCGCTTCTTCGCCGTGTGGAAATGGAGCGCGGCACGGATCCCCTGGACAGGGATATTACAGTCGGCGATCTGCATTTTTCGGGCAAGGAGAAGAAGCTCTTTTGTAAGGGAAAGCCTCTCGCCCTCTCGCCGAACGAGATGAAAATGCTGTTGTTTTTGATGCATGGCAAGGGCAAGGCTTTTTCACGCGACGAGCTGCTTGACCACATCTGGGGATATAACGATGATGTGGAAACCAGAGTGACCGACGAGACTCTTCGACGGATACGCAGCAAGCTTTCCTCGGCGGACAGCAGCGTGCTGATTGAAACAGTTTGGGGCTACGGCTACCGGCTGCACTCGGGGGAGGGCGGAGAATGAAGCACATAAAAAGAAAAATAACGCTTTCCGTTCTCGGCACTATGCTGCTTGTTTTCGCTTCACTTCTCGCTGCCGTCAACATCTTTATTCCGAAATATCTGACGGCGGAGGCGCAGAAGGCGATCCTTTTGGAGGATGAGCAAAAGCCTCCCGTCCCGTTCTCCTATATCTACGGCGGCGAGGCTGATGCTCAGGAGCATTTTCTGACGCCGAGCGTCAGATACCTTGAAATCGAGGGCGAGCTCTTCGAGACGGAATATCTCTCGAGAGCCGAGCAGCGGCTTCGGGAATACTGCCGGAGCGAGAAGCCCTCCGCCGATGAGTTTCACACCCTGAAAATCGGCGGAAGCCGCTTTGTTTTTCGCCTGACTCAGGTTGAAGCCGACGAATATGAGGAGGCTTATTCTTACATTCTTTATGTGGATGTCGGTGCGGTTATGCAGTATGCGTCTTATCTGAACGCCGTGTTTTTTGCGGTGCTGACCGTTTTGACCGTATTGGTCTGCCTCTTCGGTTGGAGGCTCGGCGGCTATGTGGAGAGGGCGCATGAATCGCAAAACTGGTTTTTTCAAAATGTGTCGCATGAGTTGAAAACACCGATGATGGCAGTTCAGGGTTGTGCGGAGGGAATACATACCGGTGTTCTCGAACCTGTTGAAGCGTCCGGTGTGATCCTTGAAGAGAACGAGCGTATGTCCTCTCTGATAGAGGAGCTGCTTGCGCTCTCTAAGCTGGAGGCGGGACAGATCAAGGCGGACTTTCATTCGTCCGACGTGCGAGAGCTTCTGTATGACTGTATGCGCAGCACGGAAACTCTTGCAAAGCAAAAAAACCTTCGCATCATACCTCATTTTGACAACAGACCCGTTCTTGTAAGCTGTGACGAAATTCAGCTTCGCAGGGTTTTTACAAACATCATCACTAACGCTCTGCGCTATGCTGAAGAGGAAATAGAAATCGAATGTACGCAGGAAAGAGGAAAGGCCGTCATCCGTATCCGTGACGACGGCAAGGGCATTTCGCCCGAGCTGCTGCCGCATATCTTCGACCGCTTCTTCAGCACCCGAAAGGACGGAACAGGGATCGGTCTTGCCCTCGCAAGGGAGATAGTTGCACTGCACCGGGTAACTATCTCCCTTGCGAGGGCAAGGGAGATAGTTGCCCTGCACAGGGGAACGATAAAAGCCGAAAACGACGGCGGAGCGGTGTTTGAGATCAGCCTGCCGGTCAAAAACAGGTAGTTTTATTTTAATTGTCGCCCGCTTTTGCGGCAATAATATATAAACAGCAAATAATTGACAGAGAAAGGAAAATCCACTTATGAAAAAGATACTTGCATTTGTCCTCGCTACCGTTATGGTTCTCTCACTTGCCGCCTGCACCGATAAGGGCTCCGAAGGCGGTGCGACGTCGCCCTCCGGCGCTCAAACAAATCAGCCTAAAAGCGCATTGGAAATTCTCGAAAATGTCTGGGACAAATATTCACCCGATGACAAATTCCCCGCGGTGGGCGGTTCCCCTAAGCATATGAAGGACGACGCGCCCGGAAAATTCGATGTTAAGGACGCAGACGCCCTTGACTACGACCTCGGCTTCCCGAAGGCGAGCGCCTCCGAGATCGACGACGCCGCTTCACTCTCGCATATGATGAATCAGAACACGTTTACCTGCGGAGTGTATCACGTTAAAAACTCCGGCGGTGCCGAAGCTCTTGCAGGAAAGATCAAAGACAATATCCTTGTGAGGCAGTGGCTGTGCGGCTTCCCCGAAAAGCTCGTCATCCTGACCGTCGGCGATTATGTTATCTCCGTGTTCGGCGCCGGCGAGCTGATAGACACCTTCACCTCAAAGCTCACCGCCGCATACGGCTCCGCCAAGCAGCTTGTCGATGTGCCCATCGCATAAAGACGAGCCATGCTGTTTTCAAGTATAACTTTTCTGTACTGCTTTCTGCCGTGCGTTCTGCTTGTATATTTCATTGTTCCCGACCGCATGAAGAACTTTGTTCTTCTGTCGTCGAGCCTGCTTTTCTACGGTTGGGGCGAGCCGAAATATCTTGCATTTATGCTCGCGTCGATCGCGCAGTCGTATATTGCCGCGCGCCTCGTCGAGCGCCTGCGCGGGACAGCAGGCGCAAGGCTTGTGACGGCTCTTTCTGCCGCTGCAAGTCTCGGCCTGCTCGCGTACTGTAAGTATGCTGACTTTTTTATCGAAAACTTCAACGCTTTGACGGGGCTTTCCGTCCCGCTCCTGAGGGTCGCGCTGCCCGTCGGCATCAGCTTCTATACCTTTCAGATCCTGAGCTACGTTATCGACGTTTACCGCGGCGACGTGCCCGCACAGCGCAATTTTATCGATCTTGCGATGTATGTGGCGATGTTTCCGCAGCTTATAGCCGGGCCTATTGTTCGCTATTCCGACATCGCGGGAAGCCTGAAAAACCGAAGAACCTCTCTTGCCGACGCCTCGGAGGGGATAACGCGCTTTTCCGTCGGACTTGCAAAGAAGATCCTCCTTGCTAATCAGGCGGCGCTCATTGTGTCCGAATTCAAAGCGTCAGGCGAAAAAACAGTGCTGTTTTATTGGCTGTATACCGTTTCATATATGCTGCACATCTATTTCGACTTTTCGGGATACTCCGACATGGCGATCGGCTTGGGGCGCATCTTCGGGTTCCGCTTCTCCGAGAACTTCAACTACCCTTATATTTCCTCAAGCATCACGGAATTCTGGCACCGCTGGCATATTTCTCTCGGCGGGTGGTTCCGCGATTACCTGTATATCCCGCTTGGCGGAAACCGAGTAAAGCCGCTGCGCCATGTTTTCAATATTCTTGTCGTGTGGGCAGCCACCGGCTTTTGGCACGGGGCAGCGTGGAATTTCATACTGTGGGGGCTGCTCTACGCCGTGCTGCTGCTGTTTGAAAAGTACGTTTTGCGCCCGAATATGCGCCTTAAAGTGCCGATGCATATCTATACGCTGCTGTTTGTCGCCCTCGGCTTTATACTGTTTGACTCGGCAACTGTCGGCGATGCGCTTGTGTCCTTCAAGGCAATGTTCGGCTTCTCCGGGCTCCCTGCCGCAGATGCGGCTTCGCTGTATTATCTCAGAAGCAACGCCGTGCTGCTCGTCGTTTCCGCAGTAGGCGCGACGCCGCTGCCCAAACGTATCTGTGAAAAAATCGGAGAAACGGCGCTCGGCAAAAGAATCTTTTCCGTTGCCGTGCCTGCTTCGGCGGCGGCGTTAATTGCCGTTTGCACCGCGTATCTTATAGACGGCTCTTTTAATCCGTTTGTTTATTTCAGATTCTGATTTGCGGCCGTGCGTAAGCTCGACGGAGGTATTCCATGAAAAAATTTCAACAAATACTGACATTGGTCTTGTCTCTCGGCTTTCTTGCCGCATTTGCCGTCCTGACAATACTCTTGCCCGACGCTCCCGAATCGCAGTCCGAAAGACGCCTGCTGGCAAAGCGTCCGGCGCTGTCGCTTTCGTCCGTTGCGGACGGCAGCTTCATGAGCGGCTTTGAAAAATATATGCTCGATCAGTTTCCGCTGCGTGACAGCTTCCGTACCTTGAAGGCAGCCGCCGCTGCGAAGGTTTTTATGCAAAAAGACAACAACGGGCTGTATTCCGTCGGGGAGCATCTCTCAAAGCTTGATTTCCCGACAAACTACCCGTCCGTTGACCATGCCGCAAGTCGCTTTCGGCATGTGTTTGACACCTATCTCAAGAATTCCGGAGCAAAAACATATCTGTGTGTGATCCCGGACAAAAACACTTTTATCGCATCGCAGAACGGCTATCCCGACAAGGATTACAACGCGCTCGTCAAGCGTCTGCAAAGCGGATTTCCGCAGGCGGAATATATTGACATTTCAAAGCTTCTTTCACCGGATGATTTCTATTACACCGATTCGCATTGGCGGCAGGAGAAAATTTTAACGGCTGCCGCCGAAATTGCAAAAAAAATGGGTGCGGAGCCGATAGGGGAATGCGAGGTGCACGACACCGGCGTCCCTTTTTACGGCGTCTACTACGGTCAATCGGCGCTTCCGCACGCATCGGAGCCGTTTAGGTATCTTGACAACTCCGTGATACGCAGCCTGAAGGTATATAATGCCGAGACAGCGTCCGAGATACCGGTTTACGACCTCAAGGCGGCAGGCGGACGCGATCCATACGAGATGTTTCTCGGCGGTGCGCGTTCGATCATCACAATCACAAACCCAAACGTCGTGCGTGAACGCAGACTCGTCATTTTTCGTGATTCGTTCGGCAGCAGTATAGCCCCGCTTCTTGCGGCAGGGTATTCCGAGATAACGCTTGTCGATATCCGCTATATCTCGCCCTCGGCCCTTTCGAAGCTCGTTGATTTTTCCGGGGTCTCCGACGTGCTGTTCCTTTACTCCGCCTCGGTCATAAATAACAGCGAGACGATAAAATAGCGGCCCCGAAGGCGGAGAGTTGAGAACGAGACAGCCATTCAGGAGGTGCTGTCCCGCCTAATCAAAAACAAAGCCGTCCTCATCATCGCCCACCGGATGCGCACCGTCTCCGGCGCAGACAAGATCGTGGTGCTCAGGGACGGCGCGGTAGCCGAGCAGGGCTCGCCCGCAGAGCTGCTGCACTTTGCCCATATGGTGCAGCTCCGGACCGAAAGCCGGAGCTGGACGCTTGCGAAAGCATAAAACGGTCTTATGCTCTGATAATACCCTTTTGCGGTGTTCGATATAAAAAGATACCGGAAGCTCACACGAAGCATTGTGAGACCTTCCGGTATTTTTTGTATTTAGATTTACATATCTCAATTGAAGCCTTCAAAATATGCTCTGAGCCGAGCAATCGTCTCCGCAGTCAGGCCGCCGGAGCAGGCAATTTCGCCGTTTTCAAAGAACAGGAAACGGCCGCAGCATTTCTCCACAAGCTCAAGGCTATGGGTGTTTGTCGACTCTGCTTCTATTTTACTGCTCCAATATGTTTTTCTCACGGATCAGCCACTCGATTATTTTTGCCGCTCTGCTTTCGAGTGTCGGTATTTCATCCTTGCCAAAAAACTTCAGAGCATTGCTTTCCCCGTCGGTGATCTTCATTTTGCCGCTCACATCCTCCGCAAGATAAAGGGCTATAACGGAATAAAGCTCGTCTCCGTTTGGATATTTGAAATAAAAATCATTCCCCGAAAACAAATGCAGCAATGTAAATCTCTCCGCAGTCAGGTCGGTTTCTTCTTTCAACTCTCTTGCCGCCGTTTCTTCGAGTGTTTCACCCAACTCTGCCGCTCCGCCGGGGATGCCCCATGTTTTTGTATCGGAGCGCAGATTCAGCAATATTTTATTGTCCTTCAACACAACAACGGTCGCGCCGACTGCCGCCATCGGCGCATGGCCGATATATTTTCTCATTTCACTTATATAACTCATTGTTATCTCTCCCTGCGCTCGCGTGAAGCGAAGCACCCGTACATATCTGTGCGGCGAAGCCGCGCTTCATAGGGCGAAGCCCTGCTTCATCTTTCATGCACCGTAAGGTGCGCTTAATTTGAAAAACCACTTGCAAGATGCAAGTGGTTTTTCATGGCGGAGAAGGGGAGACTCGAACTCCCGCGCCGGTTACCCGACCTACGCCCTT
>CAUHAO010000040.1 GCA_959604355.1 uncultured Eubacteriales bacterium
GCACGACAGACTCTGACTCTGTTTGTTGGGGTTCGAATCCCTATTCCGCTGCCACAAATATCCTGCTGTACGGCAGGATATTTTTTTTATTTATGTGACCTTTTGCGCCGCTCATACGTTTTATAGATAGGAGGGTTAAACATGGGGGTTTTACACAGACAAGATCCCGACATAGCAGAAGTATATGACAGATATTCTGATATGCTGTTCCGCATTGCTCTCGGACAACTCCAGAACAAACATGACGCTGAGGATGCGGTGCAGGATGTGTATCTCAAATATATTCATCATATACCGAGCTTTAACAATGAGGAGCACCTTCGTTCATGGCTTATCCGTGTGACGCTAAATGTTTGTCATGATATTGTCCGTAAAAGGAACGTCAGGGCCGCGATATCAATTGACGATATAGGCGATATCGCTACAGAAGATACAACAGGTATGATCGATCTCATGAACACCCTTTCCTCCCTGCCCGAAAAATACAGGGAGATCATAATCCTGCATTATCTGGAAGGATTCTCATTGGAACAGATAACAAAAATACTTAAAATATCTTTATCCGCTGCTAAAATGCGTCTGCTTCGCGGTAGACAGATACTTAAGGACGGGGGGATAGATAATGCTTGATAAAAATATCGACGCTTACCGAAGTATCAGAGCTCCGAAAGAACTCAGAGAAAAAGTTCTTGCAAAGGCCGAAGTACGCAGCAGAATGCCTGTCCGCGTCTTGGGGCTTGCGGCGAGCTTTGTGCTGTGCGTTGCGGCAGTCATAGCTGTTCTTATTAACTCAAACAGCTCCGACCGTATAAGCGTAAGCGTATTCGGCACGCAGATATCAGCCGACCCGATGCCTGTCGGCAGTGCGGACCGTATTATGCCGGTGAGTATTTCGGATCAGCTTGAACGAATTTCAATTGAAGTATACGAAGAGGATTTCGAGGTGACCGTTTCCGACGGTGAATTCCTGAGATACGGAAATACCGTTTTGTGGAATATTGTCGGGGCAGATACTGACCGGGAATACCGAATGGTCATCACGGCACAGGGAAGTAAGTATTCCGTAATCATTACTTATGACCGGGAATGCGGTTCATGGATGATTTACGGTAAATAATATTTTTGGAGGAAAACCATGAAAAAATTTGCACTCATTCTTGCTCTCATTATGACGCTCTGCGTTTTCGCGGGCTGCACCGGCGGCGATAAAGAGCCTCCGACCGATGATGTTACTGCAAAAACCCCCGCTCAGATTCTTCTTGCCGACTTTAAGGCGAAGATGGCAGAAAATAAGTCTTATACGACTGACGAAATGGCAGAGGCTATCGTCTCTAATGAAATTATCAAGTTTGTAAGTGCTACGATGCCTGTTGAGCCCGGTTTCCTGAGCGGATTCTCCGACGAAATAAAAGGCTTTGAACGCGGCACGATGTTCGGCCCCATGATAGGTTCGATCCCGTTCATCGGTTACATCTTTGAACTCGGTGAAGGTGCTGATGCTGCGGCTTTCGTTGCAACTCTCAAAGAGTCTGCCGATCTGCGCTGGAATATCTGCGTTCAGGCCGACGAGATGGTTTGCGAGAACGTAAAAAACAAAGTATTCTTTGTAATGAGCCCCTCGTCTTTTGGAACAGACGGACAGTAATTAAGAGTTCCTGCGGACGCCGTCGCTCTCCGACGGTGTCCGCCTTTTATTTTGATAAGGAGGATACGGCATGGTTTTTTCCGGAATCCCGTTTTTGTTTTATTTTCTGCCTATCACATTGTTGTTGTATGTGATAGCACCGAAAAAATTTAAAAATACCGTTCTATTGATTGCAAGTCTGGTTTTTACGCGTGGGGTGAGCAAAAGCTCGTTATTCTCTTTGCGTTTTCCATTCTTTTGGGGTGGATATTCGGGCTGCTTATCGAGAAGTTCAAGAAACGTCCTCTTGCACGTGTTTTTTTGTGGACATCCGTGCTCATCGACCTCGCGCTTCTCGCTTATTTTAAATATAGCAACTTTTTTATAGAAAATATAAATGCTGTTACCGGCCTGTCGATGCCGCTGCTCAAAATAACGCTGCCTATAGGTATAAGCTTTTACACTTTCCAGATACTCAGTTATACCGTTGACGTATATCGCGGCACTGTGCCGGCGCAGAAAAACCTCATTGACTTTGCTACATATGTTTCGCTCTTCCCCCAGCTTATCGCAGGCCCCATTGTACGTTACTCGGATGTCGCGCTCCAGCTCAGACAAAGAGAACATACCGTTGAAAAGACAGCGCTCGGTATCCGCCGGCTGATAATAGGTATCGGCAAAAAGATTATTTTTGCAAATGCTTTCGGGGAGCTTGCGGACAATTTCCGCGCGTCCACTGATACTTCCGTCCTTTATTATTGGCTCTACGCTGCGGCCTTGACACTGCAGATATATTTTGATTTCTCGGGTTACAGCGACATGGCCATAGGTCTCGGTAAAGTATTCGGCTTTGATTTTATCGAGAACTTTAATTATCCGTATATTTCGCGCAGTATCACGGAGTTCTGGCGCAGATGGCACATCTCGCTCGGCTCATGGTTCCGCGATTACGTTTATATTCCGCTCGGCGGAAACAGACGCGGCGCGGTGCGTCAGATATTCAATATACTTGTCGTATGGATGCTGACAGGTTTCTGGCACGGTGCATCGTGGAACTTTATCTTGTGGGGACTTTTTTACGCGGTGCTGCTCATATGCGAAAAACTGTGGCTCAAAAAGTTTCTGGACAAGACACGGGTATTCTGCCATATATACGTTATGCTCGCGGTACTGCTGGGCTTTGTACTGTTCAGCGCGGATGACCTTCCTCAGACGATATCGGATATAAGCGGAATGTTCGCTTTCGGCAGACTGCCTCTTGTTTCCGCCGAAGCCTTGTATTATCTGCGTTCGTATGCAGTGTTAATAATTGCGGCAATACTGTGCGCTACGCCGCTTCCGCGCAAATGTTTAGAGCTTATATCACGCAACGATACTGCCCGCCGCGTTCTCAATGTCGTAGAGCCGTTCGCGCTTGCGGCACTGTTGCTCGTGTCGGTCGCATTCCTTGTTGACGGTTCGTTTAATCCTTTCCTGTATTTCCGTTTTTAGGAGGAGATCATGAACACAAAGATAAAGAATATCCTTGTAATAACGCTGTCCGCTCTTATCATATTCGGTTTTTCGGTCTGGAGCATCGCGTTTCCTTCAAAGACCTATTCCGAGAGCGAGCGCAGGGTTCTTGCACAGTTCCCCAAGGTGACATTTGACGGTCTACTGTCAGGCAGTTATATGTCGGATTTCGAATCCGCTGCACCCGACCGTTTCCCGATGCGTGACTCATTCCGTACACTTAAGGCAATGACCGCTCTGTATCTTATGCAGCAGAAGGACAATAACGGTCTGTATACGGTCAACGGATATACATCAAAATTGGAATATCCCGAAAAACCGGTAATGATCCAAGGCTTTACGGAAAAACTGGCCAAGATATACGACCGTTACATAAAGGACAGCAACTGTAACGTATATCTGTCTGTTATTCCTGACAAAAACGCATTTCTTGCTCCTCTCGGCTCATATCTTGCGATGGACTACGATGCCGTGATTGAAAGGATAAGGGCGGAGGTCGATTATGCGGAATATATAGACATATTCCCGTATTTGTCTCTTGAGGATTTTTACCGCACAGATCAGCACTGGAGACAGGAGAACATAGTAGATATAGCACATAAGGTCGCTCAATCCATGAAGACTGAAATAACCGAAGATTTTACGGAAAATACTCTTGATAAGGATTTCTTCGGAACTTATGTAGGCCAGTCCGCCCTGCCGCTGTCTCCCGATACGTTAAAATATCTTACTTCTGATATTATAAACGCGTGCGTGGTCACGAGTTACGATACCGGAACCGGAAAACCCGCCGAAATGTATGACATGGAGAAAGCTCACGGCAGAGACCCGTACGAAATGTTTCTTTGCGGTTCGTGCGCATTGCTTGTTATTGATAATCCCAATGCTTCAACAGACAGGGAACTCGTTCTTTTCCGTGACTCATTCGGAAGCAGTCTTGCTCCTTTGCTTGCGTCCGGGTACTCAAAGATAACGCTTGTTGACCTGAGGTATATAAGCAGTGATCTGATTGGAAATTATGTCAGCTTCGATAACGCAGACGTGCTTTTCATGTACAGCACACTGATAATAAATAACAGCGCATCATTGAAATAAAAAAACAGCCGCAATACGGCGTCTCCTGTATGGGGAGGTGCTTTGTTGCGGCTTTTGTCGGGTCTCGCGGCAGAGTAGCTGCAGGACGCTTTTGAGAATCATAATGTGTTGTTATCAGTATTGCCCACGGAGCAGAGGTCCTTCGTCTCGGCATTTTTCAGCCGGCGGGTCAATATAACGCCGATAAAGCTTTTAAACCTTGACAGCCCTGCTTATTTCGTTCTCGCCCACGCTGTAAGCGGTATTATATTTAAGAATTAAGTTTGTCGTGAAAAATAAATCTTTAAGAGCCTATTGACAAATCGAGAAAAATGTGTTATAATACAATTAACGATAATAATTATCATTAATGGCAGGAGAAGAATATGCACCGGTTCAGTAAAAAGCGTCAGGCGATACTTGACTGTCTGCGTGGTACGACTATCCATCCCGCTGCCGATTGGATCTATGAAAATCTCAAAATAATATATCCCGATCTGAGTCTTGCGACCGTGTACCGCAATCTCGCGGAACTGAAAAAAGAGGGATTTGTGCGGTCGATGGGCATCGTTGCGGGGCAGGAGCATTTCGATGCAAACATAATGCCTCATTCCCACGCGATATGCCGTTGCTGCGGCGCGATAGTTGATTTAAAAAACATACAGCCGCCGCAAGAACTTGTTGAGACAGTTGAATCCGCTGCGGGCTACGATGTTTCGGAAGTCGTTCTGCAATTCGCAGGGCTGTGCGGGAAATGTAGGCGGTAAACCCGGTATCAATACCCGGAATAATATAATAATCTATAAGGAGAATAATGCAATGAAAACTTACAAATGCAAAGTATGCGGAGAAGTATTTACTGTTACCGACGGCGAGACCCCCGTTTGCCCGAAATGCAAACAGAGCGGTGACAAACTCGAACTCATAGCAAACAAATACGCCGGCACTCAGACTGAAAAGAACCTTGCTGCGGCGTTTGCAGGCGAATCTCAGGCAAGAAACAAGTACACATATTTCGCTTCCACCGCGAAAAAAGAAGGCTACGAGCAGATAGCGGCTCTCTTCCTCAAGACCGCAGATAATGAGAAAGAACACGCAAAGATGTGGTTCAAAGAACTTTCAGGCCTCGGCAATACCGCTGAAAACCTCGGTGCAGCAGCAGACGGCGAGAATTTCGAGTGGACCGATATGTATGAAGGCTTTGCAAAGACTGCCGAAGAGGAAGGCTTTGCGGATCTTGCGAAAAAATTCCGCATGGTCGCGGCTATCGAAAAGCATCATGAGGAGCGTTACCGCGCACTTCTGAAGAACGTTGAGACTGCTGCCGTTTTCGCAAAGAGCGAAGTTAAGGTTTGGGAATGCCGCAACTGCGGACACATCGTTGTCGGCACGAACGCACCCGAGGTCTGCCCTGTCTGCGCTCATCCTCAGGCTTATTTCGAAGTAAACGCTGAGAATTATTAATTGATATATATATTTTAAAAACCGAAAGATACAGAATTCCCTCCGCTTTAATATGCGGAGGGAATTTCCGCAGAAAAATGTTCTCTGAAAATATTGGTTACGGAAAGGTAAGATTTCTCCGAACAATATTTCAGCATATATACTTCGATAGCCTCAACCGAGAGTATCTGTAAGCCGTGTGCTGCAGGGGAAAATCGGCGTTTAGATCAGGTTTCGGGGATTCTGCCGATATTGCACGTTGTCGTGTATTCCGTGAAACATCGACCTGTACAGCAGATTTTCCATTTTTGTTTCATTTTCGGTATTGAAAATCTTTTTTGATTATGGTATACTATACAAGGTTAAATAACATTCCGCAACCGCATATTACGCCGGTGTGGTGGAACTGGCAGACGCGACGGACTCAAAATCCGTTGGTAGCGATACCATGCGGGTTCGACCCCCGCCACCGGCACCAAAAATACCCCTCAGACATAAGTCTGAGGGGTATTTTTGCTGTCTGATATAAAGGGGGTCGAAGCGCCGCGGGAGT
>CAUHAO010000041.1 GCA_959604355.1 uncultured Eubacteriales bacterium
CGCGGCGGGCAAAGCCCGCAATTCTTGTGAAACAAGAATCTCTGCGAATATTATACTATAAAAAACAGTAAAAAGCAACATCTTTTGATGTTAAAAAAATGAAATATTTTACATTTATTCCTCGCAGACCTAATATATTTTCAAAAGGGGTGTACAAGATGATACATATAGTTACAGAACAGATTGAAGACGTGATGTTCAGCGGGATGAAACCCGTGCTGGAAATGAGACTGCAATACCCTAAAATATCGGGACGGCTGCCTATGAAAACGGAAACCGCGTTCAATGATTATTATCTGCGCGGTGCACAGAATATAAACCGCTATGTACGCACGGAATTTTTCGCAAGAGCGGAAAATGAATTCCGGAAATTCAGCAGAGAATCTTTCCCCTTTTCGATGCATACTTTCACCCGCACGGCAAGCGTCCGCGCCGTTTCCGAGCGTTTCTGTGCGCTGACATTTGACACGTTCCGCTACGGCGGAGGGACACGGGGCACTGTCACGAGGAACGCCGACATATGGTCCGTCGCGCGCGGAGTCCGCATGGACCCGACTGAATTTTTTGCCCGCGGGTTCGATATAAAACATGCTTTTTTACCATATGTTTTCGAGCAGCTCCGAAGCAATGACCCCGAATGCAGACTCAACGATTCCGAACGCACGGCGGCGCAGCTTTTCAGCACGTCGAACATCTGCCTGACGTCGGAGGGCTTTGAAGTATTTTACCCCGTCTATACTCTCGCGCCGTATGACTGCGGTATAAGCGCTTTTACGATACCGTTTTCCGCCCCGGGAATAAAATATGCGCAGGGATTTGACCCCGCGCAACTTGTATTTCAATCTTAAGTCATGTTTTTCAGTACCGATTCCAGAACGTCTCTGATATTTTCCGCGGACGCTTTTCCTTCGTGCATCTTTACCCATCGCGTCACGCATCTGCCGTCAGAGCCGCCTACCGACTCCTGTACGAAAAACGCCGGAACGAAAATATAATCATATCCATCCGAAAACGACTCATGTCTTTTTTCGTCTATTACCTCTACTTTTATACCCGAATACCGAGCCTCACCGTCGCACAGTTCATGCAGTATCCGTACTGCATCCTCGCACGCCGCGTCCTCAGGCAATACAAAAACTCTTAATGGTCCCATCAAATACTCCCTTTTTCCGCAAGATGGCTAATAATATACCACAAAACATATTTCGTGTCAACACGATTTCGGCTTTGTCGGATTTTTGTACTCAAAGTTTGTCAAAAGCCCGAAAAAACATCTCACGGTGTTGACTTCCCGAGACCTTATGTGTATAATATAAAGGGATATTTTACCCTGATACTTTGAAAATATCATATACATATACAACGGAGGACAATATGGCAAAAAAGACAAAGGCGACGGCCGGCGCTGACGAACGCACTCCTTCAAAAGCGCAGTACTTCTCGTGGATAAACAACACAAATGAAGGTTCCACGGAAAAGCAGACCCTGATTAACCTCGAATATTTCAAATGGCTGCACGACGAATACGGTATGCAGCTGGATATTTATGCGTGGGACGCGGGCAACCTCGACGGTGCGGGACAGGCTTATTGGAGTCCCGATTCCAAAAAGATAAATGCTCAATACCCCAACGGCTACGGCCCGCTTGCAGATGCAGCGGCGAAAATCGGCACTCGTCTCGGTATCTGGGGCGGTCCCGACGGATTCGGTGACACCCCTCAAGAAGAAGCGGTACGCAAAGAACGTATTATTTCCCTTTGCCGCGACCATAACTTCGCGCTCTTCAAGCTCGACGGCGTGTGCGGAGACATAAGACGCGAAAAAGTCGACGCGTTCTGCGAAGAGATGCAGGAATGCCGCAAATACTGCCCCGACCTCATTGTTCTCAACCACCGTCTGTGGCTGGGCGGCAAAGGTCTCAAATATGCGACAACGTTCCTATGGCAGGGTATAGAAACATACGTCGACGTACATTCCTGCAACTGGATGAACGCGCCGCACCATCGCTCGTTTATCTTCACTCGCGGCAACGTCCCGGGGCTGAAACGTCTGTGCGAAGACCACGGCGTATGCATTTCATCCTGCATAGACTACTTTGAAGACGACATGATCGTGCAGGCGTTCGGAAGATGTCTCATTCTCTCCCCCGAAGTCTACGGCAATCCGTGGCTGATGCGCGACGACGAACACGCACACATGGCGCATATCTACAACCTGCACAAGAGATATTCCGATATACTCGTCAAAGGCATGCTGCTGCCCGACAGTTATAGCCCGTCACTTGTCGCTCTTAAAAAGCAAAACAACGGTCACAACCCGAAACTTATGGAGGGAATGACGGGACTCAACGCCGTGGCAAGAGGCAGCAAAACGCACCGTTTCATCGTTCTCGGCAACCCGTCATGGAAGCCCGTGGACATCAAAATCCGTCTAGACACGGAAATAGGTCTCGCAAAATGCGGCAAAGTCGACGTACGTCTGCGTCACCCGTTCGAACAGCATATCGGTGAATTTGACTATGGCAAGACCGCCGTCGTTACCGTTGAGCCGTTCCGTGCGGCGCTCGTGGAAGTCTGCGACGCGAAAGAAGCGGAACCGATGCTTACGAACTGTGAATACGAAGTTCTGCACGACGTCAAGGGCTCGCCCGACCGCGTCAAGATAGTCAGCGTCAGCGGCAAAGTCGCTTACACCGACGGCAGAGAATTTAAAGACCTTGAGATATTCGACAACACGAACCGCGTTCCCGTAAAACTCGGCACGACAAAGAAATGCGCGATACCCGTAAACGCGGAAGAAATATACGAAAACACAATGTTCGCCATGGATAACGACTCTCTCGAAGCGCGTTCGATGCGCCGCTGCGGTGAGACAAAGATCCCCTGCGTAAAAGCCGCAAGAGACGCGTTCTTTGAGCAGGAAACATACAAAGCGCGCGGCTGTGAAGGCAGATTCGCGTTCGACGGCAACAAGGATACGTTCTTCGACGGCACGTCACGTACCGACAGATTCCTGCGCATGGACGGAGGCTGCCTGCGCGTAGACTTCGGCGACGTTTACACCGCTGACGAAGTGCTTATAGAGTATTTTGACGTAAACAAGGACGAAGAACATATGGAAATAATCTGCAACGTCCTCACACCCGAAGGCACATACTCCACAGACCTCAAAGCGTGGAAAAAGACGACCATCGGTACGGTAAACACCGTATGCGACGAAAGAATGAACGTAGTGCTCGACAAAGTCCATACCATATACACCGTCGGCGGCAAGCGCAAGACCGTCACCTACCCCATCTGCGACAGCATAAGATATCTGCGTCTGCCCCGCCCGGTCGACCGCATCTATAAGATCGCGCTCATCCGTGACGGCAAAGAGATAGCTCTCAAAGACCCGAAAGTCAACAACCTTATGCCCGAATACAGCGTGCATCCCGCGACCGCGGCACAGAAGACGACCGTACACATCGACGGCAGCCTGCTGCGTAAGGATTCCTTCCTCGCAATCGGTATAGACGGCATCCACGGCAGAGACGCCGCTTTCGCAACTGTAAAAATCGGCGACAAGTTCTACGGCTGTCCCGACAGAGCATCGTCTTACCGCTCCAACGTCTGGGAATTCCGTGTATCCCCAATCAACCGTTTCTACACCTATTATCTGCCGATAACCGAAGAAATGGCGGACAAAGACGCGGAGATATACGTTCTCTGGACCGAGCAGAAGAAAGACGAGATAAACTATAACTGCAAGGTCTGGCTCTGCGACGGTAACGACGAAAAACAGGGTATCATCGCCGAAATATAACGGTCATTCCTAAAGAAACCGAGCCTCCCGGGTTTTTTCGGGAGGCTATTATAAAATACGGAAAAACGCCATATACTACATTCAATACTTCACAAAGGAGATACCGCGGTGCCGATATTAATTTCGATACTTTCAATAATTATACTGCTTTGCGCGGCATATCTCTTTCTTATTGCCCCCGCACCGCCGAAAAAGGGCCGATTCGACCGATTTTTCGATGTGGAATTTGCGCATCGTGGGCTTCACGGCAAAGATGTTCCCGAAAACAGCCTGACAGCTTTCCGGCACGCTGTGGATGCGGGTTACGGCGTTGAGCTCGATGTACATCTGACAAAAGACGGAAAGCTCGTCGTCTTCCATGATGCCGACACGACTCGCATGTGCAGAGAAAAAAGGAACATCGAAGCGTCAACGTACGACGAACTGCTTAAACTCAATCTCGGGGACACGGTCGAAAAAATCCCTCTCTTTGAAGATGTGCTCGACATCATAAAAGGCCGAGTTCCCCTGCTCGTTGAGGTGAAATGCAGGGAACTTGAAACGGACCCGTGCGAGCCTCTCGCGAAAGTGCTCGACGGATGCGGCGGCATGTGGTGCGTACAGAGCTTTAACCCTTTCGTTCTGAGGTGGTTCCGCAAAAACCGACCTTCTGTCACGCGCGGACAACTTTCAACAAGGACAGGGCCTCTGGGAAAAGGCTTTTTGGGGAAGATTTCAGCTTTCGCCCTCGAATTTCTGCTGACAAACGTCATCGCGCGCCCCGATTTCATCGCCTATGACCGCAAATACGCAGATAAAAACATTTCTCTGAAAATCTGCAGACGCCTCTTTCACGCCCCGACAGTCGTATGGACTCTGCGCGGCGGCTGGCAGAGGCTCGAAGCACGCCGCGGCAACAGATTCAAAGCATATATATTTGAAAAAAATCCGCAGGACGACAACAAATAAACCGCAGACCCGATTCGGATCCGCGGTTTTTATTATTGCATTTTATTTTTCAGCGTTTGAGACAATGAACAACGACGCCGCTATGACTGCAAGCATCACAACTCCGCCTGCGAAGACAACGGGCAGGTTTACCGTATTCGCTTTCGGCATGATATGTGCGGAGGGATCCTGTGTGGGTTCGTAGGTGGGGGTGTCCGTGGAAGTTGCCGAAGGAAGCTCCGTAGGCGATGCAGTCGGGCTATGCGTCGGCCGCTCCATGCCCTTTGCACTAAGGCGAACCCTGTTTTTCTCCGGCTCATGGCTCAGGAATATTCCGCGCGCGTTCGCTCCTTCGGAATCCATAGAAAAGCGGTCGTCTATTTCGAGCTCGACACCGACAAGAGTGCCTGAAGTCTCGCCTTTCGTAAACGGAAACGCAATTTCAACAACATACAGGTCGTCGCCTATTATCTTTGCCGCCCACTCGGACGAGTCTTTATCCTTGTAATAATCTCTCGCGCCGCGTTTGTAATGCTCTTTGCCGCTGATTCCGTAAGCGTCAACATGAACGGAACGTGAAATGCCGTCGCCGAGACAGACAAAAACTTCCGCACCGTCATTGTTCCACGGCCATCTCTGCGCGTCGCACCACTCTTTTCCCATAGACATCAGGGTCTTGTCACGCACAATAACGCAGACATAAAGATAGTTGTCGTCATAAATGAAAAACGCCGACCCCTCCGTATCTTTCGTCGCTTCCATTTCCGTCGGATTGTCGGGATATCCCTCCGTTCCGGGCGCAAGGTATATGCAGTAACTATTCAGATAAATGTCGTCCACGTTGCCGTCGATAATGGGCGTACCGCGCAGAATTTCCGTCTCATCGGACTTCGGCAGTCCGTTTTCATACGCCGCAGATGTCACCACGGCAAGCATCAGAGCAAAGGAGACAGTCATCGTAATAATACAGATAATTCTTTTCATTCTTTAAATCTCACTTTTGTTTTATAAAATACCCTTTAACACATTTTACCATATTCGCGCCTTTATTACAAGAATACATTAGTGACAATTGTTCGAAATGTAAAAACAAATATATATTTAATCAGCGTTTTTGAAAATCAGCGAAAAAAAGTTACCGATATTTTAACATTTACCTATTGCATTTTGCTGAAAAATGTGGTATTATATATAGGCTGAATTAAAGTACATGCGTTGTTAGCTCAGCTGGATAGAGTGACTGGCTACGAACCAGTAGGTCGAGGGTTCGAGTCCCCCACAGCGCACCAGGAACAGTCCGACGGTAATGTCGGGCTGTTTCT
>CAUHAO010000042.1 GCA_959604355.1 uncultured Eubacteriales bacterium
GCGACGGTAGCGCCTACCATCGGGTTGTTGCCCATGCCGATAAGGCCCATCATTTCAACGTGTGCGGGAACGGAGGAAGAACCTGCGAACTGCGCGTCGGAATGCATACGGCCCATTGTGTCGGTCATACCGTAAGAGGAAGGACCTGCGCCCATGTTGTCGGGGTGGAGAGTACGACCTGTACCGCCGCCCGATGCAACCGAGAAATACTTAACATCGTTCTCTATGCACCATTTCTTATAAGTACCTGCGACGGGATGCTGGAAACGGGTCGGATTGGTAGAGTTGCCGGTAATGGAAACGCCGACGTTTTCAAGCTTCATTATAGCAACGCCTTCGGGAACATTGTCCGCACCGTAGCATTTAACGTTAGCGCGAGCGCCCGAGGAGAAAGCCTTCGTCGAAACGACCTTTACTTCTTCAGTATAAGGATCGAATTCGGTCTCAACATAGGTGAAACCGTTGATACGGGAAATGATATAAGCAGCATCTTTGCCCAGACCGTTAAGAATAACGCGGAGAGGCTTTACGCGGACTTTGTTAGCGTTAAGCGCAATCTTTATAGCGCCTTCGGCAGCTGCGAAAGACTCGTGACCTGCGAGGAAGCAGAAGCATTCTGTTTCTTCGGACAGGAGCATTTTGCCGAGGTTGCCGTGACCGAGACCGACTTTACGGTTTTCGGCGACGGAACCGGGGATGCAGAAGGACTGCAGTCCGATACCGATATTAGCGGCAGCGGTTGCGGCGCTCTTGTCGCCCGTTGTCTCTGCTGCTTTGAGGGCGATAGCGGAGCCTACGGTGTAAGCCCATTTCGCGTTTTCAAAGCAGATGGGCTGGGTTTCCTGAACCGTGGTGTACGGGTCAATGCCGTACTTAGTGCAGATATCTTTGCATTCGTCTATCGAGGAGATACCGTACTTTTTGAGAACGTCGAGGATCTTCGCCTCGCGTCTGTCGTAACCTTCAAACTGTGCCATTATTCTGTACCTCCTTAGTCCTTGCGCGGGTCAATGAACTTGACTGCGCCGTCTTCTTTAGTAAATCTGCCGTAATGGCCGAGAGATTTCTGATATGCTTCATTGGGTTCCATACCCTTTTTGATGAAGTCTGTCATTTTGCCGAGAGATACGAATTCATAACCGATGACTTCGTCGTTTTCGTCAAGAGCCATCTTTGTGCAATAACCTTCGGTCATTTCAAGATAACGAACGCCCTTGCCCTTTGTACCGTACATGGTACCGACCATCGAGCGGTATCCTTTACCGAGGTCTTCCATGCCTGCGCCGATAACGAGACCGTCATCGGAAAACGCAGACTGGCTGCGACCGTAAGCGATCTGAAGGAAGAGTTCTCTCATGGCGGTGTTTATCGCGTCGCAGACGAGGTCTGTGTTGAGAGCTTCGAGAAGTGTTTTGCCGGGAAGAATCTCTGCCGCCATAGCAGCGGAATGAGTCATACCGGAGCAACCGATGGTTTCAACGAGAGCTTCCTCGATGATACCGTTTTTGACATTAAGGGAGAGTTTGCAAGCGCCCTGCTGTGGTGCACACCAACCTACACCGTGGGTATAAGCCGAGATATCGGTGATTTCTTTTGCCTGTACCCATTTACCTTCCTCCGGTATCGGGGCGGGTCCGTGGTGAGGACCTTTGGCAACAACGCACATGTTTTCGACTTCATGCGAACATTTGTGTTCCATAAAAAGTTATTCTCCTTTCGAATTTTCAAACACATAATCTATTATATATCAAAAAACTCTCTTTTTCAAGAGTATTTTTTAACAATTGATTGAAAAATACACTTATTTCGTCCGTTCAAGGAATTTTTCGGCGTTGCGGAACATGATTTTTCCCATTGTTTCATTGTCAAGCTCTAGCGCGTCGATACGTCGGAATTCGTCTTCCGCCGACCACATCGGGAAATCCGTACCAAACATCATTTTTTCAGAGTCATAGACGGATATCAATCTGCGGGCCTCTTCCGGCGAAAGCAGAAAAAGAGAGCTTGAAGTGTCATAATATAATCCCGTATCTTTAAGCAATTCAGCCGCTTCCTGCCATTGACTGTACCCCCCGAAATGTGCGGCAACAGCGATAAGATCGGGAAATCTGTCCATGACTGCTCTGAACTGCGGCGGAGTCGAGAATTTATACCGATTGTCCCCTGCGTGGAATACTATCGGAATTTTTTCTGCCTGCGCCTTTTCGTATACGGGATCCATAACCCTGTCATCAACGGCAAATTTCTGAAAATCAGGATGGAATTTCACACCGAGGATGCCGTTTTGTCTCATATAGTCGATTTCCCCAAGCATGTCATCCATCCCCGGATGGACCGTGCCGAAAGCAATAAATCTATCGGAATGTTCACGTTTTACGGAAATGAGAAAATCGTTTATATGCCTTACCTGTGACGGGACGGTCGCCGTACTGAGGATGAACGCTCTGCCGATATCGTTTTGGTTCATCTGCTCAAGCAGACGCTCCGTTATCCCTACGCAGGTCATCTCAATGCCGTAAAATGCTCCTACGGATGCCGTGGCTTTTTCTGCTATTTTTTCCGGAAAAATATGTGTATGTACATCAATTATTCTGCCTTTATAGTCTCTCATTCTGTTCCCCCTGAATTATCTTTTTGCGTATTTTACTATATATTTTGCTATTATAACGCTTAAGTATTAAAATTTCAACCGTTTTTCGCTGATTTGCGAAAATATTTAATCATGTTTACGTTTTCTGCCTAAAACTATACATATAACAGAAATTATGATGACACATGAGAGTATCAATATGCCGCAGTCGGCGAAGTACTCCTCCGGAAGAATCTTTATGATTTCGTCATAATACGGATTGAATATCCAATTGTCTTTCCCCGGGAAAAAAAGTTTATGGAACAATGTAAACGCGGCGTCAAAATCCGCCGCTGCGAAAATTCCGAGTGCCACAGGGAAAATCATCGCCGCTATTCCACCGTAAAAGCAAGGAGAGCGCAGAAAGTGTACCGAAAAAGATTTACGGCGAAGGATCTCAAAGATCACCGCAAGAGCCGTCGTTGCGACAAACACATATAAATCGAGATCAAAAAGCTTTTTACAGTCCTCAAAATGAGATTTTCCGCTTTCGGACCATGCAAGCGTGCCCGTGCCGAATTCTCCGCCGCGGGTAAGATAATCAAGCAAGTCGTCATACGCGGTTTTTATTTCGTCATAAGTGAATCCCGTCCGTTCGGGCAGATTAAGTGTGTCTATATGCAGATAGTAAAATCCTTTCCAATATATCGGAACGCCAATCGAAAACGAAAGTATGGAAAGAGATATGCAGATTGCACTCAAAACATAAACAAAACGTGACATTACTTTTTTCATCTTTTTATTTCTCCTGTTATTGCTGACAGAACAATAAGAACCTGCGACGGCAGATAAAAAAGCCACATGCCGATATTCGCGAATGCTACCGCGCGATTCATCGCCGGAACGCTGATATATGCCCCCATATTGTGAAGCGCAACGCAAATGTCACAGCAGAGGAATAAAATCAAACCGACAGAGAAAACAGCAAAGCGCTTATCGCGTCTGAGGATTGCATGTTTTGTTGACTCAGCGAAATTTAAAACGAGCCCGATAAAATAAAACACCGCTAAAGCAATATTAATGTCGAAGATCCGCTCATATCCGAGGAAAACGCAAACGCCGGTAGAAGTAAAAATCCTTACGAATAAGGATATCCACATTTTCTTTCCAAACCCGTCAATCCTAAAAAGATAGAGCAGCTGAACACAGCAAAAGGTCACGAGACCGAACGTGATATGCGTATCTGTGACAAGCAGAAAGGTATCCGATATCAACGTGAAAAGCATTGCCGCCGCAACGAGTATGGAATCTCTCGTCCGCCTTTTTACTGCGGCAAACGAAGAAAACGCAAAGCAGAGAATTATTGAAATGTATTTGAGCGTTACAGAAGGCAAGGACAATATACCCATATCGGAGGTCATATACGCGATATAAATAAAAATTTCCGTGAAGATAAATATTCTATATACGCTTTTCATATTTTCACCTCGGATCTTATTAAAGTATATCACAATACACAGTCCTTGTCAACCGACAAAAAAAGTTCATATTTTCACAGCAAATAATTAGTGACAAAATTGTAGAATTATGTTATAATATTCGCAGAAATTCTTGTTTCACAAGAATTGCGGGCTTTGCCCGCCGCGCTGTGCGCGTCTCTGC
>CAUHAO010000043.1 GCA_959604355.1 uncultured Eubacteriales bacterium
GTAATTGATTTTTCTTTACTTGATATATCTTTATTTAATTGCGTTGGTTTTCCCAACGTAGGCTTTTCCTGCGTTGGATTATCCAACATTGGATTTTCCAACGTAGGTGAATCCGGCACAGGCTGGGGCTGTTCATAGATCACATAGTCCGCGCCGCGCAAGCGCCCTTGGCTGTCGCGCTCACGGGATCGGACGATGTACCCGGCCTGTTCCAGCTCCCGGATTGCGGCCCGGATCGCGTCGATCTGCTCCCGGTTGATAAGGGACAAACCTTTCAGCGTATAGTCCCAATCTTCCGGCAGGGAGAGCATTTGCGATAACAGGCCCTTGGCTTTCAGGGATAAGTCCTTGTTCCGCAGGTGGTGATTGGACATCACCGTGTAGCCCTTGTTACGCTCTACACGAAATACTGCCATATTCTCAACTCCTTTCACTCGAAATGTCACCGCGTCGTAGGCGGTCAGCTTGCCCGGCTGGTAGGGACATTCCGCATAGACGCAGAATTGATATTTCCAGTGCGGGCGATAAAAGCGGCAGGTGCCGCAGTCCTCCGGCGTGACCGCCTCGCCGCTGTCGTAGTGGTCAAAACCGGGCTTGCCCTGCATGAGCTGTTCAAAGGCCCGATCGCTGCCGGAAGTGAAGTACATAGGCCGTCGCCTCCTTTCTGCTTTTGGGCAAAAAGAAAAGCCGCAGACTTTTTTCAAAATCTGCGGCTTGGCCGGGGAACAGAAAAGGGCGCTGTCATGCTTGACAACACCCTGTTTCTGTCTGATTATTCAGTTGTTTTGACCTGCCCCGTTTTCCGCTGCCCTAAAAAACATTGATTTTACTGGGTTTTTTCATGTTTTCTTATGGCACCACGGTTAAAGGGATTTTCTTTATCGAATATCTCTTTCTGTTCAGATGTCAATTTGTCAGGATAATCGGCAAACATGTTGAATATCGTTTCCTTGTCAAAACTGAAAAGCCATTCGCCGACCGTATCCGAATTTTCAACCCACCAAATCACGTCGGACGGGTTGTTTTTATAGAATTTATTTGATTGCTCCACTTAACCCCTTCCTTCAAATTTTGAGGCTTTAATAGATCACATCATCTTTGTATTTGATCTTGTTGTTTTGGTTTTTTTCAGAAGCAGATTTTCCCCTGACTTCAGGCTTTCCATGACTACCGCCTTGAAATCCTCTGTACTTTCGTCATCGTTTATCCTTGTATTTCACAATAAATACGTGTCGTTCGCTGGTCTTTATCTCTTCCGGTCTTTTGCGAAAAAACCGAGTGCGTCCTTTAAAATATTGTTTGCCACGCGTAATTCTGCATTCTCTTTCTCGAGTTCGCGGTTCCTGTTGTGAAGCTCTTCTTCACTCATCGTCGCCGTTTCCTTCGGCTTGTGCTTGCTGCGGTTTCGCCGGGCTGCCGGCGTGTAGTACGGAATCCCGAGCCTGGCTGCCGCCTTCTTGTTCCCGATATCATCCGACAGTCGGATCGCCTCTTCTTTGAATTCTTTACCGTATATCGACCTTCTTCCTTCTTCTTTTTTTCTATTCAACAACACCTTAAGGTGTTTGTCGACTCTACTTATAGAATAATAGCCCAAAACATACCAAATCGGCTTTTTCAGAGATCTTTCACGAAAAATCTCACCGCTTTCCGAATTGACAAGATGCGCAAGATGTGGTAGAATGTCGATGGAATGTTAATTCTGCTTTTACGGAAGGAAATATGTCATGAATATACAAGAGCTGATAGGAAATGCCGTTTCCGGCAACACGGCTGCTGCTGCGGGAATATACGACGCATACAAAAACAATGTCTACTACCTCTGTCTGCGCCTCGTCGGGGGCAACGAGGATGCCGCTGCGGGTATGCTGCAGTCCGCCTTTATGCATATATACGGCAAGCTCGGACTGCTGAAGGATCCCGCATCCTTCCCCGCATGGAGCTACATGACCGCCGCAAAGCGCTGCCGCTCCTACCTTTCCGGCAGCGGAAGAACGGTTGATTTTTCACGCCTTGCGGCAACGCTGCCCGATGATGCCGGCGATAAAAAAAGCTTTCCTTACAGCCTCGGCGGTTCGCGCTCCGAGCTTGTCGGCGATGCCGATGCCTGCCGCGCGGTCGAGGAGGCTGTTTGCGCACTGCCCGAGGCTGAGCGCTTTGCCGTTATGCTGTTTTTCTTCTGCGGGCTTGATCCCGATCAGATAGCAAGAAATCTTCAGGCTGATCCCCGCAGCGTCCGCCGCGCGATAATTTCAGGTGCGGGTCTCGTCGGTGCGGAGATCAAGAAGCGCACAAAGGATACCCCCGCGCTCTCTAAGTTCCGCGGCGCAGCCGAGCTCGGCGCTATCCTCTCCGAGCGCGCCGCTGCTATCCGCGTGCCCGAGCGCGTTTCGGATACCATCGTTGCAGCCGGAATGACCATGATCGCCGGCGCAGCCGAGCAGACCGAGAATCATGACTTTACATATGCCTCCGGCGAGGAGGAAGAGGAGGAGGGCAGCACCGGCAGACGCTTGGCAGGCGCAGTACTCATCGCCCTGCTCGTCGTCGTTCTCGGAGCGGTAGTCGCGCTCGCGATAAAATTCGTACCTCAGCTCATCTCCGACGGTGGCGAGACGACAGCCGTTACAACCACCGCAGCAACCGACACAGAGGAGACCGAGCCGACCGATACGGCGGACGGCAGCAAAGAGACCACCGCGAATGAGCCCGAGACCACCGCTCCCGCAGAGACCGACGCTCCCGCCGCAAAAACGACCGCTCCGCAGAACACTCCCGCACCCGTTGAGGCTGATTATACCTACGTTCTCGACGCATCGGGCAATGCTACCGTTACCGGCTATACCGGCAAGGGCGGCGCTATCACCATCCCCTCGACGCTCGGCGGCGCTAAGGTCACCGCTATCGGTGCCTCTGCTTTCAGAGGCAATCAGACGATAACCGCCGTCACCGTTCCCAACGGTGTAAGCTATATCGGAACATATGCATTCCTCGAGTGCTCGAATATCGAGAGCGTGTCCATTCCCGCATCGGTCAAGAGCGTCGGTCTTACCATACTCGGTAAGACAAAATGGCTCGCCGCACAGACGGATACCTTCGTCACTGTCGGCGACGGAGTGCTCATCAAGATAAACTCCAAGGACAGCACAATCACCGTTCCGAGCGGCGTAAAGTACGTTTCTAACGTGTTCTACTATATCGCAACAGTCAATACCGTTAAGCTCCCCGATACCGTCTGGGGCGTAGGAGACCTCGCGTTCGCGGTATGCGTGAACCTCAACAGCATCGAGCTTCCCGCCTCGGTAACTACTCTCGGTGACGGAATGATCTATCAGTGCGACAAGCTCTCGTCGATCGTTACACCCGCAGGCAGCGCTGCCGCTAAATGGGCAGAAAGCGCCGGCTTCGGAGCCCTGCTGAAATAAGGAACGAAAGAGACGCGGGGTACGCGGCAAAAGGGGTACGCGGCAAGAGGGGTACGCGGCCTTTTGAAAAAGGCCTGGCGAAAACTTTGTAATAGGGAGTCTTTCTCGGGCAAAACAGCGGAGCGATTGCGGAGCAAGGGTTTCGCTCGTTGCGCACGGACTAAGGATTAGACAGTTTAAAAGTTTCGTCAACCGTTGCAGAAACAAGGTGTGAATGTTTCGGT